>JBLIOD010000001.1:0-122957 GCA_047639475.1 Gammaproteobacteria bacterium
GAATTGCTACCTGCCTAGGGATAAATCTGTCTATTGGTGGTGAAATCACCATCAATAGACGGTTTATGGTACAAAATAAGAATTTATTGAACAAGTGAACCGCAATTTGAACGAAAACCTGTTTCAAATTAAATTAACCGACGAGCCCAAAAGATAAATTTGGCCCCCACTTTGTCTGGTGTAGTGGTGGTTAGTACCGTAACGGATGTCGTCGGATTTATGTCATTCTTAGGCTTGGCGACGATATTTTGCTTTAGCTTGTTTTTGAAATTAAATTTCAACCTATTTTGAGCAGCAAGGCGTCCATCCACTTGTCGGGTAGCAATCGTTTAAGCGGCAAGAAAATTCGTGTAGGCACGGTCACTCGATAGCGCGTTTTAGGGTGTGTAGATTCTAAGGCGTGAATAATATGTTTGGTGACGCTACTCGGAGGTAAGGTGAAACGTACAGGCTCGTCGCTTTCTAACCTCGACTCTACTGCTTGGTAATGGATTTTATGGACGCTATTTTCTATGTCTATAAAGCGCCGATACATCAGAAGTGCATTATCACGAAACTGGGTTTCTACCGGACCAGGTTGCACCAGAGAGATTTTAATATCGGTGCCAGCTAGTTCTAACCGCATGGTGTCACTTAAGGCCTCAAGTGCATATTTACTGGCGTTATAAGCACCTCTGAAACGAAGGCATAAAGCCCCTAGTATGGAACTAATTTGTATGATGCGACCGCTGTTATTGGATCGCATTATGGGAATAATGGCCGCGGTTAGCTGGTGAGTACCGAATACATTGGTCTGGAATTGCGTCAGTAATGCTTCTCGGTTTAAATCTTCAACAGCACCGGGCACGCCGAATGCGCCATTATTTATTAGGCCATAGACTTGTTTGTTTTGTTGCTTAAGAGCACTGACAAAAGCATTTATTGAATCGTCACTGGTCAAGTCGAGTAGCTGTGAATTGAATCCTTCTGAAATTAGACGGTCAACGTCCTTTTGTTGGCGACAACTGGCTATCACGTCGTAACCTCGGGCGTGCAAGGTAGCAGCAGCGTCATAACCAATACCAGAGGAACAGCCAGTAATCACAACACACCTATTGGTCATCGTTAGCTTTTATTTAAATGAGTGGCGTTAAGTATATCAAGCATTAGATAAATGCCTCAAAAAACTTACCAGATGGCGTGAGCATTCGGTATGTTGCTGTATTAAAAGTAACTCCCTGAGCATATAATTCTAGTTTGATGAAGAACGTTTCTGATAGCTTAATCTAGGTGCATAGAATGACAGAAAAATTAAAAGTTGGCGTAGTGGGTGTTGGTTACTTGGGTAAGTTTCATGCCAAGATATACGCCGGGCTACCCAACGTTGAACTCGTTGGCGTCGTGGACGCAAATAAAGAGAATGGAAAAAATATCGCTGAACAATACGGCTGTGAGTTTTTTGAAAGTGCCGACGAGCTGTTAGATAAAGTACAGGCTGTGAACATCGTGGTGCCGACTTCTTTACATCGAGAGGTAGCCGAACCTTTTTTAAAGGCGGGCATCCATACACTTATAGAAAAGCCATTGGCTTCCAGCGTGGCTGACAGCGAGGCCTTGGTTAAATTGGCGAAAGACTGTCGCTCTTTGCTTCAGGTTGGTCATCTAGAGCGTTTTAATGCTGGAATGATAGGCTTAGCGAATAATGTTACTAATCCGCGTTACATCGATGCTCAGCGATTGGGTCAATTTACTGTACGTGCCACCGATGTGGATGTAATTACTGACTTAATGATTCATGATATCGATATTGTGTTGTCTTTGGTGCCGTCTAAACTTAAAACGGTGATGGCTACAGGAACATGTGTGCTTACCGATCACGTTGATATCGCTAATGCGCGCTTAGAGTTTGAAAACGGGGCAGTGGCCAGCATTACCGCGAGCCGCGTTGCGCGTGAAAGGATGCGTAAACTGCGGGTATTCGAAGCTGACTGTTATTGGGGTTTGGACTTTGAAAAGCAAAATCTACAAAAAGTGGCAGCGGGAGGGAGGAACGTCGAAACAGGCTACCCCGATATTGTCACTACTGATATGCAAGTCGAATCGGTTATGCCATTGGATGAAGAAATCATCCACTTTGTCGATTGTGTATTGAATAATAAACAACCTTTGGTCAGCGGCGAGATTGGCTTGCAGGCATTGGCAGTGGCAGATGAAATTAGAGAATCAATAGCGGCTTCAGCAGTATGACTATAGAATTATTTAGAGAAGATGGGTACTTAAAAACTTGTTCGGCAACCATTGCCGAGGTGCGTAACTACGCCATCGTGGTGGACCAAACTATTTTCTACCCTACCGGCGGCGGTCAACCAGGCGATATCGGCGTGCTGCGTGACGAAAGTAATCAATCTCTCAATATATTGGGAACGGTTAAAGACCGAGAAGATGGGTCCCATTTACATCTGATGGCCGAAGGGCATGGACTCAGTGTTGGGCAACAAGTCGAACTCGAGATTGATTGGTCGCGACGTCATAAGTTGATGCGTCTGCATAGTTGTATGCATATGTTGTGTGCGGTGATACCCGCGCCGGTAACGGGCGGTAGCATTCGAGATGACAATACCGCGCGGCTTGATTTTGATTTGCCAGAACCGCCTGATAAATTGGCTATAGAAATCGAACTCAATGCGCTGACACAACGTGATATCCCCATGTCTCTAAGTTGGATCACTGATGAAGAAATGGCAGCTTCTCCAGAGCTAGTGCGAACCATGAGTGTGCAGCCACCGGCGGGGTCAGGCAAAGTCAGACTGGTGCACTTCGCTGAGGTTGATTTACAACCTTGTGGGGGTACACATGTTAATAATGCCAACGAAATTGGGCCAATTTTAATACAGAGCATCAAAAAGAAGGGAAAGCAAAACCGGCGTATAACGATTGCGCTAGCGGAATAGTCACCTTCGAATGAGCTTGGTTATTTTGAGGAGTTAAATTAAATGGATGCTGGCGTGGTACTGCAGATACTGTTCCCTGTCTTTGTATTAATACTCATCGGATATTTCTACGGCAGGCGTTATAACCCGGAGTTGGTGAGCGCGAACCAGCTGAATATGCGCCTTTTTGTCCCCGCATTGGTGTTTGACTCACTGACGGAGGCCAACTTTGAAGCAACAAATCTAGTCAATTTAGTTATTGCCGCTTTATTTGTGGTGATAGGTTCGGGTTTGTTAGCATGGCCAATTGCTAGGTTCTTCAAATATCCTCTACCCATTTTTATCCCGCCCATGATGTTCAACAATTGCGGCAATATGGGGCTTCCTGTGGCACTGCTGGCATTTGGAGAGTCGGGCTTGCAGATCGCGTTGGTGTTGTTCTTAGTGAGTAATACCCTGCATTTTACTTTGGGCGTTCGTCTTGTCGGTGGAAAAATGTCATTTAATGGAGTATTTTTTAATGCGGTTAACGTGGCCATGGTCGCCGGCATTGCGGTCAATTTATTGCAACTGCCGTTACCTGAAACGATTGCTTTGCCCATTAAAATGTTGGGACAAATAGCGATTCCTTTGATGTTGGTCTCGCTAGGGGTGCGAATGGTTGGGGTGAATCTGGAAACAATTTCAACCGGGCTGGTAGGCGCTTTAGTAAGGCCTTTAGTCGGTGTCTTAAGTGCCGTACTGGTCGTGACATGGTTGCCGCTTTCTTCATTAGAAGTGCAATCAGTGATTTTATTCGCGGCACTGCCACCCGCGGTTTTAAACTACTTATTCGCAGAACAGTTTGGCCAGTCCCCCCAACAAGTCGCTGCGATCGTGATTGCAGGTAATGCCATTGCTGTCGCAGTGCTATATATCACTTTGCTGTTTATTCTATAGAGGGTGTAAACCAACTGAAAAGCGTTTGCAACCTGTATAGGGATGTTTGCCATTCTGTTGTGGTCAACATTGGCGCTGATGACTACTTACGCTAATGGCATTCCCCCATTTCAGCTGCTCTCTATGTGCTTCTTTATCGTGTTTGTGAGCAACCTATGTGTTCAGCCAAAAAAAGTGAAACAAGTGCTGCGAAGTTATCGACAAGCTTGGCCGGTATGGTTGCTCAACTGTGTTGGCTTGTTTGGATACCACTTTTTCTATTTTATTGCTTTAGACCATGCACCACCCATTCAAGCAGGTTTAATCGCTTATTTGTAGCCGCTATTGATGGTGTTGCTTCGGCTGCTTTGCCTGAGGAGCGTTTACGCTGGTTTCACATTTTGGGCGGTATCATTAGTATGTGTGGTGCGCTACTGATAGTAACGCGTGGAAGTGTCAGTGCCTTTGTAGGAGAGCATTTGTGGGGCTATTCTGCTGCGTTATTATGTGCGGTAATCTGGGCTGCTTATTCTGTCAGCAATCGCCGTTTCAACGAAGTGCCTACCAGCACGATGGGTGGTTTTTGTTTAGCAGTGTGTATTCTAGGTGTGCTGTGTCATTGGACTTTCGAAACCACGATAGTGCCGCAGGGAACACAATGGTTAGCGGTGTTGGACTTAGGCCTGGGGCCTGTAGGCTTGGCAATTTTTGTTTGGGATTATGGTGTCAAATATGGCCATATACAATTGCTTGGGGTGCTTGCTTACTCTGCGCCGCTGCAATCCACGGTTTTGTTATTGTTGGTCGGTGAGCAACAATGGCACATCAGTATTTTGATTGCCTGTGGGCTGATTATCTCTGGTGCTTTGATCGCATCGGTAGATTTGATTCGAGGGCGAAACTCTTTTTCTTAGTGCGAGAGTTTAGATTCAGCTAACGACAAAATAACATGTCAGCTTCTAGATTGACTGGTTAGTAATAGGGCTCCGTGCGACTGCGCAGAATCGTTGCGTTAGCATGGTTGTATTATAAATACACTGGTACTAGGACTGAGTGTTTAAAATTGCGCACTGAATGTCGGAGTCTCTGCGCTGTCATCTTCATTCGCATCGTCCGCAGTAGCATCACCCGTATCGTATTCTTCTTCGATGGCTAAATGATCATTAACGTCAACATCTGGAGAATTAACTTCGACTATGTAATCCAGCAAATCGCTTGAACACTCGGGATCCTGAGCTACCGGGTTAATCGAGGCGAAATTGTTGCTCGGGATTTGAGCAGTGAAATCTTCTCTCATGTCTGTGGGTACATCAATGACAAAATGAATGACATCTGATAGTGCGTATTGACCATCGTTAACGTATAGCGCTGCCGTGTGATTGCCGTCTGCCAAATCAGCAACGCATGGATTCCTAGACTCGCGTACTTCTTCAGAATCAATGTACCAGCTATAAGTGATTTCCTTTATTTTTTTATCACTATCAAATGAACCTGCGCTGTCTAAGTAGGGCGTTCCCCAGTGGGTTTCGCTGACGCCCGCCTGTGGATGAGGGCGACTATAAAATATGGGTTGTTCCGCTTGGTTAAACTTGATTACCTGATCTATCAAAGTGAAATTGGGGCTACCACTTTCTTTGGTGTTTTGTACGAATCGAATTTTGATACCTTTACCGACATAGGCGCGCGTACTGACGTAATGCGAACGAAAGTGGGAAGCGTTATCTTCACTATTTGGACACCCTCCATGTAATAAAGCGGTAGCAGGCTTCAGTATTTGAGACACCACAATCGCATCGTTAGTCGCGTCTAAAATTTGAACTTCAAAATGCACCGTTTCTTTTTCAAAGCCTACAAGGCTTTCGGAAAGCGCAATAAAGGCCACACCGTCTCCCGCATTAAACGCGGGTGAGGTGAGTATCGCTCTGGAGGTTTCGTCGCCTTCGACATTGGAGCGAAGCAGAGCCGCATAATTTCCACGAATATTTATTTGGGTAGTATCAACGGCCGAAAAGCAGGTGTTTTTCTGTGCTATTTCCACCACAGCTCCTTGGGTGCTGCTAATGCTCCACGCCGACAGCGTCCCTGTTTCAAAATCACCATTGGTTAATGGTTGAGCTGCTTCTGTGACTGAGCTGACCAGTAAACTGGAAATTAATAGCCTTAACACACTGGATAGTTTTCTATTCATTTGACAATCTGTCTCATTGAATTGTGATGGGCGAACTCTCTTCTGAGCTGGTTGACCCATTTGAGTCGTATATTGTTAGCGTTATGGTCCGCACAGCTGGATTGTTTGCAAGTTCAATTTGTAAGGCGTCTAGAGCTGCTTCGAAATCTGGTGTGCCAGCTACTCCGTTAAGTGTGCACTTTGTGTCAGTACAGTCGGAGACAGTCAGCCCATTTAGTTCCGCATTAGTTAGGTCCAAAAATTGATCGTTAGATTGTAAATTCTCAATTTCTATCACGGCTTTACTTAAAATACTGGAAGTATTAGATCTTAGTTCTACACCAGAAAAGAGAAGACTCGCCGTGTTTGCTGTAAAGGGTGAGTTTGTATCTAGATTGTCGATGGTTGGTGCGTCCCGTTCTGTTGAAATATTGACGGTGGTACTTATACTTGAGGCATTGTTTGAATCGTATATTGTAAGGGTAATGGTGCGCACAGAGGCTGTGTCGGCTAGTTCAATTTGCAAACTGTCTAAAACCGTTTCATAAGAACTTGTACTGCTGGTCCCGCTATAAGTGCATCCAGTAGAAGAACAACTGCTTTTGCTTAGGCCATTTGTTCCGTTGTCCGCTAGCGCTAGGAGTTCATCTCCGAGTTGAGTGTTATCAAGTTCAATAACCGCCTTTGACAAATTATCGGTTGTACTTGATGTGAGTGCCACACTGCTGAATATCGAACTCGCTGTATCAGCAGTAAAAGGTGTGTTGGTGATCAACGTGTCTATCGTGGGGATACTTTCAGAATCGCCAGGCTCGATGGGGGCCTCAACTAAATCAGTGGGGTGTGTTGTGTCACAACGGCTAACTTCAGTGAGATCGGTTACTGTCGCAGAAGTGGTGATTGCGATTGGATTAAGCGTCGTTTCAAGCGTTTCGGCTTCGCTATCGTCTGAAGCGGACACGTCTACATCGCTATCAACTGAATCGGGTACGATAAAGTTAAAAGTATCGGTGACCAGTCGGTTATTGGCGTTATCGTTAACATAGAGTGTGCTGGTGTACTCACCGGCTGCTAGATCATTAACACAGGGGTTATAAAAAGGTCGCTCACTGGTTTCACCATCAATAAACCAGCTATATTGCCAGCCATTGGTTTGACTTAGTTCACCATTGGGCAGCCCAGCGACAAGTGAAACCACTCCGGAGTTTTGAGCGATGCCAGCTCGTGCCTTTGGTGAACTATGAAATAGTGGCACCTTCGAATTCACAATACCCACTGTATCTATAAGTGTGAAAGCACCAGTTTTAGCCAACTCGGCATGGTGTGTAAATCGAACTTTAATCTGTTTCCCTTGGTGTTCTCTTGTACTAATAAAATGCGTGCTAAAACTGTGGTCTCGTTTACTGCTTGGGCAGCCTTCTGACAGAGCTAGCATGGCGGTAGCAAGGGGCTGCGTGCTTAAAATATTTGCAGCTCCATCTAGAATGCTGACATTGAGTGCAAAAGGATTGACTGCTTGTTGTTTACCTATCAACTCACTTAGGCTGAGAAAAGTGATCCCGGTGCCGGCAACAAAAGGCTTAGAGGTAAAAGAACCCAATGCATTTTCGTTAGATCTGAGCATGCCGGCGTATTGACCACGAACGCGAATTTGTGTGGTATCACCGCCTGAAAAACAAGTGCCTCGCGTAGCCACAACCGCGCCTGCACTGGGGTTCCACCCTTGTAAAGTACCGCTTTCAAAGTCGCCATCGAATAGAGGGGTGATAGCATGACTATTAAGCGACGCGATTAGCACGTACAAACCGAGGAGCGCGGATCGAAAAATGGACATTAGGCTGGTAAGCTAGGTCTTTGATTTAAGTGGCTTGGGAGTGTAGCAACCCTAGCGTGAGCAAGCAAATTTAGTCGCTTTAGTATGAACTGACTGTTGCCTTTATACTGGTTTTTTTACCTTACTCTTTGCGTTATTACGCAGTCGTTGTAATAAGCTGACAATATTACTGCGTTTACCTTTATTAATAATTTTGGTGTTCGAATGCTGGGTTTGCATAAACTGCAATAATTCAGTCGCATTTAGAGTGTCGGTGCTGGTAACGTGACTACAATAAGCGCCGAACCATTTTTCTTCACCGATAAAAGGCAAAGGATCTGAGCCCGCAATAACCGGATAGCCTTTTTTCATCGCTTTACGCATTAACCAAGGGACGCCCCAACCGAAAGGGCGCAATGTGGTATCACCAAGCATGAAATCAGATGGCGAGTGACTATCTAACAAAGCTTGGACGACTTTGCCGCGTTTGGCGAACCATTTTCCAGGAGACCAAGCAACTACTGCGACACCGCCTGCTTGTTGACAAAGTTTGATAATATCTTTTGCAGGGTGACCGTCTTCAATGTCCTGCTGACAGCTGAGGGCCAGCACTTCAATGTTCTCAGACGATATCACTTGTCTGCCCGCAACTAAGTGGAAGGCATCACCGCTTTGTATGTGAGTCAGCTTTATTTCTTTTTCAGAAACGTTTTCTATGGTGTAATTTGGCAAAACTAGGTCCGCTTGATGTAGGGAATGAAAGTAATGACAGTCATGACGCTCAGCTAAGCACACGACTTTAAGTGTTCCTTTTAATGCTGTTTGAGCTTTGATTTGAAATTGCACAAAGGCCTTTTCAATATCGTATTCTGGGTAAAGATGTAAATGGGTATCTAAAATAGCTTGCATGGATAACTTAAATTAAGTGCGAGTAGGCTTTTTCAATCAATGATTTGAATGAGAGAAAATTATATTTTTCTTTGTATAGCGTGTGACCGTTATCGCCCATTTGTTTACAAAAAATCGGATCATCAACCAACTGCACAATTTTGTCGCAGTATGCTTGGGGAGTAACGTCGGCAAATACGGCAGTGGCGTCACTTAAAATCAAGCGATTAGAAGGAACATCGGTGGCGACAATTGGTTTCGCGGCTTTAAAATAATCGAGAACCTTTAGCGGCGTATTCACGCCAGAGTGACGTGGAGCTAACAGTATATCCATGGCCTTTAGATGGACGGGTAAGTCATCGGGGGAAATTTTCCCTAGGAAGCTAACATTTTGGTCTATGCCAAGTTTGACAAGGGGTTGTCTGCGCGCTGAAATTTCTTCGTCGTTGCCTCCGATAATGACAAATCGCACTTTAGGCCGTTTCTTCACTACCAGAGGAATCGCTTTAAACAATAGGTCGATGCCTTGGTAGACTGCAAAAGAACCGACGAAACAAGCCAAAGATTCGCCGGGCTCTTGGGAAATGATGTCACGCTGTTTCTGGGCTTGTGCGGCGGTGGCCTCAACCAAGGAAGAGGGGATATCAAATATGGCTCTTACTTCGCCTTTTGGATTCAAATGATTAGCTTGATCAGCCAAACCTTGGCCGGTGCCTATAATTAGGTTGACCCTTCGAATGGTAAACTTCTCCATGCCAGCATAGAGCGATAAAACCAAGTTGCGTACTAAACCCTTTTTATGCGAAGAAGGATCTGAATGTTTTTCAAATACGGTCTTACAACCAAATAGCTTCCCCAGTATCAATGCGATAAAACCGCCTTCTTCAATGCCGTGTATGACGTCGTAGCGCTTTTTGCGTAGCATGCCGATGGCTTTGATAATGATGAGAACATCAAACAACGCCTTCATCAGCGATGGGCCAATGGGCACATTTTTTGCGCGATAAATGTTAGCAACGCGCGTAATGTTAACGTTAGGTATATCCGTGTCTTCGCCAAAAGGCAGAGTAAGGAGATCTACTTGGTAGCCCAGTTCACTGAAGGCCTGCAAAACAAAGCGCACCCTTATGGGAGACCCCCGCCATTGAAAGTAAGGTTGCGGGCTGATGAAGAGAATGGACTTCATCGAGGTTTACCCTCGTATATAATTTTCCAATCGCCTGTTTGATCTTTCTGCCAATATTGACGCTTGGAGCTTTCAGATTCAAAATTGTTACTTTGGTAGTGTTGATTGAAATCGACAACGACCATGTCTTTCTCTGATGGGTAGGTAAATAGACTGATGTTGGTCAAGCCGATGTCAACACGGGTTTTATTTTTGCCAACTTGTCTTTTTTGAGTCGCCCATTTCCGGTAATTGTGACCACCCTGGGACTTAAATTTCGTCTTAGAATAATGGTTCAAATATTTGTCGGTGTCTAAGCTTTCCCAACCGGTTTGCCAAGAAAACAGTGTTCGCTTTAATATCTCAGTTGCTTGTGTATCGTTTGACGGTGCAATCCAATCAACGTCATCAGAAATCACCACGGGCGTTCTGAGCCCTGGATCGACGAGAGACCTTAAAGCGGTGAATTCGGGGTTGCTTAAGGCCACGCAGCCATTGCTAGCATAAGGTACTCGATTGAACGATTCTGGGTGGGTTCCATGAATCCAAATTCCATACCCCGTTCGTTTATGGCGTTTGTCTATTATATTGGGGTAATTAATGGGGAACGCGCCGGTTCCGTATAACGGGGGTAACTCTTCATCGGGAATAAACGAGGTGACATGATAGACACCAATGGGTGTTTTTTCATCTCCTTCAATTTGTTTATGCGTGCCTTGTAAACCGATAGTAATGTAGTAATCATTTACGTGTTCTAGCGAACCATTGTTGTTATTGAAAACGTATAGCCTAGCCGCCTTCGTGTCCACGAACAAGGCAGTGCGGTGTTGCTTATCTAACTTCAAAATTGATGCAGGAACCAAGCCTTGTTTGGCCGGATTAAACTCGGTCAGCTGATTCCATCTTAGGTTTAGCTCATCACGTAAGCCATCTAGCTGCTTATTGGTTATGTTGGAGGCAATGCTCTTTTTATACTGATCGTCAGGTGCAACTAATCCGCTACGGGATGCCAGCAAATCGGCTAACATCAAATGAGCAGATTGGCTATTTGGGTAATCTACGATGTATTGTCTCAGCATGGCTTCTGTGCTTTTGTCTCCTCCTTGTTGATAACTTGATAAAGACTCGATGAGCCTGGTTTCATAAGCGCCAGATGAAGCAAAGGACAGCGGGCTGATTAACAGCATTAATCCTACAAAATAATTGATCCAGGGGCTAAAGTGCGAACTTATTTTATGTGGTTCACAGTTAGACAGACTATTTGGCATAGGCAAACTTATAGGGCTTTTAGTGTGGTTTCTTTGCTGATTTTCCACGTGCCATTTTGCTTGGTTAAATTAAGCTCTTTCAAAACTTTATCCTTGCAAAGGTCAGATTGGTAGCTTTGACGAAACTTGGCGACATAAGTTTCACTTGATTTCACAATCTGTAGTTGGTCTATTTTAATTTTGATAAATTTCTTAGATTTGAAATTCCATCTCCTCCCCGTAACCCATTCGCTGCGCTTCTTGTGGGTAGGTCGATATGTCGAGGTGTAAGCCGCTACATACTTAAGTGCGTTGCGATCAGACCATGCTTTTGACCAGTCATTTATCGTCTCAGCTACTTGCTGCTCATCACTTAATTCGGGTGTCGGTTTTGGCTCTGGCTTAGGTTCAACTTTTTTTGCTGGTGTTAGTGCTGCTGCTACCTGCGCTTCATGCTCATTATTTATCTCTTTTCCACGGATCGGTTCAACCAGTGCTGCAGTTTGAATATCACCGCTAGTAGTGGTATTAGGGAGTGGACTGCTGATTTTCGCAAACGTTGTTGCACTGCTTGCTGATTTAAGCTTGAGAGCTGCTCTTACATGCCTTCTCGACATATCCCAATATACTGCCCTTAAGTTGTTATAAATAGTGGCATAAACGGGATCAACACGCATTGCTTTTTCAAGCACTTCACTTGCCGCTTGCAGATTGTCGCGCTGTGCGAAGATCGCTGCTAAATTGTTGTAGGCTTCTAGCTGTGTAGGGTGGTGCTCAATGAGGAGTTGGTAGGTGCTGATTGCTTTATCTTTTGAACCGATTTTATTTTGCAACTGTGCCTTTAGGAAAAGTGCATCAGGGTTTGTTTGTTGGCCTTTTAATACTTGACTGACTTCTTCAAGTGCACTGGTTAAGTCGCCCTTATTGTAGAAAGACTTAGCAGTGCTGATAGATGCGCTATAAGTTGCGCTGCTATATAGCAGAGCCAGCGAAACTAATACAGAAATTGAAGATTTCACGAACAATGTACCCTTAGATAATTTAAACGGCGTTGATTATTTGCTCTGCTTAAGCCAGGCTTGTTTTCGTTCTTCAATAACACTCACATACTCCTCGATTTGCTTGGTTAATATCCAAGCAGGAATAGGTCGCGCCGCTCTGATTTGAACCCAAGGCGAGCGGGTTAGCAATACCTGAACCCGGTCTCCGTCATATAGACGGGAAATAGGCGCGGAGGTAGCGTTATTTGTTGAAGGGGTAGGGCGGACGTTCACGTTGGTGCCGATAATTCTGCCTCGGCCGTGGTCGCCGCTTATTACAAAAGTTTCATACACCCATGCCACAGCACCTTTAGGCGTTTGAACTTTAGTCCAGTCTCCGAGTGTTTCAATTTTCTGAATTAAAGTGCCAGGTCTCAATGTGGACACCGCTGGTGAGTTGTTGTCAGCCTGACTGTGAAGTTGCGTAATGGTGTTGATGGTGCGAAAGGAACTGGCTTTTGGTAATGAAGGGGTAGTTTCTGAGATCGGCGCCGTTTCTGTGTCCGTCGCCGTAGTGCTTACGGTCGTTGCAATGGTATTTGATGCCGTACTCTCTTCGGCGGCCTCAGTTGCACTGGGTTCAACTTGCATTTCTATTACCACTTCCTTTTTGGCTTCTTTTTTAGGTGCACTCACCACCATCTCGCTGGTTTCCACTACCACTTTGGAGGTTTTAGCTGTCGACACTTTCTCTGCACTGCTTATTTCGCTAGGCGCAGTCATCGATGTTAGCAAAGCAGGGGCTTGAGGGTGGCCATTTTCTGCCGCTTGTTTTACCCAATAGTAGGCTTTGTCGGGGTTTTCATCGCGGCCGGCGCCAATATAATAGGCGAGGCCTAAATTGTATTGAGCGCCGCTGTCTTGCTTTTGAGCGGCTATTTCCCACCAGTTGAGTGCCTTGCCCTGATTGACCTCGGTGCCAGTGCCTTCCCAATAAGCGACGCCTAGGTTAAACATGGCCACGACATGTTGTTGTGCAGAAGCACGTTTAAGTAAGTCGAACGCGGCTTTGTCGCTAGAGTCCAGTGCTTCTTTTTTCAGATGCATAATGGCCAAGGCATATTGGGCGTTGGCATTGCCATCGAGTGACAAGCTTGACCAGATTTTTTCAGCCACTGCGTAGTTTTGCATTTGGTAAGACTTCGCAGCTAAATCGTAAGCTTTGACGGACTCTTGAGCGAGAACAGGGCTTGTCCAAAAAACCACCGAACATAATAATATTGAGAATGCCTTTTTCATGTATTTGCTCATTAAGTTTGGCAGCTATTGTATTCTGCGACGCTCTATTAATTCGAATTGGGTATTGTACCCTCGCACCGCCATATATCAAGGTGCAAGATGCTTCCCGCCAAGTTTTTAAACAAGGAGAAAGGTTGGCAGATGTGGCCCAATAAACGTGTTAGATCGCTGGATCTACGGCCGCTTCAGATTGTTTTACGGCGGTACTGCTAGAAACAGAATGTCGATAGTCATTCAGTATCTTTCCCGCTTCCGATAAGAAAACATCTGCAGAGAATTCGCTGTCTTGTTCGGAGTTGTCCTCTTCGCTCTTAGCGGCGTCACGCAATTGGGCATAGGTGTCAAACGCTTCTAATCCTTCGGCGAGGCGAATCTGGTTTTCTGTTTCTAATAATGCCAAATTAATTTGCTCGCGTTTGCTGGAACGCGTTTCAAGGTTGAGTGAAAGCCGTGTTTCCTTTCTATATAGCGTGAGAACTTCTAGTTTCTTGAGGGAAGCTAAAAACTCAGAGTCGTTTTTAATTCGTGCATTGTGCAAGCTCTCTACCTCGTCCAAGGCCATGCTGTTAACGCCATCAGTTTTTAGATAATCAGATTCGCGAATGTTTGCCCAAGGCAGTGCATTGTCATAGGCGCTTTCGCCAAAATCATCTTGAGAGTACGGCAATGGCCAACCAATGTCTGGGATAACGCCGCGGTGTTGTGTGCTGTCGCCATTTACCCGAAAGAACTGCGCAATGGTGATTTTGATTTGACCTAGTTTATCCTTGTATTGTTCGCCTGCATATAAGTTCAGCGGCAATACGTTTTGCACAGTGCCTTTGCCGAAGGTAGGCTCGCCAATAATCAAACCACGGTTGTAGTCTTGAATCGCGCCCGCAAAAATCTCTGAGGCTGAGGCTGATTGTCTGTCCACCATCACGGCCAAGGGTCCGTTGTATGAAGTGCCTTTTTGATGGTCTCGGTGAGTCGTAATTCGGCCATCTTTGTTGCGAACTTGTACCACGGGCCCATGGTCAATGAACAACCCCGTTAGAGTGATTACCTCCTCAAGAGAACCACCGCCGTTGCCGCGTAGGTCTATCACCAAGCCATCTACTTGATCTTGTTGCATTTCCTCCAGTAACTTAGCCACGTCGCGCGTAGTGCTACGATAATTTTCAGCGCCGTCCGAACGGGCTTGGAAGTCGATGTAAAAAGAAGGCAGAGTAATCACGCCCAGTTTCGACGTTCCTGCTTGTGTTTCAACTTCAATGATGTCCTTCTTAGCGGCTTGGCTTTCTAGCTTTATATTGTCTCGGGTAATAACGACATCTTTTGGTTCAGCATCAACACCCATCTCATCCGATTGAATAGATAGTTTAACTTTGGTGCCTTTCTCGCCTCGAATTTTGTCCACTACATCAGACAAGCGCCACCCGATAATATCTTCATAAACGCCATCTTCACCTTGGGCCACACCTATTATTTTGTCTTTTGGGTGAATTTGCCCAGATTGATCGGCAGGCCCACCAGGTACCACCCGAATCACTTCAGTGATTTCGTCCTCTAGTCTCAGTACTGCGCCAATACCCTGTAACGATAAACGCATGTGAATATTGAACTCTTCACTGGCGCGCGGTGAAAAATAACTGGTATGCGGCTCGATACTGGTGGCGTACGCATTCGCAAACAGTTGGAAAATTTCGTTGTCAGTTATTTGGCTGGTTCTGCGTTGTATGTTTCCATAGCGCTTGATCAACTTCTCTTTGGCTTCTTCTTGGGTATCCCCTGAAAGGGTTAAATCGAGTAAATCGTTCTTAATGCGCTTACGCCAAAGGGTATTCAGTGCTGGGACATTGCTAACCCAGAGTTCATCTTTTCTGTCGGTTTGGTAACTTTCAATTAACTTAAAATTGAATGTGTGCTCAATGCGCTGTAAGGCGTAGTCAATTCTCTGATTAACTCTCTCTCGATATATCTCGAAAATTTGACTCGCTGCTTGAGTATCACCAGAGCGAATGTAATCGTCGAAATAATGATCAATTTTGGAAAACTCGCTGATATCCGATTGAGTAAAGAACAGCTTGGCTGGGTCGAGGTTGTCGATATAGTTGCTAGTTAGTTCAACTGAAAACTCATCATCCAGTTTGAAGTCTCGATAATGGAAGCGCTCAAGATAGCGATTGATCAGCCGAATTTCATGTCCATGACGTTCGGCAGCCTCTTCCTCTGGGGTTTCATTGGCCCACAAAGTGGGAGGCAGTACTACGATTGCCAAGCAGGCCGTCAAGCAAGAATGTAATGCCCAATTCCTAACTGTCTTCATGTGTCTATATCGCGATTGTTGGTTCATTTTAGTGTTCTTCACCAAACAGATTATAGATCGAATAGGTTACTTAGCGGAAAATAATGCGGTTAATTTTCTGTAACACTTTTATCAACTTTTCCCCTAATTTAGAAGTGAAATACAATCGCTGATTTGGAAATGGTCCTTTTTAACTTTTGCCTAAGGCGTTAAGATACCCGCATTACTAAATTAATTCACCCAATTTGATTTATGTCAGCGACTGACGTTAGAAAAAAGAGGCCATTATCGCCTCATCTTCAAATTTATAAGCCCCAAATTACCTCAGTATTGTCAATACTGCACCGTATTACCGGTGTGGTGGCTTCAGTAGGGGTTTTGTTTGTGGTGCTTTGGCTGGTCGCTTTGGCGCAATCTGATGCTGGTTTGTTGAACTTATTGCAATCAACCTTGGCTAAAGTGTTCCTAGTTGCTTGGTCAGCCAGTTTGTTTTATCACTTATGTAATGGCATACGCCATTTGTTCTGGGATGCGGGCATCGGATTGGAGATGGACCAAGTTCGTCGTTCAGGTCTGATAGTGCTGGCTGCGACGGTTATTTTGACTATTGCTACATGGGCAATGCTGGGGATGCAATCATGAGATCAAGTTTAAAGAATGCTGAAGGCCTAGGTGCATCGGGTGAAGGTAGTCATCACTGGTGGGTACAACGTGTCAGCGCCGTGTTGCTGGTACCGTTAACCTTGGTTGTCATATTTTGTTTATTACATGCCATGTCCATGGACTTGGCAGCCGCCAAAGCTTGGGTTAGCGAGTTTTACGTCTCATCCACTTTGGCTTTGTTTGTTACCGTTGCGCTGTATCACTCGCAACTAGGTCTTCAAGTGGTGCTGGAAGATTATGTTTCGCATCACGGTTGGCGCATAGCATTCATCTTTTTAATGAGAGCACTTATGTTGTTAGCAGGTACGCTAGCAGTATTCTCGATTTTGCGCATTGCGCTATAAACCCGATTTATGAAACTCGATTCTTATAAAGTTATCGACCACCAATACGATGTAGTGGTGGTGGGAGCAGGGGGGGCTGGTTTACGGGCAACCTTGGGCATGGCAGCTAAAGGCTTAACTACCGCCTGTGTAACTAAAGTTTTCCCGACCCGTAGCCACACTGTGGCGGCGCAAGGCGGTATCAGTGCCGCTTTGGGCAATGTCGGTGAAGACGATTGGCGCTGGCATATGTATGACACCGTAAAGGGGTCAGACTGGTTAGGCGACCAAGACGCCATCGAATTCATGTGCAAAGACGCGGCGGATGCGGTGTTGGAACTAGAGCATTACGGTGTGCCATTTTCACGTACTGACGAAGGTAAAATATACCAGCGCGCTTTTGGCGGCATGACCACGCACTTTGGTGAAGGCCGTGCACAACGAACCTGCGCAGCCGCCGATAGAACAGGGCACGCCATATTGCATACGCTTTATCAGCAAGCCCTAAAGCACCACGCAGAATTTTACGTCGAGTACTTTGCAATCGACCTTATCTTTGAAGAAGGTGAGTGCCGGGGCGTAATGGCGTGGGATCTGAATGAAGGCACCTTGCACCGCTTTGCTGCTAAACAAGTGGTGTTAGCAACAGGCGGTTACGGCCGCTCATTCTTCTCATGTACTTCAGCGCACACTTGTACAGGCGATGGCAACGCCATGGTGCTGCGCGCAGGCTTGCCGCTACAAGACATGGAATTCATTCAATTCCATCCAACCGGCATATACGGCGCTGGGGTATTAATTACCGAAGGCGTTCGCGGTGAAGGGGGGTATTTAACCAATCAAACCGGTGAACGCTTTATGGAACGTTATGCCCCTAACGCCAAAGATCTGGCTTCGCGTGATGTCGTTAGCCGCGCAATGACCATCGAGATTAATGAAGGTCGCGGAGTGGGCGCTGAATCAGACCATATCAATTTGCACTTAGAGCATTTGGGTCCAGAAATCATTCAAGAGCGCTTACCCGGTATTGCCGAGTCGGCGCGCATCTTCGCCAATGTTGATGTAACCAAAGAGCCCATTCCAGTACTGCCCACGGTGCATTACAACATGGGCGGCATACCCACCAATGTACACGGCGAAGTCGTTAATCTCGTTGACGGCAATCCAGATGCAGTCGTGGCAGGCCTGATGGCCATCGGCGAAGCCGCCTGCGTTTCCGTGCACGGGGCAAACCGTTTAGGCTCGAATTCTCTATTAGATTTAGTGGTCTTTGGCCGCGCCGCGGCGAATAGAGCCGCAGAGTTGATTAAGCCTGGGGCAGGTCGAGTTCAGTTAAAACCGGGTTCCGGTGACGAGGCAATACAACGTTTAGATACTTTACGTTATGCCAATGGTAGCGAGTCTACGGGGCATATTCGTCAAGACATGCAAAAGACCATGCAGTCGCATTGTGCCGTATTTAGAACGGAAGAAATCATGGCAGAAGGCAAAGAAAAGCTCTCCAAAGTGGTTGCTCGTTTTGACGATGTTAAAGTCTCTGACAGAAGCATGGCATGGAATACCGATTTGGTAGAAACCATGGAGTTAGAGAATCTATTAGGCCAAGCCACGGTGTCCATTCACAGTGCACTTAATCGCGCTGAAAGCCGCGGTGCCCATGCACGTGATGATTGCCCAGATAGAGATGATGAAAACTGGATGAAGCACACTTTGGCCAGTTTGGATAAAACAGGGCAAAAAGTGAGCTTTGAATATCGTCCGGTGCACAACTACACCTTAACCGACGAGATTGACTATATTCCGCCTAAGCCGCGAGTTTACTAGTCACAGCAATACCGAACATTTAACCTAAGGCAAAAATCAAACCTATTAGTTATGGCCCAATTTAAATTACCTGCAAATTCAATCGTTAAGCAAGGCAACACACACACTGGGCCCTCTGCGGCAAAAGGCGACGCAAGTGGCAAACTGCGAGTGGTTAACGTATACCGTTATTCGCCCGATGCTGAAAATGACGCAGGACCCACTATCGATAAATACGAAATCGATACGAGTTTGTGTGGCCCGATGGTGCTAGATGCCTTGCTCTATATAAAAGACGAAGTCGATTCAACCTTGGCCTTTAGGCGCTCATGCAGAGAAGGCATCTGTGGTTCTTGTGCGATGAACATAGACGGCACCAATACCCTGGCCTGCACCAAATCAATGGATGACGTGAAAGGAGAGATCAATATCTATCCATTGCCGCACCAAGAAGTGGTACGTGATTTGGTTACTGATTTAACGCACTTTTACGCGCAGTACGCGTCGATTAAACCTTGGATGCAAACGCAGTCAGCTACGCCGCCAGATAGAGAGCGCCTGCAATCTAAGGAAGACCGCAAAGAACTAGATGGCTTGTACGAATGTATTTTGTGCGCCTGTTGCACCACGTCATGCCCCAGTTATTGGTGGAATGGTGACCGTTACTTGGGCCCAGCCACCTTATTACAAGCCTATCGTTGGATAGCCGATAGCCGAGATGAATCAACCGGCGAGCGTTTGGACGAATTGGATGACGCCTTTAAAGTTTACCGTTGTCACACCATTTTGAACTGCGCGAATACGTGCCCTAAGGGTCTGAATCCGGGTAAAGCCATCGCGAAAATAAAGCAAAAACTCATTGAGCGAAAGTAGCTCGTTCTTGCTGTTAAGCGATGTCGAGTGAACATAACTTAAATAAGTTAGCTTGGCGGGCTAGGCGCGGAACCAAAGAGTTAGACTCTATTTTGCAGGGGTTTTTAAATACCCACTTCGCTGAATTGGCTCCGCAGCAGCAGTCGCAATTTGCATTGCTGTTAGAACAGTCTGATCCGGATATTGTTGATTGGATGAATGGGGTTTTAGTGCCTGAGGATGAAGGATTGGTGGAGATTATTGCTTTGATTAATGAGCGAGTGTAGCTTTCGCGATTGCTCGGTTAAGTTTTATCGTTACTACAGGTTTTGAGCTGGTTGTTCTAGCTAGCATTGCCACTGCCGTGGCGGGCTTATTCCTTTTTGTTTGTGCAAAAACGAACCCAAAAACACACCGAAAATGATGGCCTTGCCGGTTCCCGATATTAAGATTGACTAAGCGGCGCTGCGGAACTCGCACTCACGTGCTCAAACAGTCCTCGCTTGATTCCGCTTAGTAAATCGTACTCTCGGCCATTCATTTCTAACGCGGATTACTAGAAACTGCTCGCCGCAAGCGGCATGCGCAATTAACATAGATAACTCCCCTGCTTGCAGCTCAGCACCTATATCTAACTTCAACTCGTCATTGCGGGCGAAGCGCGGCAATCCATTTGAAATTCAAGCACCGAGCAAACTAAAAGGGGACAGATTTATTTAATCTGAAAACCTTGCTTTAGCGCAAAGGGCCATAGATTTTACGGGCATCATGAAGCGCTACGTTATTTATATGAAAGGCGGTGTTGAATGTTGCACACCCTGTTTTTGCGATAAAATAAATCTGTCCCCTTTGTTTTTCGAACCCTTCACCCTAATTAATCGTGGTCTGTCCCCTATTGTTTTAAGAGCCGAAATGAAGGAATGCCCGCACCGCGGCAGTTATCGTGCTGAAGGGGCTTAACTTAGCGCCATTCTGGTCTGTCCCCTATTGTTCTTCCCTGTTGTTCTGACGTGCTTATTATCGCGCTGGGGCTCGATGCTTCTGAAAGTGATCCCTTCAAAGGTTTTGCGATCACGATGGAGGGTTTTGGGCGTATTGGTAAAGCCATAGGCAAACTCGGGTTACCAACACTACTGGTTCAGGAAGGTGGTTATCTATCAGATGAGTTGGACGCGAACCTTACTAGCTTTATTAATGGCTTCGATGTTTTATAGAATCACACTTGCATCAGCATCACCATAATTCTTTAAAGGCGTTGCTCTTGAAAAACTGGATCAGTTACAGGCCCATTAGAACAAAGGCACCACAGGATCTAATCTTACCTTTTGATAAAAAACGAGTATCCGCTTTTGATAAAGCCTCGAGAGTGCCTAAATTGGGCGACTATCTCGGAAGAGTAAGGTTTCGCCTGATTGAAAAGTCAACGAACGGACGCTTGTTGGCTCTGAAGAGGTGTTAAACAAAAAAATCGAATTTGGTAGGATCACCAATTATCAGCCATTCATTTATAGGTTAAGTTTTCCCAAGTAATCTAACTTATTGGCCTTGCCTAACTCGGATAAGAGTCCTTCAGTGATCGGTGCCATGTACAGTAGTCGAATCTGTGGCTTTTGCTCTGTTGGTCGAAAGAGGCTATAATACAAACTACGCAGCTCCTAGTTGCAACGGATATATTAGATACTACACAAAAAGCAATTTCCCACCTGCGTCGTGGCCAGACCAAATAATGGCCAACCAGTTACTCTGAATCCCAATTCTTCCCACAAAACATCGAATTAAGTAGCCACAGGCTGCTTTACTATGTTTAGGCGCTAAGTGCCACATATCAGCTATTGTTCTTATACCCAGAGATTATAAAATATGTTAATTATTCCCGAAATCCAGATCCTAGGTGGTAAAGTCATCACGCGTACCGCCAGTCAAGGTAAAGATGTAATTCACGATATTTTACCGATGGAGGTATTGAAAAAATTTGTCGATGCCGGCCCTAAAATGATTCAGATAGCCGACATCGATGCCGCTCGCTCGAAACAAACAAATAACGAGGAGCTGATAAAGACGATGATTACTGAAACTGATATACCGATACAGGTATTTGGAGGAATCAAGACTCTTAATCAGATCAACGACTGGTTCGATTCTGGGGCCGCGCGTGTTGTGCTTGGAACTGTTGCGATCACCAATGCTCCTTTGGTGATAGAAGCGGCAAATCACCATCCCGGAGGGATAATTGTTCATCTGGCTACGCGTAATGGTAATGTCGTTATCAACGATTGGAAAACGCAAACAGCGTTTAAGCAGGAAGATATTATGCGGGAACTTCTGGTATCCGGGGTCGCAGGCGTGATTCATAAGGCAACCGAGTATATGGATGGTGGATTTCTGGAGGAACTGGCGTTAACCGAGCAACTAAGTTACGACGTATCAATCCCAGTTTACTCCAGCGGCACGGTAATGACTCTGGACGATATCTCGCGGCTACGCTTTTTACCTAATGTCAATGGCGCGATCATAAGCCATGCGCTGATGACTGGAGATGTTTTGCTGGAGGACGCATTGCAGATCGCTGCTCAGAAAGAAATAATCCCCCAGCCAGAAACCATTACAGAGAACGTAAAAATGGGGGCCCATCAGGCTATAAGGGCTTATCTTGCTGCCTATAACACCTCGCAGGCCTCCAAAGTCTGGAACCTAGCGCTACGTGAAGCGATTACCGATGCGAATCCCTACATTGAAGTCAGCATTCCTCAGCTTGATCTGAATATGGACGAAGATAAGCTTACACCCAGAGACATACAGCAGTGCTACCAGGAAGAACTGGATAATTCTGATATTGTTATCGTTATACTCGATGGTATAGAAAACGGAACCTGGACAGGCTTTGAATGCGGCTATGCGCGCGCTAAAGGCAAGTATATCTATGGCATATCAGCTGACCAGGAAATGAGGGACTTGAATCAGAAACTTTATGCATCCATGTGTGACGAGCTGATTTTCTTCACTTCAGGTGACGACCTGAATGCATCGCATAGTGAAATTTCACATTCACTGGCAACCCGGACGCTAGTACGGGTCCCATAACGTTATTTCAACAGCTTCGAATGCGGGAAAGGCAAAAATATTGTGTAACCGCAAGAGTTATGGTTTTACACACTCCCATTTTTTGCTCCAATTATGAAAGAGAATAATGGTGGGAACCTCATAAAACTTAATTATATCGATTAACCATAGTCAGAGGTTTCTTATTTCGTCTATCTCTTTTTAAGAATCGCACTGTCTGTTCAATAATACGAGCGTATCAATATGGCCTTCATATGCATGAATGCCTTACGAATTCATCCTTTGGCCCGTGTAAAATATACTTTGAATAATCGTTCCAGTTTTCTCATATTTATTGGACTACTGCTTCGTCTTCGTTACAATTAATTTAGCGAAAGCTTGATGAAATAACGGCGTAATTCAGCTGCATCCAATTAGCGAAGCATATTAACTACTTCAGTCTCAGTGAATGACCGCTTCGAAGCGTTTTTCTAAATAAAAAAATATGTTCGATTGTCAGCTTTGAGTATACAAGAGACCGATAGCAGACGAAACCTCAAAGGTAAGTCGAGCATCATATGATTGCCTCGCTATGCCCGCTGCTTGGTATAAAGCACCCAAGGCAAGTTTTATACACTCAGTTCACAAACGCTCGTTTGTCAAGCGCCCAATACCTGCTCTGCCACTTTCACATAAGCGCTTCGATCAGATAGGTGAATCTGATTCGCTACATACAAAGAAATGCATACAGCCTAATTGCGGTGCTAAAATTGCCGTCTAATTAAACAGTTTTAACCGAGATGTAACTATGAGTTTTAAAGCGGTAGTGGTAGAAAGAAGCGAAGACAAAAAAATCACAGCTGGCGTGCAAACGTTGGAAGAATCACAGTTACCCGACGGCAACGTCACCATTGCGGTTGAATACAGCACGCTCAATTATAAAGATGGTTTGTGTCTGGGTAATAGCCAAGGCTTGGTGCGTAATTATCCCCATGTGCCTGGCGTTGATTTCGCTGGTACCGTTGAATCTTCAGAAGATGATCGCTATAAAACGGGAGACAAAGTGATATTGACTGGCTGGCGCGTCGGTGAAGCTTGGTGGGGCGGTTACTCGCAGAAAGCCAAGGTTAATGCCGATTGGCTGGTGCCGTTACCTGATGGTCTGACTACGTATGACGCGATGGCAGTAGGCACTGCGGGATTTACCGCGATGCAGTCTATTATCGCGCTAGAGTGTCATGGCCTCTCTCCTTCTGACGACCCTGTGTTGGTGACGGGTGCCTCGGGCGGTGTGGGATCTAATGCCATAGCGATACTGGCTAACTTGGGTTACAAGGTGGCCGCCGTTTCAGGACGACCAGAAACTGAAGGATATTTATCTAGTTTGGGTGCCAGTGAGTTTATCGCCCGCGCTGAAATAAACACCAAAAGCGAGCGTCCCCTTGAATCAGAAAAATGGGCGGGGTGTATCGACTCTGTGGGCGGCGAGATGTTGGCCCGGATTATTGGTCAGATGAAGTCACGTAGCTCCATTGCGGCGGTGGGATTAGTCGGGGGAACCGACGTACCGATGTCGGTGATGCCATTCTTACTTCGCGGCATCAATTTACTTGGCATAGACTCGGTGACGCAGTCTTATGAGGCGCGCGTAGAAACCTGGGCGCGCGTGGCCAAAGATTTGCCGATGGAAAAATTACGGTCAATGATTACTGAAGCAACATTGTCTGAATTGCCTGACTTGGGCAAGTCGATTCTTGCTGGCGGGGTCAAAGGGCGCGTAGTGGTTGATGTGAACGCGGAATAGGAGCTAAGTTAGTTGAATGATGCTTAAGTCAGAAGAAATTCAACGCTATCAGGAGCATGGGTACGTGGTACCCGACTTTCGCTTACCTGACGATTTTCTTGTTGAAATGCGAGAGGCATACGCTCGCCTAATTGCGAATAACTCGCATATTAGCGCTGACTTCATGCTGGCGCCGCATCTCGAAACCGGCAGCTCTCAAGGCTTGATCGGCAATAAGGAATGGCTAGAGTTTGCGACCTATAGACCCTTGTTGGATATGGCTGCAGACCTCATTGGCGAAGACATTATTTTGTGGGGCACCACGCTATTTGGCAAACCAGCTAACGGCGGTAAAGAAACGCCCTGGCATCAAGATGGCGACTATTACCCAATACGTCCATTAGAAACCATGACCATTTGGATTCCGTTGGATGACGTGTCACTCGATAATGGACCGATGCGCTTTATTCCTGGTTCGCACAAAGCGCGGCAAACATTTTCCCATTCGTGGGTGGAGGGCGAAGAGTTGACTATCAACTTGGTCACCGATGATGAGTACTTTGATGAGTCGACGGCGGAGAATTTAATTATCGACGCAGGCCAAGTGTCGTATCATGACGTCTATATGATTCACGGCTCTTACGCCAATAATACCAATCGACGCCGCGCGGCGATGGTGGTTAGGTTAATGCCAGCCAGTAGTTTGTATGATCACGCGTTAGGCACTGAAATGGGTAAGAAGCATGCAGCGCATGGTTACGGTGATAGGGCGCTATTTTTAGTGAGAGGTAAAGACATCCATGGTGGTAACAATTTTGAGATTGGTCACCCGTAAAACTTGATTCCGGCTTAGTCTTTGTGAGACTGCTTCAGCCCGAGAATATCAGGTACAATAATATCAATAACCACCTGTATGCCGGAATTTGAAGTGGTAGTCGTTGTCTGAGCGTGGCTTGGCAGTATTACCGCATTCACAACGGGCTTTACCCATAAGGGGCTGGTGACAGAGATCAGTGCAGCTTGACGAAGGGTTCGTCTTTTCTCCATTACTGGTTGAAGCGAGTTGTTCATACTAATGCTCTTTAATTTTGCTCCACATTAACATTATTAGCGCGCTTTCGCGCCTTTGAGAATCAGCTTGTGACTAAACAAAGTAAATATCCTTTAACCAGTATGCACTGGGGTACTTATCGAGTTGAAACCGATAACGGCAAGGTCAAAGCCTTGCATGGGTTTGAAGAGGATGATGATGTGTCTCCGATCGGGCCAGGGGTGCTGGATGTATTAGATGGGCCGTCACGAATTACTGCGCCGATGGTGCGTCAAAGTTATTTAGAGTCTGGCCCCGGCAGTGCAAACGAAAAGCGCGGTGCTGATCCTTTTGTTGAAGTCTCGTGGGAGCGTGCGACCGGTTTGGTAGCGGACGAACTGACCCGAGTGAAACAGCAATACGGCAACCAAGCCATATTTGCGGGCTCTTACGGTTGGTCTAGCGCAGGGCGCTTTCATCACGCGCAAAGTCAGATTCACCGCTTTCTGAATTGTGTGGGCGGCTACACGGCCTCAAAAGATACTTATAGTTTTGCAGCAGGTGAGGTGGTGTTGCCGCATGTGATGGGCAGTTTGTACGACCTATTGGCTTACGGCACCAGTTGGCCATCCGTTATTGATAATAGCGACTTGGTGGTGGCGTTTGGTGGTATCCCTATCAAGAACGGCCAAATCAATTCCGGCGGAGTGGGCCGTCATGTGCAGCGTGAGCATTTAACTGCAGCCAAAGAAGCAGGCGTAGAATTTATTAATATCAGCCCACTGCGCTCGGATTTAGAAGGTTTTGTTGATTCCCAGTGGTTAGCCGCTAGGCCTAGCACCGACGCAGCCATCATGCTGGGTTTGGCTTATGTCCTGTACAGCGAAAAACTGCACGATCCAGCCTTTCTGGAAAAGTACACACATGGCTTTGAGGAGTTCTTGCCTTATTTGTTGGGCGAGTCAGATGGGACGCCTAAAACCGCCAATTGGGCCGCTGAGATCAGTGGTTTAAAAGCCGCTGAGATCACCGCCTTGGCAAGGAGAATGGCCAGTGGCCGCACCATGCTGTCGGTGAGTTGGTCATTAACCCGTCAAGATCATGGTGAACAACCGTTTTGGGCGGCTATTACGCTCGCCGCGATGCTGGGGCAAATTGGCTTACCCGGTGGCGGCGTTGGCTTTGGCTATAGCGCAACCAATAGTGTGGGCGATCACGGCACTAAAATACCTGGCGCTTCTTTGCCACAAGGCGAAAAGCCGATAAAAGACACTATACCCGTCGCGCGTATCAGCGACTTATTACTCCACGGCGGTGAAGAATATGACTATAACGGTCAACGATTTACCTACCCTGACACGCATATAGTTTACTGGGCGGGCGGTAATCCGTTTCACCACCATCAAGACATTAACCGCATGTTGCAGGCGTGGCGCAAGCCCGCTACGGTTATCGTGCATGAGTGGTGTTGGAATGGCTTGGCCAAGCATGCTGATATCGTGTTGCCCTGTACCTTGGGCCTTGAACGAAATGACATCGCTATCTCACCTCGAGACCCCTATGTCATCGCGATGCAAAAAGTCACGGAGCCGCCAGAGGGGGCGCGTCACGACTACGATATTTTGTCAGACATTGCCTATAAAATGGGCAAGGGAGAGGTGTTTACCGAAGGCAAAGATGAGGGGCAATGGTTAGATTGGATATATCAAACCACCCGAGAGAATGCCGCTAAACGCGGCGTTGAAATGCCGACGTATGACGAGTTAAAAGCCAAGGGATGGTACCGCCCTGAACCACCGCAAGAACCGATTATCATGATGAAGGAGTTTATTGATGACCCCGTGAAAAATCCAAGGCCGACGCCGACAGGGAAAATTGAGATTTATTCATCTACTATTGCGAGTTTTGGCTATGAAGATTGCCTTGGCCATCCAGTTTGGATAGAGCCCTATGAGTGGTTAGGTGGTGATACTATCGATTACCCTTTACATTTGATCTCAAATCAGCCCAAAACCAAGTTACATTCTCAGTTGGATCATGGCAGCTACAGTCGCAGCGCCAAAATTAAGCAGCGTGAACCGATTATGTTGCATCCGCAAGATGCTCATCAAAGAGGTCTTAAGGAAGGTGATGTGGTTCGGGTATTTAACGATAGAGGCGCTTGTTTGGCCGGTGTAAAGCTAAGCGATGAGATCATGCCCCAAGTGGTGCAAATGAGTACAGGCGCGTGGTACGACCCCTTAGAGCCCGGTGTGATTGGTAGTTTATGCAAACACGGCAACCCCAATGTTTTAACCCGAGATAAGGGTACCTCTAAACTAGGCCAAGGACCATCGGCGCATACTTGCTTAGTCGAAATTGAGTTGTTTGAAGGCGAGTTGCCCGCGCTAAGCGCGTTCGATCCACCTAAGATAATAAAGGATCATCATTCAACGCTAGATTCCCAAGTATCGCCCGCGTAAATCTGTATCGTTTTGCAGTGCGGCTGAATCGCCTTGCCACACGACTTCACCTTTTTCAATGATGTTGTGACTGTCAGCAATGCGGCAAATATCATCCAGGTTTTTATCGATAAGCAGGATGGAAATACCGGTTTGTTTTATTTTACTCAGCTGCTGCCAAATCTCTTGTCGCACTAATGGGGCAAGGCCTTCGGTTGCTTCATCTAAAATCAACAGTTCAGGATTAAGCATCAACGCCCGGCCAATCGAGAGCATTTGCTGTTCGCCGCCAGAGAGCTGGTTTCCCATGTTGTTGAGTCTTTCGGCTAATGTAGGGAATAGGTCTAGTACTTTATCTAACGTCCATGGCGTTGCAGACTGACTGTAGTTTGCCGAAGCGGCAATGAGGTTTTCACGCACATTGAGATTGGGAAAGATATGACGCCCTTCTGGAACCAAGCCAATGCCTTTCTGTGCCACTAAATAGGGAGCGAGGCCGCTAATTTTATTGCCGGCATAACGTATTTCGCCGCTCTGACAAGTCAAGTTTCCTATGATGCTATTCACCGTGGTGGATTTCCCCATGCCGTTGCGACCAAGCAGTGTCGTTACGCTGCCAAGCTTTACCTCTAAACTTAAACCAAATAGCACCTGACTTTTGCCATAGGAAACGTTGATGTTTTCAATTACTAAGCTCATGCGCTAGGCTAAGGAGCTGGGTTGGTGTGAACTCGACTCTCCTAAGTAGGCTTTCTCAACCTCTGGGTTGTTACGGATTTCTTGCGTATTGCCGGTGGCAATTATATGGCCATTGACCATAACCGAAGTGGTGTCTGCCAACGCAAACACGGCATCCATGTCGTGTTCTACCAACAAGATAGTAGTGGTTCCTTTTAAGCCTTGCAGCAGGGCAATCATGTTGCCCGTTTCCTCTTTGCTCATGCCTGCCATGGGTTCGTCTAGCAACATTAGCTTGGGCTGTAATGCCAGTGCCATGGCAATTTCCAGTTGGCGTTGCTCGCCATAGGCGATCTCACCGGCAATGGAAGCGGCTTTATTTTTTAAGCCGACGGCTTTAAGATATTTGCTAGCGGTCTCTCGCAGCTGGGTTTCTTCGATGACAGGCGCCCAAAATTTAAACGAGTGGCCGGATAGCGCTTGAGCAGCTAACATCACGTTCTCCAGTACGGTCATCGGCAAAATAAGACTAGTGATTTGAAACGAGCGAGCCAAGCCTAACTGGGCGCGTTTGTGAGGTCGGACTCGGCCTAAATTTTGACCATCAAATAACATTTCACCGCTATCCGGACGCAGCTCGCCTGAGAGTTGTTTAATAAAGGTAGTTTTGCCCGCGCCGTTAGGGCCGATCACGGCATGAATTTCACCTTCGCGCACTCTCAAGCTTAAATCGTCGGTGGCGCGAATGCCGCCAAAGGCTTTGTTTAGGTGGTTTATTTCTAACATGACGGTGTAGACGATGAGGCTTAGCTACGGCGTTTGTCTTGTAGCCGTTCGAGCAGGCCATGCAAGCCGCCTTTGCCGAACAGTACCAAGGCGATCAGTAATAGCCCAAAAATTAAGTGCCAGTAAACAGTAATGCCGGATAACAGTTCTTCCATGAGTAAAAATAACACGGTGCCCACCACCGGGCTAAATACGGCGCCGGTACCGCCAATGATAATCATGAATATCAGCTCACCAGAATGTGTCCAGTCCATCATTTCTGGGCTAATATAATTAGTAAAGTTTCCAAGGAAAAAACCCGCTACACCGGCCATGGTGCCGGCTATAACGTAACAGATTAATTTGTATTTGTAGACATCGTAGCCCAATGCTTGCATGCGTTGCTCGTTATGTTTGGCGCCGATAATAACCCGTCCAAACCGAGCATTAACGATTCGGTTCATGACGAACAATAGGCCGAGCAACACCACCAGAACCACATAATAAAGCGTTGCTGGATTCTCGATATCCATAAAACCCGGAAACTCGCTGCGTTGGTAAATCACTAATCCATCATCGGCGCCGTACTCGTCTAAGCTGACAAAGGTAAAGTAGATCATTTGCGCAAAAGCAAGCGTAATCATGATGAAATATAGCCCGCGGGTGCGTAAGCAGATCATGCCGGTGAGTAAAGCAAATAGCGCACTGGCAGCAATCGCAATGCCAAGATGCACAAAACCATTGTAAATCTCGTAGTAAGCAGGGATGCCCACGCTATACGCACCGATACCAATAAAGGCAGCGTGTCCGAGGCTAATCATGCCGCCATAGCCGATGATCAAGTTCAAACTGGCAGCAGCGATGGTCAGAATGAGCGCGCGAGTCAGTAAATCGAGGTAAAAACTCTGATCTAGTACATGCGTCAATAGCGGCGCTACAACGAGCAATGCCGTGACCAGTGCATACACACGAACGGATAAGCTTTTGAAATCAAACACCTTGGCTTCTCGAATTACTTCCTGGCGCCACTGGGCGGAAACAAGCCTTGCGGCTTGAATGCCAATACGACCGCCATCAGTATATAAACCATCATGGCTGAGAGCGCAGGGCCGGCGGTTTCTGCTGATTGGTTCGAGATGAACAGTTCCAGGAAGTCGCCTAAATAAGACCGCCCCATAGTATCGATAAAACCAATGAGTAATGCGCTGTAAAAGGCCCCTTTTATTGACCCGATGCCGCCGACAATCACCACTACAAAAGCGATGATAATAATTTCATTGCCCATGCCAATGCTGGCTTCTGTGATGGGGGCGATTAACATTCCCGCAAAGCCGGCTAAGGCCGCGCCAATGGAGAAAACGATCAAGTACAAACGATCGATGTTAACGCCCAATGCCGCTATCATGGTGCGATTGGAAGCCCCTGCACGGATTAACATGCCTAATTTTGAGCGTGTCACTAAAAAATAGAGTCCAACGGCAACGGCTAAACCTGCGCCAATAATCAACAGACGGTAAATAGGGATTACAAAGTTGGCAATCGTTACTTGGCCGTTAAGGGCTTCTGGTAAAGGAATAATACCGCCCGCAGACCCCCAAATCATATGAACTAACGTGTCAAACACTAAAATTAAGCCGAAGGTAATCAGTACATGATCTAGGTGGTCGCTTTTGTAGAGGCGCCTTGCGATAAAGCGTTCGATTAATGCGCCAATAAGAAATACGGCAATAATCGCAACGATAATGCCGAATAGGAATGAGCCAGTTTTGGCGACAACGGAAGAACATATAAACGCCCCAAGCATGTAAAACGAGCCGTGCGACAAGTTGATGAAGTCCATGATGCCGAAAATCAACGTTAAGCCAGAGGCTAACAGGAACAACAACAGGCCCAGTTGTAGGCCGTTTAATAGTTGCGCGACAAAGAGATGCCCGTCCATCAAATAAAAAAAATAGAAAATTACTGTCTGAAGTCATACCCTCCGGAATGACTTGAGACGGGTTATAGAGTGATAACCAAAAAGAGTGCTAGGCCGATTGTTTGGCTTATAAAGAGCACTCTGCTGCATAGCTGTCTTGGTGATTCTCAAATACGGTGCTAACAACGTTGGTTGTCCATTTACCATCGCTATCTTCTACCACTTCTCGTAAATAAAAGTTTTGGATAGGTAGGTGGTTATTGCCAAACATGAAATCACCACGAATTGAATCATAATCTGCTCGCTCCATCGCCGCGCGGATCGCGTCAGTGTCTTCAGTATTGCCGCCGGTGGCGCGCATTGCACTGTCGATTAACATGATAGAGTCGTATGACTGAGCGGCGTAAAATGAAGGGTAGTTACCGTGCTTGGCTTTGAAGTCCGTGACAAAACGTTGGTTCGCGGCATTGTCCAAGTCAGGTGCCCAAAACATGGTGCTCTTCGAGCCCATTACACCTTCCATGTTTGCCGCTTGAAATTTGGGTAATGAAATAGAATCAACGGTGAACACACTATACAAAGGTAAAATGTTCTTTAAACCCGCTTGCTGGTATTGCTTAATGAACGCACCACCTGCACTGCCGGGATAGAAAATAAACAAGCCTTCCGCGCCAGACGCTTTGGCTTTGGCCAATTCGGCAGAAAAGTCCAATTGCTTGTCTTTGCCCCATTTGGTTAAGTCTTTACCAATGATTTCACCCTTAAATGTGCGCTCTACACCGGCAACCATGTTTTTGCCCGCTGCATAATTGGGCGCCATCACGTAAATTGATTTAACGCCTTGTTGGTTAAGTACTTCGCCCATTGCCATTGGCGTTTGATCATTTTGCCAAGAGGTAGAGAAAAAGTTTTCATGACAGCCTTTGCCAGCAAGTTGCGATGGCCCCGCATTAGAACTGATCAATATTTTGCCTGAATCTAGTACGCTTTTGCTAGAGGCCAGCAGTACGTGAGACCAGATATATCCCGCTACAAAATCCACATTGTCTTTCTTTATCAACTTGTCAGTTTTTTGCTTGCCGATCTCAGGTTTAAATCCGTCATCTTCAAAAATAACTTCAAGGTCTTTACCGGCCATTTTGGCGCCTAGGTGTTCAACCGCGAGGTTGACCGCGTTTTGCATGTCTTCACCGATTACGCCAGCGGGGGTGGTAAGGGTAGTTACAAAGCCGACCTTGATAGCGTCAGCTTGGCTAACTGTGGGTAACATAACCAGCGCCGCAGGGATGAGAGCTGTGGTTAAAAGTGTTTTAATTGATCGCATAGAGTTTCTCCAAAGGGTGTACTGATTATTCAGGAGCTTGTTATAACATTGCTTCAACAATAGGTATAGGTTTGATCGCCTAAATCTTTAACTTACGACGCTTTGAGTCGACAATTCCTAAATAAACTCATAGATGGTTTTGTTATCATCCCTTATCTATTCTCCTATTGACTCAACTTTGTAAGCTGCCCATGAAATTCCAAGGTACTCAACAATATATCGCCACTGATGATTTACAAATTGCGGTAAATGCTGCGGTTGAACTTCAGCGCCCGCTACTCATAAAGGGTGAGCCGGGAACCGGTAAGACCATGTTGGCAGAGCAAGTTGCCCATTCGTTAGGAATGGAGCTGGTGCAGTGGCATATAAAATCGACGACCAAAGCGCAACAAGGCTTATACGAGTACGATGCGGTATCACGCCTACGTGATTCTCAACTGGGCGTTGAAGGCGTGGATGAGTTGGCAAATTACATTCGCAAAGGTAAATTATGGGATGCCTTCGACAGCGAAAAACAAGTCGTTTTGTTGATAGACGAAATTGACAAGGCTGACATTGAATTCCCCAATGACTTGCTGCAAGAACTCGATAAGATGGAATTCTTTGTTTATGAAACGGGGGAAACTATTAAAGCCATGCATCGACCGGTTATTATTATCACCAGTAATAATGAGAAGGAACTGCCCGATGCTTTTTTACGTCGCTGCTTCTTTCATTTTATTAATTTCCCTGATCGCGATACCATGCGTAAAATTATCGCGGTGCATTATCCTGATATAACCAGCAAACTGGTTACAGAAGCCTTGGAGGTATTTTTTGAGTTACGGAGTGTGCCGGGCTTGAAAAAACGTCCTTCGACCAGTGAGTTGATTGATTGGCTTAAGTTACTGATGTCAGATGATATACCTGAAAACGTACTACAAGATAAAAATCACAATAACGCCATTCCTCCTTTATACGGCGCACTACTGAAAAATGAACAAGATGTTGCCTTATTAGAGCGTTTGGCGTTTATGCATCGCCGTCAAAATTAAACGGGTTTCGTGAGGTGTTAACCAATTTCTTTTATTGCTTAAAGGCGCATGGCGTGCCGGTTTCGATTCGTGAACATTTAGATTTGTTGAGTGCGATAGAAGCCAAACTGGTTTTTGGCGATCAACAACAGTTTTACTATTTGTCGCGATTACTGCTGGTTAAAGACGAAAAACATTTTGATAAATTTGATCAAGCTTTTACCGCTTTTAGTGAAGGTTTAGACTCTTTAGACGGATTAGTTGAATCGCTGATTCCGGACGAATGGTTGCGTAAGGAGTTTATGAAACAACTGTCTGAGGACGAGAAGGCCAAAATTGACAGATTAGGGGGCTTAGACGAGCTAATAAAACGCTTTAAGGAGCGATTAGAAGAACAGCAAAAGCGCCATCAAGGCGGCAGTAAATGGATAGGAACGGGTGGCACGTCACCGTTTGGCCACAGCGGTTATCATCCGTCAGGGATTCGCATAGGCGGTGAAGGGCAGCACAACCGGGCTGTAAAGGTGTGGGAGAAGCGTGAATTTAAAAACTTGGACGACGCTAGTGAACTGGGGCCTCGTAACATCAAGATCGCACTGCGGCGATTAAGAAAGTTTGCGAGAGAGGGCGCGGCTGATCAATTGGACTTGGACGATACCATTCGTTGCACAGCGCACAATGGGGGCTTACTAGATATTAAAATGGTGCCTGAACGTCATAATGCCGCAAAAGTATTGCTGTTCTTTGATGTGGGTGGTTCGATGGATCATTATATTCGCCTATGTGAAACCTTGTTCAGCGCAGCCAGAACTGAGTTTAAACATCTAGAGTATTACTACTTCCACAATTTTCTGTATGAATCTGTTTGGGACGACAATCGTCGCCGTCATAATGAACGTATCCCGCTACAGGACGTGTTAAATAAATATGGCCCTGAATACAAGGTTATCTTCGTCGGTGATGCAGCAATGGCGCCTTGGGAAATTACTTATCCTGGCGGCAGCGTAGAGCATAATAATCAAGAAGCAGGGATTACCTGGATGAAACGGCTATTGGAACACTTTGATCAATTTGCGTGGATAAATCCGACTAACAAGGAACATTGGGGATACACAGAGTCGATCGAAATGGTAAAAAAAATCACAGAAAAAAGGATGTATCCGCTTACCGCAGGTGGGCTGGAAGAAGCAATGACAGCATTGAGCAGGTAGTCCATTTTCAGACCGTGAGTCTCTGTTTTTTCTATGGCTGTGCAAGGTGGGCCCATTGCTTTACACTCGTATTAATTTAACCATTTATATAGAGTGATGAAGCTACTTGTATTCCAGCATATTGAGTGTGAACACCCGGGTTCGTTGAGGCAATTCTTGAAGCAAGATGGCATCGAATGGGACGCTGTGAATCTCCAAAACGGAGATGCCATACCGCCATTAGAAAATTACGATATCTTGTGGGTAATGGGCGGCCCGATGGATGTATGGGATGTAGAGGAATACCCTTGGTTGCTAGCAGAAAAAGCGGCCATTCGCCGGTGGGTAGGTGAATTGAAGAAGCCCTACCTTGGTTTATGTTTAGGGCATCAGCTGTTGGCAGATGCATTGGGCGGCACTTGTGGCCCTCAACGCCCGCCAGAGATTGGTATTCTCAATGCTACACTCACTGAGGAAGGTAAGAAAGATAAGCTATTCGCTGGCACGCCCGAAAATCAAAAGTGTTTGCAGTGGCATTCGGTCTGCGTTGCACAGCCACCCGAAAATACCACTATCTTGGCCAGTTCAGATGTGTGCCAAGTGCAAGCGATGCGGGTAGGTGACAATGCTTGGTCTATGCAGTATCACGTTGAGATTGAACCAGATACAGTAGCGAATTGGGGTGAAATACCGGCTTATCGTTGTGCACTGATTGATACTTTGGGTGAGCCCGCAATGGCAAAAATGCAAGCTGATGCTGATCGAGAAATTGATGTTTTTATAGATTGCGCTGGCACGTTATATCGAAATTTTATGAACGCCATTACCTAACCACCCATACCTAATCACCATGAATATCATCGTACAATCTTTGACTGAACAAGATCGAACCCAGTGGGAAGCGCTTTATCGGGGCTATGCTGAATTCTATAAAGTGCCAATGAATGAAGACATTCTAAACACGGTATGGTCTTGGATATTCGATAAGGATAACGCATTTTATTGTTTCTTGGCCAAAACCGATGAAGGGAAAGCGGTAGGGTTAATGCATTGTCGCGCCATGGCATCCCCTTTGCGCGGGGCAATGGTGGGTTTTTTAGATGATCTGTTCATCGATCCTGATCATCGAGGGAGTGGTACGGCACAGCTTATGTATCAAGCGCTAGCAGATTTTGGTAAAGGCCAAGCTTGGCCTTTTGTTCGTTGGATAACGGCAGATAACAATTACCGTGGCCGTGGTTCTTACGACAAAATTGCTGACAAGACCCATTGGGTTACTTATCAGATGGCAACGGATACTCAGGAAGTTTGCTATTGATCGCTCAGTTCGTTTAACGCCTCCATAGCCAATTTCGCGTCCGTGGCCTGCACAAAAATATGGTCGTGAAAGTAACCAGCAATGACATTGGCGCTGATGTTGTTTTCTGTCAGCTTTCTAGAAAATGCAGCGGTTAAACCCACTGCTTCAAGACTAGAGTGAACTTTTAGCGTGATGCCACGAAGGACGCTTTCGTAAGTCAAGTTTTTACTATCAGCATTTGCCCTCGGCACGATCAAGGTCAAACCCTCGCTTTCAATGAAAGAGGCGATGGGCGCTAAGTTTGCATGATCACCATAGTTTGCATTTTCGAAACTCAAGAACACATACTCGCCCTCCATTAAAGTGGGTGACATTGATGCCAATAGCTTGATTAAATCAGTTTCGCCGAGCATATAAATAAGTGGTTAAATTGGTTTTGAATGCGATAAGATTTGAGCGGAAAATGTTTACCAAAAGTAGATGAAATGTACTTATTTGGGTTAGTGGATAAACACCGTATACAAAGCGTTTTAAAATCAATCCAGCTCAATGTCCTTGTCCATGCACTGACAAATAAAGCTACGTGAGATTTTTAATCCATTGGCAACTTCGTTTAATGTAGCACGCTCTTTAGCGGTAGTGCGGCCGTCTGCTTTGGACACAATGCATAAATCACGCATTACCTGCATGCGTTGGGTAATACTGGCTAACTCACTACAGCGGTCAATGCGTGAAGGGAGCTCTTCGATGATCCGGGCAATATTCAAACCCGGCTTGAACTTTCCTTTTCCGAAAAAACCTTCGAAAGCTTCGATCTCTTTATCGTTTATTTTTCCACTGCTATTGGCTACCGCGATAGCACCAGCGAACAGCACTCGCCTCATTGATTGCGCGGTGTCGGTGCGTGCATCAATGTAGCTAGGTTCCATCATGCTCATAGTACGTTGAACGCCAACTTCTAGGTCGGTGACAGACGTCCCGCCCGGCATCATTAACTCAGAGTCGTGAAATAGCTGTAACGCCTTTACCCTTAGTGGACTGAACGGGTGAGTGGAGAACCAATCCTCGCGTGATGCTTGCAATCCAGGTGCTTGATCTTCCAGTTTCATCTGGTCAACCTGAGAGATAAAGTCTTCAAGATTGAATTGAATGCTCTTGCCAGTTAAGCCGGAGGCCAGCTTGAATAGAGATTTAGCGACGCCGTTCAAGTCTTGCGCGCAAAAAGCGCCAGCTCGATCAGCAGATATCTCGGCGTTACGTGACCAAGAAAATAGTTCTAAGGCCAGTTTGGGATCAGGTCGATGCTCGCCGCGTAAGATATAACCGATGGGGATGTCATGGTGACGATAAACGTGGTGGCCCAATTCATGGCCCATAACGAAACGCAGCTCACTGTCTTCAAAGGCTTCCAATAAACTCGAGGAGAACATGATCAACAAACGACCGGCCTCGGGTTTAAAACAAGCGGCGTTAAATTGTGGGCTGGAGTAAACATATAGCTCTAAGGGGATTTCTAATTCTAATCGTTCATAACATTCATCGGCCATCTTATGAATTTCAGGGGCCATTCGCTTACTCAAATATACCGAGGTGGCTAATAAATGCCGTCGAGTAGAGCTTGGTCCATCTTCCTGCATTTTGCTGATGGTTTCGTTAACTTTGATGACTTCTTTCACCTTGAGTAAGGACTCATACATTTCAAGGTCGTTTTGGTAGCGAATTTTTTCAGCGTTCATGTTTTTGGTTTTGTTACGAGCTTAGGTATGGAGGCACTTTAGCGCAATGTTACTTAGTGCCGCAAGTTGACTGCTCATAATAAAGGCACTTTTTGACCAACGCCTAAATACCCGGTGCATTATCAATCTCCCTGTGGAGAAGATAGAAAACACTTAAGTGCTACGTCGTTGCTCATAATAAAGTGATGTCTGTGCGCTACTAAAATAAAACCAGCCATTTCTTCTAGTTTAGGGTGTTGACCTTATAAAGAGAGCAAAGAGGCATTCCCTCCTGCTGCGCTAGTGTTGATGCTGATCACTCTTTCGTGGGCAAAGCGCGTTAAGTAGTGCGGGCCCCCCGCTTTCGGTCCAGTGCCAGATAAGCCTTCTCCGCCAAAGGGTTGAACGCCAACGACGGCGCCGATGGTATTGCGATTAACGTAAATATTGCCGGCATGAATGCGCTCGCTAATATATTTGACGTTGAGGTCTATTCGGCTGTGAATGCCAAAGGTTAAACCGTATCCTGTGTTGTTTATCGCGTCGATGACTTTGTCTAGATGCTTGGCTTTGTAACGCGCAATATGCAGTATGGGCCCAAATACTTCTTGATCGAGTTCCTCTATGCCGTCAAATTCAATGAGCGCCGGCTGGAAGTAGGTGCCTTTATCCTGGGTGTCTAATGTTGCTGAAGGTGATCGATAAATAGGTTTTCCTTCAATGCGTTTTTTATCAATGTGTGCGTTCAAATTATCCAGCGCTGGTTGATCAATAATTGGGCCAATATCTGTTTTGATATGCACGGGGTTGCCGGTTATCAATTGATCCATTGCTCCTTTTAGCTTGTCCACGACATTTGTATAAATGTCATCTTGCACGTAAAGCACTCTCAATGCGGAGCAACGTTGACCTGCACTTTGGAATGCGGATTGCACCACGTCGTCAACCAGTTGTTCAATTAAGGTAGATGAATCGGCTATCATGGCATTGATGCCGCCTGTTTCGGCGATGAATGGAATGATAGCGCCGGGCTTTTGCGTTACGGTGTTCAAAATATATCTAGCAGTCTGGGTCGAGCCAGTAAAAGTGACGCCAGCGATGGAATCTAAAGCGGTGAGTTTTGCACCCACGTCGCTGCCACTGCCAGGATGTAGCTGCAGCACGGTTTTAGGTACCCCCGCTTCATGCATTAACTTAACCGCTATGCTGGCGATAACAGGGGTTTGGTCTGCCGGTTTAGCCAGTACGCAATTGCCGGCCGCCAGCGCCGCGCTCATTTGGCCTGTGAAAATGGCCAATGGGAAGTTCCAAGGGCTGATACAGACAAACACACCGCGCCCGCTTAGTAAATGCTGATTGGTCTCGCCGGTAGGGCCGACCAAAGTCTTGGCGCTGGTAAAGTTACGTCTTGCTTGAGCGGCGTAATAGCGTAAGAAGTCTACCGCTTCACGTAATTCAGCCACGGCATCTAGCACGGTTTTTCCTGCTTCCAATATGCATAATGACAATAAGGTGTCGCGATGCTGTTCAAACAAGTCTGCAGCTGTTTCTAGTATTTTTGCGCGTTTATTGCCCTTTAGCGCATTCCAATTCTCAAAGGCTTTTTGTGCAGACTCCATTGAACGGCCAATGCTCTGCTCGTTGCTTTGCGTTATGTTGCCAATGACGGCGCCTGTTGCAGGGTTAAGCACATTCTCATTTTGGTTTGCGCTTTTAGCGTCTGTGGTTCCCCACTGCTTACTTTGTAATTGACTTAGCTGGGTGTAAAAAGCGTGCAATTCGTTGGCATCATCTGCGTTGAATCCAGCGGAATTAATTCGCTCTGGAAGAAAATCAGCTGGCAGGGGAATTTTAGGGTGGCGAACATGTTCTGCTTCGATCAATTTATCCGCTGGGTCAGCGATGATTTCTTCTATCGGCAAGTCCTTGTCGACCAACCGGTTTACGAAAGAACTGTTAGCGCCGTTCTCAAGCAGTCGTCTAACCAAATAGGCCAATAAATCTTTATGCTCGCCGACCGGTGCGTAAATTCTGACGGGCTTGTCGTGCTGCGTTATAACTTGGTCGTACAAGGTTTCTCCCATGCCGTGTAAGCACTGAAATTCATAAGGGTGGTCGCTATCCGCTTTACATAGAATGCTGGCAACTGTGTGTGCATTATGGGTCGCGAAAAGAGGATAGAAGTGCTCTCGGTTGCTCAATAGCTTGTCAGCGCACTGCAAATAGGCGACATCAGTAGTAAATTTTTGTGTGTAGACAGGGTAATCCTTTAATCCCAATATCTGCGCGTTTTTAACTTCGCTGTCCCAGTACGCACCTTTGACCAAGCGAATCATGATTTTTCGTTTATGGCGAATGGCCATGTCTTCTATCCAGTTCAATACGGGCATGGCACGCTTTTGATAGGCTTGTACTACAAAGCCCAAGCCGTCCCAGTTGCTCAGAGAGGTCGCTTCGAATAACTTTTCTAGCAAAGTTAATGAGGGTTCTAAACGTTCTGATTCTTCTGCATCAATGGTTAATCCAATATTATACGCGGCTGCTTGCTCGCAAAGCAGAATTAATTTGGGTAGTAATTCCTCAATCACTCTTTGTTCTTGGGCATATTCATACCGCGGATGTAAGGCAGACAGTTTTACCGAGATGCCTGGGTTAGTCACTGCGTCAGTGGGCTTCTGATTTTTGCCAATTCGATCGATGGCATCACTATAAGATTTGAAATAGAACTCTGCATCTTTGGCTGTGCGCGCCGCCTCGCCCAGCATGTCGTATGAATAACGATATCCTTTGCTCTCGTTGTCTCTGGCCCTTTTTAAGGCCGAACGCATATTTTCGGCTAAGACGAATTGTTGGCCCATGATCTGCATAGATTTAATCATCGCAGCTCTTATGACCGGCTCACCACTTTGTGCTACCAACTTGCTGACGTACTCGGTGGGATTGGTGGTGATACGTTTGTTTAATTTAACAAACTTGCCGGTAAGCATTAACCCCCAGCTTGAGGCATTAACAAAAAACGAATCACTGTTGCCGATATGGGACTGCCAATTGCCGTCTTGAATCTTGTCTTGTATTAGCGCATCAGCAGTGTCGCTATCAGGGATTCTTAACAATGCTTCGGCAAGACACATCATGGCAATGCCTTCTTCGGATGACAACTTAAACTCTTGCAGAAAAGCATCTAGGCCGCCATGGCTTTCAGTGTTGTCACGGATGGCTTTCACCAACTTATAGGCGGTAGAGCTGATTTTTTCCTTATCGCTGCTGTCTTGCTCGAAAAAACGTTTAAGTTCAGCGAAACAATCTTGTTCGTCGCGCAGATAGGCGTTACGAATAGCTAAACGCAGAGGAGCTTCAATATGAAAAGGAGTGATAAGTTTCATGTCAAATTAGATTGTTAGAATGGATTAACTTTAGCCAATTTCTTGCCATATATGCTGCCATTATTTGTATATAAGATATAAAATATATTTTTAATTTACAAATAGCCACATAATATGCTGCGAAAGGTTAAATCATGAAATTAGATGCTATCGATAGAAAAATATTGAATCAGTTGCAGCGCAATGCACGTATATCTAATGTTGAGTTAGCTAAGCGAGTTAACTTAAGTCCATCTCCTTGTTTGGAGCGGGTTAAGCGGCTGGAACAAAACGAGGTGATTCAGGGCTATCATGCCGTCTTAACGCCTGCGAAAGTCAACGCGGCGTTGTTGGTGTTTGTGGAAGTTACCTTAGATAGAACTACCAACAGTGTGTTTGAAGTGTTTGCTAGGCAGATGAAATCGATCCCTGAGGTACTAGAGTGTCATATGGTGGCGGGTGGGTTCGACTATTTGCTTAAACTACGATTCGCCAATATGCAGCGATATCGAAATTTTTTAGGGCATCAGTTGGCAAGCTTGCCTGGTATCTCTCAAACTTCAACGTTTATGGTGATGGAAGAAGTTAAGGTCAGTCAAGTTATTGATTTGTAGATTGACATCTTTAGGCAAAAAAACGACACCCTAACAATACACACGATCACGCGTAAATTCTCCTCATTGATGGACAGTTTGTTTAATGTTCGAAAGAGCCCCAACTGCGCTTCTTTTTGTTGCTTAGTTTTGGCAGCAATAAGCCCAATAGCATGCCTAATAAAATGACTCCTGCGCCGCGGATAAACCATTCTTGTTCCACGTTATTGCGTAGTTTTTCGTTCTCAATGCTGATGTTTTTATGATTGCCTTTTACCGCCTTTAAAGTGGCGGTTAGCTTTATGTTGTCATCATTAAGTTGTGCGGAGCTTGATGCGATGGTGGTTAATCGTGCTAGCTCCGCTTTTAGTGTGGCTATTTGCTGTTGCTGTTCAGCAAATTCAGTTTGAGCTTGAGTTGCTGCTATATCGGATAATCGCATTTTCTCTTGAATTTGTTGAATTTGTTGAATTTGTTGAAATTGCTGCTCTTGCTGTGTCAGCGCTTCTAGGCGTTTTCTTGCGCTGGGTTGGTCCATTAAGAATCGACTGAGAACCCAGCCTGTAGTGCCGTTGGTATCTTGTACTTGGGTGTACCTTTAGTGTTTGTGGTTAACACGTTAAGCTGATCACCGCTGCGCAGCATCTTGGTGATTTTATTGGTGGTGCTGGGGCCAGTTCGTAGGGTGATTTCTAGTTGATCGCTTACAAATAGTGGGTTGGCACTGGACATCAAAGGTATAAAGATGGCCGCTAGAATGGTGTAACTAAGCAATCTTAGCCATAGCAGTGAATGGGGTTTAACACCGTTTTTAGTTGTTTTGCAAAACATAAAATAAGCAGATTAGATTGATGCGTTATTGTATGTGATGTTCCCTGAATAAAATCTTTCTAAGGTAATCAAAAAACCTTTTATTAACCAGAGACCAAAGCATAACTCATCAAGCGATTCCCTAATTTGTTAAAATCAGGTATGCAAAAGCCATACACTACTCAACGAGACCTATTGGTTTCTAGCTCGGATTTAGATTATCCAATTCTGCACTGCCTTGACGATACAGAAGCGCTATTGGATTGGATTGGAGTGAAATAGAACTGGTACTGTCATCAATATACGCATCTACTACAGGTCGCCCCTCTTATCCGCTGCTAAGCTTGCTCCGCAGTGCGCTACTGGGTATATGGTATCCCATTTTTTACGTGATTTAACTGGCGAGAAAAAGCCCGGTAAACTTAGTAAAATAAAGTCAACGTCTTCCTGGAATTTTAAATAAACATGGGTTACTGATTATCCGCAAAATGCCTTATTTAACGTGATATTATCCAAAACTACTTGTATACATAAAACCTATTAAATTGCCTGATTTTTGTCGGGCAATTTCTATATATATCTCAACCTGATGCGCCTTAAAAATATTACCGTTTCTGGCTTTAAATCATTTGTGGATGTCACGAAGGTGTCATTCACGGGTGAGCTAGTAGGGGTTGTAGGGCCTAATGGTTGCGGTAAATCAAACGTTATTGATGCGGTGCGTTGGGTAATGGGTGAGTCGTCTGCCAAGATGTTGCGTGGCGATTCAATGGAAGACGTTATTTTTAACGGCTCTTCATCACGTAAGCCGGTTGGGCGAGCATCCGTAGAGTTACTGTTTGACAATAGCCTAGGACGGATAAAAAGCGTATACAAGGACTTTGCTGAGATAGCCATTCGCCGTGTGCTGACTCGAGATGGTAAATCTGAATATCGAATCAACGATAAAAAAGTACGCCGTAAAGACGTCATTGATTTATTTCGCGGTACAGGCTTAGGGCCTCGATCCTACTCGATCATTGAGCAGGGTATGGTAAGCCGAATTGTCGAGGCAAAGCCAGAGGATTTACGTTCCTATGTCGAAGAAGCAGCAGGCATTTCCAAATATAAAGATCGGCGCCGTGAAACCGAAACACGCATTCGTCAAACGCGAGAGAATATAGAACGTAGTGAAGATATCCGTAGTGAGTTATTGGCGCAGCTTAGACGTCTCAAACGTCAAGCCCAAGCGGCTGAAAGATTTAAAAACCTGCAAGCAAGAAAGCGTGAGCAAATGGCAGTGTTCTTTAAGTTAAAGGAGTTACAAATTGCCTCTCAAATTGACGAAGACCAAAAACAACTCGATTTAGCAATAAACGAGTTTGAAAAGAAAGTTGCCCAGCAACGTGAGTTAGAAAGCAAAATAGAAGCGTCGCGCGCCGGACATGCGCAAGCACAAGATGACGTGAACGCTATCCAAGCTGAGTTTTATGAAATGGGAACGGCGGTGTCCAGTTTGGAGCAACAAATTGAACATATTAAAAACACCCGAGCCCAGCGTATTAATGAACTCAAGGAGATTGAAGAATCGCTGCAGAGCATTAATGAACAACTAAAAATTGATCAAGCCAAGGCTGAGAAATTATCCGAGGAAGTCGGTACGGTAAGCCCCAATGTAGAGGCACTGAATACCCAGTTAGTGGTAAGCCGGGAGACTTTTGCCAATGCGCAACGTGAGCTCTACGACTGGCAGTCTGAACTTAGCGAACAGACAGCTGCGCTGCAGAGTGCGCAATCTAAAAGTCAGATCCAGCAGTCTTTAATTAATCAGTTATCGGGTCAACAAGGCCGAGCAGATTTCCGCGTGTCTCAACTGCAATCAGAACAAAGTACCTTGTCGGGTAAATTGCAGGCAGCCAATGTTGATACGGTAAAAGAGGCATTAAGCGCGCAAGAGGCACGTATTGTCGAAATAGAGCAGCAGATAATTGAAATCAAAAAACAGCTTGATAGTCAAATTACCAAAGTACAACAAACTCAAACTGAGTTGGCTGATCATCGCAGCCTAAGCCAAACCTATGAATCAAGATTGTCTTCGTTAAAGGAGTTTCAATCAGCTTCTCTGAGTCATGCTGACAGTGAATACCAGCAATGGTTGGCTGCGCAAGGTTTGGCTGACGCGCCGGTGTTGGCGGGGCAGATTGACGTGGCATCAGGTTGGCAGCGTGCTGCTGACAGGGTGCTTAGCCCGTACTTTCAATCAGTGATTGATATTGATGAGCAACACCCGGCATGGAATACCATGCCAGAGCAGGCCATAACGCTGTTGTCAGCGAAAAAGGGCAGCAAGTCCGAGCAGCGTTCTTTCGGCTTACCAAGTTTGACGGAGTTTATTGAGGTTAAAAACCTAGATATAGTTAGCTTGTTAAGCGGTTATTACGCTGCTAAATCACTTGATCAGGCGCAGAAGTACCGAGAACAGCTAATAGACGGTGAAGTGATTGTTTGCCAGTCAGGCACCATGTATGGCGCAAACTGGGTAAGTCATGCCAGCGAATCCGCCATGAATACCGGTTATTTAGTGCGCGAAGAGGAGATTGCTTCGCTAAATTTACAGCTTGCCGGTGCACGTAAAGGCTTTGCAACCACCACCGCAGATTTGAGTTCGGCGCAAAACGCCTTTTCCCAATTGGAAGCACAGTTAGCGCAACTGCGTAATCAACAGCGTGAGCAAGGCCAGGTTTTGTCGAACAAGCGCAACGAACTCACCAAGCTTGACTCAGAGCACGTGCACACGCAGCAGCGTTTGGGCAACATTCAAAGTGAGCTACACCAGATAGGGTTGCATCAAGACGAAGAGCAATTAAAGCTAAGCCAAGCAAAACAAGAAAATGAATTAGCGCAGGAACAAGTTAAAGAAATTGGCAGTATCAAAACTAAATTGGATCGTTCAGGCGATAAGCTTCGTGAGAGAGTTACGAAGGAAGAAGAAGCGCATCGGTTAGTGCAAACCAAGTTGCACGAAAGTAACTTGTTAAGAACGCGAATAGAAACTGAAGTGAACTCTGTTAACACGGGATTACAACGGCTACAAGCGCAGCAATCTCAGCTACTAACGCGCAAAACGTCAATCAATGAAAAATTAAACGATGGCAGTGAACCCGCTGAGCAATTTGAAACTCAGTTACAACAGAAGCTGATAGAGCGCCAGAAAATTGAAGCGAGGTTAGTAATCGCCCGAGATAGTATGGCAGGGCATGACAATGGCCTGCGTGAATTGCAGGGCCAGTTAGCCCAATGTGTTCAAGAAGTCAACGTGAAGCGTGAAGGTGTTGAGGCTATTAAGTTGGCGCACCAAGGCAAGCAGGTACGAAAAGAGTCTTTAGTAGAAGAAGCGAGCCGAGAAGGCTACGATACGCGTGAAGTTGAATTGGAAGAAGAAGATTTGACCATTGAGAAGTGTGAAGCGCTTGTGGCTGACTTAGATCGTAAGATCAGCTCAGTGGGGGCGGTAAATTTGGTTGCCATTGAGGAGTACGAAACACAGTCAGAGAGAGCGGAATATCTAGAAAAACAACATTTAGATTTAGCAAAAGCGCTAGATACTTTAGAGCAAGTTATCCGCAAAATAGATAAAGAAACCCGTGTACGTTTTGAAGAAACCTACACTGCGCTAGAGAAATCCTTCTCCAACTATTTTCCTAAACTGTTTGGCGGTGGCCGTGCATCCTTGGTTTTAACCAATGACGACTGGCTGACCACAGGTATCACTGTGGTGGCTCAGCCACCGGGTAAACGTAACAGCACTATTCACTTACTTTCAGGCGGCGAAAAAGCCTTAACCGCGGTAGCGTTATTGTTTGCTTTGTTTGAACTGAATCCAGCGCCTTTTTGCATGATGGACGAAGTAGATGCGCCTTTAGATGATGCCAACGTGGAGCGCTTTTGTGATACTTTAAAGACCCTGAGCCAAAGGGCACAAATAATCGTGATAACCCATAACAAAATTACTATGCAAGTCGCTAATAGCTTAATAGGCGTGACAATGAATGAGCCGGGCGTATCACGAGTCGTTTCTGTCGATGTTGATCAAGCTTTGAAAATGGTGGACTAGAGTTGTGAACCGCCTTGAAAAATCTAGTTAACCCTGAGATAACATGGAATTACAAATAGCTTTATCTATTACCGGCATTGCCATTGTGGCTTTGGTAATCATTCCTAGTCTTTTTCCTGCAGTGGTGGCTAAACTAAAGGGCATTTTCTCTAAGAACAAATCAACAGCGATTGCCGATAGGTCCTCTAATGCTCGCCAAGGTGGTGCAGCGCCTCGTTTAGACGTCAATGACGCTGCGCTGCTGGGCGAAAAAGAATTATTAGATGATGAGACTTGGTTGTATAACGCTCCCCTCGTTAACGATACACTGGATCATGGGCACAGTGACGAAACGAATGCAGAGGTAGCAGAGCCAAGCCAGCCAGAGGTTAGTTTTACTGAGTCCAAGATTGATGAAGAAAAGTTTCAATCACCTACACTTGCCGGGCGGGTTCCGCAAGATGATTCCCCTGCGGTTGATGAGTTACCTTCCCGTGCAGAGACTACATACGATAACCCAGTAAATACGCACAGTGAGCCGTTTGAAGCGCCAGAACAACCCATCTCGCATCAGCCTGATCCTTTGCTGAAACCTACGGATCAACATAACAATCAGGAACACTCTGATCAACAGACTAGCGCTGCAGATACTTCGACCACAATCAACAACGAAACGGACGCCGAAAACCAAGAAATGTCATCTCAAATTGTCGAAGTACAAATAACGCCAACGGAAACATTTACCAGCCTTAAACAGATTGATTACTGGGTAAAGCTGATTTGTAATGCCGAGTACACCAAGCCATTAATCATGCAGCAGTTTGGTTCAGTTTGGAACGAGATGGCGCTAAATGCTCAAATTCACGGACTAAATACCCAAGATTCACGCTGGCATGACTTTAATAACCTGCCCTCGGACGCGACATTTAAAGAGTTTGTAATTTCTATTCAGCTACTCAACAACGGGCAACCACACTCGGCTAATACCTTGAAGCGATTTACCAATGAAGTAGATCAAGTCGCTGAAAACTTGGGCGCCTCTACACAGTACTTAAGTTCGGCCTCAGAAGCTGCTGTTCAATCGGCAAACTTAGCCAGCCTGTATGCTAATTGTCAAGGCCATATAGAGGTGCTGATTAATCCAACTTCAGAACAGCCATTTTATGGCAGGGTTATTGAAACTAGTGCGAAATTACAAGGTTTGGAGTATGAAGCTGGCCAGTATGTGCGTAAGAAGCAAGTCGCAACGGGAAAAGTAATTTTGTATACTCTAGGTCCGGCTGATGGCTCGAAGTTCTTTGAAGAGATGGGCACTGATAGTATCCTTGAGTCTATCAAGTTTTCTATGCGGCCTTCCGCCGTGGTACACCCAGGCAGAGTGGTAAAAGAAATGTTGGATTCTGCTAAGGCTTACGCCTCACGCGTGAAAGGTGAGCTACAGGTATTTGATGGCCTTGAGTACCATCAAGACCAATTGCGCGAAGTGCGTGACTATGTCAGTAAAATAGAAAGTAAAATGGAAGAACTGGGCATTCCAGCGGGCAGTGCAGAAGCGACGAGGCTTTTTTCCTAATCAGTGGAGAACACCGAAAGCGATAAGGACGCTTTATCGACCATCACTAGTTTGATAGCACGGTTGCAAGACTGCAATTATCGCTATTATGTTCTAGATGCCCCCTCTACACCCGATGCGGCGTACGACCGTATGATGCGTGATCTTCAACAACTTGAAGCAGATAACCCAACACTTATCTTGCCGCATTCCCCTACTCAAATAGTTAGCGGGGAAGCGAGCACTTCTTTCAAACCGCTTGCCCATCTAGAGCAGATGTTTTCGATTAATGACGGCTTTGATGAAACCGAAGCCAGGGACTTTAATCGACGAGTGGTTGAACGTTTGAATAGCGACAAAAGTGATGTCGTGAGCTATATCTGCGAACCGAAACTAGATGGTTTGGCAGTCAACATCCTTTTTCAAGATGGCTGGTTGATTCACGCCGCAACGCGCGGCGATGGTAAAACAGGTGAAGAAATCACCCAAAACGTGCGCACTGTATTGGGGGCCGAATTTGCCTTAACAGGCGACAATGTGCCGTCTTCAATAGAGGTGCGAGGTGAAGTGTTTATGCGTAAATCTGATTTCGCTAATCTAAATGCAAATCAACTTAAAACAGGAGGTAAGCAGTTCGCCAACCCGAGGAACGCGGCGGCGGGTAGCTTGCGACAAATAGACCCAGCGCAGACGGCTAAACGGCCACTGAGCGTTTATTTTTACGGTGTCGGTGCGAGCGAGAACTATGTTTTGCCGGAGTCGCACAGCGCCTTATTGGCGTTGATGGGCTCTTGGGGTTTGCCGGTAACTGATTTGGCCGAAACCGTAGACGGCATTGACGGCTGCCTTGCTTATTACGATTCTATTCTAAAGCGGCGAGACGGTATCGATTTTGATATGGATGGCGCGGTCTATAAAGTTGATAGCCGCAGTGATCAGCTTCGATTGGGCAATACGGCGCGAGCGCCGCGATGGTCATTAGCACATAAATTTCCCGCACAGGAGGAAGTAACTTTAGTCGAGAGTATCGACGTGCAAGTAGGGCGTACGGGCGCGATAACACCTGTTGCTCGCCTTAAATCGGTTCATGTGGGCGGGGTGATTGTTTCAAACGCCACTTTGCACAATCGAGATGAAATCGCCCGTTTAGATGTACGAGCAGGTGATTCGGTAATCGTACGCCGTGCGGGTGACGTTATTCCTGAAGTGGTTAAAGTTCAGCACGATAAACGTCCGAATAACTCTGAGCCTTTTGATTTCCCAACAAGGTGCCCTATATGTGGCTCTAAGGTGGTGTTTGGCGAAAGCGGTATCATTGCCCGCTGTAGCGGTGGTTTGGTGTGTTCTGCCCAACGCAAGGGACTAATAAGGCATTTTGTTTCGCGTAAAGCTTTAGATGTCGACGGCTTGGGCGATAAATTAGTCGACCAATTAGTTGAACTAGATTGGATACAAACGCCTGCCGATATTTATGCGCTAAACAAAGAAAAGCTATTAGGTTTAGAGCGCATGGCTGAGAAATCGGTAAACAACCTGATTGAAGCGATTAATATAAGTAAAAACACCACGTTTGCGCGTTTCCTTTATGGCTTAGGCATCCCGTTGATAGGGGAAACCACGGCAGAAGAGTTAGCTAATCATTTTAAGCACTTGGATAAGCTGCAAGCAGCGACGGCAGAAGAACTCGTTGAAATAGAAGACGTGGGTCCGTTGGTGGCACAGAGTTTGATAGATTTTTTTGCGGTGCCTGAAAACCAGTTAGTACTGTCTAAACTGATTAATGAAGGAGGCATAAGTTGGCCAGACCCAGCTGCATCAGCGCCAATGACAGCTTCAATATTTACTGATAAAACAGTGGTAATTACTGGCACGTTCACAGGCTTTGGCAGAACTGAATTAAAGGAGATTTTGCAGAGCCACGGCGCTAAAGTGACAGGCAGTGTTTCCAAAAAAACGGATATAGTTTTGGCTGGCGAAAATGCTGGTTCAAAAGTGGATAAAGCTGAAAAGCTGTCGATACAAGTATTATCAGAACAAGCAGTGCTTACGCACCTAGAAGCCACTTAGTGTGGCTTAACTAAACTCAACTCTGAAAACCAAACAGGTGGTGAATTTCCTAGATGCTTGATTTTCGCTAGTGTTTGCAGTTGTTAGCTTGAAGATGGTTGATTTACGCCATGATTTAGTCGCGTAGCTGGAGCGGTTCGCGATTATGGCAAGGGTACGCTAAGCGAATTTTCCATGGCAGCGTTATTCGAGTACTTTGTGTAAAACAGGGTTTTCCAATACAACCTCAAAAACAATAATAACAATGTTACTACATAGACGTTTTCAAATTAGTTGCACCCTCCCTGCGTCGATTATATTGTTTTGAACAGTCATAGTGACGCGGGCATTGTTTTTTTAAGGCTTACTTAACTTTATACTCTAAGCGATAGAAAACGTGAAGCCATGGTGTGACGGGTGGTGGATTAACGACTCAGAACTTTTCTGAAATTATTTCCACTATAGTTGGAAACTATCGGAAAGGCACTCATACAACGGAAGGGTTATAAACTTCTGCCACTCTCTAACGTTAAGCTCATTAATAGAACAAGCAAGGTCAGAGCGCCTAACGCGGTTAAAGCTAATTTTAGGTAACTCCATGGCCGATCGCCTTGCACTTCTCCTGTACGGCCGTTAACGACAAATTGATAGGTTTTATTGCGAAAGCGAAACCCCGCTACCCAAAACGGCAGCAAGCAATGCTTAAATTTGACGTTATCATATTGAGTTTGGGTTTGATGAATACGTTGTTGGTCACCGCCTATATCACGCTGAATAGTGTCTCGTATAAAAGGGCTTAAGCGGCGTTGCGCTATGGTAAAGCCGGCGTCCAAGTCGGTTCGATAAACTTCGCTACGAAAGCCGCTTAAGAATTCGGCTTGGTATGGCCGCAAGTTACTTAAATCCCATGGTGCTAGTTCGCGCGATAGCTCTCTGGGTAATGTGTCACTGGCATAGATGAGCGTATCATCGAAGTGATTGTTGACCCGACCTCTGGCGGGTGACCATCTGACTTCCGGAACCATTTGTAGTTGTGTTGTCCAGCGGCCATTAATTTGTACTCTTACACTTCGTTGTACGTGATGTATGTCGCCGCGTTCCCCGCTGTACTGCGTAAAAGTGTCGCAGTCATAAGTCCAATAGGGGACATATACCCCATGCAAGACTTTGTCTTGTTTGGCATATTTTTTGATTTTGTTTGGTGCAAACCATAACCGTTTAATCCATGCCTTGTAGTGTTGCTTCGCCTCATCATCGGTAATAACGAACGGTAATAAAGACTTTGGCTCGATAACTCGGTGCTCTTTGGTGGCCAAAACAAATTGTGTGCCACAAAACGGGCATTCATCAGCATGAATATTCTCGTTGAAATGGGTCTCGGCGCCGCAGGCATGACACTCTACAGTCATGCGAATGCTTTCTGGCGATGCCTGCGGTAGGAGTCTTAGTGTTGCGTGGTAATCATACTCATGTACGAGATCATGCGAGGCTTGTATCGAATGTTGATTGCCGCAGTGGGTACACTCCATTGATAACGTACCCGGTAGGTAGTCGAGTTGACTACCACATTGAATACATCCAAAGGTATGCGCGTTCTCGCTTGCCAAAATTGAAACTTTTAATGCTCGTCGCTGGCCCTAGTTAAGGCTTAGTGCCACTGGCTATAGACTAGGTAGCGGTGGTGGTAACCAACTCCATATAGAAGCCAGCTCTGGTAACTCATTGGCTTTGCGCCATTTGCGCATGCCCTCACGCCATACTAAGGTTTGTTTCGTTAGCGCGCCATTGGCCGCTTGATCATGTAACTCATGAGCATCGTATGGTCCAGCGCGTTTGTTTTCGATAACCAAGAAGTAACTAACTGACTCAGCAGGTAAAGGTGGGGTGCGGGCTTTGCTGTTGGGCGGAGCACTAAAGCTGCGGCCTAGTTTATCCGCAATGGCCATACCCATTCCCATGCCAAGTCCTGCAGACATGCCGCCACCTGCTGGATTACGCGCCGCGGCGCCGATGGCATCAGCGGTTTGGTATTGAGTAAAAGTGTTTAAATCATTGATTACGCCCATGCTAGTGCGTTTGTCTAGCGCCGCTTCTACCTCATCTGGCAGTGAAATATTTTCAACCAGCAGCTGCGTGAGACTTAAGCCATATTCGGCTAATTCTGGGTTAACGCTTTGTGCCAAATATTCACCCAACTTGGTGTAGTTGCTGGCCATGTCCAATACCAGAATATTGGAATTAGATGAGATGTCAGCGAAGCGAGAGTTAATGATATTACGAATTTGATCGGTGATTTCATCACTGGTGAAATAGCCATCCGTGCCCGCGATTTCGCGTAAAAATTTTGCAGGATCGGTTACCCTCATACTGTAGGTACCAAAGGCTCGCAATCGCAATGCACCGAATTCGGCGTCGCGCATCATGATGGGCTTTTTCGTGCCCCATTTGCAGTCTGTAAATTGTTTGGCATTAAGGAAGTAAACTTCCGCCTTGAACGGGCTTTCGAATCCGTGAGGCCAAGCTTGCAAATTACTTAATATAGGTAGATTGGCTGTTTCAAGCTGATACAAACCTGGGGGGAAGATGTCAGCAATTTGGCCTTCATTAATAAACACGGCGATTTGCGATTCTCGCACGGTTAACATGGCGCCGTGTTTGATCTCGTTATCATCGCGCTCGAAGCGGTAAACCATGACACTTTGATCATCGTTTACCCATTCGATTACGTCAATAAACTGCCCAGTAATTAAATCCCACAGTCCCATTGTTACGCTTCCTCTTTTTCAGTGCTGCCTGTGTCGGCTGAATCTTCTGCCACTTGTGGCGTGCCGGCAGCGGCTAATAGTTTGGCTTTTAGTTGTGCTTCAATAGCTTGTAATTCGACTACGGCTTCAGCGCGGCGGCGTTTACCTTCGTCAGCTATCTGTAAGCTGTCTTCAATGGTGGCAATCAATTTTTCGTTCGCTGATTTTACTGATTCCAAATCAAATACGCCTCGTTCAAGTTCTTGACGAACTTCTCGGTTGGCTGTGTGTAGATTTTCGGCATTTTTCTCAAGCAATTCGTTGGTTAAATCAGCGGCTTCACGCACGGTTTCAGCCGCAGCTTTAGAGCGTTGTATGGTGACAGCTTGGGCTAACTGCTGCTTCCATAGGGGCACGGTGTTGGCTACAGTAGACTGAATTTTACGTATCAAACCTTTGTCATTTTCCTGTACTAACCTAATGCTCGGAAGGCCTTGTAAGGTAACTTGACGGGTTAAGCGCAAATCATGCACTCGACGTTCTAAATCATCGCGTGAAGTACGAATATCACGTAGCTCCTGTGCTTTGATCATGTCGTTCGTTTCTTGCGCTTCTGTCGCTAATTTCGGAATGATAGTCTGGCTCAGCTCTTTGAGCTTTTCATCGCCTGCAACAATGTAGTTTTCTAAATCATGAAAATACTGCAAGCTAGATTCATATAGACGGTCTAAGGTGGCGATATCGGTTAGCAACTGTGTTTTGTGGCCTTCTAAGCCATCAGTGATTACGTCAATTTGAGAGCGTATTTGTTCGTATTCTTGTAAAAACTTAAGCACTGGCCGGGCGCCACCGAACCAGCGAGCAAAAAAGCCGGGATTAACTGCTAATTTGTCAGCACCAAACCCGCGTAAGGTCGCAACCATGTCGCTCAATGATCCTGCTGCAGGGCCGATATCTTTATTACGCACCCCTTCGAGCATACTGTCCGCTAGTGAAGTTAAGTCGGTCTGTGCTTTAGTGCCAAAAAAGATGATTGAGTTACTGTCACTCAAGTCTAGCTCAGCTTTAAGGGCGTCAATGGTGTCTTGTTGTGATTGATCAAGTGAACCTAAAGGCTTGATGTCATCGGCGATAATGGGCAGTTGCTTTTCGGCAACTGATTCCACCTCGATTGTTTTGATTACAGTTACGTTGCTCTCACTCATTTTAGGTTATCCCCTCGTGTTTAAGTTGTGTTTGCAAAACTTCTATTTGCACGTCCAGTTCTAATACGTCGTCGTCTAATAGTTTAATGCGTTGTTCTTCTATAACGCCTTCAATAGTATCCAACACAGTGCTGAGGTTGGATTCTAAGATTTGATTATCTTGTAGGTGCTTGCCTGCACTGTATTTGTGGGCAACTTGTTGTGCGCCGTCTAAATAAACTTTTAAAAATTTACGCGCTCGTCGTAAGTCTTTTGGATCGGCTTCAATGATATCTAATATGCCGCGTGTACTTTGTGCGACATTGTTCAACCTGGACCGTAGGTCGATATTTTTAATGTTCGCAGCGGATTGTTCGATGGAATGAATTTTTTCCTCGGCTTCATCTAGCGCATCAATCAATTCATCACTCGTCACGCCCACCAAACCTTTCGAACGGTCTTTGTAGTGAGGATCAAATCCATAAAACAGCACCATGCCAGCAAAGGCGATGATGCCAACGCCCAATGCACTAAGCAAAGTATATTCGCTGATAAAATAGGCCAAGCAAGTAGTCGCTGTCGCGGTAAAAATGGCCGCAGATAAGCGCCATGGTTTTCTGGTTGGGCGAGCCCACTTTCGGCGCAAGGCTTCATGTTGATAGTAGTCAGCGCGGTGTAAAAAATAGGCACTCAAGCCGTATAGACAAGTGCAGCCCAAGGTCACCATGAATGACAAAATCGGCCCTTTGGACGCAGTGGACAATAAAGTGATGATGATAGGTAGGGGTAGTAAGTACGGTAACACCGGTCCCAGAGGGGCAGGTTTACGTTTGACTTTTTGTCTATATGGGGTAGGCATAAGGCGTTAAATGCTCATCAAAACAGAATCGCAGCTCACCAAGGTGACAGATCCTAAAAGCAGTATAAAGCCCAAGGCTTTGAGTAGGCTGGGTAATGCGAAAGGTGGTTTTTTTGGGGAGGTATCTAAATTCTTAGTATCCATTGGGATGGCCTGTTTCGGCAACGTTGGCCTGATGAACGGTAGTTATATCAAATAGTGGGGATAATTGCCATGAAAACAATGTTTTAGACATTATTTTAGAATATACCCCACGTGCTAATTTGGCCGTATAATAATGCTAGCAAAAAAGCCATTTTGCGTGTTGAATTGGCGCTTATAACTTCAAAAATGGTATAAAACGAATGCAGCAGCTCACATTGGTACTTGGCAATAAAAATTATTCTAGTTGGTCATTACGGCCTTGGTTGTTTATGCGCAAAAATGGCCTATCATTCAACGAAAAAATGGTTTGGTTGGAAACGCCGACTTTTAAGCAGGTGTTAGAGTCTCATGGGTCGAACGGCAAGGTACCCGCACTCCTCGATGGGGAGATTCAAGTGTGGGACTCCTTGGGCATTATTGACTATCTCTGCAGCAGCCGAGCACTGACTTTGACATGGCCAAAAGACGCTAAGCTATTGGCTTTGGCTAGATCCATGTCGGCGGAAATGCATTCTGGCTTTATGGCTCTGAGAAACGAACTCTCTATGGATACCCGATTGAAGAGAAGCTATCAGATTAAAGACCCTGATTGCCAAAAGGACATAGACCGCATCATCTCACTTTGGCAATTGGCACTGAGAAGCGGTCACCGCGAGGGAAGTTGGTTATTTGGTGAGTTTAGCGTGGCTGATGCGATGTTTGCTCCAGTGGTGTTTCGTCTCAACTCAAACTCGATCAAAGTACCGGCAGAAGTCGCGCGTTATATCGAGTTTGTGCTTCGTGATGATGACGTTGTGAGTTGGGTAGAAGCAGCTCGTGAAGAAGTTGTGTTGCCCGGACACTAATTGCTACAATAACTTCATGAACAAAGCTGCCCTCAACTCTTGGTCAGATAATATCAGTGGTTGGCTAACACTGCTGTTGCCAGTGTGTTTGCTTGCCTTAAATTCTGATCTTCTTTATCCATATGTTACCTCGAAAGTGTGGCTAGTTCGTGGTTGCGTATTAGTTGGGCTAAGTATCGCACTTTTTTCAAGCCAATTTAATGCACGCTTTCTCCACCTTCTTATGCATCCAGTCTTTTGGGTGTTGTTAGCTTACAGCGCCTGGGGCTTGATATCTAATCAGCTAAGCGAGGAGCCGCAAAGGGCTTTTTGGTCAACCTATGAGCGACTTGAAGGGGGCTTGGGACTGATATTTGTTTTACTAACCGCCGTTTATTTGTATTGCACCTTAGGCAGTCAAAAACGACAGCGCAATTATCTAGTGGCATTTGTTGTGGTGATTATTGCTTTGGCGGTATCAGGTTTGGTTAGCGAAGAGACACGTATTTATGGTTTATTGGGTAACCCCATTTACTTAGGGACGACAGCGGTATTAGGCATTTTTTTGGTTGGGTTCGTACAATTTACATATGTAGAACAAATTGGATCTTCACTATGGCGACAGAGTGGGCGGTTGCTTTCTTTTGCCATTGTGCTTGTACTGTTAATTACTCAGTATAAAAGCGGCTCTAGGGGGCCTTTATTGGGATTTATCGCTGGAGTGAGTGCAGCGATTTTTAGCGCATGGTTGCTCAAAGCCAAGCCCAGTTTGGCCCGGGGGTGGGCAACGGCATTGGCGCTTATGGTTGTAGTGTCGTCCAGTTTATGGCTGGCTAATATCACACTCCAAAGTAACGAATTTTCTTATAACAGCCTTGCCTACCGCTTACAAAAGATAGCAACAGGTCATCAAACGGTCCTAGATCGATTTGCCAACTGGTCGGTGGCTACAGAAGTGTTTGAAGAGCGGCCAATAATTGGCCATGGCAACGAAGCCTATGTAAGAGAATTCACAGAACACTATCAAGCTGGTGTGTTGGATAACGCTGACTTATGGTTTGACCGAGCGCATAATGCTTTCTTAGATGTGCTGGTCGCGCATGGTTTAGTGGGGTTGATTTTGTATTTGTCGCTAATTGGCTTAAGCAGTTACGCACTGATAAAACGATCATCTTATACTTGGCAACAGCAGTCGTTACTGTTGGGGTTGATCACCTGTCACTCGGTAAAAAATTTGGTGGGATTTGACTCACCTGTTAGCTCTTTGCTGTGGGTTACATTTTTGGTGCTGGTGATATTGGGTGACCAGCCTACCACTAAGTCAAAGACATTTGCATCGCACGGTGATAAGAGTGCGGGTTATGAGAAAGTGGTTTGTAGTGGTCTGTTGCTGGCGGCTTTGTATTTTGTAGTGATCATGCCGTATCAGGCTAATACCACAATGCTGCGAGCTGCGAAGTATACCTATGCGACAAGGTCTTTCGATGACTCAATAGGTAAAATGCGGTTAATCAGGCTAAACAAAGCGCTCACAGAAATAGATGAGAAATTCCCTGCTGCCAGTGCTGAGCATCTGCAGGCCATGTTCGAAACGTTGAAGGGCAGAAAAAGCTTATCAAAAGAAGTACTTACTATGTACTTAAAAAAGTCACAGGAGCTGACTTTGCTGCAGCCAAATAACCACCGAACTCAATACAATGCGGCATTGTTGCTTAACAGCGCAGGTGAGATCAAGTTAGCTATTGCCGCGTTTGAAAATCTAGTTAAGCAAGCCCCGAATCGAACTATTTTTTGGATCTGGTTGGTTCATTTGTATCATAAAAACGGTGACTTTGATAAAGCCCAAGCAGTGTTAAAAAAAGTGGAAAAGCTAAATCTAAAATACTTTGCTAGGCACTTTTCATAAGTTAAACTGTCGAATCACTCTATTTAATATTTAAATAATTGACGCTATTATGTATCGAGATAAATGTACTTTACCGCAAGTTGATCAAGCCTTACCGGGGCGTGATCAAGAAATGTCAGTGACGAATAATCATGCTGTGTTAAATCACCCTATAAAGCCGCCTTTACCCGAAGGCGCAGAACAAGCTTTGTTCGGTATGGGGTGTTTTTGGGGGGCTGAAAAATTGTTCTGGCAACTACCAGGCGTGTGGTCTACCGCAGTGGGTTATTCAGCGGGCATTACGCCTAACGCAACTTATTACGAGGTTTGTACTGGACAGACTGGGCATAACGAAGTGGTTTGGGTGGCCTATGATACAGCGGAAACGACCTATGAGGCGATGCTAAAGGCTTTCTGGGAAGGGCATAACCCCACGCAGCTTAATCAGCAGGGGAACGATGTTGGTACGCAATATCGATCTGCGATCTATACATACTCGGAGGCACAGCTACAAATTGCTCAAGACAGTTTGAAAAAATATCAAGCTGACTTGCAAACCAGCGGCATGGATAAAATCCATACGGAAGTGCAAGCTGCTTCATCTTTTTACTACGCCGAAGACCCGCACCAGCAATACCTACATAAGAATCCAGCGGGCTACTGTGGCTTGGGCGGCACGGGCGTGTCTTGTTCGCTCTAAATGAGTTTTAATTTAGCTGATCAGCAACGCCGATTTATTTGCATCGGTGCAGCGCTAGGGTTGCTCGCCGTATTCCTCGGTGCCTTTGGGGCTCATGCGTTAAAGGGTTCCTTAAGCGAATCCGCATTAAACCAATATCGTATCGGCGTTGCTTATCAGTTCTATCATATAGGCGCGATTTTATTTGGTGCCCTAGCGATCAATATTGCAGGGAGGCCAGGGTTACTGATAAAAGCCCTATGGGGCTTTGTGCTTGGCATCGTTTTATTCTCTGGCAGTTTGGTGCTGCTGGCGCTAAGCGGCGCAAAATATTTTGCATTGGCGACACCGCTTGGTGGGATAGTGTTCTTGGTGTCTTGGGCTGGGCTTTTTATGGCTTTTTTAAAAAACAGCAAAGAATGATTATGAATTCTAAAGACGTAATAGATTTTTGGTTTGAAGAGCTCACGCCAAAAGATTGGTGGACGAAGAATTTAGCACTGGACCAAAAAATAAAAACACGTTTTGCAGATTTGCATGCGAAAGCGCACCGAGAGGAGTTAGCACCGTGGAGAGCTAACGATATGGGCCGTTTGGCTGAGATTATTGTGTTAGATCAATTTTCTCGCAATATGTATCGTGATGATGCGAGAGCATTCGCTAGTGATGAATTAGCTTCCAGGCTAGCGCAAGAAGCGGTAGCCGTTGGCGCGTTTGATCGCTTATCCCAACCTCATTCGCCTTTTTTGATCATGCCATACATGCATAGTGAGTCGCCAGAAGTGCATGGGCTTGCAGTGCCTTTATTTGTGATCTTAGAGAATTCTAATCAGCTAGATTTTGAGCTTCGACATAAAGCCATAATTGATCAGTTTGGACGATATCCCCACCGAAATGGTATGTTAAACCGGGTTTCGACAAAAGCAGAAATAGAGTTTTTACAGCAGCCGGGTTCTAGTTTTTAAGCTCAGTCGTCATACTTGAGTAGAGATATTAAAGTTAAAAATTATCCTTGGTTTTCTACTTGGCTGACTCATCTAATCTGCTGCGATGTGACCACCATAATAAACCTGACAAAACTTGTTTAAGACCGGTCATCGTGAGCGCAGCATCCATATAGTTCCCTAATGTTTAGGGCCCCATAGAGTGATAACCAGCAACACCTATTTGTTAGCGTTTTGTTGAGCTAACGTTTTAGCGCAGCACTTAGTTTCGCGGCCAGTAGGTTACCGGTTGTTTGTTTTTTCTTATCCGAGTGGGGGTGGCTATTATCTTTTGACTTGGCCGGTTTTCGCTGCTTTTTACGGTCATCATTTGCTGAGTTTTCGCTTTCAGGTTTGCTGTCTTGTAAGCGCATGGTCAGTGCTATTCGTTTGCGTTGAAGGTCAATTTCTTGCACCTTAACTTTAACAATCTGCCCGGCTTTAACTACCTTATGCGGGTCTTCCACAAATTTATCGGCCAAACACGAAATGTGTACGAGGCCATCTTGATGAACACCTATATCGACAAATGCACCAAAATTAGTAACGTTGGTAACGGTGCCTTCCAGAATCATATCAGAAGCTAAATCGCTAATCTTCTCGATGCCTTCCTTTAAGTGGGCAGTTTTAAATCCGGGCCTCGGGTCTCTTCCAGGCTTATCCAGTTCTTTAATAATGTCAGTTACAGTCGGGAGTCCAAATTGGCCCGTTACATAGTCAGCGGGTTTCAGGCTTTTTAGAAATGCAGTATCTCCGATTATTTCCGCAATGCGCTTGCCGCTCTTGGTGGCGATGGCCTCCGCCACCGAGTAAGCCTCAGGGTGAACACCTGATGCATCCAATGGGTTCTGGCTGCTCGCCACAATGCGCAGAAAACCTGCAGCTTGCTCAAAGCTTTTTTCTCCCATGCGTGGCACTTGTTTGAGCATTTCTCGGCTAGTGAAGCTGCCATTGGCGTTTCTAAATTCAACTATATTGGTGGCCAGGGTTTCGTTTAGACCGGAGACTTGCTTAAGAAGGGGCATTGAGGCGGTATTTAGTTCTACGCCCACATCATTGACGCAATCTTCGATAAGCGCTTCTAGAGAATGGGTTAATTGACATTGATTTACATCGTGCTGATATTGGCCTACACCAATAGCCTTGGGCTCAATTTTCACCAGTTCTGCCAATGGATCTTGTAATCGCCTCGCGATTGATACCGCTCCGCGGATGGTGACGTCTAAGTCAGGGAATTCCTTAGCGGCAAGCTCTGATGCGGAATAGACCGAGGCGCCGGCTTCGTTAACCATCACCTTCGTCAACTTTAATTCAGGGTGTCGCTGCATTATATCTCCCGCTAATTTATCGGTTTCGCGAGAAGCAGTGCCGTTACCCACTGCAATTAGCTTTGCATTATGACTTTTGGCAAGTGACGCTATCGTTGCTATAGATTGCTCCCATTGATTCTTGGGCACGTGTGGGTATATGGTTGCTTGATCCAAATATTGTCCGGTTGAATCAATCACTGCTACCTTTACGCCGGTTCGTAATCCGGGATCTAAACCAATAGTCGCTATTGAACCCGCCGGGGCTGCCAGTAATAGATCTTTTAAGTTTAACGAGAAGACGCGAATGGCTTCCGTTTCAGCTCGCTCACGAAGCTGATTCATTAAATCTCCGCTAATATGCGTATGCATTTTAACTTTCCATGTCCAGCTTGCGACTTGTTGGAGCCAATTATCAGCCGGCCGGTCACTGTGTTCTATATTCCAATGGGCGGCGACCATTTGTTCGCATGGGTGCTGCATAGCTTCAATAAAGCCGAACTCGTCGGGGGAGGGTATATCGAGTGTGACGTACAGTATGCCTTCGTTACGCCCCCTAAAAATGGCGAGCGCGCGGTGTGACGGGACTTTTTTAAAGGGCTCTTGATAATCGAAGTAATCACTAAACTTTTCGCCTTCTTTTTCTTTGTCGCGTGCGACCTTTGCCATCACCAAAGCATTTTGCTCAATGTATTCTCTCGTTTTCGTGAGTAGGGCTGCATCTTCACTAAAACGGTCCATCAATATATAGCGAGCCCCTTCTAGTGCAGCTTTGGTGTCGGCAACTGGATTTTCGCCGTCCTCGCGTATGAACTTCTCGGCCTCTACTTCGGGAGTAAGCTCAGGATCATTGTATAGCGCATCAGCTAGGGGCTCTAATCCGGATTCGATCGCGATGGTTGCTTTTGTACGGCGCTTGGGTTTGTAAGGAAGGTACAAATCCTCCAGCATTGTTTTGGTCTCTGCAATTTGTATTGCCTTCGATAATTCATCACTAAGCTTGCCCTGCTCATCCACACTTTTAAGTATGGTTTTTCGGCGCTGCTCCAATTCGCGTAAGTATTTTAAACGTTCCTCTAATCGTCTTAGCTGGGTATCGTCTAAGGCGCCAGTAGCCTCTTTGCGATAACGTGATATAAATGGTACGGTGGAACCTTCATCTAACAGAAATATCGCAGCACTGACTTGCTTCTCGTGCACGGTTGTTCGGTGGGAAAGCTCTTTCGCGATAATGGATACAATACGCTGTGCAGTGTTAGACATGGTTTGTAAATAGGTACATCAGTGATAGAAAGGTGAACGTTGCTTTATAAAAACAGCGGTCAGGGGGTTATTGGGGAAATCGATTAATTGTTTGCCGCTTTAGTCTTAATCTACGTGCTGGCACGCACACTTTTAACGGGAATGTGGATCAATCATTGTTCGCTACTTGATGGTATTCGCAAGGTCAATTCGTCGCCTAATTGCGTTATTTCAAGGAGCTTTAGAAACGTCATGCCTAGCAACACTTCCTCGCCTTTCATATGGGGATTAACATGGGCGACGACTCTCTTTGATTGGATGTTCCCGAGTTTAATGGAGCTAATCTTCGTTGAATGTACAGTGATAGTGCCATTGGCGGTGCTTACTTCTGAATCGAACCCTTTGCGCAATTTTAAACGCTTAGCCACACTCATTGGAATGCTGATGTGGGTCGCGCCAGTGTCTAATAAAAATACCACTTCCTGGCCATTTATTTCACCAGTCGCCACATAGTGCCCTTGGCGATTACGCTTCAGAACCACTTCAGATGATTGGTCTTTTGCTTCCTGAATTAATACTACTTTGTTGGGGTTATTGGCGTCTTCAAGGAGAGTGGAAAAAAACCAAGCTACGCTGCTTAAAAATGTAAGCCAGAACAACAGGGATACGCTCATTCTCATATTGATGATTCCTTTGAGGGTTTTAACAATTTTTTAATTTCTTGCTTTGCATCTTGTACCACTGAATCACGATCCAGTCGATCGAGTATTTCCATTACCGTCAACTTAGGGCCAAGTTCACCCCACGACTTGCCCTTGGCTAAGTAGGTTCCGGTCGCTTCTCCGACCACCAAAGTGCTGTACCATGCAACGCCCCCTTGTGCCATACCGGTTAAAACGGTTGATAGACCGACTGTGCTAATTTTTAACGCAGAAGAGGCAAAATGGATAGCCCAAAACGTGCTGTATAGCGCTAACATTTGCGCTGCGATGGTTTTAAGTAATTCGCTGGCTTCTGATTTGCTCATGGGTAAGCCATATAACTTAGATAGGTGGACCACCATTCCCACATCTATCGCTGCGGCGGCAATGATGTCTGCTATTGGGAGAGGATTAAGCGCAACGGCCACCCCTTTAGCGATACAGTATAGTCGAATAGTTTCTTGGCCTAGGTTTTGTCGCGCTAACAATATTTTCTGACCTAGTTGTTCGCTTAAACCGGTTGCGAACAGGCTGGCATTAAGCGCTGAGAGCGTCTTACCATCTTGCTCGATTATTGACCACAAGCGGTGTTTTAAGTGGTTTACGTCGATGTCTCTAGTTCGGGTGAATTCAGTCTCTTCTCCTGATTCGTTTATTTGTACCACGGTTTGCTCACTTGGCGATGCGGCACAGATGACGATGTTGCTTTCGTCTACCCATTCTCTCACCTTGCTTTGAATGCTGCTTTTTAAGGTGGATAGCTGGCTTTGGGTGTATTGGTCTGCTTTGTTGATGACCAGTATAACGGGCCTCGCAGTGGTGACCACGGTATGCAGTGCATGCATTTCGGTTTGGGTTAAATCACCGTCGACTACAAATAATACCAAATCACTGCGGCTAGCGACCTCCATTGCCATCACTTCGCGCTCTTCCCCATTGGCTTCATTAATTCCTGGGGTGTCAATTAGGTAAATACCGCCGGCGTTCATTTCTTGCCACTGAGCTTGATCAGCAGTTTTGGTTTCTCCGTGTAATAGGCTAACAGCGAAAACATCTTTGCCGATTAAGGCGTTCAATAAAGAAGATTTTCCCACACTAACTCGCCCAAATACCGCGATATGTAATTGCTGCTGCTCTAGCTTTTCGAGCATTGCGCTGAGCTTTTGATACTCTTTGCTTAAGCTACTGCGCACTGAATCGGGTACTCGCGTATCTTTGAGTAATTGCGACAGGCTTTCTTTGGCTAAGTCTACATTTTTGTCGCCCACTCGCTGACTGGCATGGTTATTTGTCATAACCTTACTTAGTTGATTTCTCGAAAATCAACTTGGCGAGCTCGGCTTTGTTACTGCTCAAATTTTGAAGTAAGTATTCGGTAAAGCTGATCGCTGCGGGCGTGGGTTTGAGTGCACCGCGCTGGGTCAAGGTATGTTGTACGGCGCGGCCCAGAGCATCAAATATTAGACCATAAGCGAAAGCGTGGGTGATGCCGCCAGTAACCGTTCCAATGCCGGGGAACGCCTTCATGGCGTTGCCAGATACGGCCAGTAACAAGGGCACTGATTTTTTTATTTGGCCTTGGCTGAAATCGAAAAATTGATCGATGTCGATATCCTTAAATGTTGCGTCATGTAGCTTGCACAACTCTTTAATCATCGTGGTGCCAATAACGCCTTGAATAACGAGATCACTCCCGGGACTGATTGAAGCCAGTGCGCCGAACACGGCTTTCCTGGTTCCACTCTGAATAATTTTTTGTCCTTTCGATTGCCTGTGTTGGGCGGTGGCGACATCCAATTTTTGCTGCAGCAATACAAATACGCTGGCGTCTCGTAAGGTGTTTAGCTGGTCGGCATGCTGGTCAATTTCATTTTGAATGGCTGCAGCTAACGCACTGACATTGCTGGCGCGACTGCGGGTAACTACTTTCTCTTGCCCGTCGACTTGCAGCTGCACAATTTCTTCTTCACCGCCCGACTGCACGAAGGCCAGCGTGACTTGGGTGCTGTCGTTAAGCTGCTCCTTAATGCGGTTGGTAAGTTGTCGTTTATCCTCTTCGCCTAACTGGTCGCTTTTATTAATACTGATAATGAGCGGCTTACCGTAAGACATTAGTGCATGGATGTCTTGTAGCTGACTGCGACTCAAATCGGAATCACAGACGTAAACCACCAACTGCGCGCGCCTCGCTTCGGCTTCAATCAGAGTTTCTAGGCCACCACCTGATTCGTTGCGCCCTGGCAAATCAGACAGTACCAATTCATCACCGGCGGGGCTGCGCCAAGTGTAATGCTTCACTTCTTGGGTAGAGCCACCTTGCGCACTTATTTGTACTTTTGCGTTAGGTAGCAAGGCTTTTATGAGTGATGATTTACCTGTGCTGATATCACCAAATAAAGCGACGTATATTCGACCCGATTCTTTACGGGTTGTCAGTTCTGCAATTTCTTGGCGCAGGGCTTCCGTATCGATGCCGTCTTTATCAGCTTGCGCTAGTTTTGTTATCACCGAAGCTTCGTCAATGGCCAAGTTTGTTATCTTGCCGTGGGGAGCACTGCCCCTTAGTAACTGATAGATAAGCCAAAGGGGGAGGCATAAAAACCCGAGGACAGCTGCACTATAAGCCAACATCACGGGTTGCGGTAAGCCTTGTAAACGCTCCCAGACATCGAGTGCATTTTTGGTGGCAAAAAATACGAACACCAAGAACAAACTGCTTAGCAGCAATACGGCAAAAGCCAATAGTCGGCGGGTTTTCTTGCCTATGCCTGTCATTAACTGGCCCACCTTAATTTCGACTCGGCCTGTCGACGCGCGTCGGTGAATAAAGCAGCGATTTCACTGCGATCGTGTGAGCGTTTCATGTTCTGAAAGAAAGGGCGTGCATTAGGATAATGACGCATTAAATAAGCTAACCACTGTTTAGTTCGGTTGCCAGTGAATTCCGGCACAATACTGTCTGAATTAAGAAAATACTGCTCAACATGCGCTAAAACGCTTAACCATTCAAGCGGTGCGTAATCAGTGCCCGCGAGCAGCGCTTTGATTTGTAGTGCCAAATCCGGTGTAGTGAGTGCACCACGGCCGAGCATCAGAGATTGACACCCACTTTGACGGGCCGCTTCATTGGCATCTTGTGGTGACCAAACTTCGCCGTTGACGATAATGGTACACGCGGTGGTTTGATTAACGTCGGCGATGTAGTGCCAATAAGCAGGGGGTTTATAGCCATCATTACGGGTACGAGCATGTATGCACAACTCGTTAGCACCTGCGTTAATCACTCGTTCTACAATTTCAGATAATAAGTCAGCATTGGCAAAACCCAATCGAATTTTTGCGGAGACAGGAGTACTTTCTGGCACCGCATCACGCACTCCTTTAACGATATCGCCCACCAAAGCAGGGTTAGTGAGCAAGGCTGAACCACCGCCGTGTCGATTGACTACCTTAGCCGGGCAACCAAAGTTAAGGTCAATGCCTAACGCGCCCAGCCGTTGAGCTTGCTTTGCGTGCCAAGCTATTTTGCCCGGCTCACTCCCTAATAATTGAATGTGTACGGGGATGCCGGCTTCGGTACAACCCCCGGTTAATAACTCGGGGCAGTAACGATAGAATGTTTTATCGGGCAGGGGAAACTGGGCGACGCGAATAAACTCAGTGACACAGCGATCGTAACCGCCTATCTCAGTCAGAATCTTGCGCATGTTGTAGTCAACAACACCTTGCATGGGGGCGAGGTAGAGCTTCATCCCTAGCGGTGGTCTGTCGTAGCGACGGTTAAGGCGTGTTTAGGGGAAATCACTGTTAACTGGCTGAGTACGAGATGGCATAATAAAAATCTAGTCGGGGTAAGAGAGTGATAATGAATTATAACAAATACTCGTTTAACAAATGAGACATGCGGTAGCGGCTATGTTGGTGGTGGGTGATGAGATATTCATTGTACAGCGCCAATCTTATTTACCCGCTTTTCCGGGGTACTGCGCATTTCCGGGTGGCAAAATTGACGCCGAAGACGAGCAACAAGCAGCAGTTATCAGCGGCGATAACGATGCGGCCCATGTGAATGCCGTGTGCAGAGAACTACAGGAAGAACTCAGCTTTGACCTAGTTGAAGCGACGAATAACCAGCAGATACTTAGTTTTTCTTACTTTGGAACTGCGACAACACCCGTGACTGAGGTGGTGCGCTTTGCGGTGCATCATTACAAGATCACCTTACCTCAAAAGCCGTGCTTTACGCTCGACCACAACGAGCTACAAACGGGAAAATGGTTTAAGTTTATAGACTTTCATCGACAATACCTCGCAGGAGAGGCCTTACTGGTTACGCCGATGTTGCGTGCAGTCATCGCCCTTATTGAAAACCCTCAACTTGAAATATTGAATGACTTTTCTGATGACCCTGATAGTAAAGCATTGGACTTTTATCCATTTTTGCACGATGTGTTTTATGCTGCGGTACCCTCAAACACTTTGCCACCTGCGTATGCAACCAATTCGATATTAGTGGGTGATGAACATCACCCTAAAGTGTTGGTAGACCCTTCGCCAAAATCAATCGAAGTGCTAGCCGAGCTGAAAACCGTATTAGATGGTTACCAAGTCGATGCGATATTGCTTAGCCATCATCACCCCGACCATCATCAGTTTTCAATGGATATCGCTAGGGACAGGCAAATTCCCGTTTTATGCAGCGAAGTCACTCTAGAACGTTTACATCAAACCTTGGGGATAGATTATACCTTAGACGTGAGAGTCGAATTGATTGCTGAAGGGGTGGCGGTCACTCAATGGAAGGGGCACGCAGTTCGCGCTTATGATTTGCCGGGCCACGATGATGGCATGCTAGGCTTAGCCCCAGACAACATGGCGTGGTTTTTTGTGGCCGATTTGGCGCAAAGCTATGGTTCGATATATATCCCTGAAGAGGAGGGTGACTTAACCGTGTACATGCAGTCATTGCAAAGGGTGATTGATCTCAATCCGCGGGTGGTATTGCCCTCGCACGGTATCGCTGAGGGTGGGGTGCACATGTTGCAAAGGACGTTGGATCACCGTGTGGAACGTGAAAATCAAATACGTGCTTTGCTAGAGCAGGGAGCTGATCACGGTGCAATCCTGGATTCGATCTATCCTGACTTGGCAGAAAATCTTAAATCTTTGGCCTTGCAAAACATACGGCAGCACATAAAGAAGTTGGATGAGATCTCAGTATAAGTACTAGAGCAGTCACCTGATTTATTAGCGTGATTAGGTCTGCTTGAGTTTTCCTCCCCAATCATTTTATTTTGAGCTTTAAGGGGGTGCCCTAAGCGCTCGACGCCTTGGCCACCATCATCACACTTTCGCCGCGAACCACGTCCTTCCCTTCAACGCTACAAGTGCTGTTAAGTGTTACAAAGCCTTTGCGCTCGTTAATGTCTGTAACCGTAACTGTGGTGATGACTGTGTCACCGATATAAACCGGTGCACGAAATTTGAGCGATTGGCTGACATAAATACTGCCCGGCCCGGGTAACTTAGTGCCGACCACTGTAGAGATGAATGCAGCTGATAGCATGCCATGGGCGATGCGCGCTTTGAAGCGCGTGCCTGCGGCGAATTCTGCGTCTAGGTGCACCGGATTATGGTCGCCCGATACTTGTGCAAATTGATGTATATCTTCATCGGTAACGGTTCTCTCGTAATTGTCCTGCATGCCGATGGACAGTTGTTCCAGTGTGTAGCCTTTTAAATTCATCGATATCGTCTTAATTAACTAGTTCAATCGCCATGGCGGTGGCTTCACCGCCGCCTATGCATAAGGCGGCGATACCTTTGCTCTCGCCTTTGGTTTTAAGCGCGTTGATCAAGGTAACCAAAATTCGCGCGCCTGATGCACCAATTGGGTGGCCCATCGCACATGCACCGCCGTGAATATTGACCTTGCTGACATCTAAGCTTAGCTCTTCAATGGCGGCCATGGTAACCACCGCAAAGGCCTCGTTAATTTCGAATAGGTCGACGTCTGATGCCTGCCAGTTTAACGTCTGGAGCAATTTTTTCATCGCGCCAACGGGCGCAGTGGTAAACCATTGCGGTTCGTGAGAATGGCTGGCATGGCCTAAAATTCTGGCTTGCGGCGTTAGGCCCAAGGCTTTGGCTTTTGATTCTCGCATCATCAGCAAGGCCGCTGCGCCATCAGAAATAGAGCTGGCATTGGCTGCAGTCACGGTGCCATCTTGTCGAAAGGCAGGGCGTAATTGCGGAATTTTATCGATACGGGCGTTTAAAGGTGATTCATCTTGTGACACCACCGTTTCTCCCTTACGAGTGGCGATGGCGACAGGGATAATCTCTTCATCAAAATAGCCTGCCTCGCTGGCAGCGATAGCGCGATTTAACGATCTAATGGCAAAACTATCTTGCTGCTCACGGGTAAAGGTGTATTTGTCAGCACAGCTTTCAGCGAACACGCCCATCAATTTGCCTTTGTCGTAAGCGTCTTCAAGGCCATCAAAAAACATGTGATCGATCACTTCACCATGGCCCATACGTAACCCATCACGTACTTTAGGCAATAAATACGGCGCATTGCTCATGCTCTCCATGCCACCTGCTATCATTACGTGATTGCTGTTTGCTACCAAAGAATCATGCGCTAACATCGCAGCTTTCATGCCCGAGCCGCACATCTTATTGATGGTTGAACACGTAGTGCTAAGCGGTAAATAGGCGCCCAAGGCGGCTTGCCGAGCTGGGGCTTGTCCTTGACCCGCAGACAATACATTGCCCATGATGACTTCTCCGACCAAATCAGTGTCAATGCCGCTGCGGTCAACGCTGGCTTTTATTGCTGCGGCGCCTAACTCACTAGCGCTAAGTGGGGCAAGGACGCCTTGCAAGCTACCCATCGCGGTGCGTGCGCTTGAAACTATTACTATCGGGTCGTTTATCATTTTAATCTGACAAAGAAGAATTGGTTAAAATTAGCGCTTAATATTAACGGTTTTATCAGTTACTTGGACAGCTCAATTTATAGCGATTATTATGCCTAGGGAGTTATGTGAACTGTGTGACTATCCGTGTTCAACCTGTTTGTGTGCGCACGTTAGGCCGGTTAACAATCAAGTGTATATTCACATTTTGCAACATCCTAAAGAAGTTAAATTAGCAAAAAACACGGCTAGGCTACTTAACTTATGTATGTCAAAAGTCGCAATTCATGTAGGAGAAGAATCCTCAGATTTCGTCCGATTGAGAGAAAACTTAGTAGGGTTTGAAGCTGGACGTACTTGTGTAGTATACCCAAGTGAAGAAAGTAAGCCCATTGACGAGGCGCTGAGAGACGCGAAAGAACCGCACATAGAACAACTCATTTTCATTGATGCCACATGGCGTAAGGCATATAAAATGTGGCAATCGAACTCTTGGTTACGGAGCTTTCCAAGTGTTAACTTAAACAGTGATACGCTGGCTTTGGAGTCTCATTACAAAATCAGGAAAACCAAGAAACGCCAAGTGTATTCAACGCTAGAATCAGTGGTAGCCACTCTAAACGTATTGGAGCCGAGCTGCCAGACCGAGCCTTTAATGGCTTTGTTCGAAATCATGCAGGATCAGTTTACGCTTTCGGTAAACAAAGAAGCAGCTAAGCGAATTGACAATTGACAATGCAGGCTTTGAGCGAGTCGCTATGATCGCTTGTTCTATAATACTTAAAGATTGCTGCTGTTGCACCCATTGGGTGATGGAGTGATTTGTCTCAAACCATTATACAGCCAAGGCTTTTAGCTTTTTATCAATCTCTATCTGGGGATCAGGGGAGTTAAATCAAACTTACAGCTAAACCCTGATAGTGAAGCCTCGAGCAAGCTAACCGATATAGTCGCCAACGTGTTAACTTCAAATCGGGCATTTCGCGACGTAACTTTCCCCAAAGCAATAAATACGCCGTTATTCTCTCGCTATTTGCCTAGAATGGAGTATGGCTTCCATGTTGATGCGGCGGTAATGAATCAACCACATTCACTGTGTACTGATCTTTTCGCCACCCTCTTTTGAATGAACCGGAAGAATACGAAGGCGGTGAAATTATAGTCCAAACGCCGTTTGGAGAACATCAAGCAAAATTGAAAGCTGGCGATGCGATTGTCTATATTACTGAGTATGTGCATCGGGTCGCGGCGGTGGCGGTGCATCAGGGTTGCTTCGCGGCAACACGTTACTTGTCGGTGCCAACGGTGGTTCTGGCGCGGTGGCGATGTGAGCAACGCTGATGGTGGATCGGTCGGCTGTGTAGAAGGCGGCAACGAAGGTTCGGCAAATTCAGCGCCAGCTGGTAGGGGCTCTGTAACGATTCTCTTTAGTTAAACTGATAGTTGTGAAGTCTTTACTATGTTAGTCGCAGTACTGGATGATGTGTTTGATGAGTCACTGCGACAAGCGATGTGGAATGAATGTATGCAAGCTCAATGTCAGTTTGGACACAGTTCGGTCAGTGATTAGAACGTACAGTCATTCTGGGAAATGGAGTTGGATAATAGCGAAGTGTGCACACAGCTTTGGCATGCCGCGCAGCCTCAATGCGAAGAAGTAATTAAACGCCCGTTTAAGGTGATTAGACAGTATGCCAATGGCCATACTTATGGTTTAGGCGGGCAATCTCACCATGATGATGAACGCAGTGATTGTTATACTTTAGTGTATTACGCCAATCTAGAGTGGCAGCAAATATGGCAAGGTGAAACACTTTACTATAACGAAAAAAATGAAATTCAGGCGGCGGTGCAACCCGCACCCAATCGCGCCGTGTTGTTTGATGCCCGTTTCCCTCACGTAGGGCGAGCGGCCAGTCGATATTTCGGCGGATTGCGGGTGACGGTGGCTTACAAATTGATTGCTAGCGATTGAAATTTGATCTAATGCTCTTCTAGACTGAATTATTTGCCGCTGAGTCGAACTTAACTATTCAGTGCAAAATCTCTAGGCCAAACTTATAATCGCAGGCCATGTTTAACCTTCTCCTTACTTGATCTGAATGAAGTCTGATGCCTTTTTAGGTTCTGCTAATACACTTGCTATACCTGCCTCGGCTAAATGGCTCGTAGAGGCTGCTTGCGTAGAAGACATAAGGGTAGCCAATCGATTTGCGCAGGAAAACAAAATGCGGGCGCTACCGCTAGGAGAAGGCAGTAATATCGTATTTTCGGGTGACTATTTAGGGGTAGTGATTCATAACACGCTGCTGGGGCGGTCAGTCATTGAAGAAGATGAGAGCAGCGTACTCATTGAAGTTGCGGGCGGCGAAAATTGGCATCAGTTGGTAACAACTTGTTTGCAACAAGGATGGTACGGTCTTGAAAATCTCGCGCTGATCCCTGGTACCGTAGGCGCTGCACCGATACAGAATATAGGGGCGTATGGCGTTGAATTAGCGGATGTATTTGATTCGCTGAATTACTTGGCGATTAATGACCCTGCACAAGCTACGGACCTCGTTCGACTAGATAAACAACAATGTGAGTTTGGCTATAGAGACAGCGTTTTTAAACATCGACTGCGTGACAATGCTTGCGTCACGTCTGTTCGACTTCGATTAAGCAAACAACCAGTACCCAATGCAAGCTACCCTGCATTAACGCAGTGGCTAAAAGAACATGAACTGCAGGCGGTGCCCAAAACATTGTATCAAGCTGTTTGCAGTTTGCGGCGCAGTAAATTACCTGATCCGAAGCGCATACCAAACGCAGGTAGCTTTTTTAAAAACCCGGTTATTTCATTGGCCGCTTGTGACGCCATTCAAAAAGGCTTTGCTGATATACCGTGCTATGACGCAGGAGAAGGGCATAAAAAACTTGCTGCAGGTTGGATGATAGAAAAGGCCGGATGGAGAGGGCGAGATTGCGACTCCACCGGAATGCATCGCGATCAAGCTTTGGTATTGGTTAACCCAGCAAAGGCAAAGGGCGAGCAGGTGTTGAGAGTCGCCAATGCAGTGGCTGACTCAGTGCATGCCATGTTTAATATTCGACTTGAAATTGAACCTAGAATTTACCCTAGAGTTAATCCCTAGGTAAGACATAAACCGTTGCGCCAAATAAATCTCTTTGATGCTCCTACGCAAATTCGCGAATCGGGGCTGCATGCTGACTATTGTGAACAGTTTTTAACTAATGAAATCGCGCACGCTGCGTATCACCAGATAATGGAGACCACAGAATGGACGCAACCAACATTGAAGGTATATGGTAAGTGGCATTTAAGCCCCAGGTTGCTGCAGTTTTTTGGTGATCCGCATTTGCGTAAAAGCTACTCTGGACAAGCGCATGTGCCCGCACCCTGGACGCCGTTATTATTAGATTTGAAATACCAAGTGGAAGCGCAATCAGACGCTGAATTTAACTGTGTTTTGGTTAACTATTATAGAGATGGTCAGGACTCGGTGGGTTGGCACGCGGATGATGAAACCCAGCTGGGCGACAACCCTGTTATCGCATCGTTAACCTTGGGTGGGCAAAGACCATTCGATTTACGCCACCAGAACGATAAGCAACTTAAGTCTATTCGAATAATCTTGTCTCATGGTTCCTTGTTAGTTATGCGGCCGCCAACACAACAGTATTGGCATCATCAAGTCCCGAAAACAACGCGATATAATGAACCTCGATTGAACCTCACGTTTCGGCGCATTGTACGATGAGTCACCGCTATCGCCCACCGCAACCCAAATCCTCACCTTACATTACCCCTGAGGGTTTGTTTACTTTGCAAAAAGAATCGGTGGCGCTATGGAAAAAGCGCGTTGAAGTGACTGTAGCAGTTACTGCCGCAGCGGCAGAAGGAGACAGGTCGGAGAATGCTGAATATATCTATCGAAAAAAGCAACTGCGGGAGATTGATCGGCGCATACGGTATTTGCAAAAACGCCTGCCGGATCTTAAATCAGTCGATAGAGTAGCAGACGAACACACCGTGTATTTCGGCGCATGGGTTTCTTTAGAACGAGAGAATGAAAGTGTGGTTAGGTATCGAATTGTAGGCGCAGATGAAATAGACAGCGATTCGAGTAAGGGCTATATCAGCGTAGATTCTCCACTGGCCAGAGCGATGCTTAAAAAGCAGGTGAACGATGAAGTCGTTATCATTATAGAAGGGCAAAAGCGCGAGTATTGTATTATTGATATTGCTTATTCTCTCGATGGGTAAAAGTAGAATGATTTACCATTACGCTTTCGACTAAACTTGTGCCCAGTTTTATCTTTTCTTTTCCTTTAATGCAATTAAATCAAACTTCAGATGACTGAGAACTTGCTAACCGTTGGCTGGCTAGAACTGATTGCACTACCGCAGCTGCAAGTTCCCGCGATGAAAGTTAAAGTGGATACCGGGGCCAGAACGTCTGCTTTGCACGCAACCAATATCGAACGCTTTGAGCGTCAAGGTGAAGAGTATGCGCGCTTTTTAGTGCACCCTATTCGCCGCTACCAAAAGCATGCGGTGGTTGCTGAGGCACCCGTTATTGGTGAAATCGAAGTTAAAAACTCAGGTGGCTATGTTGAAAAAAGGCCGGTGGTCGTTACCGAATTAACGATAGGTGAAGAGACTTGGCCGATACAAATTACGCTGACTAATCGAGAAAATATGCGATTTAAAATGTTGTTAGGGCGTGAAGCAATGCGTGAGAAGTTAGTCGTAAATCCCAGCGTTGAATACCTACATGGTAAACGCAGTCATAAATCCATGATGTCTATCTACGGATGTCCCTACATACCTCGTACCGAGAGTTAGAAAATGAAAATTGCCATTTTGTCGCAAAACAGAAAGCTCTACTCAACCAGTCGTTTGATCGAAGAGGCTGAACGCAGAGGGCACACTACCCAAGTGATTGACGTGCTGCGGGTGTATATGAACATCGCAGCGCATAACCCCACTATTCACTATAAGGGGCAACCGTTGGAAGGTTTCGATGCGGTGATTCCTAGAATCGGCGCTTCAGTCACGTTTTATGGCGCGACGGTGTTGCGTCAATTCGAGATCATGGGCATAACACCCCTAAATGAATCGGTTGCCATAACACGCTCACGCGATAAGCTACGCTCATTACAGTTACTATCGCGAAGAGGGATTGGTTTGCCACTAACTGGATTTGCAAGTCGTCCAGACGATATTAAAGATGTAATCAAGATGGTCGGCGGCGCGCCTTTAGTGGTCAAGTTACTAGAAGGGACGCAAGGCATTGGAGTGGTGCTAGCGGAAACGCAGAAGGCTGCTGAAAGTGTGATAGAGGGCTTTATGGGTGTGAAGGCGCATATTATGGTGCAGGAGTATATTAAAGAAGCCAAAGGCGCTGATATTCGTTGTTTGGTGGTAGGGGGCAAAGTGGTCGCCGCTATGAAGCGGCAAGCAGCGGAAGGGGAGTTTCGCTCAAACTTACACCGAGGAGGTTCATCGAGCCTAATAAAAATTACCCCTGAAGAGCGTTCTACCGCAGTACGTGCAGCGAAGATAATGGGCTTGAATGTCTCCGGCGTCGACTTACTTCGTTCTAACCATGGTCCGGTAGTGATGGAAGTGAATTCCAGCCCCGGCTTGCAAGGCATTGAACAAGCGACAGGTAAAAATATCGCCGGCTTGATTATCGATCAACTAGAGAAGAATGCCCAGGCTGGACGAACCGCGACCAAAGGAAAAGGTTAGCTCGTGTGGTTGAGTTTGCGGTTATCGCTATACGAAATAACGTCAAGTCAGATTTCATACTGATTGATATGCTGTGGCGTCTACGGGGGGATTGGTGTCGCCGTTCTTGACGCTTCGTTAAAATAAACAATACCGATTCACACAGCGGAATCGGTATTGTAGAACAAAGAGGGCAGATTAAAGAGATTAAAGGGGACGGTACCCGAATGGAGATTAAAGGGGACGGTACCCTTTAATAAATCTGTTCCCTATTGTTCTAATGTCATTTATTCTGTAACCAACTTTCTATTTCAACATAAGCTAAAAGGCGAGTTTTTTCTTCATTCAAAAGTTCGTGGTATGAATTTGAATATTCAACTAGTTTTGAATTTTTTGAGTTTAGCGATCTAGATTAAAGGGGACGGTACCCTTTAATAAATCTGTTCCCTATTGTTCTAATGTCATTTATTCTGTAACCAACTTTCTATTTCAACATAAGCCAAAAGGCGAGTTTTTTCTTCATTCAAAAGTTCGTGGTATGAATTTGAATATTCAACTAGTTTTGAATTTTTTGAGTTTAGCGATCTAAATAATGATTTTGAAACCTCATGATTGACAATAATATCTGAGCCAGGAATAAGCATTAGCAATGGGTTACTAATTTTAGAAAAATTATTTTTGATGTTTTTAAATTCAGCTAAAAAAGAAGTGAAGAATTTAGCAGATACTCTATCGTGAACCAAAGGGTCATTTTTATAAGTCTCTACAACCTCTTTGGAACTACAGATCCATTCAGCATCAATTTCATTCCACAATGTTAACTTAGGGAAAATGTTGGCTAATAATTTCCCCATGCCTGCTTTGATAGCATTCGGCTGAATTTTTTTTTCAAAGCCTGGCGCGCTAATCACGGTTTTGGTGATGATGGAAGGGTATCGCAATAAAAATCCTGAAGCAATCACTCCACCTAAACTATGCCCTAAAAGATAATTGATTGAATCTGTTTGAGAGGTCATTTCAATCACTTTTTTTAGATCATCAGAATAAACCGAAAAACTATTAATATGACCGCGTGTTCCACTCGATTTTCCATGGCCGCGATGATCATGTGCGTAAACATTGAAGCCGAGTTGATTGAAATGTAACGCAAAATCTTCGTATCGACCGCCATGTTCACCTAAACCATGAGCAACATAAATATTCGCTGTTGAGTCTAAGACTTCCCATTTTCTAAGATTAATAAAATGGTTATCGATATTAATAGTTTGTTCTTTCATAATTTCAAATCGCGAATACGCATGTCAAAAAATGGGGTCAGGTCTGAATGGCACTAAGTTAAGGCGGTTTAGCACAATCAATTCAGTCGTTTACGCCTGTATTTACACCACTTCAACTAAGCTAGGTTCATGCCAAAGAAGCTTAACTTAGTGCCAGTCATGTCTTGTATTTTGTATCGATATCATCCTGGCGATCGCCGCGCGATGTTAGATGATACAACGCACCAGCGAATTCCAGTTTAAGCTGTCCCCTATTGTTCCATAATATATAGAGTACAGGGGAGGTATTCATATATGCCCCCCGAACTCCGATGGCGAAACACAGGGTGCACCGTTCTCGGCTTCTCAATTGAGGCATCGCATAAATGAGAACCTTCTCTTAACGTGCAGGTCAGCTCCTTAAGCGATTTTTTAGCTTTAAATACACCAGCATAGTGATTATCTGAAACCCCAATAAACCCGCGAAAGCAATTTGGTAGCCGTGTTGTGCATAATTCACTGCGCCAAGTTCAGAGTACACATTAACAATTTCACCAATGCCCCATTGCGCAGTAAACGCACATAAGAAAACCAACAAGTTGAAAGCGGTGTTAACGCGGCCCGCTAGTTCATTGGCAAACATTTGTGAAAGTGCCGCATAGATCAATGCACCAGAAGTGCCGAAAAAACCAATGCCCGCCCAAAGAAGAGTAGGATGATTAGTAATCTCAAATACTAACAAAAGTTGCAGTATCATATAACACGTCATGCCTACGGCACAGACCTGAAAGGTGCTATAACCACGGCGGGTGATTCGTTCTGCTAAAAAGCCAATAGCACCAAAACCTAAGATAACTGAGAGTCCAATGACGAATAAAGTTGTTGCGACTTCATCACGGTTATAGTGGGCAACGTCGCGCAGCCAAGGGCCGGCCCATAAACCCGAGGTAGATAATATAGTTGCTTGAGAAGCCACGGCCCAGGGAGCAATGATCCAGAACTGCTTAGAAGTAAAAACAGTAACAAAACCTTCTACATAGTAACTAAAGGGTTTTGCAGGGTCTTGTTCAGCCCGCCTTGGCACCATAAACCAAACCAATGCAGAAGTGACTAACAAACAGGCGGCTAAAATCCAAAATACGCCTCGCCAATCAGTAAACCCCAAGGCAAATTCAACAGGCTTGGAGGCGGTTAATACTCCCAAGCCACCAGACATCATAAAGATACCGTTGATAAGGGGTAATTTGTCGGTAGGAAACCATTGCACAAAAGCTTTGAAGCTGGCCATAAGGCACGCAGAAACTCCCAAACCTATGAGTGCACGGCCTAACAATAAGCCGTTAAACTGTGATGCATAAGCGAAAATGCCCGCGCCTAAAGCAGCGAATAACAGTAATAGAGATTCCGTACGCCTAGGCCCATAGCGGTCTAATAATATGCCAAGTGGCAGCTGAGCGATCGCAAAGGTGATGAAGTAAACACTGGTTAACAAACCTAACTGGCCCGCATCTATATCTAGATCATGCGCTAAATCACCGGCTAAGACAGTATTTACCACTCGTAACAAATAGGACAAAAAGTAACCGCAGATAAACGGCACAAAAATTCGAATCAACAGACTAAGGGGAAGCTTAGGCGCTAAGGCAACTGAACTGGAAGGATGCATTTCAAGAGTTCGCAGGATCGGGTTCTATTGTATAAGCCTGGGTGAATGCTCGCCACTTTAGAATTAATGCAATTGGACGAATTTAGTACAATCTGCCTTGCGTATAGGACAGAGTGACTCAAATCGTTTATTATGTGACTTATAAATAAATAAGCATACCTCACCCTATGTCGAGCCCAATAGAAAAAAACTTCAGCAGCCGTAATACCACTGATAAAGCCCTAAAAATTAATCTGGACGAAAAGAAATACGGGACCATTGCCGAGATTGGCGCTGGACAGGAAGTGGCGCGGCAGTTTTTTCTGGCTGGTGCGGCGGCAGGTACCATCGCCAAAACCATGTCGGCTTACGATATGCAGTTCTCAGATGCCATATATGGCGTTCAAGAGGGTGGCCGATATGTGGGCAAGGAGCGCGTAAAGGCGATGTTGGACAAAGAATACAATTTAGTCGTAGATCGCGTGGCGGATACGCGCTCGAAGGCATCTCGCTTTTTTGCCTATTCTGCTACGGCATCGGCTAAAAGTTTTAATAGAGATAATGAATGCCACACTTGGTGTGGTGTGCAAGTACAAATGTACCCCGGCGCAGAACCATCAGAAATTATTGTGCATGCTCGGATGCTAGATAATACTGCCGAACTGCAGCAAGAAGCCTTAGGCATTCTCGGTGTGAATCTTATCTACGCTGCTTACTATTACTATGAAAATGCTAAAGAAATTATAGATTCGTTGACAGATAGCTTGACACTTAAGCGAATTGAAATTGATTCTATTGAGTTTTCAGGGCCTTACTTCGAAGATGTAGATAACCGCGCGATCAATTTGCATTTGATTCGTAGCTGGAAGACGCGCGCCATCATGTTTAATCCAGACGGCACTATCGCAGTGCCCGCTGAGATGCTCTATAAAAAGAACGTACTGACGATTCGTGGTTCATTCAGGCCCGTGACCAAGCTCAACGTTGATATGATCGAGCAGGGACTTAAGTCATTCAAGAAGCTCGATGGTGTTAATAAAAGCAATACCGTGGCCATTGCTGAAATATCATTGAACGATATGCGTGGTAATGATCTACAAGTGCCGGAAGGTGATTTAATCTCGCGGGTTCGGTTGTTAAACACGCTCGGGTATCACGTAATGATTTCTGACTACACACGCTACTTTTCATTGCGTGCCTACTTTAGACAATACACCAAACTACAAATCGGTATTGTTGTGGGTATTATTAACATTAAACAGATATTTGATGAAGATAGCTATAAAGGCGTAGAGGGCGGAATACTAGAAGGTTTTGGTAAACTGTTCCCAGATAAGACCCGCTTGTTTGTTTATCCTGAATTACTAGATGATGGTGATATGTGTGATTACACCACAGTGAAGGTAAAAGATAACTTGAGACTGCTATATCGTCATCTGCTTGAGAATGGATTTATCTTCGGTATCAGTTGTAGTGATACAGAGCTGTTCAAAATTTTCTCGAGAGAGGTACTAAAGCAGTTGCCTAGTGGGCCGGGTGAGTGGGAAAACATGTTGCCCGCAGACACGGCAGACCGAATCAAGCGACATAGAATGTTTGGCTACAAAGATTAAAACCAAGATTAACGAGTGAGCACTCATAAAACAAAAATAACCGGGCTGATGTCCGGTTATTTTGTTTCTACGTTCGAAGGTTTAAACCAGTATACGCGGGTGAAATACTTGTGAGACCCGTGCGGGGCTAGCATCCCCCGTTACCACGCTGAGTTGTTTAGAAACAGCCTGTTGAAAAGACTTCAGGATATCCGCTGAATAAGAAACATTATTCTTTGAGTTTACTCCTCGATGTACGTGCAAGCTAACAGCCTGGTTGGGTGCTAAGCGAAGTGGGCCGGTTTCCATTAAGCTGTCTAACTCAATGTCGCCAAAATCAGTATGAATAAGGCTTGGGTTCATTTGGGTAATGACGATTTTGCTGTCACTGGGGTTGCGAATGACGACTTTCAAATCATCCGCTGACCAACCTTGAGATACCTCTAAATTAAGGCGCTCATTGCCCATTAAGCTTAATGTGTTATCTAGGGCGTTTGCTGCCACGGCCAACCCACCTAAGGAAACGGTGACGGTGCCAACACCGGCAGCAGTTAAAGACAGCAGGATTTTACGTTTTGCTTTATCGATCACTATAGATCCTCGCATGTTAATAATGTGACCATTGTGCATGGAAATGGTAAGTTAACCCTTTAAATATTTTTAATGATTGAAATAGTTTGTTTATAAACAAAAGGATAATTAAGGTTAAATAGCGTTAATGCAGTAATATAATGACGTACAGCTGTTTGTTTTCTCTTTGAACGTTAGATGCAGAGATTTAGCTGTTGTACTTAACACCCTATTGCATATAAATGCAGCTAAATCCGGCAATCACTTATCCAAGATATCCGCTATGCAAGCCCTTTCAAATATACGCGTCCTTGATTTGACCCACATTATTGCTGGGCCTTTTTGTACTTATCAGTTGTCTGTAATGGGCGCGGATGTAATTAAAATAGAAAATTCTCAGGCGTTTGACTCCTTGCGAGAAGACGGGGGTGACCTTGAAGCCTGTAAAGCAAAACTTGGGTCGAGTTTTCAAACTCAAGCGGCAAATAAGCGAGCGATAGCGATCGACTTAAAAACTGAACAAGGCAAAACGATCCTGATTGAGTTAATCAAAACAGCGGACGTTTTAGTAGAAAACTACAGAGCTGGGGCGTTAGCCGCTTTGGGTTTTGGTTATGAGGAAGTCAAGGCGCTAAAGGAAGACATTGTTTATTGCTCACTGACGGGCTTTGGTCAACACGGCCCGCTAGCGAAACGCACTGCATACGACAACGTTATTCAAGCCATGTCTGGTTTAATGGCTACCACTGGTAAGGCAGAAAGTGGTGCGGTGAAAGTGGGCCCACCAGTGCTCGATTATGGCACCGGCATTCAGGCAGCTTTCGCCATCGTTACAGCGCTGTTTCAACGGGCCCAGATGGGCGAGGGGCAATATATTGATGTCTCGATGCTTGATTCGGCAGCAATGCTAACCGGTACTAATTTTACCAGCTTACAAGCGTCAGGAGAGGCGCCGGCATTGGTGGGCAATGACAGCGCAAATCTTGCGGGCTACGGTTGCTTCGATACTCAACAAGGGCAATTAATGGTTGGGGCTTATAGTGCTGAACAAAATCATCGTTTGTGGCTGGCGATGGGTGACGAAGCTTACGGGCGGCAATTACGGGGTATGCCGTTATACGAGCTAAGTTTGAGCCGAGACCAGGATAAACAACGATTAAGCGAATTGTTTCTCGCAAAAACAGCAGATCAATGGGAGTTAATCTTAAATGAACATCAGGTCCCTGCGGCGAGGGTATTGGGTGTTGAAGAAGCATTTTCTCATCCTCAATTTGAGCATCGTAATGTATTTCAAGATCTTGAAGTGGACGGTAAGACTGTCACCTTTCTGGCTGCGGCCTTTAGTTTTAAGGAAAATGGCCCTAGCGTGCGAACGCCACCGGCCAAATTTGGTGAGCACACTGCTGAAGTGTTGTTGTCTCTGGGTTTTCACCAAAGGGATATTGATAGTTGGGCTGCGCTAGGTGCGATAGCAACCGCATGAGTCAACTGGGAAATAATCAACCGTTTTACATTGTCGAGAAAGAGCGCGGCGCAGAATGTCCAGCCATACCTACTTGGGCGAACCACACAACGAACCCGGCAGGTATTGAAGAAAGTGCAGAAAAAGGGGGGCAATATCAAACCGTTGAAGGTGTGCCGGGTGCTTTTCAACTGCTCAACGTTCTTAATGAGCAGGAATGTGCGAAACTAATTGAACTGAGCGAATCCATAGGTTTTCTAGAAGATGCTGCGGTGTCTTTGCCTAGATCAGTAAGGCATAACGACAGCGTCACTTGGGTGGTAGATAAAAGCACCAACAAATTAATTTGGAACCGTTGTGCTGCGTTGGTAAATCAGTATGCGAGTGAAAATCATTCCACACAAGCATTGGGCTTGAATAGCCGGTTTCGGTTTTACCGTTATCAGCAAGCAGACTATTTTGCACCGCATACAGATGGTTCGTGGCCGGGCAGCGAGGTGATCAATCAAAAGTTGATCACCAATGCTTATGATGATCGTTGGAGTGAATTGACATTTTTGCTGTTTTTGTCAGATAACTATGAAGGTGGGCGTACTCAGTTTTTCGTTAACAGTCAGACGGGACTACCCGCAAAACATGGTGAAGAGGCGCAAACGATTTCAGTGAGAACGCCCTTGGGTGGTGTGCTTTGTTTTGCTCATGGTGTGCATCCGTTAGATTGCCTGCATAGTTCTGAAGCGATTGAATCTGGCGCCAAATACATTATTCGCACTGATGTGTTATTCAGTCTTTCCTGATTTAGGTCGATGAAAGACTTATTTAGGTTTTCTGATTGGACATTGATGGAGTAACATTACTCAGCTAAAAAGTTGAATTACTAGGCCATTGCGCGTATAAATAAGCCAGTGGTATTATCGGGCTAATTGCCTAGTCACAATAAAAAATAACAACCGTAAATTAGAGGAGTGAAATGCAGAAATCGCTTTATTTAGACGCCGACAAATGTACCGGCTGTTTACAGTGTGAGTTAGCTTGTTCCTTAGAACATGAGGGCGTATTTAACCCCAGTAAATCGAGTATCAAGATATTTACTTTGCATGACGAAGGCCGCTTTGTGCCTTATACCTGTACGCAGTGTGACGAAGCGTGGTGTATGACAGCTTGTCCGGTTGATGCGATCAGTATTGATTACTCTACGGGTGCAAAAGTCGTCAGTATGACGGATTGCGTAGGCTGTAAAGTATGCACCATTGCTTGTCCATTCGGTACCATCAACTATAACTCCAGCACTGGGAAGGTGACTAAGTGTGATTTGTGCGGAGGCGACCCAGAGTGCGTTAAGGCCTGTCCAACAGGTGCAATTACCTATGTAGACTCTGACGCTACTGGCCACACGAAAATGCGTGAATGGGCGATTAAAACCGATACTGCGCAAAACGCAGTCTAAGCGTCCCCTTAAGTCGACACAACTCATTAGCCATTGGGCTATAGAAATACTGATGGTGAGCTAAAAGGCTCACCATTTTTGTTTGAGTAAAGCCAAATAGTTCGGTTAGCCAAACTAACAAAACGTAAAACTGTCTATGAAACACATTATTATTGGAGCAGGCCCAGCCGGGGTTGTGGCCGCTGAATCTATTCGTAAGCTTGATAAGGCTGCCCACATCATATTAATTGGTGATGAGCCTGAACCACCGTATTCTCGAATGGCCATTCCCTATTTGTTGGAAGGTAATATAGATGAGAAGGGCAGTTACCTTAGAAAGAAAGACCAGTACTTCGGTGATTTAAATATTGATGTGCTTCGCCAGAGGGTAGAAAGCATTGATACCTCAAGCAAACAAGTGACCCTAAGTAGCGGTGAGACTCATGACTTTGATAGGTTGTTGATTGCAACGGGTTCTCACCCCATCATTCCGCCCATTCCAGGTATTGATGGCAACAAGATCGCGAATTGCTGGACACTCGAAGATGCGAGACAAATCACTAATCACGTCAAGCCGGGTAGCCGCGTAGTACAAATTGGTGCAGGATTTATTGGCTGTATTATTTTGGAGTCCTTAGTTAAACGTGGTGCCAGTCTGACGGTCGTTGAAATGGGTGATCGAATGGTGCCACGCATGTTAGACCATGAATGCGGCACCATGCTCAAGACTTGGTGCCAGAACAAAGGGGTGACGGTGCTAACCGATACCTTTGTGAAAAGCATTGAAGAGGTCGACGACAGCTTAACCGTTCAACTGTCTAGCGGTGGGTCGATAGAGGCTGACTTTGTTATCTCCGCAACCGGTGTACGCGCCAATACCGATATAGCCAAAGAAGCAGGTATCGAGGTGGAGGAAGGCATCATGGTAGATCATCACTTGGAAACCAACGTGCCGGGGATTTACGCTGCGGGTGATGTAGCACAAGGCATGGATTTTTCAACCGGTGAATACTCCGTTCAAGCTATTCAACCCACAGCGACCGAGCATGGTTTAATGGCCGCCAAGAATATGGTGACAGGCAACAGCGCGGTGCACAAAGGGGCAGTACTGATGAACGTGCTGTCTACGCTTGATTTGATTTCAGTCTCTTATGGCTTATGGGACGGCAAGGAAGGCGGGGAAACCAGCTATTTATCTGACCCAGAAAAATTTAAATATATCCGTTTGCAGTTTGATGGTGATCAATTGGTGGGCGCGAATACCTTGGGAATCACCCAAAATATCGGCGCTCTGCGCGGCCTAATTCAATCTGAAACGAAATTAGGGTTTTGGAAACAAAGATTGATGGATAATCCCTTACAGTTTATGGATGCTTACGTGGCAGTAACTGGTCGGCATACCTAAGCTCAGCTCTGATAGATAGTGGTTAGTAGATAGGATGAACCCACAACAGCGAAACCGCTATAGCCGTCAGATTAAACTCCCAAGCGTGGGAGAGGGTGGTCAACAAGCGTTTTTAGACGCGCGGGTGTTTATTGTGGGCATGGGCGGACTAGGATCGCCGCTAGCCCTGTACTTGGCCGCTGCGGGAGTAGGACATCTAGTTATTTCCGATTTTGACCAAGTTGAAGAATCAAACTTGCAACGGCAAATTATCCATACTCAAAACCGTGTAGGTGAGCTTAAAGTCGATTCTGCCAAAGCGGGCATACTCGCAATTAATCCCGAGTGTGAAGTCACCACTCTCGCTTACGAATTAGATGAAACAGAGCTGATTGAACAGTGCGAAGGCGCTGATGTGATTGTGGATTGCACCGATAATTTTCCCAGTCGTTTTGGTTTAAACCAACTTTCTTTGAACACTCAAACACCTTTGGTCTCCGGCGCGGCGATTCGCCAAGAAGGGCAAATTAGCACCTTTGACCCGAACGTGGCGAATAGCCCTTGTTATCAATGTGTCTATACCGATGAAGGCTTGGAGTCTGCTACCTGTGCGATGGAGGGTGTAATGGCGCCTGTTGTGGGTATAATTGGCACCCTGCAAGCGCAAGAGGTGCTGAATGTTTTACTAAATAAACCTGCCTTAGTGGGGCGATTGTTATTGTTGGATGCAGCCAATATTGAATGGCAGTCAGTAAAGTTGTCTAAAAACCCTCACTGTAAGGTGTGTGGCTAAGGTCTTTAAACGAGCTGTACCTGTTCTTCTAGCAACATATCCGTAAGGCGAATTAATGGTAAACCAATCAAGGTGTTTGGGTCGTTGCCTTCCAGAGACTTAAGCAAGCTGATACCTAAACTCTCCGCTTTTAAGCTGCCGGCGCAACCGTACGGCTGGTCTCTTTGTAAATAGCGTTCTATCTGCTTTGCGTGTAATTCTCTAAACTGCACTTTATAAGTCTCGACAGCGTGTTGAATATTCCCCGTCACCGCATTGAATAAGCAAAGCCCGGTATACAGTTTCACTTCTTTGCCGGAGGCTTCAGTGAGTTGTTTGACGGCATCTTGGTGGTCTTTGGGTTTGCCCACAATATGGCCATCTAGTACCGACACTTGGTCTGAACCAATAATCAATGACGTGGGGAATTGCTGTAATACTGCCTTTGCCTTGCTAATTGCAAGGCGCTCTACCAGTTGCTGAGGTGTTTCGTTAGCTAAGGCGGTTTCGTCTATATCAGGCGAATAAGTTTCAAAGGGCAGGCCTAAGCGAGACAGAAGTTCCTTGCGAAAAGGAGAAGATGACGCCAAAACTAAGGAGAGCTGAGTCATAGTAATATTGCTGATGAATGCAAGTTGCTCTGGTAGATAAATGGCGCGCCCGGAGAGATTCGAACTCCCGACCACCTGGTTCGAAGCCAGGTACTCTATCCAGCTGAGCTACGGGCGCTTATCTATGCAAAATTGAGCAGCGGATTGTACCTATTTATTCAGCTGTGCGCGCAAGATTTCGTTCACTTGTTTTGGGTTGGCTTTGCCGCCGCTGGCTTTCATGGCTTGGCCGACAAAAAAGCCGATCATTTTTTGCTCGCCTGCTAAAAATTGCTGAACTTGTTCGGGGTGAGCATCAATTATTTCTTTGACCATTGATTCGATTGCGCCGCTGTCGGTGATCTGTTTTAAGCCTTTGGCCTCAATGACTTGATCAGCAGTTTGCTTGCCTTCGCTTTCCCACATCGCGGCCAACACCTCTTTAGCAATTTTGCCAGAGATGGTGCTGTCAGTAATGCGGTTTAATAAGTTGGCAAAATCAGTGCTAGCAATAGGGCACTCGCCAATATTGATGTCAGCTTTATTTAGATAAGAAGCCAATTCAGAGACCAACCAATTATTAACAATATTGGGTTTGGCGCTGCTGGTTTCACAACTGGCGTCGAAGTAATCAGCCATGGCGCGGTCAGTGACTAATATGCCAGCATCGCTGCTACTTAAACCCAAGCCCATAAATCGTTCAATTCGTGCTTCAGGGAGTTCAGGTAGACTCGCTTTAATCTCGGCAACCACTTCGTCGCTGATAACCATCGGCGGTAAATCTGGGTCGGGGAAGTAGCGATAATCATGCGCTTCTTCTTTGCTGCGCATTGAGCGTGTTTCGTCGTTATCAGCGTCGTATAAGCGAGTCTCTTGTACTATTTGGCCGCCATCTTCCAATATATCTAACTGACGTTCAATCTCATATTCAATGGCGCGTTCTACAAAGCGGAATGAGTTGATGTTTTTAAGTTCGGTGCGAGTGCCCAGTGTGGTGGAGCCCTTGGGCTTTAATGATACATTGGCGTCACAACGGAACGAGCCTTCTTGCATGTTACCATCTGAAATGCCGATGTAGCGGACCAAAGTATGGAGCTTTCGTAAATAGGCCACCGCTTCTTTAGAGGAACTCAAGTCGGGGTCAGACACTATCTCGATAAGAGGCGTGCAGACGCGATTGAGATCAATGCCAGTTTCGCTGCTAAACGCATCATGCAGAGATTTTCCGGCATCTTCTTCTAAATGCGCGCGCGTCACGCCAATGGTTTTTTCGCCTTCATCAGTTTCGATCGTCATGGAGCCTTCACCGACGATAGGCGTGATGAATTGACTGATTTGGTAGGCCTTCGGGGAATCAGGGTAAAAGTAATTTTTACGCTCAAAAAATGACCGCTGGTTGATTTTTGCCCCAATGGCCAAGCCAAAACGAATGGCCAGCTTCGCCGCTTCGCTGTTCATTACTGGCAATGCACCGGGTAGAGCGATATCGACTGCGCTGGCTTGGGTGTTGGGCTCGGCGCCGTAAGCCGTTGAAGAGCCTGAAAATAATTTACTTTTGGTGCTGAGCTGCGTGTGCACTTCTAAGCCGATAACCACGTCCCACCGGTCTAAATAACTCATTGTGCACCTCCGTTAACTGGGCCTGGTTTTTTGGTGTGCCAATCACTCATTTGTTGATACTGATGTGCCACATTCAAGATAGTGGCTTCGTCCATATAGCGGCCAATTAGTTGCATGCCAATCGGTAAACCTGATTTGTCGAAGCCAGCAGGCAACGACAAGGCGGGTAAGCCAGCCAAGTTGATGCTGACGGTATAAATATCTTCTAAATACATACTCACAGAATCAGTATTGACCTCGCCTAATTTTGGCGCTGTACGCGGCGTAGTTGGGCCCAATATAACATCACATTGCTCGAATGCAGCGTTAAAGTCATTGGCGATAATGCGCCGCAATTTTTGGGCTTTAATGTAATAGGCATCGTAATAGCCAGAAGATAAGGCATAGGTGCCCACCATGATGCGGCGCTTTACTTCTTTGCCAAAACCTTCATTGCGGCTGTTGATATACATAGAGGCCAGATCATCATACTGCTCAGCTCTGTGGCCATAACGCACGCCATCAAATCTCGATAAATTTGATGAAGCTTCAGCAGGTGCCAGCACGTAATAACAAGGAATGCCTAACTCGCTATTAGGTAAATCAACATCGATTAATATGGCGCCTGCTTTAGTAAGGGCTGCCTTGGCCTCTTCTATTGCGGCAGCAATGTCAGCATCCAATGCTTGCGTGAAATACTGTTTAGGTAGGCCAATTTTAAGGCCTTTGATGCTATTGCCTAATTGGGCGGTAAAATCTATTGTTTGTTTTTCTATCGAGGTCGAATCTTTCGGGTCAAAGCCGCACATGGCTTCGAGCACGCGGCTGGCATCCTCAGCACTATTGGCCAAGACACCCGCTTGATCAAACGACGAGGCAAACGCGACCATGCCCCAGCGCGATACTCTTCCGTATGTGGGTTTGATTCCCGTTAGCCCACAAAGAGCGGCAGGTTGGCGTACAGAGCCACCTGTATCGGTGCCTGTTGCAACTGGGACAGTGCCTGAGGCAACCGCAACAGCCGCACCGCCTGAACTGCCGCCGGGAACGTGTTGTGGGTTCCAGGGGTTTAGAGCAGGGCCATAAAATGAACTCTCGTTAGTCGAGCCCATGGCAAACTCATCCATATTGGTTTTTCCGATCGTCACCATGCCTTGTGCTGCCAGTTTTTCAACCACCGTGGCATCATAGGGTGAGATAAAATTAGCTAGCATCTTAGAGCCGCAGCTGGTCAATACATCTTTGGTGCAGAATAAGTCTTTATGTGCCACCGGGATGCCGCATAACTCGGGAGCGTCACCCCTTGCGATTAACTTATCAGCTTGCGCCGCCGCCGCCAGTGCGCGCTCAGGTTGCGTGCTGATATAGGCGTTTAGTTCACTACTCGCGGCCGTTTTGTCTAAAGCAGTTTGGGTCAATTCCATGCTGCTGGTCTCGCCAGAGCGCAGCGCTTTGGCGATATCATTAAGGGGCTTATCCAACATAATTAAAAAGGTTTTCTAGGAGATTTACTGGGTAATTGTTATAGTTTGGCGGCTAATTGCCAACAGGCAAAGTGAATCTATTCAATCACTTTAGGGACAGTGAACAGACCTTGTTGGGTATGAGGGGTTAGTGCTTGAAAAGCATCCCTTTGACTTGATTCTGTTACCACATCATCACGTAGTCGCAACACTGGGTCTTGCGGGTGAGATAAAGGTTCAATGTTATCGGTGTTTACGCTTTGCATCTGGTCTATGAGTGACATGATGCTGTCCATGTTCTCGATGGTTTCGTCGAGATCAGCTTTATCTACGCTGAGCATGGCTAGTTTAGCAATAGATTGAATTTTTTCGTTATCAAATGACACAGCTTTGCCCGATGAATGGTTGATGAATTAAGAGTGATATTTCAGTGTAGTATAGCGCAATGTAGATAGCCTAAAACAGCCGCAATATGTTAAATTAGCGCCTTTAATTAGCTGCTGAATTAAAGTGTGGCTAAGCAACAGGTCGATTTACCTCTAAGCCACCGTTATTAGAATCATTATTCTAACTAATTAACTAATTCTCCATGTGTATTGCTCGCGCTTTGATGTGAGCAAAAGGGAGATGAGTAGGATGAGAGCAGCGACGATACAAAACTCTGGATAAAGCATTATGTTTAAAAAAATAGCGGGCTACTTCTCAAACGATTTAGCTATCGATTTGGGTACGGCCAACACGCTTATTTACGTTAGAAATAAAGGCATCATCTTGAACGAGCCTTCAGTGGTGGCAATTCAAAATGATGGTCGTGGTACCAAGAAAGTTTTAGCAGTGGGCACTGAAGCGAAATTGATGTTGGGTCGCACCCCAGGGTCAATTCAAACCATCCGCCCTTTGAAAGATGGGGTAATTGCCGATTTTAATATCACCGAGGTGATGTTAAAAGATTTTATCAAAAAGGCACAAGAAAACCGGTTCTTCGCAAGTCCGCGTATAATTATTTGTGTACCGTGTACTTCCACGCAGGTAGAACGCAGAGCGATTCGTGAATCGGCATTAAGTGCCGGCGCGCGCGAAGCCTATCTGATCGAAGAGCCAATGGCAGTTGCGATTGGTGCTAATCTACCTGTAGGTGAACCAACTGGTTCCATGGTTGTAGATATCGGCGGCGGCACTACTGAAGTGGGTGTCCTGTCTTTAGGTGGCATGGTATATGCCAACTCACTGAGGGTAGCAGGCGATGTTTTTGACGAAAGTATTATTAATTATGTGCGTCGTCGCCATGGTGTACTGATCGGTGAAGCAACGGCAGAGCGAATCAAAAAAACTATCGGCACAGCCTGGTCTGAGTCTGAATTTCTAGAAATGGAAGTTAAAGGACGAGACTTCACCGAAGGCATGTCTCGCAGTATTGTGGTTACCAGTACTGAAATTTATGAAGCCATTAGCGACTCGCTCGATCAAATCGTACAGGCTATTCGTCAGGCCTTAGAGAAAACGCCACCAGAGTTAAGTGCAGATATCGGCGAGAAAGGCATGGTGATCGCCGGCGGCGGTGCATTACTACGTGATGTGGATCAACGCTTTATGCAAGATACCGGTTTGCCGGTTGTGATTGCCGATGATCCTTTGTCTTGTGTGGCACGGGGTTGCGGCCGGGCACTAGAAGAAATGGATTCTTTGGGTAATGTGTTTACCTATGACTCGTAAGTAAATACGAATCATAGGTGTTATTTAAGGCCCTTGAAAGAGGGCTTTTTTGTGCCCAACAGAATGGTGATTAGCAGGCCGTATAGCTACCTTTAATGTAATTAGGCTTGGCAATGATAATTGCCCGAATGGATAGCATACATCGTATAATTGCGCGGTAAATTAACCCGATCAATCTGCCACTTGGCCACTACCACCCTCACTCCGATTTATCGCTTCGCATTCGTTGCAATTCTAACGATAGCGATGTTGATATTTGACCATAGAACCGCCTACTTTGATGAGGCACGTTATTACGTCTCTAATGTCAACGTTCCCTTCTATCGAGTGTTAGACGTCCCAGCAAGAGCTAAAAATTTCTTTTCAAATTACTGGCCAAATCGAAAGTTGATTGATCATTATGATCAACTACAGTTGGACCACAAATTTCTTCAAGCAAAAGTTCAACGATATGATGCACTCGAGCTTGAAAAGAATCGTCTGCTGTTATTGTTGTCTGCCAATCACGCACGACCTGAAGAGATGATGATGTTGGCCAGGGTGACCAACACGGAGCTTAAAGGTAAACAAGATCAACGCTATGTGATTAATCGCGGACGGAATGCCGGCGTGTATATTTCTCAAGCAGTAATTGATGCAAATGGCGTGATTGGGCAGGTTAGTTTTGTAGCGAAAGCTTATAGCGTGGTAACACTGATTACCGATTCAAGCCATGCTGTGCCGGTTGAAGTGCTGCGTAATGGCCTGCGAACCATCGTAAGAGGGCAAGGGCAACATCAAAATATGGTGTTACCGTTTTTATCCTTACAGTCTGATATTGAAGTCGGTGACGTCTTAGTCACCTCTGGACTCGGAGATGTGTTTCCCTCAGGGCATCCCGTAGCAGAAGTTATCGAGGTTAACGCTGATTCAGCAGAAGCGTTTATGACAGTGCGAGTTAGACCTTTTTCTCAAGTTGACAAAGTTAAGGAAGTGTTGCTTCTAAGGGCAAACCTGCCTACTACAGAAGCGCAATCATCCAGCACTATAGGTGATATTAGCGATAGCAGTGCTCAATGAAAGTATCTTTAGCAGAGGTACGCATTCCTCACTGGCAAACTATTGTGGTTAGCTTCGTGGTGGCGATATTTTTAACGTTGGTCCCTTTGCCAGACTTCCTGCGCTATGCCAGACCCGATTGGATGGGATTAATTGTTATCTACTGGGTGCTGAATCTGCCTCGCCATTTAGGTGTTTTTTTTGGATGGGCGACAGGTTTGTTGCACGATATTTTAAGCTTCTCTCTTTTGGGCTTACATACACTAGGTAAAGCCTTGATGGCCGCAGTAATGAGTTCAAATACTGAACAGGTTAAGCGCTTCAACGTGATAGAGCAAATTCTAATGGTGTTCTTTTTGCAGTCAATAAATATCGCCATCATCGCTTGGGTGAATAACTTAACCATCGGCACTGAAATTAAACTCGTGTTCTGGCAAAGCGCGATCAGCACAGCTTTATTATGGCCGTTTGTTGCGTTAGTTTTGAGCCGCCTTGACCCATATAAATCATAGTAAAACACTGTGAAGTCGCAACAATATCAACAGACTTATTCTGATGGCGGCCCTGACATACGTGATCAGCTTCGCGAAGTCGAAATCGTGCAATCTCGTTTGATAATGGTGACCTTGCTCGCCGTTGTATTAGTGATGGTGTTGATAGCCCGCCTTTATTACTTGCAAATCAACCAACACCAGCTCTTCGCCGATTTAGCCAATGATAACCGAGTGAATACTCGGGCTATTTCGCCAGTAAGAGGGTTGATTTTTGATCGAAACGGTGAATCGCTGGCCACTAATGAGCGGGCCTATAACTTAGAGATATTGCCCAATAAAGTGAGCGATATGGATAAGCTGATCGGTGATTTGCAAAACCTACTTGACATTAATCCTTCGGAAGTAGAACAGTTTAAAAAATTGGTTAAATATCGGCCTTGGTTTGAGCGACAAGTGCTTCGAACCAATTTAACTGAATCAGAAGCGGGTCGATTTTCAGCTCAGCAACACCATTTCGAAGGGGTGTTTTTGGTGGCTGCGTTGCAACGGTACTACCCTCAAGGTGACCTAATGGGGCACGTGGTAGGTTACGTGGGCCGAATCAATAGAAAGGATGTAAAAAAGATAGATAAGCAGGCCTATGCTGGAACTCACTATATAGGCAAGTTAGGTATTGAGGCCAATTACGAGTCAATATTGCTGGGGGAGGTGGGTTCACAGCAAGTGGAAACCAATGCGCATGGTCGAGAGGTGAGGGTATTGAACCGAGACCATCCGACAACGGGTAAAAGCTTGTACTTAAGCTTAGATACGCAATTGCAAGAAAAGGCGCGAGAGTTGTTACGAGACTATGAAGGCGCGGCGGTAGCGATAGATCCAAAAACCGGCGGCATTCTCGCCTTTGTTAGCGAACCGGGTTATGACACTAATCCTTTCGTCAATGGCATATCTAACGTTGATTACCAAGCGCTGAGAGAATCCGAACGCCGGCCTTTATTGAACAGGGCCTTAAATGGGCGTTATGCGCCAGGGTCAACCATCAAAGGGTTTATAGGCTTAATAGGCATGAAAAATGGCATTTCACCTAGTCACAGCGTGTTTTGCCCGGGTTATTATTCATTGCCAAACTCTAAGCATCGTTATCGCTGCTGGAAACACTCTGGGCACGGTCGGGTTAATCTGAACAGCGCGATTGCACAATCATGTGATGTGTACTTTTACCGGGCGGCTAAACGCTTGGGCATTGATGAACTGCACGAAGGCATGACTGGTTTTGGGTTTGGTAAATCAACAGGCGTCGACATCCCCAACGAACCGGACGCCTTGATGCCTTCTAGAGAATGGAAGAAAAGAGTCAAAGGGGTGTCGTGGTATCCCGGAGAAACAGTGATCACCGGCATCGGCCAAGGATACATGCTGACCACGCCGATTCAATTGGCGGCCGCAACCGCGATGTTGGCGAATCGCGGGCGAGCCATAACGCCCCATTTTCTAACCGCAATTCAAGACGCTGATACGGGAGAGCAAATTGAAGTCAGTTATCCGGCGATTGAAAAAGACCACGGCATTTCGCAAGCTGCTTACCAGGTGGTAATTGAGGCCATGACTGATGTAGTGCATGGTCCTCGGGGTACAGCGCGAAGATTGGGTGTGGGGTTAGAATATAAAATTGCCGGAAAAACCGGCACGGCACAGGTAAAGAGCATTCCACAAGGCGCTAAATACGACGAGAAAAACACCGAGAAAAAGTATCGTGACCATTCATTGTTTGTGGCTTTTGCCCCAGTGGAGGACCCAGTAATCGCCTTGGCAGTGATAATAGAACACGGCGGCAGTGGTAGCCGTGTGGCTGCGCCAATCGGTAAAGAAATCATTGATCACTATTTGGTGAAAAGTTTAGGCTTGATAAATCACGATGAACCAGAAGACGAACAGACAGTATTGATCAATGCCCAGTTATAAATTAAAAATAGACATGCCATTGTTCTTAGGTATATTTGTACTGTGTGCGATGAGTTTAGTGGTTTTATATAGTGCGGGCGGTGGCGACAGCAATTTGATTGTGAAGCAAACCATTCGAATTGGCATTGCGCTGTTGATGATGATCATTGTTGCGCAGTTTTCCACCGCGAGCTTTCAACGCATTTCTCCGCAAATTTATGCCTTGGGCTTGGTGATGCTTATAGCGGTGCTGGCCATAGGTATTATTGGTAAAGGTGCTCAGCGTTGGCTAGATTTTGGAATCATTCGTTTTCAGCCTTCTGAAATCATGAAATTAGCTGTACCCATGATGGTGGCCTGGGTGGCTACACGGCGGTTCTTGCCCCTCTCTGTTTGGCATATATTGCTCTGTTTTGTTATTATTGCAGGCCCAGCCGGCTTGATCGGCTTACAGCCTGATTTGGGTACAGCTTTGTTAGTTTCCTTTGCTGGTTTGGCCGTTATATTTTTAGCGGGAATTGGGTGGAAATTTATACTGACCCTGGTCACAGCGGTGATAGTCGGTGCACCGCTAATGTGGAGTTTTGTACTGCATGAATATCAGAAGTCTCGCATTATTACTTTGTTTGATCCGTGGCAAGACCCCTTAGGCGCAGGTTACCATACCATCCAATCGATGATCGCTATTGGTTCAGGCGGCTTACCGGGCAAGGGCTGGCTAGGCGGAACGCAAGCGCAGCTTGAATTTATACCAGAGCGCAGCACTGATTTCATTTTCTCGGTGTTCGGTGAAGAATTCGGCTTTTGGGGCATACTATTGTTGTTGGCCGTCTATATGTTCTTGGTGTTTCGCGGGGTAATGATCGCATTTTATGCACAAGAAACCTATGACCGCCTACTCGCAGGCAGCATTATCCTTACCTTCTTGTTTTACGTGTTTGTTAATATTGGTATGGTCTCTGGAATTTTGCCCGTGGTGGGTGTGCCTTTACCGCTCATAAGTTATGGTGGGACCTCTATCGTGACTTTAATGATAGGCTTTGGAATATTGATGAGTATTGCTGCAGAAGAGCGTAAACTAACGCGTAACTAATGGTGTAAACGAAGTGAGTATGAAGTTAATTAAACAAAGAGAGGCAAACAACTTGCTAGGTAATTTATGCATCAGTTTGTTTTTATTAACTTATTCTGTTGCCAGTCAAGCCGTGCCTTTGAGCGCTTCTGAGCAGCTTCAAAAGGTGAGTAAACAACTTATCGCTTCAGGCATTTATACCGAGGAACAGCTTCGTGTGTTAATTGAGCCGTTAACCATCGATAAAAAAATTCTGGCGTTAATGGATCGCCAAGCAGAAGGGAAGCCCTGGTACAAATACCGCGATATTTTCGTGAGACCAGATAGAATTAACAGCGGCGTAAACTTCATGCGCACCCACGCACCCACCTTAGCGAGAGCGCAAGTGGAGTACGGTGTTCCGCCTCACATTATTTCAGCGCTGATCGGGGTGGAAACCTTTTACGGCACGCGCATGGGGTCGCGCAGCGTATTGCGCTCACTGGTGACGCTAACGGCAGCTTACCCGCGACGTGCTAAGTTCTTTGGCAAAGAACTTAGCAAGTTTCTGACCATAGTAAAAACCGAACGACTGGTGCCCAATGATGTTGAGGGATCTTACGCAGGAGCGATAGGTATACCCCAATTTATGCCGAGTAGTTACGAAGCGTATGCGGTCGATTTTAATGATAATGGCAAACGTGACCTAGTTAACGAAGTGGACGATGCAATAGGGAGCGTAGCGAACTATTTGAAGATACATGGGTGGAAGCGCGACCAACCCATTCGAGAGTGGTTGAATCAGTCAGTGATCAATAAAATGCTGCCGATATTGAAGAAGAAAGCAAAGCCGCAAAATACCATCGGTCAACTTAAGCAATTGGGCTTGAAGTTGAATCACGCCGATGACACGCCCGCAAATTTGATGCGGTTGCAGCAAGAGACCCGCTTAAAATACTTTGTTAGCTTTCGTAACTTTCACGCTTTAACGCGTTATAACCCAAGCAATAAATATGCCATGGCAATTGTGGATTTGTCAGAGGAAATTAAAAAAGCACATAACTAGTGTGCTGTGCTGAGGCCTATCATGAAGCGGTGTATAAACCGGCTTAAAGTCACTATAGGGTTCTTCATTGTTTGTAGTGTATCTACATCCCTTGTCGCTCATGAAAATCAAGCCGAGATTGCCAAGGTTACCCAAAGTAAAACACTTGAAGTGCAAACTGGAAGCTCAGTGGACTTAAGTCATATTCGCATGGACAGCTTTACCAATATATTTAGCGAGTCCTTCAGTGCCTTGGGGAATCGGCCCTATACTGTATTTGGGAAGGAATACACGCCGCTGAAATCCGCTGGTAAATATAACGAAGTGGGCTTGGCCTCTTGGTATGGTTCACGGTTTCACGGTAGGCCTACCGCTAATGGCGAAATAGTTGATATGTATGAACTATCCGCAGCACACCGAACTTTGCCTTTGCCGAGCACTATGATCGTCACCAATCTCAACAATAATCTTAGTGTCACGGTACGCATTAATGACCGAGGGCCTTTTGTCGACACGGACAATAAAGTCATTGATTTGTCTTACGCCGCGGCAAAGCAGTTGGACATGATTAACGAAGGTTTTGCCAGGGTTGAAATTAAGCGAGTTACAATTGAATATGAAAGCCAGTTTGATAGTGAACCGACAGACAAGGCGGCAGCTAACATCGAAACCCCCAAGGTCAGCTTATTGCCTCTTGGGGTTTATCTGCAGATTATTGAGGTCGACAGCGTGACTGATGCAGCAACTTTTCTACACGCCATGAACCAATATGGTTTTAAAGGCTTTGTACATGCGTTAGAGTCGAATGAAACAATGTTGATGATTAAAACGGGTCCCTACCAAGATGCTGATGAAGCGCTTCGTAAGAAATTCGATATTGATGCAGCGCTTAATGTTGAATCGCGCGTGGTGTTTGAATGATTTATTCAGCTCGGTGTAGGTTTCATAAACACATAATATCATAATGATTCTATCTTCCTTTATTCGCACTATTTTAATGGTGCCGGTCTTCCTTTCGTTGCTGGGTTCGAATGCTTTTGCAGAACCGGTATTTATCCCAGACCAGCTAAAATCTTCTAGTGTGGCTCCAGAGCCAAATGGTGAATCATGGGTGCTGATGGAAGCCAATACGGGTTGGCTATTGTCCGCACAAGATCCAGAGAAACAAGTGGAGCCCGCCAGTTTGACAAAGCTAATGACGGCCTACATTGTCTTCGAGTTATTAGATAAAGGACAATACTCAGCTAACGATTTGGCGACTATCAGTACCAAGGCTTGGAAGGCGCCGGGTTCACGTATGTTTGCACAGGTTGATACCGCAGTGCCACTGGGTGAATTACTCAAGGGCTTAATCATCCAGTCAGGCAATGATGCAGCGGTGGCGCTAGCTGAGCATATTGGCGGCACCGAAGATGGTTTTGCTATTATGATGAATCAAAAAGCTGCGGATTTAGGGCTACATTCTACGCACTATGTCAATGCCAGTGGTTTGCCCGCTCCAGGGCACCTAACCACGGCCTTGGATACGGCGTTACTGTCTCGCGCTATTATTCGTGACTATCCTGGCTTTTATCATATGTTCTCGATTAAGCGACATACTTATAATGATATAGAACAACCAAACAGAAATAACCTGTTATGGCGTCACGATAGCTATGATGGTTTGAAAACGGGTTATACCAAAGCGGCGGGTTATTGCCTAGCTGGGTCAGCCAAACGAGATAACACCCGCTTCATTGCGGTGGTGATGGGCTCTGAAAGTAAAAAAACGCGTGTTCAAGCAGTTCAATCGTTGATTGAATTTGGTTTTGCTAAGTATGAGTCTGCTGTCGTATTTAGCGCAATAGAATCTGTTCATACCTTGCCTTTGTATAAATCAGAACAACAGAGTGCCAATGTGGGGGTGAATCAAACAGTTTCGGTGTTGCTTCCGCGAGGGCGTCGCAGCGAGTTACAAATTGAATATGCCTTGCCAGCTAAATTGTTGGCGCCATTGTCGACACGTAGTGAAGTAGGCAAAGCCAAACTAAGTTTTAACGGTTTGCCTCTGGGAACCGTAAAGTTATATCCTACCCAAAATTATCCGGCAGGGTCTTTGTGGAGTCAGCTACTAGGCACTATACGTTATAGGGTGGATTGGTTATGAGTACGACTGAAGTGGAAGATTTAAATATCCTTGAATTTCCCTGCTTGATAGAAGTAAAGATTTTTCTTTTAAATACAGTAGAAGACGAGCAAGCAGTTAAACAACTGGTTGCCGATTGCATAGAACATGTTTACTTTGAGAGTTGGACTTGTAAGGAAAGCAAAGGGGGCAAGTATCGTTCCGCCAGCGCTGCCATACGCGCGCAAAATCGCGCTCAAATGGATGTGCTTTATCAAGCTTTGTCTGACAGTGATAAAGTGATCATGGTGATTTGAGTACGCCTAACTGCATCGTAAAACAATTAGGAGAGGTCGTGTATGCCAGCAGCTTTGAGAAAATGCTGGCATTTAATGTCGCACGCGTAAAGCAAACTACCGACGAATTTTGGGTGTTGAGCCATCCTGCGGTCTTCACCCAAGGCGTCAGCTGCGACGATAAGCCTGAGTTCAATCCAGAATCGATACCGGTGGTAAAAAGTGACCGAGGTGGTCAGATTACCTATCATGGTCCAGGGCAACTGATTATCTATTGTCTACTTGATATAAAGCGCATCGGGATTGGCCCGAAACGGCTGGTGAACGTGATTGAGCAAGCGTTAATCGACCTTCTGGGTGGTTTTGGCTTGCACGGCGAGCGCCGCGGCGGCGCGCCCGGTGTTTATGTGGCAGATAAAAAAATTGCTGCCTTGGGGTTACGAATTCGTAAAGGCTATTGCTATCACGGCTTGAGTTTCAATGTTAACGCCGACTTGGCCCCGTTTGAGCTGATAGACCCCTGTGGTTATAAAGGACTAGAAGTGACGAGCCTGATAGAGCAAGGCGTTAATATGTCCATGGCTGTGGTGTCGGATAAATTGTGTGCTTATCTTAGCGAGTCAATATATTCGCGCACATCTTGAGCTTCGCGCACGGCAGTTAGTCTCTCTGGTGTGCCAACATCGTGCCATAAGCCGTGATGTTCGTAGGCAGCTACTTTTTCTTGTTTGATCAGTTGGTGTAGCAGTGGCGACAAGGCTTGTTTTCCTGAAGGCAAGTTTTCAAAAATTATTCGCCGATAATGTGCAACGCCGCTAAAAGTCATCTTGGTGCCGGTGGCCGCTTCTCTCTCAGTTAACCCTCCGTGGTCAACGGTGAAGTCGCCGTTAGGGTGATGCGCAGGGTTGGCAATCATTACCAAGCAAGCCAATTGTTCTGTGTTAAATTGGCTGGCCATTAACTTCCCGTAATCAATGTCACAAACAATGTCGGCATTGACTACCAAAAACGAATTACCTTGTAATAACGGCAGGGCTTTAATGATGCCGCCAGCGGTTTCTAAAGCCCCAGCATTTTCATGCGAGTAGGAAATTCGGACGCCATACTGCTTGCCGTTACCCAGGCGGTGTTCTATTTGGTTACCGAGGTGTGCCAAATTGATAACAATGTTAGTAACGCCATATTGCCGCAAGCGAAGCAACTGTAGCTCGATAAGCGCGTATCCATGCACCTCGACAAGCGGCTTGGGAGTGTGATCGGTAATGGGTTTCAATCTAGCACCTCGGCCGGCGGCTAAAATCATTGCATCCATAATTATCAGACAGATCTAGTTTAAGTTTGCGGGGAGTGTAAAAAAATACTGAATAATAGACAGATTTCTTCGCTTTGAAGGTCAATACACGATATTATATCAACCTAAGTACCGTCATTGACGAATTAGCCCTCAACTAGATAAAAATAGAGTATTCAGCGTGCCTTATATTTCGATGAAAAAACCTCTTCAAACAAGCCTTTTTCTCCTATCTTTGGCCTTTTCAGCGCCAGTATTAGCTGCTACCGATGACGTCAGCATTGGTTTTACAGACGAAACGGCTTGCCCCAGCCCCAGAATTGATCTTCCGCAAATGCTGATCGACGCGCCGTCAGGCCCTATCGGAGATCAGGAGACGATCATAGAGGGTGATGAAATTAGTAGCGATAATAGTGGAGACGGCGACTTGGTCGTGTTGACGGGTAATTCGCAAATTGTTCAAGGCAGACGAGGCGTATTTGCTGATAAAATTGTTTATGATGCTGATAACTACCAAGCGACAGCCGACGGAAACGTGCGTTTTTATACCGTAAACGGAGATGAAATTAAAACTGAGAGAATGCGCCTGGAGGTAGATACTTTTATTGGCGATACCGGCCCCGGTGAAATGCGCTTGGTGAAGCGAGACGGAATTGTTAAACGTAAGGTGAAACAGTTTTTTGAAGACTTTTCGATCTTTGCCCCATTTTTTAACCGCGGTGAGCAAGAAGAAGGAGAGACCGATGACCGCCCAATAGTAGGGACGCGCGTTTATGCTGACCAGATTGACATGGAAGGCAAAGATTTTCAACGCTTAACCAATGCACGAATCACTAGCTGCCCAGAAGGTAACGACGACGTAATGATCGTTGGTAAGGAAGTGGAACTAGATCACGCCGCAGGCGTAGGCTATGTGAAGAACGTCAGCGTTAAGTTTAAAGGCGTACCTATCTTGTACGCGCCACGTTTATCGTTCCCATTAAATGACGAACGTAAATCAGGTGTGCTAACACCGAGCGTTGGTTCTGACGATGACTCAGGTACTCAGTTTAGTGTGCCGTATTACTTCAATTTAGCCCCCCATTATGATGCGACGGTTCGTGGCACATATATGAGTAAACGCGGTGTACAACTATTCGGTGAATTTCGTCATATGACAGAAACCGGTAACGGCGTACTTAAAGGCGAGTATTTGCCTGGTGACGATGCATATAACGGCGAGGATCGTTACGCGGTAGGCTTGGATTACCAGAATAGCTATTCAAACGGTTGGCGGTCGCTAGTTGATTTACAAGACGTCTCAGATACTGAATACCTCAACGATTTTAGAAATGATATAGAGCTCACCAGCACCACCCATCTCCGTCAACGCGGTGAAGTGAGTTATAGCAATCAATTTATGAACGCCAATATTCTCGCGTCAAAATATAAAACGGTTAACAACGCTTTTACTTCCTCCAAGCCATATGATCGTTTGCCACAGGTCACGTTTAGTGTAGAGCCCTGGAGTACAGGGCCTGTTGAAGTGGGTTTGGATTCTGAATTTGTTAGCTTTGCACATAACGACAATACAAGAGTGAGCGGTACTCGTTTGAACGTGGAGCCCTACATCACCATGCCTTACGAACCAATTTATGGATTCGTTAAGCCAAAATTGTCTCTGAAAAGTTTAAGCTACAGCTTGGATAACGCATTGGGTGATGACAATCCGTCAATCACTGTGCCCAAGGCTGTCATCGATGCTGGTATCTACCTTGAGCGTGACATGGTCTTTGGTGGTGAAGAATACTTACATACTTTAGAGCCTCGCATGATGTACGTCAATGTGGGTGAAGAAGACCAAACGGGTTTTCCTAACTTTGATACAGGTGAAGGCTCTGTTAACAGTTTCAGTTATCTTTTCCGTGATGACCGTTTCTTTGGTGGAGACCGTATTGGCGATGATCAACACATTGCATTAGGCGTGACAACGCGTTTGATATACGAAGAGACAGGTAAAGAGAAAATGAGCGCCAGTATTGGTCAACTTTACTACCTAGAAGACAGAACTGTCACTTTGGGGTCTGCTGATAACGAATCATTGACTGAGTCAAGATCAGATATATTTGCGCAAGTAGACGCGCAATTAACGGATGAATTCAGTGTTGATAGCTTTTTACGTTATGACGTAAGTGATGGTGCAACCAGCAACTTTAACATGGGGCTAGATTACAACGGTGGGCTGCGTCGTAAAGCATCGGTAGACTACTTTCTAACTAAAGACAGGTCAGAAGATGTACGACTTGCGTTGAGTTGGCCATTAACACCGCATCTTCAGCTTGGTTTTTCTCAGCGGTATTCTCTTGAAGAATCTCAAGAACGAGATTCGTCAATAAAGCTGGTATACGATAGCTGTTGTTGGGCGATCGGATTATCTGTTAATCGTTTATTACAAAGTGACGGTGATTTCCGAAATTCAATATTAGCAACTTTTGAACTGGATGGTTTGGGGCGAATTCAATCCACTGCGCAGTAAGCCTGCCGCTTGTCACCGTTCATCCTAAAACCAATTTAAACAGAATTTTTATTGTGAGTAGACAGCGAAGTAGTTGCCTGTTGGTATGGGCTTTCATGGCTTTTTGTAGTGGTTCATTAAGCGCCCAATCGATCGATGAAGTCGTGTTGATTGTTAACGACCAAGCAGTTACCGCAAACGAATTTAAGTCTCTAGCACGAGTTCAAACTATACAAGCTCAGGGTAATTTGTCTGCCCCCAAAATAGGCGACCCGATCACTGAGGCCATTATCAATGATGCATTGATGCTAAGCCATATAGCGCAGATTGCGCCGGATCGGCAGATTCCTCAATCACAACTAGATTCGGCTATTGCTACCTTGGCAGCTCAAAATCAAATTTCGCCGCAGCAATTGATTGCCCAACTTAAATCCGAAGGGGTAGATGTCGAAGTATTCGTCGACTCAATTCGCAATCGCTTACTCATTCAAAATGTTATTAGCCAGCCTTTGTCTAGTCGGGTAACCGTTTCTAATAGTGAAATTCAAGAATATATACTTAATAGACCTGAATTGAAGGCGCAAGTGAACAATCAATATGAGTTATATCATATGGTTGTCAGTGTTGACGAAGAGGACGACACTGCGAAGGCACGGGGTTTGGATAGAATTAAACAAGCGAAGGCAAAGCTCATTGATGGATTGGATTTTGAAACAGTATTGAGCGAAACACCTGAGGCAACTTCGGTTGAAGCCGGTGGGTACTTAGGCTGGAAGTCGACCAAAGACCTACCGGAGTTATTTGTTTGGGCCTTAGAAAAACTCGAGGCAGGGCAAGTATCGCCCGTATTGGAGAGTAGTAACGGATTACATTTAATTAAACTTGTCGAAAAGCGTGGCGAAAATCGTGCGGTGAATGAATATCAAATACGCCATATATTAAAGCGATTGGAAGAAAACGAAGACCCTAGTTCGATGAACAAACAATTACTTTTGCTGAAAGAAGGCTTAAACAATGGAGGCAATTTCGCTGATGTTGCCGCTAAGGAATCCGATGACAGGGGTTCAGCTGTGGCTGGCGGTGAGTTGGGCTGGGTGATGCTAGAGGCATTGGTGCCGGGGTTTGCTAATGCGGTGACAAAGCTCGACCACAATACTGTCAGTGATCCCGTTAGAAGCCGCTTTGGTTTGCACCTAATTGAAGTGTTAGGCGTAAGAGAAGTGCAGCGAGAGTTTAGTGAGCTTGAAGCGAAAGCACGGCAGCAAATATTTGCAGAGAAAGTGAACTCCGATTTAGACGATTTACTTAACGACTTGCGTGCAATAGCGGTTATTGAAGTAATCAACTGATGAGTGCTAAGAAATTGAGTGAGGCCTTGTTTTCGGTTTTGCCCACCGGTTTGTCTTCTGAACTAAAATCAGACATCGATGAGTTGGTTCAAACACAGTTCGAGCAAATGAATCTGGTGTCGCGAAGTGAATTTGATGTACAGCAAAAAGTATTGGCGAAAGCCCGTTTGAAATTAGAAAGGCTAGAAGAGCTGGTTAAGGAATTACAACAAAACATAGGCTGAAGCTTCTAAACACAAAAGGAGGTTAGGCTAAGGTAATTGGCCTAACAGAATATAAAAGGAAAGGAGGAAAAGGATATGTCTCTCGCAGTAATTCAAACTTTGGCGGAACAAGGTATTGCCGCCCCAGAAGTCAGCGTCGAAGTACATCTCACAGGCGGATTACCCGCTTTTTCAATGGTCGGATTGCCAGAAGCAGCTGTACGCGAAAGTAGAGACCGGGTGCGTAGTGCGATTATAAACTCCAACTTTGAATTCCCTAGAAAGAAAATAACGGTCAACTTGGCGCCAGCTGATTTACCGAAAGAAGGAGGCCGTTATGATTTAGCCATAGCGATCGGCATTCTGGCCGCTTCTGGGCAAGTTAGAATAGATCAACTAAATGAAACGGTTTTCTTTGGTGAGCTGGCACTGAGCGGAGAACTAAGAAGAACACGCGGAGTGCTCATCGCCGCTCTGTCACTGATAGCGAAGCAGCAGCAATTTATAGTACCGATTGCAAACCGTAAAGAAGCGGCGCTGGCTCCGCAGGTGACAGTATTTGGGGCTGCACATTTGCTTGATGTGGTTGCGCATCTAAATGGTGTAAAAACGATAACAACTGTACCTGAAAATCTAGAAGATGAAGAACCAAGAGCCGAGAGCCAAGAAACTAAAGCAGCCTCATTGGATCTCTCTGATATTAAAGGGCAATCATACGCTAAACATGCTTTAGAAATTGCGGCAGCGGGTGAGCACAATATCCTATTGGTCGGCCCTCCTGGTACCGGTAAAACCATGCTGGCCAGCCGTTTCGTCAATTTGCTACCCGACTTGCCGGATGAACAAGCACTACAAAGCGCTGCCCTGAATTCGCTAGGCCAAGATGGAGTGAATCTCGACACATGGCGAGCCCGCCCATTTCGTTCGCCGCATCATAGTGCATCCGCCGCCGCTATAGTGGGGGGCGGTTCAAAAGCGCTACCTGGAGAGATCTCGTTAGCACACAACGGTGTTTTATTTTTGGACGAACTGACTGAATTTGACAGAAAGGTATTGGAATCTATGCGCGAGCCGCTTGAATCAGGTGAGGTATCAATTTCAAGGGCGACTCATAGAAACGTGTATCCCTCCAAATTTATTTTAGTTGCTGCAATGAACCCATGCAAGGATGGCTTCTATGGTGATCGTCAGTTCCCGGACAGATGTTCCTGCACCCCCGCGCAAATTCAGCAATACCGATCGAAGATATCTGGCCCTATGCTCGATAGAATCGACATGCACATAGAGGTGCCGAGAGTGTCCCAAGCAATATTGAGTGCACCCGCTGATAAGGAGCCGTGTACGGCTTCAATTAAAGCGAGAGTAGTGCGGGCTAGGGCAGTGCAAATAAAGCGGCAAAGCTGTTTAAATTCAGAGTTGCCTGTAAAGCAGATTGAATCAGTATGCACCTTAGACGAAGCAACAAACAAGGTGCTGAATAACGCAATAGAACGACTGGGCCTCAGCGGCAGGGCATACCACCGCATATTGAAACTAGCCCGTACTATCGCTGATTTGGCAAACGCCGAAAACATTCAGCAAACCCATGTAATGCAAGCGATACAATTGCGTAGCTTTGATCGGGTTTTATAAATCTGCTATCCAACAGAACTATAATTACAAAACTAAGCAATATCTTGAAATTTACCGCTACAAACATTAGGCCCGCTGTTCACCATTTTTTATCAAAGGTGAATTATTGTTGTGCGAGGGAAATATTCTATGAAAACAAGAAACATCGCCAATTGATGTATCTGGATTTGGATTAAGATTGACCTTCTCCTCAATAAACATCCAAATACTATTGGCAACTCGGCAATTTTCAGGGTAGTTGCACGTTTTTCTACGTAGCCAATGATACTTCTTTTTGTGGATTTAGCGCAACCGCACCGCAAGGCCGCCAGTTTCTAGTGCTGCCCGACCAAGGGTTGGGTTTCTTCGCTTTAGCTGTCTGATAAACAGTCTCTCTGTTTGCTAGCAAAGCACTATCCTCTCCTCGATAGCGCTGGCCGGGGGCAACATAGCGAATTGCGCTGTGCCGATGCGCTTCGTTATACCACTGTATAAACTTCCCCACCCATTGTCTAGCAGCTTCTATGCTTTCGAAGCCTTGTGATGGCCACGCAGGGCAGTACTTAACCGTGCGGAACATCGATTCAATATAAGCATTGTCATTGCTAACTCGTGGCCGTGAATACGCAGTTATCGCTCTTTTCCGTGGATGAATGAATTGGAAGCGCGTTTAGAGGATGAAGACTTCATCATTATTAGAATTGATACCCTAGAGTTTGATCGCGAGAAAAGCCGTGACAATGTGATAGAAAAAATAGCAGAGTTTGAATTGAAACATCCCACCATGATGGATAACGATTTTAGGTATTGGAGAGCGATGAATAACCGTTTTGGCCTTGCTATTATCTGATCGATAAAAAAGGTTTCATACGCAAGCAGTACGAAGGCGAAACCCACGCAGAGTTACCTAGAGCAATCAATATTGAAAAGCAGATCGGAGAATTACTGCTAAAGCCGGTTTAAGGCGTTAAGTTTATTGAAACACAGTCAACAGTCGGGTTTAATCTGAACGTTTCTTATGTAGGAAGGTTACGGTTGGAACAGTCAGCAGCGCATTATTATCAAAAAGGGTGGCAACACTTTGAGTTCGACCCTAAGCTGTTTGATTGGGTACAAATTGCGTTGCCTTTCGCTGAGTCAGCCATAAATGAGCCGAAGAATGCACAGTGGTTACGCTCCGATGGAACCTGGTTTGTCGGTGTTAATGCGTTGCCCAACACTTATACCGGCGCTATCGGTGACTCTGGACCTCTGGGTGGAGATGCCGTCTCCTTTATACGCAACGAGATAAACATCAGCAGGTTCGAGTTTGACCAAGCTCAAATTTCTGTCTGTTATCCCGGCTACCCCCGCCCATCGGCCGACGAATCTCATAATGCCTATCTATATCGCGTAAAACGAGATGCGGCTCATGTCGATGGTTTTAGAGCACAAGGTGACCTTCGTCGTCGATTCTTGGATGAATATCATCATTTTATATTGGGTATTCCTCTTGTTGAATTCTCCGAGGATGCCGCACCTTTTGTTGTGTGGGAAGGGTCGCATGGAATAATCAGATCAGTCATGCTTGAGCGTTATAAAAATATTCCTACTGAAAATTGGGTAAATGAAGACGTGACTGATGCTTACAAAGAAGCAAGGTCCCTGGTATTTAAACAGTGTAAACGAGTTGAAATCAGTGCAAAGCCAGGAGAAGCTTTTCTAGCGCATCGTTTAACCGTTCATGGCATCGCTCCTTGGAGTAACAACGCTACTGCTGATCCTCGAGGCAGGATGATGAGTTACTTTCGTCCAGAGGGGAAAGACGCAAACAGCTGGTTAACGGACCTCTAGCGACTTTAAAAGCATCTTTGCTTCAGCAATCTAGCCTTTGAGTAAATTTAACGCAACGCTGAAACAGAACAAGGGAATGACCTAAACTCCTTCTTGCACCTGTCGGTCGTACTCAAGTACATCAAAGCCCCCATCAGCTTCAACAATTAACAGCTCCTCAGATAGCACCCAATTTTGCCAACCGGGGATTCGCACGAACTGGCCTGTTTCACTATTTGTGCCCTCTAGTGTCCAGATAAATATCGCCTGATTTCCTCCCGTTCGAAGGTCGTCCATTCGCAGTATTAGATCAGGGAATTCTACAAAGAACGCGCCCATGGCGTCAGCAATGGCCGCTCTGCCGATAGTCGCTTGCCCTTTGTTGATAATGCTAACGGCATTTTCTGAGAAAAATGCTGCCACGTTTGCGCCTGACCTTGAGCACCATGCTTGAGTATATGCTTCGGCGATTTTTGTAAATTCGTTTGGGCTGATAGGCCTGATTTCTCTTTGGTCGTACTTGGTTATGGCCGATGGTTGGTTTTTTTGTTAGGAAAGCAATTTATAAATCTAAACCCATAAATACCATGTGCTTCTGAAACTGTTCACCTACTTCACTTCCCGGATATATTTCAATCTCTTTAAAACCAAAAACTCTGTACAACTCATGGGCTTTAACCATGAAGTTGGCGCTGTCCAGTTTGATCTCAGAATACCCCGATTCTTTTGCATCTGAAATGAGTTTCTCCATTAAGTTGTAGCCAATTTTCTTTCCGCGGTATCCCGGGCGCACAAACATGCGTTTAATTTCGCATGCGGTGTCGCTCAACCTTTTAAGAAACGCAATACCTGCAAATTCCGAATCAACTTTCGCCAGTAACAAACGCCCCTTGGGCGGGAGGTACTGATCGGTTTGAGCCAAGGAGTAAGCCAACATCGCATCAATATCCAACGTTTCTTTAAAGTATTCCTTCGATTGAATGTTGGCCCACTCAAGATACTCTTTAGTCAATTTTGATGCTTCTTTAAAATCATTAGGTTCGCTGGCTTGAGTGATGGTTGTCATTTTTTACCCTTATTGATGATCGTTAATGTTAATTACAGTGTATATGAATCCGCATGATGTGCACGCTTGAATTCAAAACCGGCGGCTTATCTGGTTGATTTCACTGTGGCTCAGAATACGACTGAGCAAAGGTAAATGCTTCTTTGTTAGGTCCGTTGGTGTTTAACAGAGTCAGCCTTTCTTTGCCTTCCTCGACACTGGGAGTATGCCCCTCAGGAACCCACCAAAGCACTTGGTGGGCATTCTTCATCTTAGAAAACCAGGCGCGCTTATTGCGCAGTAAATCGACGTGAATGGATTTATACACATAGTTTTGTAATACCTCCATATTCTTCCAAACACTCATGTTGACGATGATCAAGGGGTCTTCAAAAGCAACGATAGCCGTCGCATCGCCTTCGTCTGTTTGTAATCGCCAAATAAATCCAGGAGATTGGTCCGCCAAGGCATTGATTTCATCGAGTCGTTCAACAAAGCTACTCATTGTTTCAGATTCCATAGAATCATGCGCGAGCGCAATGTTGATTTGGGACAAGTGATAGTTACGCATAAATAGTTGTTAATGAATAGTACTGGATAGTGATCTTAATATTACCGAAAAAACGATCTGGCTTAATTGGGCACTTAAAGATGGCCCGTTGGTGATTTAGGTCCCTAATATAGAGGTAATCATTTCCTATTGAATAACCGACGCAGTAATTGCGTTAGCAAAACGGTCTCCTGCCCAATTTCTTTGCCCCTCGGCCCTGATTGCTAGCTCAGTGGAAAGAAACACGCCAACGATTTTATTATCCGGATCGACCCAAAGCAGCGATCCACCCGCACCCGAATGACTGAATGTACTTGGAGAATACAGATTGGCGTATTTAAGATCGAGCTTCGTTCCAGGAATGTCCTATCCAATCCCTCTGGCCGCATCTTGTAAGGCTTCGTCGCTGTCGCCATCGGGGTAAGCCAGGCGTGTGATTTCTAGTCATGTACGAGATTGTCGCAGGGCTCAGAATTTGTTCGCCGTTTAACGTACCCTTATTGAGAAACATCTGGCCGAATATCGCAAGGTCGCCGGCAGTAGAGTAAGCCCCTGCACTGGCCCATGGAATGTCGACTAGCGAATCTGATTCAAGTCCCTGAAAAAATACCTCCTCGGCGCAAGCGTAAGCTGCCGTTGTAGGTCGATGGGTTACTTGGCTGGTTTTTTTCTGCCGGAACAATAAAGTGAGTGTCGCTCATTACGAGCCGTTTGAATGCCCGCTGTTCAAGAAAGACGGCCAATGGCAGTCCGCTTACCCGTCTGACCACTTCTCCTAATAATTCAAAGGCATAATTTGAATAGATAACGACAGAATCTGGTTTTCGAGACAGCGGTACTTGATATCCGGCGTGAAGAAAAGCATGAATTCTAGGGTGTAGTCCTTCAATCGTAGGCAAAGGGACATCACCTTTAAGGTTGTTTTGGTACGGTAAAGTATCCATCTCTTCCATGCCCATACCGCCGCCAGTATGCGTCAATAAGTGCCACAGGCACACCTTGTCCCTTATCCTTGCCTGAAAATTCAGGAATAAAGTCTTGCACTGGATTGTGCAAACTTATCCACCCATCTTCAACTAGCGCCATGATGGCTGTTGCGGTAAACAGCTTGCTTAATGAAGCCACTGGAACTAGAGCATCAAAGCCTAGCGCTAGTAAATAAGGGGTCGGCGATGCATTTCCTACTGAATGCTGGAAGCAGCTAACTCCTTCACGAAGAACTTGCATCAGAATTAATTGGTGTAGATCAGGTCGAATCCATGTTTTCGAAAGCGCCGCTAGTTGCTCAAGGCGGGATGCAGAGATTCCCACTTCTTCTGGAGTGCAAGATTCAATTGGCATAGACTAATTTACTGTAGTGGCTAATGTTTTGTCCGTTTTAGTGTTCTCGTATCAGTTAACGCCATGCCTGTTTTATCATCGCTTCTCTGGCGCAATGTACTTGACGGTGGTTGAAAATGCTTTTAGTTTTTTCTCGGTGTATTGGGTATGAACTCTTTTTATTGATGCTGCTTAGTGACCAAGACTGACACCGGGGCGCCGGGCCACTGTGGGTCGAATCGGTCGGGGTGAAAAGCCGCCCGCGCAGTTAGGGCACACGTTTCCAAGAATGCGCTCAACGCAGTTTTTCTAAAAGGTGCACTCGTAAGTGCAAATCATGGCTTCTGTTGAATCAGGGGCTAAGTCCTTATCACAACATTCGCAGTTTGGCCTCATTTCTAACATAGGCTCATTATCGCTGTTGAACGGGTTAGCGTACAGCCTCAAGATATGAATATTTCACAAATGGCTGACCGCTCGTTAGGCTTTGAAAATTCTGGTTCTAGGGGCAATCACTTCTTAACAATTTAACGCTGCTGACGTTAGATATGTGTACGACTAAGGTTTCGCCGGGTGAAGATGAATTTTGGGAGATGAGAAGTTTTCCTAAACGTTTGCTACTAGATCAGTTCTCAGTAGCAGAAGTCGTGGGCGAAGCGCGACCATTGGAATAATATGGGTGATAGATGAACCTGGATACCTTGATCTGATTTGAATCAGCAAATACTGTGTAATCCATTACTTGTCCACGGTTACTTGCCTTGATCGTTTGTTAAAACTTGGCTGGACTTGTCTTGTCGCTGACGCGACGTTTCCTCGATGTATGCTGAGGGAAAAGGGGGTGTTGTTAACGCATCAAGCAGGGTTGGCAAAACCGACCGCTGCTTGACGTGTTAGATGTAGCTACTTAGATAGCAACTACGTTGTTAGCGCATGGGCCTTTTTGACCTTCACCAACTTCGAATTCGACCTCTTGGCCGTCGTTCAGGGTAGCGTATCCGCCGCCTGCTTGGATTTCTGAATGGTGAACAAACAAATCTTTGCTGCCATCTTCTGGTGTAATAAAACCAAAGCCTTTATCGGCGTTGAACCATTTAACTGTACCTTTACTCATTTTCTTTACTCATTTTTGTTGGTGGAATAATAAAATTACATCCGAATCCACCGCTTCGCATGTAAATTGAAATTTTTACAAAATCGTTATCTTAGGCATAAACGATAGGGCGCGGAGTATAACCAGTGATTCGATTCAAATGTATGGTTTTGTTGCTTTTTATACAGTATTTAGGCAATAAGTAGCATAAAAGAGACAAAATCTTGACTTAGATTGCTTTCATAATGCTTCTTTGGTGACTGTTATGGGTTGTTAAAGGCCTATTCTAGTTTTTAATTAGCCGAGTTTCCGCTGCTCAAATTGCGGCAAATCACCCTGTATGTCATGCCAATTCGCCTTGGAGCCGACGTAAATATGCGAATTTGGTTTTACGCTGGGATTTCCGTCAATCGTGCCCAGTGTTATTGATGTGATCTTACCCGTGTCAGTTCCCGCTATGGTTGAGCCGCATTGGTTACAAAAAGTCCAACCGCCGCCTGTCGGTAGTTCGTACGTAGTGAGATGTCTCGCTCCGGATAACCATTTGAAATTGCCTGCATGAAACTCTGCGTAAGTCGAAAATGCGGCACCACGCTGTCTCTGACACATGGAACAATGAAAGTGATCCGCGGAAATCAGTGGACCGGTGGTCTCGTAACGGACAGCATTACATAAGCAGCGACCCTTCATTGTCTATTCAAGCTGGCCACAATCGGCTTATCAGTTCATCAACATTGGGTACATCTGTTATCTTGTCGCATCCCATTCCCGCGTATAAACACCAATCATCTACGTCGCTGATTGAATAGACTTCTTTGGGGTTGGATAAGGCGTATTTATTTATTGAATGCCCAGTTGGCGTATCGGTTAGTAATGCGCCCTCTCCTGGGCGAGTTCCAGGTTGAGGGCAACCTGCTGACTCCCAGGCATTAAATAATTGATTACGTATCACCCTGTGCGTGGCGTTAGCCCACCCTCCATCAAAGCAGGTCGTACTGACTGTATCGCTACCTTTGGCCTCAATAATGGCGGCTTTATATAGTGAGTGCGCGTCACTTTCTTGTGTTGCGACAAACCGGGTTCCAAGCATTGCTGCTATTGCGCCTTGCTGGAGCGCCCACTTAATATCGGTTTGATCAGCAAGGCCGCCAGTTGCAATAATGGGGACATCATGTGTCTTGTGTAACACTTCCGTAAGTAAATCACCTAACGGCGTGGTTGACTGAACATGGCCACCTGCTTCAATACCCTGGCAAATTATAAAATCGGCGCCTTTGGAAATAGCGCTCTGGGCTCCTTCAACTGTCCCTACCTGCACCCCAATTTGGATACCATGGCGATGCGCGTACTCGATTAAATCGGTAGATGTTCCCCAAGACAAAGTAATGGCCGGCACGCCTGCTTCGATCACTGCATAAAAAGCAACGGGATCAAACGCCAAAACAAAATTCGCAAAGAAGGGGTTCTGAGTTTTAGCTAAAACATCATCCACCAGCTTGGCAGCGCTTTCTGGTTTTTCCCACGCCAAGCCCAGCGAGCCCACGCTGCCGGTATTAGATACTGCGGCGGCGAGATTTGCAGTGGCTTCAATTGGCGCCTGTATAATCGGAATTTTGAGCTTACGGATATCCATGGGCAGCGACTAAAGTTTTATTGAAGGGTTAGCTAACCGAAACAGCATTACTTAGCGTGTCTGAGCGTTTTCAGTCTTTGCTGACAACATACTTCAGTATTTCCACGACCTGCTCTGGAGTGGTAGCCCACGCCATTGCTGAAGCATCGACTTCTTTCAGTGGATGTATGATGTCCTCTTCGTGAAGGGTAATGTAGGGCGTCCCGAGTGCAGCACAATAACCCGCATCAAAAGCGGCATTCCACTGTTTATACTTGTGGCCAAAACGCACTACCGCCACGTCGCAGCTGTCTATGAGAGTTTTGGTACGAATGGCATTCACTTTGGCTGACTTGTGATCGCGCCAGAAATTACTGTCCTCAGCACCCAGTACATCCCCAGCGGCGTCGCTACCTTCATGGTCTGTCACTGCCGATGTGAAAGTAACCGGTAAATTGAGTGCCTCACAGCCCGCTTTAAGTTGTTGTCTCCAGTCAGTATGTATTTCGCCAGAGAGGTAGATATTCCAGTTCATATTTTGTTATGTCGATTAAAGGTTAGATAGATTAGTGATTGATTTTGACAAATAGTTGATTGCGTCGCCCAACTTATTCTTGTGTATTAAATGTCACTGTTGAACCTGCTTCGCTGCATAGGTTGCACAAAGCGCCAAATTAAAAAGTTTTCTCTAGTAGTAAAGTGTATGGCGTGAACCCTTTGGAAAGATAGACCTGCTTTGCTACTTCATTAGAGTTTAACACTTCAATTCTCAGTCGTGTTACGCCTGCTATTTTAGCTTCATTTTCTAAGGCGCTTAACAGTTGGCTCCCAATGCCTTGGCCTCGATACCTCTCTAACACGGACAAATCTCGGATAAGTCTAAAGTCAATATCCCCGTCTTCTACTTCTTCAGTGGTTACTTTCGTTAGAATGAGGCCATAGCCTGCTATGTTGCCAGCTGTATCTGCGACCAATATTTTTCCATCAAACTGTTTACAGCTTTCCAGTATCTGGGGAAGGTAAGCTTCAACAATATCTTTGCCGCTGGGTAAGTTTGGATCTAGATTGTGTTCGTGATCTTGTATTGAAATTACGCACTGTTGTAGGCCTGGGCAGTCAGTTTCAGCATCGTACTCACGAATAATCATGTTGGGTTCTCTAGTCGTCAATAATTCGCTTTAATCCTACTTAATCGAGGCGTCCGGTGCTTATATTAATTCAAACGGTTTACCATAGAATGCCTTCTAACCTCAAACGCTTGGAAGCGCTTGGTCCATTGACCGGCGTGTTCTATATCGCAACTCTCTTCAGTATCAAAGATAACAGGCTGATCAATCGCATTTATGTTGATATCTATGGACCTTAGTTGCTCTTTAATAAGGGAGCATATCGCGTCACATTTAACGGTTGAGAGATGTTCTTTGGTATCAAAAACACATACGATAGAGAGTGAGTTCGGGAAATTTTGATAGTTAGCAAAATGGGTGAGCCACCTGAAGCCATTAACTTCTTTTAAAGCTATCTCGCAAACCTCTGTCAACGTCTCTCTAAGGGCATTTTCAATTTTCTTATCCCTTTTTCTCATTTTGATAAGCGCATTATATCAAGACGAAAAACCACCGTTAGGGGCTTTAATGTTAATCCCCTCATTTGAGCTTGGATTACTTGTTATGTAACTGCATAGTGATTAAATAAGCGCAATAGTTAGACCAGCAATGGCAAACAGCCAGTAACCGATCCCTTTGTTATATACAGTTAATAACCAAAAGTAGGGCGTGCTTATGGCTAAAGTGATGGCACCCACAAATAAAGCTTGTCCAATAGGGTACCCAAAAACCAGGGTCGTTATACAAACAAGTGCTCCGTATAGGCCGGCACATAAAAATGGTTTGCGCGTGACATCGAGCACTTTTAATAGCGCTACTAGGAATATGATTTTTATCATTGTGTGGGCGATTGAAATAGTTTTTTTGAGTAAAAGGCGACGTTAGCGCAGATTGAAGCAGCCACTATTGAAGAAGCTAATACCCCCTCAATAGTGATAAGCCTAACACCAAAACAGCTGAGGCTCAAACATGGAGCTGCTGTAAGCTTGCCCTTCAATATTGCCCTACAGGTTTAATCATATCTTGCCTATTTACTCGAGTTTATCAACCCGAGCGTTTCTTACATTAAATATTGAAAAATATGGGGCAGTTTGAATTTAGTAGACCTGAATCCGAGCTTCTTTCACATAAAAATATAACAATTCGGTGCTATCACAAATGCTTACTATTTCAAAGCAAGTCATCCTTGGTCTCTTTACTTTGGTTTTAGCTTTGTCGGCTTTTGCGCAAACCAGAGTCGTCGTGATTCCTTTGCTCGGAGTGCTGCATCAAAGTGGAAGGGGGATGGACTAGCGGATCGATGTACCTACGCAGTGATATCATCGAATTTAATGGAAGTAGTTATATTGCCATAGTCGACCACAAAGCTGGGCCATCCAACGTTCCCCCAGATGATATTACAACGTGGGATCTAGTTGCCAGCTCTGGTGCGATGGGCATGTCGGGCGCTAACTCCACCGTGCCAGGCCCGACAGGGCCACAAGGTGAGGCCGGCGCTGACTCTATCGTGGCCGCTACTATTGCCGGTCCACTGGGCGCTCTAGGCATAACGGGTGCTGCAGGGACGCAAGGTCTGCAAGTGCCTTCTGGCCCACAAGGCCCCGCGGGTGATCAACATATCTTGCCCTTCGTTGGGGTACAGTTTTCAACGAACCCCGCTACCGTTGGTGGTGGTCTTGCTCAAGTTTCAATAAGCGTTTCTTTGCGGGGAAGCCACCGGCATAACCTACTAGGTCACCATTACTGCCAATGATACAGTGGCACGGAATGAAGAGACTGATGGCATTTGCCCCATTTTCGCTGGCGACGGCCCGTGCTGCATTTTTATTGTTAACGCTTTCTGCTAACTGTAAATAACTTGCGGTGACACCGTACGTGACCTTCATCAGTGCATTCCAGACGCTTTTTTGAAATTCTGTGCCGACCATCAACTGGGGAATGCCAAACTCGTTTCTGTCACCGAGCAAATAGGCATCGAGCTGTTCAACGGGGCGGTCTATCACTTCATCTCTATTGTTGACGTACTCCCCTTTTTATCCGCTTCTTATTCTATTATCAATGGTTGTTCTCATTCTTCGATACTTCCAATCAAGCATACAAAGCCTGCCATTAAAAGAACCAAGCATGAGTTCTCCTACGAGGGTTTTGTAATCATGAGTATTGATTTGGTTCATATAATTTCCAATGGACTTTATTGTGCAAGCTTCATTTATCGCCTTCTGGATCACTCGTCATACGGTAATCCAGTTCAATAGGGATGCTATACATCCTCCCCAAATTATCCCAAGGCTCTATTTCATACTCCTCCTCTTTGAACTGTTCGAGGATCCAGGGTTTGTACGCAGTGCCATCGGCATTGTTAGCGCCGCGACTCCTTTCCAATACACTGGCATGGATTAGCAGTTTGCCGCCTTTAGCAGGATCCCAAGTTCGTTTCCCTTTTTTGAATAAAATATTTCTTTTCACCCAAGTGTTGCGCTCATTATGCATGACGTCTTCGACATTCTGATTCAGCGTTACCGAACTATAGGGATATAACTTTAGAGGATGTTCCATGAGGTTCTTGTCAGTGGCCCGGTCTATCATCCAAGCCAAGGGAATATCTGACAAGCCGCTTTCTTTATAACCGCCACCTACATCTGTATGAACGCCACAGAACCAAACTTGTTTGACGGTTTGCTGCCGGTTTTTTCCGGATTGAACGCTGGTATCACCCTCTCTTGGGTCTACGTATATTTCTCCGAGTAAGGACTCATTATCTTCCTCAGTCTGCCATGGCGTGGGCTGAAATGCCTCACGGTTCTCGTCGATAGACAAAGCATGATACGCATGTTGCACGTGTTTACCGAGTTTCAGATCATGAAATGAGTGTGGCATGAACTTATTTAAAACAGCGTCTAAGGTTTTGAATGGTAACCCTAACGCTTTCACCGTATCCCATACGCCGAGAAAGTCGATGTTGCTCCAAGTGGTCGTGTTTTTCTTAAGAAATTGCGCGGCCTTTTTATTGCGAACGTCGGTATTGCTTACCTTGTAAATGGCCCAAGCTTTGGTAGCTAATTCTGGTCTTGAGTGCGGCAGAATGCCGAATAGAGAAATGAAGCCAGCAAGACTACGGACCGTGGTTGCTCCGCGACTGAATCCAAACAGAAATAGGCGATCACCCCACTGGTAGTTATCCGAGATAAACTGATAGCACTCAAGAATATTTTCCGTAATGCCCATTCCGCTCATTGCGCTTATCTTTCTCAAGCCGGTGCCAATCCCTCTATCATAAAATGTAATTTGAGCCTGGGTTCGGCCCTCAATCATGTTGAATAGTTTGTACACATTGGTGTTGTTCCCTTCACCTCCTTCTTGGCCTGTTCCATCAGAAAAGACGACGATGTTTTTACCGCTGTTAGTGGTTCTGGTCTCTGTCATTGGTGCTTTCCTATTTAAGTGTTCTAATTATTTCCAGTTATCTATCAGATACTTTACCTTAATATAGCGATGCTAAGGCGGTTAAGCAGCTTTAGTGATTGCTTGCAATATACCATTGCTACTCGACTGAAAGTAGCAAGCAACCGATTATGTTATTGCTAGTTTATCCATTCTGCTACGGCGTCGCCCATGGTCTTGTCCTGGCCTTGCTTCATCCATTGCATAAAGTTTCGATCAAACCTAAATTGTTGCCCGCAGTCGAGTTTGAAGAATCTGCACACATTTTGGGTATGCTTATATGAATTGTCTATGGGGGTGTGCTTGGTAATGGGGTTTTTGTGCCAATCAAAAGTTTCCATAATGTTATCCCCAGTTATCGGGTGCTTTCTTGCGATGTTCTGGTTGAAAAGGCAAACCTTTAGAGCAATTTGGTTTTGTCTCAGTCACTCTTAAAGCTGCTCTATGACCGCACTATTTCAGTCACATAAAAAACCGATTCCACATCGCTGTGTTCAACCACTTCGGTAACATCATTGATAGTAAATACTTCAAACTGACGCTGTGAACCATCAATTTCTAGGGTGTAAGGTCCTCGTTGTTTCCCTTTGACTTTTTCACGATAGCGTTCGCCCGTTGATTCAATTTCAAAGACAGCATATCTGCCACTGGGTTTGAAATTATAAGACAGTGTTACGATCACGTCGCTTCGTTCTAATCCCTCAGCCAAAGTAAACCAACGGGGTAGTCTCGAGTCACTCGCCAACTCAAAGTTGGATTCTGCGCACCCTACAAGCAGTGTGATAACTATAGAAATTAAGATTTTTCGCATGTTTTATGGTTAATGAATATGTTCAATTATAGGTTAGATATCTAACAGGCCCCTGAGGCACTCAAGGTAAGCAGTATAGCGAGGCGTAGTCGATAAGGCGAAGTTAGTGAAGTGAAAAATGCAGAGTAATAACTACTTATAGCCGTTCGCTAACTCACCCTCAGAAGATTTTAGAAACTGGGGCAATTATCGGTAATTTCGTAGAAACCCGGTTTCTCAGCAACAAAGATATGGCCCATGGTTTTTAAGCCCACATGATCGTCCAAGGATCCAGCAATGATACCGGTTGCGTCTAACTTGAATGGTTCCCAAAAAAAGCTAGAGCCACATTCACTGCAGAAGCCCCGTCTTGCCACCTCAGATGTCTTAAACCAAGCGAGTCCTGCGCTATGGGTAATGCTTATATTTACCTTGCTGGCTTTGGTATGCGGACCAAAGTTACCGTGTAACTTTTGGCACATGGAGCAATGGCAATTGACTATGTCACGAAGCGGGCCAGTGACCGCATAACATACAGCGCCACACAAGCAGCCACATTTGTTGATCTGGTCATTTTTATTCATCGTTTAATTCCAAGAGGCATAAAGATTGAAGTGATAAAGATTGACAGCCTGCCTAGAAGGTACAGGGTCTTCGCCCTAAGTGTTATAGTTATTACCACTGGTATAAGCTTATCAAAAGGCGGTATTAAAAATAGCGTACTGAATCTCAACAACTTGAATTAACTACTGTTAACGCCGTTCGCGCTCTGGTGGTACTCCTAGTTCCAATGCTGGGATCAGCTTGCATTTCAACGTTGCAAGATATTAAGCTCAACCCCTGTTTAAAATTTTATCACTAAGTGGCCATTTCCGCGCATCCTTCAAAACTGAGTTTACCGCAGGTTAATCCTGGCGTCGCAACGGTGCTCGAGTACCTGATCATAAAGTTTCCCTACATTGACGCCCAGATTTGGCGCCAGCGAGTTGCCGACGGCAAGGTGCATCGTCACGATGGTTCGCTGATAATGTCACAATCGCTGTTTCAGCCGCAATTGCGGGTCTACTATTACAGGGAGGTTGAGGATGAGCCTGACATTCCCTTTAAGGAGGAAATCCTGTTTCAGGATGAACACCTTTTAGTGGCTTATAAACCTCACTTTTTGGCGGTCACCCCTGGCGGTGTTTATGTCAACGAATGTCTGCAAAACCGCTTACGGTGCAGCACGGATAATGACGCCTTACAAGCCTTGCATAGATTGGATAGGGTGACAGCAGGCTTGGTGCTGTTTTCAGTCAATCCAGACACCCGCCATCGATACCATCATCTGTTTGAGAAACGGCAGGTACACAAAACCTATCAGGCAATTGCCACAACCAGTGACAGCGAAAACTTGGTAAGTCACGAGTGGGAAGTTAAGAATCGAATTGTGCAGTCTAAACTACACTTCCGTATGCGTGTCACCGAAGGTGACGCCAATAGCCACTCTGTGATTCGATGTTTGCAACAATCTACCGATACTGCTTTGTTTGAATTGAACCCAGTTACCGGTAAAACCCATCAGTTACGGGTTCATATGCACACACTGGGCTGGCCCATTTTGAACGACCGATATTACCCACGGTTGCAGTCACTATCGGCCGATAATTATTCAGCGCCCTTACAATTACTGGCAAAAGGCCTGCAGTTTATAGACCCAGTGACGCAATATCCACGGCACTTCAATTATGACGGCAGTTTGTCATTGTTGTAGGGTAAAAATAATCGCAGGTCACCTTGTAGGCTCCTGAACGTAAGTCAGGTTAATTAAATATGACTGTTGAACGCTCGAGTGGCAGTAGTTTAGGTGTTTGTCTAAGCGTGACTTTTTAAAGGTTAAAAATATCAGGTTAAGTGACAATGCCATCTGCTCGTACTAGAGAGCTTTAAATTGGAGGGTGACATTACCTTGCTATTGTCAACCGCAATGAATTGGCGGCTTTTTGTCAATCCAGGGCCTGGCATGTTCCAGCTGTGCAGCTAGTCGAAATAGCGTTGCTTCACCTCCAAAACGTCCTGCAAACTGGACGCCAATAGGCACGTGGTCTTTGTTCCAGAATAGCGGGACGGACATAGCAGGTTGTCCGGTTAAATTTTGTATTCGGGTAAAAGGGTTAAAGGAGGTTGCGGTGTCCAAAATAGTTCTTGGCTCTGCTTTATTCGATTCGAAGGTGCCAAACTCTGAGGGCGGAATTCTGAGCGTTGGGGTCAATAACAAATCATACTCTCCGTCATGATACCAATGGGCTATTTTCCGGGAGTAGCGTTGCACTTCTTCCAAGGTCTGCAAGTAAGTCGCCCCTGTTATGTCGAAACCGGCCTGATAATCTTCCCAGTTCAGGGCTTCAACTTCATTGTCATTTATCTTTCGCCCTAGTTCTCGCTCCCAATAGCCAATGAAATGGCCCATTAAGCTAGACCAAATTACGTTGTAATACTGCTGTATATTAGGATTACTTAATTGATTTGGTGCAATTTCTTCAACGTGATGGCCTAGTTCTTCACATAGCTGGGCGGCATCATTTACTGCACCAAGGCAATCTGGGTGCACCTCGCGTATATTTCCCCAGCCTTCAGGGGCACTGGTTAAAAAGCCAATCTTTAATTTTCCTGTGCCTCTTTTTGTTTCTTCTAAATACGGGCGTTCTTGCGCCGGTGCGTAGTAAGGGTCGCCAATGCTAGGCCCCGATGTTTCATCTAGCAAAGCAGCTGAGTCTCTCACGGTACGCGTTAAAGCGTGTTCACTCACTAGGCCGCCAGCGAGATCACCGAAGTAGGGCCCCTGAGGGTTTCTTGCTCTAGTGGGCTTTAAACCAAATAGCCCACAGCAGGAGGCTGGTATCCTCACGGAGCCACCACCATCATTTCCATGAGCCATAGGAACAATGCCCGCGGCCACAGCGGCAGCTGAGCCGCCGCTCGATCCTCCAGGGGTTAATTTAGCGTTCCAAGGATTAAGTGTAGGTCCAAAAAGTTCGCAATCTATCAAAGGTAAACCGCCAAATTCTGACGCATTCGTTTTACCGACGATGTTAAGCCCACTGGTTTTGTGGCGTTTTACCAATTCGGTGTCTAATGTGGATATATAGCCGTCGATCGCTTTACAGCCTTCGCTAAAAGGGGCGCCTTTGTACTCCGCTAGGAGGTCCTTTAAAAGGAACGGGACTCCGCAAAAGATGGCACCCTTAGTTTGGCCTTGGCTTAATTTCGTATTCCAATTGTTGGCCGTCTCGTGAGCTTGGTCATACATTTTGTGTACCACGGCATTGAGCTGTGGGTTTATTTTCTCTATGTTATTAATAGTATCGTCGAGCAATTCGACGGGACAAATTTCTCGGCTTCTGACGAGTTCCCCTAGCGCAACGGCGTCGTAATTAGCAAATTCATCAGTCATAATATTCTCCAATTGTTCTATGTGTTGAGGGGGGCGCTTGCCACGTCCAACTAGGTGCCTTGCATTGTCGTAAACTCGTTAAATGGTGATGTCAGGAATTATTTTACTATGCGTATTCAAGTACTGTCAGTTCTGCCGTTTTGTTTGCATCATAGCACCTTTATTTTTGGACTTTGTCCGTTTCTTAGGTGAATAATAAAGCGTGTCACTATTGATACTACTAGTGACTTAGGCGTTCGTTGCCCCAATGGGGCAAACTTAATTAAGTTTAGTCAGTTTGCGGTGAATGTTGATCGCAGAAACGATCGCAGCGCCAGCCAAGATAATGCTAAAAGAATCAACGGTGCCCGGGCCTGCGCCATAAACACCGAGCCATCTCATCATTGCACCACCACCTGCGATGACAGCCACGGCTATGGTGATGTTTCTATTGCGCTTTAGCCTGCTTGGGCTTTCTGAGTCATTCATTGTAAACCTCGTTATGTTGCCTTGAAGTATTGTCTTTTAAGTGAGAGCAATTATGTCACGTGCCGGTTGTTTGTTCTCTATCAGCTCAACAATTCCAACAACTCGTGAATTGATTTTGCAGTTCTTCATCGCACGCCTGACAAAACCAACTGAAGTCACTCGGATCAACTTGTTTTTTAATGTGCTGCAGTTCATTCAAAATAGTCGCCGCTTCTTGCGCTCTAGTTTCATCGTAAACCCAAACTGTTGGGTCAGTGTCAGAAGTGGCGGGTATTCCTTCGCGCATAGAGTAGAGTGCTTCACCTTTGATGATTAATTCATTGTGGGCGATAGCCTTGAGTATATTCATCCATATCGGTGGCATACCATTACTCACTTCGTATGGCTGTAAAGCGGTCTCTTTGTGCATTTGGTTATGCATCTGTCGTTTTCAGTACCACAAATCTCTGGATGGAAATTCCGCTGAACTTGTGACTTCAATCAGCAAGTCGGGGTGGTAGAGACGTGACACCTCGACTGTGGTTGTAATAGGATACGGGGGTGAAAAGAACGTGGTCCGTACATCTACAGCTTGCTTGAATGATTCGATTGATACGGCCTGAGTTTGCTGGACACTTTTTATAGTAAATAATGTTACTTAACTTAACTATGAGAGGTAAACGATGGGTAAAGGTATCCGCTATACGGACGAATTTAAGCAAGAAGCAGTTAATCAAGTCGTCGTCCATGGCTATTCAG
>JBLIOD010000002.1:0-109188 GCA_047639475.1 Gammaproteobacteria bacterium
CGATTAGTTAGCGCCATTCTGGTTGAGATTGATGACGAATGGGTTAATGCTAATCATAGATATATCGTGTGGAACGACAATGACTCAACTTGCTAGATAAAAAGTCCATACCAAATGTTGCGTAATCTGGATTTTCAGCCTCTGTTCGATTAGTTGACCATCTTGCATGTCTTGAGAATGCAATACGGTACAAGGGAATAGTAACTTTCGAAAAAGCCGAATATACGAGCATGCAAGTGAGAGATAAGATTAGAAAACTAGGTTTTAATTTTAATTGCGACGCTTATCAATATAGTGTGCCTAAGTTGTGCCAAAATTACGGTTAACTGTGCCCATGTGAGTTGATTTTTGCATAACTTGAATAACAGCAAGCGTCTCAAGTGATTGTTAAATATAGAAATGCAGCTTTCTTCTGAAAGCTACGAAACAGGCGGTCAGACGTTCGAATCATCTCGGGCACCCCATATAGGCTGCGCCTGCTCCAAGGAATTGGAGCGGGCTTTAGTTTACTCCCAGCACTTTCTCTATCTAAGCAAACCCCGTTCCCATTAGTTTTATCCACGTCCTCGGTATGAGTCAACACCTTGCGATGGAATCCAGACACCTTTTGGCGCTTCGCCTGTTTGGTAAAACACATCAATGGGAATGCCGCCTCGCGGATACCAATAACCACCAATACGCAACCAAACTGGATCCAACGCTTGCACTAGTCGTTTGGCGATCGAGATAGTGCAATCCTCATGGAAGCTTCCGTGATTACGAAAACTGGTTAGAAACAACTTAAACGATTTGCTTTCAACTAACAGTTTTCCTGGAATATAGTCAATTACTAAGTGGGCAAAATCGGGTTGGCCTGTAACGGGGCACAAAGAAGTAAATTCAGGTGCAGTGAAGCGTGCGACGTAAAGCGTTCCTGCTTGCGGATTATCCACGCATTCAAGCACGGCGTCATCAGGGTGGTTAGGTGTTTCGACCGCTTGGCCTAGTTGGGTGAGTTGTTCTGTGGTATTGATAGTCATAACAGTTATTGGAATTGAAAAACGGAGCCGAAGCTCCGCTTAATTTAGCATGATTTCTCCCTTTTTGAGACAAAGGGGTTCACGTCTAGGCGTTAGAGATAATTTTAACTATCTAGGTCTTGGTAATAGTCGATTAAAATCCGCGCGACTTCTGGACGTGAAAATTCAGCAGGCGGTGCTTCGCCATTGCCTAACATTTCGCGAACGACCGTTCCTGATAACAATACAAAATCTTCTTTGTTGTGGTCAGGCGCTTCTCGCATCATTACAACTTCATTGAGTTTCTTGGAATAAGCGGTGTGATCTGCTTCAAAAATAACAATGTCCAATGAGCCTTCGGGTACTTGCTCATGGAAAATAGTTTGTGCATCGAAAGCGCCATAATAATCTCCTACGCCAGCGTGATCCCGGCCAATAATGAAATGTGTGGCGCCCATATTTTGTCTAAATACAGCATGTAGCACCGCTTCTCTAGGGCCTGCGTAAAGCATGTCAAAACCATAACCGGTTACCATTACCGAGTTGGGTGGGAAGTATATTTCTGCCATTTTTCGGATCGCTGCGTCTCGGATATCAGCAGGAATATCACCAGGCTTTAGTTGCCCCAATAGCATGTGTACTACTAAACCATCAGCGCCAAGGCGAGCCATTGCCATGTGACACAGTTCTTCATGTGCACGATGCATTGGGTTGCGAGTTTGAAATGCCACTATTTTTTCCCAACCTGCGTTTTGAATATCCTCTCGAATTTCAGCAGCAGTTTTGAAGGTGTTGGGGAAATCAGTTTCGAAATAACTGTAATTCAAAACTTGAATGGGCCCAGATAATAGGTATCGTCCTTGTTCGTTGAATGCGCCCACGCCCGTGTGTTCTGGGTCGGTGGTGCCGTACACTTGCTCTGCTATGCCGGCCATTTCAGCATCGCTAACTTCTTCAGTCGCTTCAACTTGCATTACCGCGAGTATGGGGTTTCCATTGACATTAGGGTCGCGCAGAGCAATGGTGGTATGCCCGTTGATGTCCGTTAGGTCGGGTACTAAGCAAAGTACTGGAGTGGGCCAAAATAGGCCGTCGGTAGTGTGCATAGAGTTGGCAACACTCAAAGCGTCTGCCTTGTTCATGAAACCCGTTAAAGGGTTGAAGTAACCTGCACCCAGCATAACCGCGTTCGCAGCATCTGCAGAGCTGACAATCACAGAAGGGAAATCTTGGGCTTCTTTAGTTAAGCGGTCTCGCTCGCTTTGATCACTAACGAATAAAGGATTGAGGGCTATAGAACCATGTGGTTTTATCATTATTAGAACTGAAATGGGTTAATCGATAAGGCGCACATTAAACAATAAAAAAGGGCACCTATAAAGCAGGATGCCCTTAAAATTTTTGATTGCGGTATTAAATTACTCGTTAGCCTTTGTTAGTAAAACAGCGTTGGCGGACCTGCGCTGTTTTACGGCAGTGGCCAGGACATCAAGTACCCCAGTGGTTTGTTCCCAATCAATACAGCCGTCTGTAATACTTTGGCCGTAAACTAATGGTGTATCGGAGTTGATAGATTGATTGCCTTTCACTAAATGACTTTCAATCATTACGCCGAATATTGTTTGGTTGCCTGCTGCTATTTGTTCTGCAAGATCGTCCGCTACCAAGGCTTGGTTGTCAGGATTTTTACGGCTGTTGGCATGGCTCATGTCTACCATGACTGCGCGTTGTTGCTGCGCCGATACTAATAACTCACAGGCATCTGCAATACTTTGGGCATCGTAATTGGTCTCTGCACCGCCGCGCAGAATAACATGACAGTCTTCGTTGCCTGTGGTGCGGAAAATAGCAGAGCGTCCTTCTTTCGTTACACTTAAGAAGTTATGTGATTGGCTCGCTGCCCCAATCGCGTCAACGGCTATTTGTACGTTCCCGTTAGTGCCGTTCTTAAAGCCGACTGGACAAGATAAGCCCGACGCCAATTCACGATGGCCTTGGCTCTCCGTGGTACGTGCCCCAATGGCGCCCCAAGCTATTAAATCAGCATAGTATTGCGGTGAGATAGGATCAAGGTATTCAGTGCCGCAGGGCATGCCTAAATTGTTTAAATCTAGTAGCAACTGACGCGCGGTTGATAAACCTTCGTTGATTTTGAAGCTGCCATCTAAATGTGGATCGTTAATTAAACCTTTCCAGCCGACAGTCGTTCGGGGTTTTTCGAAATAAACCCGCATTACAATCAGTAGTTCATCAGAATATTTTTGCTTTTCAGACAGTAGTCGCCGCGCATACTCCTTTGCAGCGTCCACGTCATGAATGGAACAAGGGCCGCAGACGACAACCAGTCGGTCGTCTTTGCCATGTAGCACATTGTGAATATCCGCTCGAGTTTCTACGGTGGTTTGAAGAGCGTTCTCGTGCGCAGGAATTTCCTCCATTAATTCAACGGGGGCCTTTACAGTAGTCATACACATGATTCGGGTGTCGTCAGCTTTGTTAAGTTGGTTCACTTGGTTGGAATTTGTTAGTTCAACGAATCGACGAATTTTAAGGCTTGCGGTGCGGTATTGGAATGGTTGTGGCTATTTAATATGATTATAGTTAACGATCCAAGGAGGGTAGTAGTAATCCTGAACATCCATTGAATCATTTGTAATAAGGGAGAAATAGTTTCAGTGCCTAATTACTTGTTGTTTTTATGGTGGTATCATTGCGTCTATAGGCAGTTTCCACTTTTTTGCGGAATAACTGGAATAAATAATTACTAGGCATTACTTAATGAACTTCAACGATTCTTCTCGGGTATCAAACGCAGTGATTGGCTCTTCTATCCACATTGAGGGCACCATTTCTGGTGACGAAAATTTGGTGATTGATGGACGAGTTGATGGCTCCATTTTTGTACAAAATGCCATGGTGACCATTGCTAAAACTGGCACTGTTCGCGCTGATGTACAAGCCAAAGTAATTAAAGTTGACGGAGAAGTAAGGGGCGAGCTACGCGGCACTGAATCTGTTGAAATTGGCCCGTCCGGAACTGTTATTGGTGACATTCGCTCGCCAAGAGTCATGTTGCAAGATGGTTGCCAATTTAAAGGATTGGTCGATATGGATTATAAAGAATCTAGTTCAGTTGGTACTGCCGAGAGGATCAGCGCAGGTAAGAAGCCGCCAGCGCCAAAAGCACTTACCCCGAATTTAGTTTCCCAAGCAAGTAGCGGGTCGCATGTGCTTTTATCAAAAAATGTGAATTCGGCCCCGAAGCTATCGGTTCCAAACTTATCTCATAAAAGTACCTCAACATAATCATGATTGAAAAAAACGTCCTCGCACCGTCTTTTAATTTACCTGATCAAAATGAAAAAGCGGTGTCGTTGGCCAACTATAAAGGCCAGAAAGTTATCGTGTACTTCTACCCTAAAGACAATACCCCCGGCTGCACTAAACAAGCTATCGGATTTACTGATATATATTCTCAACTTCAGGATAGAAATGTAGCGGTATTGGGTGTGTCACCGGATGGGGCGGAGTCTCACCAGAAGTTTATCAGTGATTTTTCTATTCCCTATTCGCTCTTGAGCGACCCTGAGAAAACGATGATGACTGAATATCAGTCATGGGGAGAGAAGAACATGTACGGTAAAAAAGTAACGGGAGTAATCCGTTCTACGGTTTTGATCGATGAAAACGGCGTGGTAATAAAACACTGGAAACGTGTAGCTAACTCAGCGGACCATCATATGAAGGTGCTGGCGTCGCTGGACGCTTAATTGGTGACAATTGGCTCTAAAAGGAGCCTATTTATAGCGCTTCTATTTTAGTTTTGTCGCGCATCAGTGGCATTACCGTATCAGCAGACACTATGCCTCGCTGAACTAGCTCGTATAGGTTCTCATCCAAGGTTTGCATGCCTAGTTGTTGGCCGGTCTGCATTGTTGAATAAATTTGTGGAATCTTGTTTTCTCTAATCAAGTTTCGTACCGCGTTAGTGCCCAGTAGTATTTCCCAAGCGCCGGTTCGGCCACCCCCTATTTTGGGCAATAGCGTTTGCGCTATTATGGCTTGAACCGATTCGGCCAACATCGCTCTTACCATAGACTTATCCCCCGTTTCAAAACTATCGATGATACGGTCGACGGTTTTGCTGGCCGAGTTGGTATGTAGCGTAGATAAAACCAAGTGTCCTGTTTCCGCCGCAGTCAAGGCTAGATGAATCGTTTCAGGGTCACGCATCTCGCCCACCAAAATAATGTCTGGATCTTCACGTAAGGAGGCTTTAAGTGCGCTGGCGAAAGAATTAGTATGCTGGCCAAGTTCACGTTGGTTAATGATGGAATTTTTAGAGGTATGTATAAATTCTATCGGGTCCTCGATCGTTAATATATGCGCCTTCTTGCGTTGATTAATCAGATCAACCATCGCGGCCAGCGTGGTCGATTTACCCGAACCTGTTGGACCCGTCACCAATATTAAGCCTCGCGGCTTGTTTATCAACGATTGGAAAACAGAAGGTGCACCTATATCATCTAAGCTAGATACTTTATTCGGAATAGTACGAAACGCAGCACTAGGGCCGCGTAATTGCTGAAATGCGTTCACCCTGAAACGCGCTAATTCTTGTATCTCATGCGCGAAATCTAGGTCATTGTCATTTTCAAATATTCTGCGTTGATCTTCATTCATGATGCCGTAAAGCATCTTCAAAATATTGTTTTTTGATAATGGAGCAGAGGTCAAACGCCTTATTTCACCGTCAATTCGAATCATCGGCGGTAAGCCAGACGAAATATGTAAATCAGAGGCGTTATTTTCAACTGCGAAGGTTAATAGTTCTGCAAGGTTCATGGGTTTTATTTTGAAAAGGGTTAAACAGCCACTTTCGGTGAGGTTACAATATCACTCTATCTAGAACAAATCACCCAGCCTTGAATGTCTGATTGATAGCCTTGCTAGTTACAGATGATAATGCCCGTAAACGTTTAACTAATCAATTGCATGCCTGAAAAAACTCCACTGCAGGAAGTTCAAACCAATATCGCGACCTATTGTGAAGAGTTCGGCCGAGACGTCGATGAAGTGAAGTTAGTTGCGGTGAGTAAAACGCGTAGTAGCGAGGCTGTGGGTGAAATGGCTGCGCAGGGGCAGGTAACTTTTGGCGAAAATTATCTGCAAGAAGCAATAGATAAAATAATAGCCTTAGCGGAAAACAAGTTGGAATGGCACTTTATCGGTCATATTCAAAGCCGTAAAGCGGCCTTAATCGCCCGACACTTTCAATGGGTTCATAGCGTTGATCGATTGAAAGTAGCACAAAAGCTAAATGATGCTGTGTCCGAAGGGGAGTATTTAAACGTACTTATTCAGGTAAATTTACAACAAGAACAAAGCAAATCGGGAGTGCAAGTGGTTGATTTAATGCCCTTGGTAGAGCAAATTGAAAATCTCCCAAATTTACGTGCGCGGGGTTTGATGTTGATTCCTGAGCCGCAAAGTCAATTTGATGCGCAACGGCGCGTTTTTTCCTCGGCTAGAGAATTGTTGGTTAGGGCACAAAGAATCGCTCCAGAAATGGATCAATTATCAATGGGAATGACGGGCGATATGCGCGCTGCCATTGCTGAAGGGGCCACTATGGTGAGAATTGGAACGGCGCTATTTGGCGCCCGTGAATACAAATAGGTTATGAAAATGAACAATACGAAGATAGGATTCATTGGTGGAGGCAACATGGCCGAAGCCATCATTGGTGGCTTAATCAAAGCGGGTGTGCCTGCTGTGAACATCAGTGTTTCAGATTTAGACGTCGATAAGCTTCAAGCGACTTTCGGTGATTGGGGCATTACCACTACTACCGACAACGCAGAACTCGTCGATACCTGTGAGGTGATTTTATTGGCCGTTAAACCGCAAGTGATGCATTCAGTGTTAGAACCCTTGGCTATTCAACTTAAAGATAAACAACCGCTACTAATTAGTATTGCTGCCGGCATACCTATTTCGCTGATACAGCAATGGAGTGGTTACTCGGCGGCAGTGGTGAGAGTTATGCCCAATACGCCGGCCTTGGTGAGGGCAGGGGCGGCTGGCTTATTTGCCAGTGAACAAGTTAATGAATCTCAACGCGAAGTTGCGCAATCTATTATGCAAGCCGTTGGTGTGGCTATATGGGTTGAATCAGAAGGTTTAATCGATAGCATCACGGCGGTATCTGGCAGTGGTCCCGCGTATTTCTTTTATTTGATAGAGGCATTGGAAGCGGCAGCTATTAAAAATGGCTTAAAGGTGGAAGATGCGCGTTTGTTAAGTCGTGAGACCGCGCTAGGCGCGGCCAAATTAGCGGCTCAAAGTGAGTTCTCGGCGGCTGAATTGAGAAAAAGAGTCACATCGCCGGGGGGCACCACCGCCGCGGCGATTGAGGTTATGACTAAAAATGATTTTAGTGAAACTATCAACTTAGCAGTTCGCGCTGCTGCGGACAGAGCGCGAGAACTGGCTGAGCTAGCGGAATCGAATTAAGATCCGTACCCAAACCCAATTAAGATTCAGACCGGACAATTAGGAAAATAATATGAACCCTTTGCAAAATAGCTTTAGCTTTTTGATAGACAGTGTTTTCGAGTTATACATGGTGTTGGTACTGCTGCGTTTCTTGTTCCAGCTGTTTAAAGTGAATATTCGCAACCCTCTAATTGACCCCATAGTGAAACTCACGCAGCCACCATTGGCATGGATGCGACGCTTTGTGCCGGGTTTGTTTGGGTTAGACTTATCCGCTATCGTGTTCTTAATATTGTTAGGGATGACAAAAATACTTTTGTTGGCGTCCATAAATGGGGCAACAGTAGGTCTGCTAACCTTATTGCTGGCATCCGTTGCACAGGTGATCAGTATGACACTAATGGTGTTTACTGTCGCGCTGATAGCGCAAGCAGTTTTGAGTTGGTTCGCGGGCTCAGCGCAACACCCTGTGACGGACTTGCTACGAGCACTTACACAGCCGATATTAAGGCCTATTCAGCGTATTTTGCCTGCAGCAAGTGGCGTAGATTTTTCGCCCATCGTGGCCTTGTTAGCCATTTCCTTTTTACGTCGACTACTGATCGACCCCTTAGTGCATAGCTTGGCTGGGTTGATTTAAAGGGTGTAGACACTATAATGTTAAATATTGGCTCTTTACTTAGGAAGAGACAAATTTAGCTTTTTGCGCGCTAGCAGTATCAAAAATATAGCGGGCAAACCCAATATAGCTGAAACCATGAAGAAACTGGGATACCCTATCGCATCCACCATGCTTCCAGAATAGCCACCCAGTATCTTTGGGATTAATGTCATCAACGAACTAAAGATGGCATATTGAATAGCGGTAAATTTTATATTGGTTAAGGCCGATAGAAATGCGATAAAGGCTGCGCTGGCCAAACCTGCAGCCAAGTTGTCCGCTGCAATAACGCCGACCAAGCCCCAGTGTGAAGGTTCGTTATGGCCCGCCAACAGCATAAATAATAAATTACTGGCAGCGCCCAGTACTGCGCCTAATAGTAAGATACGCATTACGCCAAAGCGGATGGCCAGCAAGCCGCCTAAGAAGCCTCCAACCAGTGTCATACCTAGGCCGAAGCTTTTTACGATAGTCGCTATTTGCGCCTTTTCGTAACCCATGTCGGTGTAAAACACGTTTGATATGACGCCCAACACAATGTCGGATATTCTATACAGGCTGATCAAAGCCAATAGCAACCAAGCAGTTTTAAGACCATAACGAGAGAAAAAATCCTTTACTGGGGCGAGATAGGTTGTCTCTAAGGTTTCTTCGTCAACAATATTTGATTTCTTTAGCAACCAAGCTGCTGCAAATGCGACGCCTAACGCCGCAGCCAAACGGCTTATTGAGACTAAAAAGCCGCTGAGATGTTTGTTGGAAAATAATTCTGTCAGATAATCTTTAGCACCGCTGGAAAATTGACCCGTGAAAATATATGCCGTAACAAATCCTATGACGATACAGACAAATAAAAATAGAAATCTCAGTAGCTCTGAGATGTTTAAATCGATTTTCGAAATCGTCGGTGCGTGTGGCTCCTCAATGGTAAGTGTGCAAGCTACACCAATAAACATAAACCCCGCCATACCCATATAGGCAAATTGCCAGGCACTATATTGATACTGTTCCATACTGGTGCCAAAATAGTCTGCTAAATACAATGCACCGGCGCCGGCTACTAGCATGCCGATGCGATAACCCGCTATATAAGTAGATGACATTAACGCTTGTAAGTCAATATGGGCAGATTCAATGCGGTAGGCATCGATGACAATGTCTTGGGTGGCAGAGGAAAAGCCCAGTGCGACAGCAGCCAGGGCCATGGCGCTTAATGCGCCTTCTCCACTGGTAGGGTCTACGCTGCTCATCCACAGTATAGATCCGATTACCGCCAGCTGAGACAGTAAGATCCAACTGCGTCTTCTACCCAGCCAAGCACCTAATAGAGGGATTTGTAAGCGATCTACCAAGGGCGCCCAAACAAACTTAAATGAGTAACCCAACGCGGCCCAGCTAAAGTAGGTCACCGCCGAGCGACTTACTTCAGCTTCCCTTAGCCAGATGGACAAGGAAGAAAAGATAAGCAATATCGGCAATCCGGCCGAAAACCCCAAGAACAACATGGTGATAACCCTGGGGTGCAGAAAACCTTTTAAGCTAGCTAACCAGCCAGTGTCATTGATCGATGTGTGGGTTGAGGTGCTAGTGACGTTTTGAGTTGAAGAAGTGGGCATATAATTATTTAATTTCCTAGCTTGCGTTTATAATCACTAAACTCATTTTTGACAAACACTAACGATGAACACAGCCGATAAAAAACAATTCCTAGAGCTAATTATAAGCAATCAAATACTTCGTTTTGGTGAGTTTACACTTAAATCTGGCAGGGTGAGCCCTTACTTTTTTAATGCGGGTTTGTTTAATACAGGCTCTCTATTGTCCGAATTGGCCGGTTATTACGCGAAGTGTATAGCAGCCAATATTGGCGGTGAATTTGTGCTTTATGGCCCGGCTTATAAAGGCATCCCTTTGGCCGCCGCTACTGCGGTACAGTTGGTTCAAAATGAAGGCAGGGATGTGCCTTATGCCTTTAATAGAAAAGAAACGAAAGACCATGGAGAGGGCGGCTTGATTGTCGGCTCTGAATTAAAAGGCGATGTGGTTATTATTGATGACGTTATCACGGCCGGCACCTCTGTGCGCGAATCTGTCGATATTATCCAAGCGGCAGGCGCGACCGTTAAGGCGGTGGTGATCGCAGTAGATAGGCAAGAACGAGCGGGCGATGATGCTTTGTCCGCCGTACAATCCGTTACCCAACAATACGGCGTGCCGGTTTTTTCAATAGTGGCTTTAGACGATATTGTTCACTACGCCAATGAAGATGAAGTTCTGCAGGCTAATGCGCAGGCCGTTCGTGACTATCAGCAGCAATATGGGGTTTGAGCTTAGTTGACGCTTGTTGCTTACACCTAAAGCACTACAGGTTTAAGTCTAAACGGCTTAATACCCCATAAGAATCTGTGTTGTCGGAATAGCTGCCCCTTTGGTATACCAAACGAGTCGACCAGTTTAATCTACTACCTAAACGGCGGTTGTAATGCAGACTAAAACGATTTATCGGCGCATTTAAGCCATTTAGATTAATTGACTCATCGCTAAATAATACAGAGCCATTAGCGAGTTGTTCTGTTGGGCTAGATATGTCAATTTGCCCGCTAGTCAAATGTAATGGTTGGCTATAGATCAGGCCAAAAGAATCACCTTTGCTTATTACAGATTCTCCTAATAAGCCAAGCGCAGTCGATTCGCTGTTAAGCGTAGAAAACCCTGTAAGTAAGGAATTGGAAGCAGCTTGCACTTTGGTTTTGCCGAGCGAGTACTGACTGATTAAACTAAAGGTAGGTGAAATTTGATAGGCCGCTGATAAGCTAAGCGAGACTGTTTCAGCGCCGCTCACGCTTAAGGGGCCGTTGGCAGCGCTACCAAATAGCGATTTATCCTCAAGGGTATAAGCTACTTGTAATCCCAATTCAGTTTTATCACTTTTCAGTGCACCCTCGTATAGCGCACTGTGACTTGCTGCGCCGTGCCGGCTTTGGTCGTCGTGCAAGGCAAAGCCAAAATGATGGTTAGAATTTGTGCCTTGCTTGGTTAACTTGTAAGCCCCACTATTACTGGCGAAACCTAGATAAGGTGAGCTAAAGGCTTGGTTTTGATTAAGCTGTTGGAGCACAGTATTATCAGCGTTCACCCCGAGGGTGAGATTGATGGGAACATTGTAGAATTGACTGGATCCCCAACCAGCTACATTACGTGTCTCGCTTGAATAGGCAAAGCGTATTTCTGGTTGGTCGTCCTGAAAGGCAAAGATGGGAGAAGTGTTTAACTCGACTATCGAAGCGTTTATTTCGAATTGTGCTTCACCTTCATTGCCTATGATGCGATTAGCTGTCATTTTATGGGCGCGATCTAATGGCCTAAAGTTAAGCAAGTCAGAGATGGCAGCTTCTCCCAATTTAGGTGCGATGGATAATAAATCAGTGGGATAGCCTCGGCCATTTTGATCAAGAATCAGTGTCTTTTGTAACGATTCAGATTGGCCGAATAAGGCATAGGCTAGACCACCTGCTAACATCAAGCCAATAATAGAGCCACTGCCGCTGCCGGCGCTGTCGTTGCTGCCACCTTGCGTGCTAATGCTGGTGATTCCAGCGGGATCAAGCGCGGCCTGTAAATCTAATGCACCATTGCCATAGACGGCATCAATACCCGCGTCTCCTAGGTCAGTTGCGCTGGTGAACAATATTTCTACCACTTGTTGCGGGGTTAAGAATGGAGCGGCTTCGAAAATACGCGCTGCCGCGGCTGAAACGCGCGCGCGCGCATAAGCAGTGCTGTTATTGCTGCTTGCGCCTGAACCAACAGGTGCGACCATATAATGATCTTGTAAGTCGCCCGCTAAATTACTTTGCCCGCTTATATTTCCACTGCCATCGATACCGCCAACAATGACGCCGCCGCCATTGAGCACGGGAATTTTTCTTGCTTGATTGGTTGGGCTCGCATCACTGCTATCGCCTGCTTGCATTACAATGATCTTGCCACTCGAAATGACGGCCCTTTGTAGCCCTAATGAAGCAGCTTGAAGGTAGTCGTAGTCCACCACTTGGATGTCTGGACGATCCAACAATAAGGTCAAGGCATCGTTTCCGCGTTCTATTGTGTAACTGGTTTCTGGCGAGGTGATCTTGAGCGGCGTTATTACCGATTGGGTCGTGTTACCCAAAAGCACTTGAGAAAGATTAGCGCCTTCTTGGTTGTCTGATTCATCATCGGCTATATCGTCATCATTCACAAAATCAAAGCCTGGTTCTAGTCGTGTTGACTCCAGAGAGGGGTCTGTGCCTAAACCGATTGTCGCAATACCTGCGCCATTAACAGTTTGAATGATTGTTAGTGGACTGACTGTGATTGAGAGCAGTGCTGCTAATAAGCACAAGCGGAGAGGCTGGATTGAAAACCGATTTTTATGGCGCATAAGGCTCGTTATTTGCTAGCTGATAGTAGGACTTAGTTTGGCGTAAATTCGCGGGTAATTTTACACGCAAACCCTGTCTGCATGCTGACTTAATCCTCCCTAATCTGGGGTAATAAAGTTTGAAAATAGCATGCAGTCCATTATGACTAACCCATAAAACACTTATGCTAATCGAGCAAAACGGTGATTGCGATAGCTTATAATCCCCTGATCAAAAGCGTAGAAATAATAAGATACGCATTTTTAATTCAATCACATTCAAAATTACTAACCTATACAGACAATGACAAAAATAGCGGATATTCGTGCACGCGAAATTTTAGACTCAAGGGGTAACCCAACAATTGTGGCTGACGTCATTTTACAAAGCGGGCAAGTGGGCACCGCGATGGTGCCGTCAGGTGCTTCAACAGGCAGTCTTGAGGCACTCGAATTACGCGACAATGATGCAAAGCGGTATCAAGGCAAAGGCGTTTTAAAAGCCGTTGCCAATGTGAATACCCAAATCAAAGCCAGCCTATTGGGCCACGACTGTAATGATCAACGTGGCTTAGACGAGAAGATGATTGCGTTAGATGGCACTGCTTCTAAAGAAAACTTAGGTGCTAACGCCATTCTCGCTGTATCTCTGGCCAATGCTAAGGCGGCAGCGCTAGCTAACGGACAGGAGTTATATCAATACCTTGCGGATTTATACGGCAACAAAGAACTGCTAATGCCTGTGCCGCAAATGAACATCATCAATGGCGGGGAGCACGCGGATAATGCGATTGACTTTCAAGAATTCATGGTGTTGCCAGTGGGTGCCCCTAACTTTTCTGAAGCGCTGCGTTACGGCACAGAAATCTTCCATACCTTAAAAAAGGTGCTGCTGGAAAACGGTTTAAGCACTGGTGTTGGCGATGAAGGTGGTTTTGCGCCTGAAGCTGAGTCAAATGTAGCGGGTGTTAAATTGTTAATGGAAGCGATCGACCGAGCCGGCTTTGAAGCCGGAAAAGATATCATGCTTGGTTTAGATGTCGCGAGTACCGAGTTTTATAAAGATGGCCTCTACCATTTAGGCGCTGAAGGTATTTCTCTAGGGTCGAGCGAATTTGTTGACTACATTGTGAACTGGGCAGATGAATACCCTATCATCACCATTGAAGACGGGATGGCCGAAGATGATTGGGATGGTTGGTCGGCGCTAACTCAAAAACTAGGTAAATCTATCCAACTCACAGGAGATGATTTATTTGTGACTAACACCGATATTTTGAAAAAGGGCATTGAGATGGGCGTGGGTAATTCTATACTCATCAAATTCAATCAAATTGGGTCACTGACAGAAACTTTAGATGCCATTAAGATGGCACAAGACGCAGGCTTTTGTGCAACCATCTCACATCGCTCAGGTGAAACAGAAGATACTACTATTGCAGATTTGGCTGTGGCGACTGGCGCGGGGCAAATTAAAACCGGTTCCCTGTGTCGCTCTGAGCGCGTTGCCAAATATAATCGCTTGTTACACATTGAACAGCTAAGCGGCGCAGGGTATCCTGGAATGGCAGCTTTTAGCAATATCAGCTAAAATAAGTCAATTCTTCTGGGTAGTGAGACAGTGAATCAATTGAAAACGATAAACGCGGTGCTGTTGACAAGCTTCCTGTCGCTACAGTACGCGTTATGGGCAGGAAATAAAAACGTTTTTGACCTCTACCATCAAAATAATAAAATTGACTCATTGACGTTAACGATCGAGCAGTTGACCTTACGCAACGATCAATTTCTAGCCCAAGTGTTAGACCTTAAAAGCGGTGGTCAAGCGATTGAGACATTGGCCAGACAAGAACTGGGGTATGTTAGAGAGGGAGAAGTCTTTTATCAAATCATCGAAAGTCAGTAACCACGCAGTTGCTACTCTAATAGGTGCATAAAAAAGATAGGCGCTTAAAGCGCCTATCTTTTCGTTATTTTGCTAGCAATACAACTAAAGCTGAGTACCCGGCACTTGGTTAGGAAAATAATCCTCACAGTTTCCTTCCCGGTGTACATCGCCTGTAGCACAATGTAAACCGCCGCCAAAGGGGTAGGCATCACGAAAATCAAGTGGGATAACATTCATACCCAGTTTGTCCATTTGCTCTAGCTGATTCACCTCGCTGGCTTCAACGATAACCGTTTTGTGATCCAGCACCAGGCAGTTCATCGACAGCCAAACACTAGAATAACAAAGCGGTGGAGGGGTGTCGTGGGCTGGTTGCGCGGCATCGACAATTTCCCAATCATTTGCTTCGAAAATTTTACGTTGTGCTTCGGGTAAACGGCGATTCGGGTTATTGATGATCAAGCCTGGCCGCAGTGGTACAAAGGTGGCGTCGATATGGATAGGGTAAGGGTCACCCGGGAAATTTACTGCGTGAATTCGATGGTCAGGAAAGTGACGTTGTAGCCACTGCATGCCGCGTCTATTTGTGGTCAAGCCATGTTGGCAGAATAGATCTTTGCCCATGCGCATTACATCAGCCGCATCAAACAAAGGTTCGTGCTCGGTCGTTACGAAATCTAGTGCAGCCGTTCTCGACAAACGCTGTTCAATGGTGATTTCATCAAAATAGCCTTGTTTATACGAGTCATCGCTTAAACGAGGGCGTGGTGCTTGTTCCCATTTGAAATTGGGGTCTTCGTCAAAATAGCGCTGCATTAAGTCGTGATAGGCTAGGTACTCAAAAAAGCGGCAACGAAATGACATAGGTGCGCAAAGAATCTCACTGCCAATGGTAAGCAAAACGTCGCGCGGCGGCATGCAACCAAATTGACTGGCAGTCATGAAATCAGGGGTAACCACTGCTTGGTTCCACTGCAATGGAGAAGGCCGATCTACTTTAATGCTTCGGTCTATCAGTACTTTTGCCAATGCATCAAGTTGTACGTTGGCTTTCTCGACTGTTTCAAGTGGTCTTGGGCCCCACATGCCACGCATGTCGCTGTCTTCCGGCACTTTGGCTTCAGTGGCCGCTTCATCGGGAGGAATACAGGTATTATCTGCGCGACCAACAATAACATGCGTTAAGGGGTCGAATTCATTCCAAGAATTAACTACTGTAGCTGACATTTTAGACTCTCGTAAACAGAAATTTATAGGGGAGGTAATATAGTTAATTAGCGCTTTAAGTTAAAGGACTCTAGCAATTATTTACTGATTGTGGGCAAGGTGAATTTTACTTGGCTGCTAAGGCCAATACGCTATCCCAAAGAGCAGCATCGACAGAGACTTCATTCACTGGCTCTTTAGCAGAACCCGGCAATCTTGCGCCTTCTTGCTCGCTAACGGCTTCGCTAATGGTTTCCAAGCGACTCCAGAAATCATCACCTGAGAAGGTGGTGGGGTCGACCAAGAAATAGAATTGGCCTAAATCATGCGCCGGACCTTCAGGGGTTTTTAAAGGTGGGGCAGAAACGCTATTAAGTGACCCCGTTACTGCTGCTGCCAATATCTCGGCCATTAAACCAAAGCCATAACCTTTGTAACCACCCGCTGAAACCAACGAACCCTTTAAGGCTTCGTTGGGGTCGTCCGTTAGGTTGCCACTCGGATCTACTGCCCAGCCTAACGGGATTTTCTCACCGGCTGCTGCGGCTACTCTGATTTTACCAATGGCGATAGCGCTGGTTGATTGATCGAAGGTAAATGCGACGCCGCCATTCTGGGCCGGCACTGACATTGATATAGGATTGGTGCCCAATACTGCTTTAGTGCCACCTGGAGGTGATACACAAGCTGGCGCATTGGTCATGCCGATACCTATAAGCCCTGCATTCGAAATTTGCTCAGTAAAATAGCCCATAGAAGTACAAGTATGTGAATGGCAAATAGCCAAGGTCGCATTACCGTGATTTTTAGCGGTATCAATAGCTTGTTCAAGCCCTCTACTAAAAGCGGCTTGAGCAAAGCCTAGCTTCGCGTCAACTTTTACTGATGAGGCCTTGGGCATGGTTACTTCGGGTTCTACCGACCCATCTACTCTGCCTGTTTTTAATTGGGTACAATAGCTATCCAAGTAGTAGAGGCCACAAATTAGGTTTTTAACTTCCTCTGCTTTGCGTACTGCCTGAGCGACAGATTGTGCTATCCACAGCTTAGCGCCATGTGCGACCAAAGCTTGTTCAGTCTTAGCTTGAATATCGTTAAGTGAAACGGTAACTTTTTCCAATTTTAGTTCCTCGGTAGTCAGTATTGCAGATTTAATAAGCGGCGGATTTTTGCATAAAAAACGTTGATTTGTAAGGAACGTACTGAGGTTTGCCTACTCCAATAATTAACCAAACCAATCAATAATCGAATTTAATGAGTGCTCGTCAGATTTTTTACGTTGTATTTACGTTTGCTAGCTTCTTCGTCTTTGCTTATCCGCTTGGACGCTTAAGTCACTGGCTAACAATGGGCAGTGGATTGGGATGGTCATACACGGGACTTATCTGGGCGATTGCGACTGTTGCGATGTGGTATTCATTTAAGGGACCAAAAATGTTTGTGCGCTATATCATGGTGCATTGGATGGGCGCTAGTTTTGTGTTTATGTCACTGACAGTGGTTGCTGAATTGCCGATACTGATATGGCCATATACCGCTCAGTTAAGTGCCGTGGCTGTGATTTCGATAGGGCTAATGTTGGTAATTGGAGCACTAATCGCTTCTCACTTTTTTAAGGTTAAAACCGTTACTTTGCGATCAAAAAAGTTGACTAAACCTATCAGGCTAGCACAACTAAGCGACGTCCACATTGGTTCTAGGCAGGCCGGATTTATGCAGAGAGCCGTTGATAAACTCAATGCTCAGAACCCGAATATTGCGGTAATAACCGGAGATTTAGTTGATTCTAGCGCCGTTAATAGCGTTGATTTACAATCGTTGAAAAACATCAAAGCCCCAACCTATTTCGTGATTGGCAATCATGAGCGATATGCCGATTTGGATAAGATACTGGGAATTATGCAAGATTTTGGTATTACCACCTTACGCCAACAAGCTAAGGTCATCGACGAACTTCAATTGGTGGGCGTTGATGATGCGGACAGACGTGATCAAGTCGAACAGATGATGCCTAGCATTACCCTCAAACCTAATTTGTTCAATGTACTTCTATATCATCGGCCAGTCGGGTGGGCCGCCGCGCGACGACATGATATGGACTTAATGTTGAGTGGGCATACACATAATGGGCAAATATTTCCATTCAATTTTATTGTTAAGCAACAATTCGATCGTATCGCAGGCCTCTATACCAACGAGAACAAGTGGTTATATGTGAACAGTGGCACTGGCACATGGGGGCCGTTAATGCGACTAGGCACCGCTAACGAAATCACTGTGTTAGATTTGTTGCCCGAATAACCTGCTCAGGTCTCTTGGTATAAGTAGGTTTGCGCTAAGTCAATGCTAGTGGCTTTTTAGAAAGCCACCTGATTGATGAGCCCATAAACTGGCGTATAAGCCACCAGCGTCAATCAGTTCTTGGTGGGTGCCTGACTCAATAATTTGTCCTGCATCCATGATGATTAGCCTGTCCATAGCAGCGATTGTTGACAGACGATGGGCAATGGCAATAACTGTTTTGCCTTGCATTAAGCTTTCTAAACTTTCTTGGATAACCACTTCCACCTCCGAGTCTAGGGCGCTGGTAGCTTCATCTAGAATCAGGATGGGTGCATTTTTCAGTAATACTCTAGCGATGGCGACTCTCTGGCGCTGTCCCCCGGATAATTTCACACCGCGCTCGCCCACATGTGCATCGTAACCAGTGCGGCCGCAAAAATCTTCCAAGTCTTGAATAAAGTCGTGGGCTTTAGCCAATTTGGCAGCGCGAATAACTTCTTCGCTGCTGGCAGTCTCATTGCCGTAACGAATGTTATCGGTCACCGAGCGATGTAGTAGAGAAGTGTCTTGGGTGACCATGCCAATATTCGCCCGTAAACTATCTTGGGTTATTTGTGAGATATTGTTGCCATCTATGTCAATGATGCCATGCTCAATGTCATAAAAGCGCAATAGTAAATTCACTAAAGTAGACTTCCCGGCACCTGAGCGGCCAACCAATCCAATTTTTTCACCGCCGCGAACTACCAAATTAAAGTCATCAATAATGCCACCTGCGCCGCTTTCCATGGCTTTGCCATAGTTAAACCCTACCGAGCTGAAACTAACTTGAGCGTCGCTCACAGTTAGCGGCTGAGCGTCGCTATCATCATTGACCGCAATGTCACGAGAGATCGTTTCAATGCCGTCTTGAATAACGCCGATGTTTTCAAATAGGCTCGCTATTTCCCACATGATCCATTGTGACATCCCTTGCATGCGCATCACCAGTCCCATCGCAAAAGCAATGGCGCCAACAGTGACAGCATGCAGTTGCCAAAGGTATATGGAGGTAGCCGCAATCGAAAATAGCAAGCAGGCGTTCATGGCGGTCAGAGATACAGTTAGATAGGTTGATAAACGCATCTGACGGTAAACGGTATCCAGAAAAACTTGCATGCCCTCTTGGGCGTAGGCATCTTCGGCTTTAGCGTGAGCGAACATCTTGACAGTAGGAATATTAGTGTAGCTGTCCACCACTCGGCCCGTCACCATGGAACGTGCTTCCGCCTGTAAGATCGAAGTCTCTCGTAGTTTGGGAATAAAATGACGTAAGATTAAAATATACCCCAGTAACCAAATAATCATCGGGGCGGTTAAGCGTAAATCACTGGCAGCGAAAATAACCACGGCGCTGGTGAAGTAAACCACCACATAAAGCATCACCTCGGTCACCTTAATAACGGCATCGCGGACCCCTAAAGAGGTTTGCATCATTTTGGCCGCAATTCTTCCTGCGAAGTCATTCTGATAAAACTCCACGCTTTGCCGCAACAAGTATCGATGCGCTTGCCAGCGAGTGCGCATTGCGAAGTTACCGAGTAGGCCTTGATGCGTAATGGATTCATATAAGAACTTGAGCAAGGGTAGAACTAATAGCGTCAGAATGCTGACGACAATAAGCTTACCCCGATGAAGTTCCCAAAAGTGCGCGCGGTCTGTAACAGTCAACCAATCTACTAGATTGCCGACGAATGAGAATAGATAAACCTCGACGATTGATATCGTAATAGAAAATAAAGCACCGACAAAAATCAGTGGCCAGAAGGGCTGAGCGTAGTGTTTGATGAAGCCGAATAGCGTAGCGGGTGGTTTTTCTGGAAGTGATTCGGGAAAAGGCGTGCGGTAGTTTTCTAGCCAAGTATGAAAGCGATTAATTAAACTAAGCACCAGTAGGGAAAAATACAAAAAAGAGTGAGCCTAGATGTTATCAGGCATTATATTTTATTACTGCAAAAGGTCGTTTTTTTCACTCTATCAATCGGGCTTAGTTTAACCAGAGAATTTAGGTAAACTAGTTGCAAGATTACTTGGAGAACGTTACAACCCCCATTTTGCGAAACGACATAAAACAACTGCTGGTTTGCCCCATTACCAAGCAACATTTGTTGCCGGTGAATCGGCGGTTGAAAGAAATTTTGGATGCCGCGATGCACGACGATGTATTACAGTATGCTGATGGTGAGTCAGTTGTGGGAGAGGGGCTTACATTTTTAGTCACTCAAAATGGTACAACGGTTTATTCGGTGATTGGTGGGGTGCCCATATTGTTAGAGCTTAAGCAAGTTTTGGTGCCTGAGAAAAATCGGTAAGATTGCCTACTGCGGTACCACGGTAAGTAGCACTCCAAACTTAGAATGGTCGAAGTAATGCGTTTCTTTTAATTTCATGCGTCGACGCTCATCAATAAAATAGACTTCTTCAACATAGGTTGATTCGCCGCTGGCTGTCGTTGTCACTGATAATGAATCCCCATTGGGGGCATACATCAAGTTGATTTCGGCAAACAATAGGTTCGGGGCGTACACCCGCACGGCGCCTTCTATGCTCCGGTCAGCGTGCTCGATTTTCACCAAAGGAGAACTTTGATAATTCGCGGATTCTTGCGTCCAGCGACCGGTTTTTAAAATACGGTGCTCGGTGCTTCTCGCTAAGGTGGAAAACACACCGGCTAGGTAGGATAATCCTTCGCCTGAATTTAAACTTTTAGATCGAGCGTAAATTTCACTTATCTTATTGCGTCTTGTGACTGTTTGTTTAGAAGTGAAGTCCCAACGCTCAGCGCTCGTACCTTCATTGGTAAATACGATCATTTCAACGATGTAGGTTCTGGCCAACACGTTAGAAGTACTAAATGCCAATAATCCAGCAACAATGAAAGAGAGGTTTAAGAGATTCTTCATAGCCGAGAAATATAACAAATTATCTGTTGCTTGTTGGAATAGTGTTACTACTAAAGTAATCGATGATTTTATCAACGAAACCAAAGCGTGCTGCTTCTTCCTCAAGGTCTTTACTTATTTTCAATATAGTTGGGCCCTGTAAAGAGAAAACTCTTGGCTGAGCTTGAACTAACTCGATGATAGAAATCGGATCAATGGCCGCATTTTGTATAAACTCTATTTTACCGCCTTCATCATCCACATCAATTTTAGAGATCCCCAGGGGCATACATTTTAGTTTTAGTGCGGTACAGCGAAATAAATATTTGCCAGCATCGGGTAATAGGCCGAATCGATCTATCGACTCCACCTCAAGTTCCTTTAGCTCGTCGCTTGTTTGTGCGCCGGCAATGCGTTTATACATTACCAGCCGTAAATGAATATTGTTTAGGTAGTTATCTGGGAAAAGGGCAGCAACGCCCATAGAAACGGCAGCATGGGGTTTTGCATCTAAATTTAATTCTGCTCTTGCCCCTTTATCACCGGCACTTTTTATTGCGGCAATCGCGCGATTCAAATAATCGGTATACAAATTGAACCCAACGTCATCTATCAGGCCGCTTTGGGTCTCGCCCAATAGCTCACCGGCGCCGCGAATTTCAAGGTCATGAGATGCCAGAGAAAAACCAGCGCCTAAATCATTTAATTGTTCGATAGCGGCTAAGCGTTTGCCAGCATCTTTGCTAACATGCTTGCGGTTCGGCACTAACAGATAAGCGAAAGCTTGATGATGAGATCGGCCAACTCGCCCACGTAATTGGTGAAGCTGGGCCAAGCCAAATTTGTCCGCGCGATTTATAATGATGGTATTGGCAGAGGGCACATCGATGCCGCTTTCAATAATGGTTGTGGCGACCAAAATGTTGAATTTCTGATGATAAAAGTCACGCATGATTTGCTCAAGCTGCAGTTCACCCATTTGGCCATGAGCAAAAGCAATTTTGGCTTCTGGTAGCAACTCGGCGAGTTCTTCTGCCACGCGCTGAATGGTTTTAACTTCATTGTGCAAGAAATACATTTGCCCCCCACGATGGATTTCCCGCAGACAGGCTTCACGAATAATTGCTTGGTTATAGTCCATCACGAAGGTTTTAATCGCGAGTCGTTGCTCGGGTGGTGTGGCGATAATGGATATTTCTCGTAAACCTGACATGGTCATGTTTAGCGTGCGGGGAATCGGTGTCGCAGTTAACGTCAATATGTCGACTTCATTGCGTAGGCGCTTTAACTTCTCTTTTTGGCGAACGCCGAATCGGTGTTCTTCATCAATGATGATCAATCCCAAGTTCTTCAGCCTTATATCGTCTTGAATCAAACGATGCGTGCCGATAATAATATCTGAAGTGCCCTCTTTCATTTGAGAGAGCACTGCTTTAGTCTCTTTTTGTGACGAAAACCGTGATAATAAACCAATAGTGATCGGCATGTCGGCGAAGCGGTTTTGAAAAGTTTCAAAATGCTGTTGGGCCAATAAAGTAGTAGGCACTAACATAATGACTTGTTTGCCATTAAATGCCGCGACAAAAGCGGCACGTAACGCCACCTCAGTTTTGCCAAATCCGACATCGCCGCACACTAGTCGGTCCATTGGTGCAGACGACTTTAAGTCGGCAATCACATCGTTGATAGCACGCATTTGATCATGAGTTTCTTCAAAACCAAAACGATCTGAAAACAGGTGGTAGTCTTTTTGCGGTATGTCAAATGATACGCCTGTTCTAGCGTCACGGGCGGCCTGCATTTCAAGTAGCTCAACCGCCACGTCGTATGACTTTACTTGTGCCTTTTTCTTGGCTTTGTCCCAGCTTTGGCTGCCCAGCTTGTGCAGGGGCGCTAGCTCTGGATCGCCACCAACGAATCGGCTGATCATTTGCAACGATTGAATTGGTACGTAGAGCTTGTCAGCGCCGTGATAGGTAATTACCAAGAACTCTTCACTTAGGTCGTTCATGCTGAGCACTTGCAAACCTTGGTAGCGACCAACACCATGGTCAATATGCACCACCGGTGCGCCGATTTGCAGTTCGGCTAGCGAGCGGATAATGGCTTCAGGATCTTGAGCAGTTCGTTGCGAGCGCTGACGCCGTTGTAACACCTTTTCGCCATACAGCTGGCCTTCAGTGATCAACTCGATATGCGGGTCGCTTACGATCAACCCGCGAACGATGTCCCCTACGATAATCCCCAGTTTATCCTCACTCTGGATAAAGGTAGACCAATCTTGTTGCGGCTCTGGTATTAAATTATGCTCAATTAATACCCCTTCTAATGCCTCGCGTCGGCCTGCAGTTTCAACCGCCAATAAAATACGGTGTTTAGCGCGATGTAAGTGTTCAGAGAGTTCAAGATAAGGCTTATCAGCACGTAGCTCAACGGGATACTCCTTAGGTGGTTTGCTAGGGGCCTTCCAATCAGTATTTTTTTTGGTGCTACCAAAATGCGCGATGAGTGAGAAATTTTCTAGTGAAGCCGTGTACTGCGTTTGATCTAAATAAAGCGCTGCTGGAGGTAATATCTTTCGCGCTCTGTCATCTTTTCGCGCTTCGTATCGGTCTTTGATTTGCGCGATGATAGTGCTTACTGTATCTTGATGGTCGCCCTCCAATACCAGTAAGCTGGAGCTGGGTAGATAATCAAAGAGAGTCGCAGTGTCATCGAAGAATAACGGCAAATAGAACTCGATTCCGGGCGTGGTTCGCCCTTGGCTCACCTCTTCGTAAACATGTTGTTTGCTAGGGTCACCTTCGAAATGTTCTCTAAAGGCGCGCCTAAAATGTTTAATACCAGTTTCTGTGAGCGGCACTTCACGCGCGGGCAACAGGTTAATAGAATTAGTGGTGTTAGTAGACTTTTGCGTTTCAGGGTCAAAATATCGAATAGACTCGATTTCGTCATCAAACAAATCCAATCTGAATGGCCGAGTGGTTCCCATGGGGAAAATGTCGATAAGGCCGCCGCGTATCGCAAACTCGCCTTGACTTAATACCTGATTGACGTGGTAATACCCGACATCTTGAAGCTGTAACCGAAGTTTTTCGATTTGAACAGTCGAACCGCTTTTTAGGGTAAAGCTGTGCGCCAATACGTAGTCAATAGGTGGCAGGCGCTGTAATAGTGATTCGGTGGTGGTCAGTAATATGCCGTGTTTAAAATCAGGTAAAGCCGAAAGCAACTTTAAACGACTAGAGATAATATCTTGGTGCGGTGAGAAAATATCGTAAGCCAAGGTTTCCCATTCTGGGAAAATATGAACTCCCGTCTCGGTGTTGGTGTCGTGTTGGCTTAAGAAGAACCCCAGTTCTTCGGCCATTATTTGAACTTGCCGAGCATCAGACAAGGCCACACATAATAGCCCTTGGTGTTGCTGACTTGCTTTGGCAATTGCCAAGCTCAAACCTGCCCCGAACAGATGCGACCAACGAATGGGGCGCGAATTGGAATCAGGAAGGAGTGGTTGAAAGCTGCTTAGCACGACGGTGGGAGTTTTGTATGAGCGGCGGGATTGTAGGGCATCACCGCCTAAAGTTAAATAAGGAACGACTGATAAAGCCGTGCCTAGGTATCTTATATTTAAGCATTAAAGCGCATTATAGTGGGTTGAGGTTTCGTGCGAAATAATTGGTTAGTTTTTAATAGGGGACGTCTCATCATCAGTTAGAATTGCGCAATGCATTTTTCATTTGCCACGCGGCTTGCTAACGCGCTTTTTCTTGATGCCAAAAGCTCATGACTGAATCAACTGTATGGGCTTTGGTGCCTGCCAGCGGAGTGGGTAGGCGCATGCAAAGTGCCGTGCCCAAGCAATATCTAAGAATTGCAGGTAAAACCGTACTTGAGCACACCTTAGACCGCATAAGTGCTTGCCCATCCGTGACCAAGATGATGGTAGCGATATCACCTCAAGACAACCACTATATAGGACTAGACTATGCGCAGTCTAAGTTAGACCAAGTGATTGAGGGCGGAGTGCAGCGCGCTGATAGTGTACGTAATATGCTCACAGCACTGGTTGTCATTGACCCAAATTCATGGGCATTGGTGCATGATGCCGTAAGGCCTTGTGTTCGCATAGACGATGTAGAGAGATTAATTAAAACGGCGACACAGAAGAACTATGGCGGCCTGTTAGGCGCACCCATGGCGGATACGGTGAAGCAAGTTAATGTGAGTGATGAGGTGGTGAAGAGCGTGCCGCGAGAATCATTATGGCGCGCGTTTACCCCTCAGTTGTTTCGAGCCAGTGAATTGCTCGCGTCTTTAGAAAATGGCGCCAATGTGACTGACGAAGCCAGTGCTATAGAAAATGCCGGCGGGCGCGTTTTTATGCTCGAGGGTTCGCCAGATAACCTTAAAATCACCCGGCCTGCTGATTTGGCTTTGGCCCAACTAATACTTAAAGCACAATTTGGGCAAAATACATGAGAATAGGTCAAGGTTACGACGTACACCGTTTAGTAGTAGGCCGTGATTTAATCATTGGAGGGGTGAATATTAGGCATTCAATGGGGCTAGAAGGTCACTCTGATGCCGATGTGCTGCTACATGCTATTTGCGACGCGCTGTATGGTGCAGCTGCGCTAGGAGATATAGGCAGTCACTTTTCTCCCCATGACAGCAAATTTGAAGATATGGACAGCCAAGTATTTTTGCGCTCAGCGGTGAGCAGTATTGGTGAGGTGGGCTATCGTATTGTCAATATTGACAGTACCATCATAGCAGAAGCACCTAAAATGCAGCCCTATATATTAGCAATGCGCGAGTGCATTGCTGCTTGCGCGGGAATTGACTTGGTTCAGGTTAGCGTTAAGGCAACGACTACCGAAGGCTTGGGTTTTGCCGGTGAAGGTCTCGGCATTGCCGCGCAGGCCGTGGTATTGCTATTAGAGAATACTAACGAATAAACAAACAACAGTTTGGCGCCATGAACGGAATGAATCAGCAACAAGATGTTGCCTGTAAACACTTAGGCTCACCGTTATTGGTTTTGGCGGGGGCGGGCAGTGGTAAAACGCGTGTGATTACCCAGAAAATTGCGTGGCTGATTACCAAGCGGGCGGTATCTCCCAGTCAAATAGTCGCAGTTACTTTTACCAATAAAGCAGCGCGTGAAATGAAACAGCGAATTGGAAAACTGTTAAAAGATAAAAGTGAAACTAAAGGATTAACCGTCTCTACCTTCCATTCTTTGGGTTTGAAACTATTGCGCGCTGAGGCCCAAGCTGTAGGGCTTCGTGACGGGTTTAGCTTGTTAGATCCCAAGGATGCGATCGGATTAGTCGGTGAACTGATGCGCGGAGATCTCAGTGGTGACACTTCGGTTTATGAGAAAATCCATGGTCAAATTTCGGCCTGGAAAAATGCCGGTATTAGCGCTGATAAACTCAGAGTTAGCGGTACCAGTCCGATCATCAACAGCGCTATTCGGGTCTACCCTAAATATGAAAGCTACCTACTCAGTTGTAATTGCGTTGATTTAGATGACTTAATTCTCAAGCCCAGCGCATTGTTGCATTCAAATGATGAAGTACGTTTGCGGTGGCAGTCAACTTTTCGGTATATCTTGGTAGATGAGTATCAAGATACTAACGGCGCGCAGTACGAGTTTGTAAAATCTTTAGCGGGCAGTGGTGACGGGTTAACAGTGGTGGGCGACGATGACCAATCTATTTATGGTTGGCGAGGCGCTTTGCCGGAAAACATTGGCCAGTTGCAAATCGACTATCCGCAACTGAAAGTAGTCAAGCTTGAGCAAAATTACCGGTCAATGGGCCGAATTTTAAAGACTGCTAACGCATTGATCCAACACAATCAGCGGCCATACGAAAAGAACCTCTGGTGTGAACTAGGGTATGGAGACGCCATAGAAGTGATGTCAGGGCGAGATGAAAATCACGAAGCGGAGCGGGTGGTGTCAGCAGTTCTGGGGTTGCAGTTTGAGCACAATGCCAAATTTTCAGATTTTGCTATTTTGTATCGAAGCAACCATCAAGCCCGTGTATTTGAACAAAAGCTACGTGAAATGCGCATCCCTTATTACATCAGCGGGGGTTTATCATTTTTTGACCGCGCTGAGATTCGTGATATGTTGGCCTATTTACGTCTTATTACCAATCCATCAGATGATAGGGCGTTCTTACGGGTGATAAATACACCGAGACGGGGAATTGGCCCTGGCAGTATTGAAAAGCTGGCGACCTTCGCCAGTAAAAAAGGGTTGAGTCTGTTTGACGCGGTATTCGACAGCGAGGTTTCTCAGATTTTAAGCGCTAAGCGCGCGAAATCAATGCGGTCTTTTTGCCAGCGCATGGTGGAGTGGGGCAGTGACGCTGAACTGGGCGATCCAGTGGCATTATTCGAAAGCGTGCTTGAAGAGGTTGGTTATGAATCTTGGTTAGATGAGTCGGGGGATTTGGAACTGGCGGCGCGGCGTTGGAAGAATGTGCGTGAGCTGGTCGATTGGATGAATAAATTGCGCCAAAATGCGGCGCAAGGCGCTGGATTAGGTGATTTGGTGTCGCAGTTGATCCTGCGAGATATACTCGATAAGCAAGAAGAAAACTCGGAGTTTGATCAACTAAGCATGATGACCTTACATGCTGCGAAAGGCTTAGAGTTTAACTACGTATTTATTGTCGGAGTGGAAGAAGATATATTGCCGCACAGAGTGTCGGTTGAAGAGGGTTCAGTGCAAGAAGAGCGGCGTCTTCTGTATGTGGGTATTACACGCGCAATGCGTGCACTCAGTTTATCATACGCTCTAAAACGTCGCCGCTTTGGAGAGACTATCGAGTGCTTGCCCAGTCGATTTTTAAAAGAACTGCCACAAGCTGAACTAAATTGGGATAACGCTGAAAAACCCACCGCTGAGCAGCAGCAAGACAGTGGGCGCAAGCACCTCGCGAATTTAAGGAGCTTACTTAAAACGGATTAATGCTAAACTAAACTGGTACTATTTAGACACAGGTTCATGGAAGAAAACCACAACAAGGGGCGTCGTCAGCGCTTAAGGGATCGTTATATTCATTCAGGCTTATCAGAACTGCATGATCATGAAGTGCTTGAGTTACTGCTCTATTACGCCTTAGTTCGAGCAGACACAAACCGCATCGCGCACGCCTTGATTAAACGTTTTGGCGACTTGTCCGCCGTATTGGATGCCGGTGTTGAGGGTCTTCAACAAGTCAGTGGAGTAGGGGAGCAAGCAGCTGTACTGATAAGTATGCAGCCATCGCTTTCTAGGCGGTATTTGCACGATAGAGTGAAACGTGAACAGCCGATCTTGAATTCTTCCGCATCAGTGGCCGAATACCTTAAGCCATTGTTTATAGGTAGGCGCACTGAAGTGTTCTATTTGTTGTGCTTAGATAGCCGTTTACGCGTTACGTTTCCTGCCTTAGTCAGTCGTGGCACGGTAAAGGATGCCTACGTGCACCCCCGTAAGGTGGTAGAGCTGGCCTTGCGCCATCAAGCAAGCTCAGTCATTCTTGCGCATAATCATCCTAGTGGTCATCTACAAGCGTCAGATCAAGATAAGGTGCTAACTAAACAGTTAGTTCAAGCCTTAGGTTTGATTGATATACCGGTGTTAGATCATATCATTGTGGCAGATAATCAAACGCTAAGCTTTGCAGAAAGCAGCATCATGCCAACATTTGTTGCTTAGGTGTTGGCTGCGGGAAGCTCTAATTGTATTTTTGCGCCGCCAAGGTCACTGCGACCAATAGTCAAACTGCCTTCGGCGGCTTCCAAAATACTGTTGATTACCGATAGGCCGATACCTTGGCCGGGGGTTTGCTCATCAGCGCGCACTCCGCGCTTGATAATTGATTTACGTATTTCCTCACTAATGCCAGGACCATCATCTTCGAATCTAATGATTAACGTATTGGCTTTGCCTTTGGTGCGCACTAAATTGCAGCTTATAATCACTTTCTTGTTAGCCCACTTAAATGCATTGTCAGTTAGGTTGCCGACCATTTCGTAAAGGTCATCTTTATCTCCTCTAAAGAACACCTTTTCGTCGCAGCTTAAATCGAATTGAATGGCTTTGTCGGCATACACTTTTAATAAGGAATTCCCTGTGCTGAGGACGATAGGCTTTACATCTATATTGTTCTGGCCCAAGGTTTGCTTGCCAGCGCTGGACGCACGTTTTAACTGGTAATCTATAATTTGCGTCATTCTATCTACTTGTTGACGTAACTGTTGTCGATCTTCGTCTTGGTGCGCTTCGTTTTCAATACCGCGGATAACTGCCAGCGGTGTTTTTAAACTATGTGCTAAGTCATCAAGGCCATGGCGGTAATGTTGTAATTGAGCACGTTCGTTTTTGATGAAGCGGTTTATTCGCTCTGTTAATTGCGCTAATTCATTTGGATACCCTTCGGATATCTCTTCGATCTCGCCAGACTCAATCTTATCTATTTCTTCAACTACCCTGGAGAGTGGGCGCAGCTCGCGCAAAACTACCAAGCCGTGTAGTAGAAATATGAATAAGGCCCCACCGCCTAGCCATTGAACCAGAGTTTCCCGATAGCCGCTTATTTGTCTTAAGTAGGAGCTTTTTGACTGAATGAATGAGAAAGTAAGGAACTGATCCTCGATATACGCATTGCCCCAAACAGAGCCAAAACTAAAAACAAACGGTTGGTGTGGCTTGCCTTTTTGAGGTTTAAATTGTGCGGCACCTGGTGGCAAAGGTTGAATCTCTGGCAGGGTTTCGCCTAAGGCAGAAGGTGACAGCCAGATTATTTGCTTTTTATCGTTTACGATCATTGCGATCAGTCCCGAACCGGGAATCGTTATATCGATTTGTGGCAACTGTTGGGGAATACGAAATACGCCCTGTTGGTCTAGCTCGGCTGTGGCTAGCAGCGCAAATGTCATGCTTTCTAGTTGATCATGTATATTCGAGCGAATGACGCGTTGAAAAGCTTTATCCAGCGCAATACCCGCCAGTAGCATGAATAAAATGATGGTGCCATAGGTGGCGACCAAGATGCGTCTTCGCAGTGAATACATAGATTCAGTTTCACTCTATTGGGCGAGGAAACTCAAACAGGAACGGATTCGTTCTTAAGCCGGTATGACGTAGCGATACCCGCGGCCTCGAAGGGTCTCGATAGGCTCTAGTGTGCCATCAGGGTCAAGTTTTTTACGTAAGCGGCGAATAAATACTTCTATCACGTTACTGTCTCGGTCAGAGTCTTCGTCGTATAAATGTTCTGTTAATTCCATCTTGGAAATTACTTTGCCAGCATTAAGCATCAAATAATGCAATAAGCGATATTCGTAAGCGGTTAAGTCCAATAATCGTTCGTCGTACTTAACGTCTTGCGTGGTGGTATTTAAGGTTACATCTCCCACGGTGATCATAGGGTCAGCTTGACCTGCCGCTCGTCTTATCAACGCTTTAACGCGTGCTGCCAATTCTTCGAAATGAAAAGGCTTTGCTAAATAATCGTCAGCTCCCGCTTCCAATCCTTCAACCTTGTCTTGCCATTTGTTACGCGCTGTCAAAATCAACACGGGGACATCTTTACCGGCTTTGCGTAGGTTGCGAATTAGTTCAATGCCGCTCATTTTCGGCAAGCCTAAATCGATAATGGCTAGATCGATCGGGTATTCCGAAGCGTAGTACAAGCCTTCTTCGCCATCGCCCGAAGAGTCCACTGCGTAGCCTGCTTGGCGAAACTTAGCTTCTAATTGAGTTCTTAAGTTGGGTTCGTCTTCAACGATTAACAGTCGCATGCTTTGGGTCGCTTATCAGTTTAGGGTATTAAGGTTAGGCTCGTTTGGGTCAATTACAACCACCGAGACTCGGCCACGTTTTTTATTCAACAGTTTGAAGCGATAAAAAGTTTTATCATCGCTAACCGTGGGTTCGGCTGCCAAAATACGCCACTTATGCTGCTGGCGTATTTTTCGAGCAATGTCATCCACGCTGTGGGCTGGTGTGGCACGCAAACGCTTTTCCAACGATATCTCCTCAGTTGGCTTTAAGGCCGACGCAGAGCCACTCAGCATAAAACTGAATAGACCGATTAGGCCTACCAATTTATGTGTGAGTCTGATGGCGGATATCATTTTTTCAGTGTTCGGTTGGTGACCTTTAGGATCTATGACTTTACTTATAGTTTTGAGTGTCATTTAGCTTGCTAATTTATTAGTGTGAAGCTTACACAAGTTTACATCGTAATTCGAGCCTTGTGAGATCGATGCTTTTATTGTTCTCTTATTCAGCGGGCGACACGCTTACATTAACGCGTAATGTGTCGCCAGGGTGATCTTGAGTAAAAGTGTGGTATAGGTCGCCGTTATAACGATAGGCGACTTCATAGCCGGATAAACGTTGCTCAGTGTGGTAACTGTCGACAGTTTCACATCGCTCTACCCGGGTGACTTTGGTGCTGGCGGTAGTGTGATTGCGTTTATTGTCCCAATCGTGACCAACTGACGTCCCCAGCACAGCGCCGGCTGCAGCGGCTGCATTTTGTGAGCGTTTGCTGCCACCAAATTGGTGACCAATGGCTGCACCGATTAATGCGCCAAAAATTTCAGGTGTTTTGGAATTCTTTTTACTGGTTCTTACGGGTTCACGAATGGATTCAAACCAGCATTCCTCTTGGGGCTGATTGATGCGTACTTCGTTATAGACAGGTGTTGCACGAGTGACCCGAGCTTCGTCTACATGGCTGGTCGATTGTTTCGCAAATAAAACAGGGCTACTGAGTAGCGCCGCGCTAGCCAAAGCGACAGGTAGTGCGAAGAGTGTTGAACAAGAATTTAAGTTTATATTTAACATAGTCAGTTGCCGTAAGTGATGATGGCACGGACTATAAAGCTCGATGTCTGAACTGCGCTTGAATAGTTTCTGAATGCTAGCTAAACCTTCAGCTTTGGTATGGTTTGGCTAGCCAATAGCTTGGTGTGCCCCCTATAGCTGTATCGTCTGACGGAGTGATTATTAGTCTTCTCCAACCTCGACAATAATAATAATATCTTCGCCGTTGTCTTCGGCGCTGATTAGCTTGTGCCCATTAATGCGGCACCAAGCAGGAATATCATGCAAGGTGCCCGGGTCGCTGCATTCCACTCTCAAGCGGTCGCCGGGATTGAGCTGTTTTATCGTGTCTTGTGTGCGAATGACCGGCATCGGGCACATCAAGTTTCTGGCGTCTAAGGTTTGCATTAAATTGCCCACTTTTCGCTAAATTCGTTGGGGGTGAGCGCTTTTACGTATAGTTTCACAGGGGAGGCTTTTTTGTCCACATAGTCAAACTCTAATTGTGCTGCATCGCGCCCTTTACTATAACGCCCGACAATTTGAGCCGCCAATTCAATATCATCTTCATTGACTTCACCTTCAATTAAAGTCATTGGCCCTGAGTGAGAGCGCACGATTAAATGCTTAAATTGCTTACGGTAGCCATCTAAGTAACGTGTTTCACCGCCATCACGGGCGATGATCATTTTAAAATGCGGCTTGGGGCGAAAATGCCGACCGACTTTAAGCAACACAATGTCATCCAGTGTGTAATCTCGGTCAGGTCGGTTATCCCACATGTCTTGTAGCTTAGAAGAATAAGCCGCGTCGGTTAAAAAACAGCAGCCCCCAGCGGGTTGAGCAAAATCTTCAAAGCCTTTGTCTTTGGCCATTTGAATTTGTGGCTTACGGTTGCGTCCGTGTAAAGCTAACATTTCCTCACGATTCACCCAGCCCTCTCTTTCTGGCAGGGTTTCAGGTAGGTGCTGAGCGCATAAGGGGCGCAGCAGTAAATCATTAACGCCTGATTTTTTTTGTACAACAGGCAAGGTTTCCTTGCGTTGTGACTTAGGTCGTTGGCCCATTACTTCACCAGTAATGATGAAATCAAAATCATTTTCTACTATCCATTCATGGGCTTTTTTGACCATGAATATTTTGCAATCTAGACAAGGATTAAGATTGGCGCCATAGCCGTACTTAGGGTTTAGCACGACATCCTTATAGGGTTCAATAATATCGATGATATGCAATTTGATGCCCAACTGCTCAGCGGTCCATAGTGCGTTATTGCGCTTCTTCGCTTTTTTCTCATCCGATGTGTTGCGAATAGCGTGGGTGTGGCCTTCTACGCAAAAGCCAGTGAAGAAGTTAATGCCCTCAACATGCACGCCTTGTTCTTGCACAACTTTTGCTGCGAGTAGTGAGTCTAAGCCGCCTGAAATTAAGGCAACTGCTTTGCGTTGTTTGACCATGAAACTAACTGATAAAAAAGTCGCGAGAATATAGCATGTGCAAACCCTAGAGAGTCGGGCAGAAGGTGAATATAACCTAGGTAAGGCCGAGGTAGTTTACAAGGCGGATAGTGCGACGATTGCCCAAGTGCGGTAGAATCGGGCAAAATAATCACACAATTGCTTCATGACTTACGATCATCTCGAATTTGAAAAACCCATTGCAGAACTTGAAGAGAAAATCGAGGAATTGGAACGTGTCAGTTCCAAAGGGGAAGATGGGGTTGATTTTAGTGCTGAAATTCTAAAGCTTAAAAACAAGTGTAAAGAAAAAACCAAAGATATTTTTTCGCGCTTAGATGCTACTCAAATTACGCAAATAGCGCGCCACCCAGATAGACCCTACACGCTAGATTATATCGGTGAACTGCTGACTGATTTTCAAGAGTTGCATGGCGATCGTCATTATGCCGATGACCCAGCGATTGTTGCAGGCATTGGCCGTTTTGAAGGGCGTGGTGTGGCGGTGATAGGCCATCAAAAAGGCCGTGATGCGAAGGAGCGTACCTACCGCAATTGGGGTATGCCCAGACCAGAAGGTTACCGTAAGGCGCAGCGCATTATGGATATGGCCGAACGTTTTAATTTGCCGTTGATTACCTTGATAGATACGCCGGGTGCATACCCAGGGGTGGGCGCGGAAGAGCGCGGCCAAGCCGAAGCGATTGCTTTTTCTTTGGAGAAATTATCTGAGCTTAAAGTGCCAATAATTGCCACCGTGATTGGTGAAGGGGGCTCTGGCGGGGCTTTAGCAATAGGTGTATGCGATTATTTGATTATGTTGGAGTTTTCTACCTATTCGGTTATATCGCCTGAAGGTTGTGCGGCAATTTTATGGAAGAGTGCAGACAAGGCCAGAGAAGCTGCTGAGGCCATGGGTGTAACTACCAAGCATCTGTCGGAGCACGGGCTAATTGATGAGATAATCAAAGAGCCGTTAGGGGGTGTTCATCGGGATATGAAGCCAGTGGTTGAGCAACTGAGAGCCTCAATTGCTAAACAACTTGATACCTTTTGCGCGCAGTCGGTTGATGAGTTGCTCGATAGCCGCTACAAACGGTTGACGGCTTACGGCAATTTTACAGTTGACGGCGTTAAGTAAGGCTTCTTTCGCGAGACAGCTGTCTCGTTTACTTCCCAAACTCACAAAGCAGTCTACTTTATATCTTGCCTATAGCGGCGGAGTGGATTCGGCTGTATTGCTGAATTTGACAGCGCAATATGCGCAGCATAATGGATTACAGCTAAAGGCTTTGCATGTTAATCATGGTGTCTCTACTCACGCGCTAAAATGGCAAAGCTTTTGTGAGCAACAATGCACGCAATGGAAAATTGAGTGCCTGGTGAAAGTCCTTGATCTGTCTATTGTTAAAGCAAACTTTGAGCAGGTGGCCCGAGATGAGCGATATACTTTTTTCGCGCAGCACCTACAGCTCGGCGATGTATTGCTGACGGCTCATCATCAAAGTGACCAAATAGAAACTGTGCTGATGCGATTGTTTCGCGGCAGCGGTGTTAGAGGCTTGGTGGGTATTGTTCCGGTAAAACACTTTAAGGAGGCGCAACTAGTTCGACCATTTTTGGACGTCGGTAAACAAAACCTTGTCGATTATGCGACTAATAATCAGATTGACTGGGTAGAGGATGAGTCTAATCAGGCGCCACAGTTTGATCGTAATCTACTGCGCCATAGTGTAATGCCTGCGCTGAGAGCCGCATTTCCAGAAAGTGAAGCTGGAATCATGGCCGCAGCAAACAAAGCGCAAGTGGCGCAAGTTTTACTAGATGAACTTGGGGAGATGGACATTTCACATTGTAAAGATGAAGGTCAGTTTGGTTGGTTTGATTTAGCAGTGCCCCTAGGGTGGTCAAAACTACGCGAGTTGTCGGACCAACGGGTTTATAACGTCATAGATGTATGGATGCAGTCACATGTTCATTATGCTTTACCAAGAAGCCGATTACTAACTTGGGTTGAGCAGCTTAGGGCCGTATCCAATGAAAGTCAGCCAAGCTTAGAACATGAAGGGGGACGTTTGCAGTATGCCTATGGCTATTTGCATTTTTTAAAAGAGCTACTTCCTGCTCAGGCAGAATCTATTTATTGGAATATTCTCGAACCTTTGTGTTTACCAGAACTAGGTTTGGAACTAACAAGTGAACTTACGGTGATGGCGAGTGGGGTCTCAAATGTTATTCAGTTAGAACATGACGAAGTCGAGGTGTCATGGCGAAAGGGCGGCGAGCGAATTCGTCAAGTAGGCCGTGATCACAGTCAGAGTTTTAAAAAATGCCTGCAAGAAAATGCGGTCCCTCATTGGGAGAGAGAACATCTGCCAATTTTAAAAATTGCAGACAACATTGTGTGGACAGCTGCATTGGGGGCTCTCGATTACTCACTATTAACTAAAAATGGCAAGTTAATTAACTTCGCTTTACGCAAACTTAATTGATGAATTAGTTTGAGAAACTCCCGTGGTTTTGTTACTCTATTCCCCCGTCTGCGTCACAGTATTTTGTGCCCAAAATCCACTCTCTCCCGGAAAAAAAGTTGGCGAAGAAGTATATATTTATTACAGGCGGTGTAGTTTCCTCATTGGGCAAAGGCCTTACAGGGGCTTCTTTGGCAGCGTTGCTGGAAGCACGCGGCTTAAAGGTCAGCATGATGAAACTCGATCCTTATATCAACGTTGACCCCGGTACCATGAGTCCGCTGCAACACGGCGAAGTATTTGTGACTGAAGATGGGGCGGAAACCGATCTTGATTTAGGTCACTACGAGCGCTTCATCCGCACGCCGATGAAGAAGACCAACAACTTCACCACGGGCCAAGTCTACGAGAAAGTAATCAGTCGTGAACGACGCGGTGACTACTTAGGAGGCACAGTACAGGTTATTCCCCACATCACTGATCAAATGAAAGAGTGGATACACCAAGCCTCTGAAGGTATGGATGTGGCTCTGGTCGAAATTGGCGGCACCGTAGGTGATATTGAATCTTTGCCCTTTCTTGAGGCTATACGCCAGATGCGAGTTGATCTAGGCTATGAAAACACCCTATACATGCACCTAACGCTGGTGCCGACTATTCGCGTGGCAGATGGTGAAATAAAAACCAAACCAACGCAGCACTCTGTAAAAGAGATGCGCTCAATTGGTATTCAACCTGATGTGTTGTTTTGCCGTTCTGATAATCCGCTGCCGGATAGTGCTCGCAAGAAAATTGCCTTGTTCACCAATGTTCATCCTAAGGCAGTTATTTCTGCCTATGACGTTGATAACATTTACAAAGTGCCGCGCATATACCACGAGCAGGGCTTAGACGATATCGTGGTTAAACACTTGCGCCTAGAAGTGCCTCCACCGAATATGGAAGAGTGGGACCTGGTTGTGAAAAACAGTGAAAATCCGACAGGTGAAATCACCATCGCAATGGTGGGGAAATATGTCCAACTAAAGGAATCATACAAATCACTCTCTGAGGCGCTTAGCCATGCGGGCATTCATACTTTAACGAAAGTTAATGTGAACTATGTGAGCGCGCAAGACGTTGAAAAAGATGGTTCAACAGCCTTGGCGGGTGTTGATGCTATTTTGGTGCCGGGTGGCTTTGGTAAGCGCGGCACTGAGGGTAAGGTGGCCGCTGCGAAATACGCACGAGAAAATAAAGTGCCCTATTTGGGCATTTGTTTGGGCATGCAAGTGGCGATTATTGATTACGCGCGCAACGTAGCCAATCTGACTGACGCCAACAGCACAGAGTTTAATGCTGAAACGCCGCATCCGGTGGTGGGTTTGATCAGCGAATGGAAAACTGATGCAGGTGATGTTGAACAGAGAACTGAAGATTCTAATTTAGGCGGCACCATGCGCTTGGGCGCACAGGCTAGTCATTTGAAAGTGGGTTCTAAAGTAAGAGAAATCTACGGCAGTGATGTTGTCTATGACCGCCACCGTCACCGCTATGAGTTCAATAATAATTATATTGAACTATTGGAGAAAACAGGATTGGTCTTTTCTGCTACTTCGGGTGATGACCTAGTGGAAATGATAGAACTGCCTGATCATCCTTGGTTTGTGGCTTGTCAGTTTCATCCTGAATTCACCTCATCGCCGCGAGATGGTCACCCACTGTTTACCAGTTATGTGGCGGCCGCACGGGCGCAACAAGACCATAATAAGAGTTAGGTTAATGTCATTCGGTGCAATAAAAACGGGCGCAGGCCAGCCTTTCTTTCTGATCGCGGGGCCTTGCGTTATAGAATCATTAGACTTGGCTTTAAGCACCGCGGAAACCTTAAAAATTATTACCGATAAATTAGGTATACCCTTTTTGTATAAGTCGTCTTTTGATAAGGCGAATAGAACCTCTATCACGTCCCAGCGCGGTCCCGGTCGGGATGAAGGCTTGAAAATTTTGCAAACTGTGCGAGAGCAAATTGGTTGTTCAGTGCTGACGGATGTACACAGTCCGGCTGATGTGAGCGCAGCGAGCCAAGTAGTGGACGCTATTCAAACCCCCGCATTCTTATGTAGACAAACAGACTTGATTGAAGCGGTGGCTACTTGTGGTATTCCCGTGAATATTAAGAAAGGTCAATTTTTATCAGGCCCTGAGATGACGCATGTCGTAGCGAAAGCCAAGGCAGCTAACCCAGATGCATCTGTCGCGGTATGTGAGCGAGGCAATAGTTTTGGCTATAATAATCTGGTGGTGGATATGCGTAATTTGGATATTATGCGCGAAACGGGTTGCCCTGTGGTATTTGATGCTACCCATTCAGTGCAATTACCCGGTGGTGCGAATGGTAAATCAGGCGGCCAACGAGAGTTTGTACCGGTCTTGTCGCGCGCAGCAGTCGCCATCGGGGTGGATGGCTTGTTTATGGAAACCCATCCAGATCCAGCGAATGCTTGGAGCGACGGCGCCAATGCATGGCCGATCCAAAAAATGGAAGCTTTGCTAACGCAATTATTGGCGTTACATCAGGTTAGTAGGGCACCGCTTTAGGATTTAAGTTCACCTTGAGTGATAAGCCATCTTTATGGTTTGACAAAGTAATACTGAGTAGTTAAATCCATTTTGATACCATAGAGTCAATAGCTAAATAAATGGCGCATTGATCTCGTATTTTACGCCGTATGCGAGCTACACTCACGCTTTGAAATTTTTCACTATTTTACCGGTAATTAACCATGTTTAAAGAAAGCGATAACATTGCAGATTTTGATGCGGACTTATGGGCAGCGATGCAACATGAGACGCAACGCCAAAATGATCACATCGAACTAATAGCTTCAGAAAACTACACTAGCAAGCGTGTAATGCAGGCTCAAGGTTCAGACCTTACTAATAAATATGCCGAAGGCTATCCTGGTAAGCGTTACTACGGTGGTTGTGAACATGTCGATACCGCTGAAACCTTGGCAATTTCACGTATTAAAGAATTGTTCGGTGCCGACTATGCTAACGTGCAGCCTCACTCAGGTTCACAAGCAAACGCGGGCGTTTTTTTGGCGTTGATGGAGCCAGGTGATACCGTGTTAGGAATGAGCTTAGCGCACGGTGGACACTTAACGCATGGTTCGCATGTAAACTTCTCAGGTAAAACCTACAACGCAGTTCAGTATGGTTTGAATGAAGCAACTGGTGAAGTGGATTATGACCAAGTTCAGGCATTGGCCAATGAGCACAAGCCTAAAATGATCATCGCGGGCTTCTCAGCCTATTCACGCATTATGGATTGGCAACGCTTTCGCGACATAGCGGATTCAGTAGGAGCTTACTTGTTTGTCGATATGGCGCATGTTGCTGGTTTGGTCGCTGCAGGCTTGTATCCCAGCCCAGTCCAAATTGCTGATGTAACTACTACCACTACGCATAAGACGCTACGCGGCCCACGCGGTGGTTTGATTTTGGCTAAGAAAAACCCTGAGATTGAAAAGAAATTGAGCTCGGCCATTTTTCCGGGCATTCAAGGTGGCCCTTTGATGCATGTTATTGCGGCAAAAGCGGTGGCTTTCAAAGAAGCACTAGAGCCCGAGTTTACTGAGTATCAAAAGCAAGTCGTTGTTAATGCACAAGCCATGGCTAACGCATTCATCAAACGGGGTTACAAAGTGGTCTCAGGCGGTACCGATAATCATTTATTTTTATTAGATTTGGTAGACAAGGACATTACTGGTAAAGATGCAGATGCCGCATTAGGCCGAGCAAATATTACAGTTAATAAAAATGCAGTGCCTAATGATCCTCGATCACCTTTCGTGACCAGCGGTTTGCGTTTGGGCTCACCGGCAATAACCACTCGCGGTTTTAAAGAAGAGCAAGTCGAGCAGATGGTAGGGTGGATGTGTGAAGTGTTGGAGAACATTGATGATGATAGTACGATCAATCGCATTAAAGGTGAAGTTACTGCTTTATGTAAGCAATTCCCTGTTTACGCTTAATTTAGTTTAAGTCTTTAGAGGCCTGCTTCGTCGATGACGGTGGCAGGCTTTTTTTATGTCATTCTCTAATTTTCTTTAACGTCGGCGACGTATCGCCAAGATGATAAATACGGCTACGCCAACGGCGAGTAGTGCCATACTGTCCAAACGAGGGATTCCACGCCAAATAGCAGCGTGTAGAATAGAGTTTAGTACTTGATCAATTAAGGAATCCATCGATTTATTTATAGCCTCTTTATAGCGATAATAGGGGTGTCATTACCACCACACTGAATCTGAATTTTACCCAATTATGGCCCGAAAAAGAAATGATCCTGTTACGACGTTATCAGAACCCTCACTGGCGCATGATGGCCGCGGCGTAGTACGCCATAATGAACGGGTTTATTTTGTCGCTGGCGCATTGCCAGAAGAAGAATTAGTATTTACACCATTTCATAAACAACGTGGTAGTTATAACGGCCGCCTTGAAGAAATAATCAAACCCAATGCTGACAGAGTAGAGCCGCCTTGTGAATATTTTGGGGTATGCGGTGGCTGCTCAACGCAGCATCTTTCACCTACGGCGCAACTTAAATTTAAAGCACAAACGCTGGCTGACAATTTGCAGCGTATTGGTCAAGTAACGCCTGAACAGTGGTTAGAGCCTATTACTTCTGATTGGACTCACTATCGCCGTAAGGCGCGCTTAGGGGTAAAGTTTGTGCCTAAAAAAGGCGGAGTGCTAGTGGGGTTTAGAGAAAAAGGCACGGCTTATCTGACTTCGCTTAAGTCATGCCTTACATTAGATAAACGCATTGGTGATTTGTTACCGCCATTACACGAGTTAGTTGAGGGCTTAAATGCACCGAACCGCATTCCACAAATTGAAGTGGCCGCGGCTGAGGAAGCAGTAGCGTTGGTGATTCGTAATCTAGAAGCCATGACAGAAGAGGACATGGTCCTGTTAGAAGAATTTGCAAAGAAAAATGAAGTGCATGTTTTATTACAACCCGCTGGGCCAGATTCTATTTTTCCTGTTTGGCCTAAACAACCTGAGGCCCTATATTATTTAATGCCTGAGTTTGATTTAAAACTGGAGTTCAGGGCAAGTGACTTCATTCAAGTGAATGAACCAATGAACCGTAAAATGGTGAGTTTGACGGTAGAGTTTCTTGAGCTATCTGAGCAAGACCATGTATTAGATTTATTCTGCGGCCTAGGCAACTTCAGCTTGGCAGTAGCGCGAGCGGGTGCGAGTGTGGTTGGTGTTGAAGGCGAACAAGCGATGGTTGACCAAGCAAAACACAATACTCAACTAAATGGCATTGATAACGCTGAGTTCCTGGCAGCAAACCTGCATTTGGAAGGGGCTGAAAAAGGATTGCCTGCGTCTGGGTTTAATAAACTGTTGCTCGATCCACCTCGATCAGGGGCGCAGTTAATTATTAGCGAATATGTACCTATTCTCAAGCCTGAGCGCATTGTATACGTGTCTTGCAACCCAGCAACGCTGGCAAGAGATGCCAATATTTTGGTGAACCATCATGGCTATAAATTGCTGTCTGCAGGCGCTATCGATATGTTTCCGCACACCGCTCATGTTGAATCTATTGCCGTGTTTGAAAGAGCATAGTTCTGAATTGAATTGTAAAGAACCTAGATCAAGTAGGTCCAAGCCAGTATGGCTAAGCCCAGTAAAATCAGTGTTTCTATAATGATTACGCCGAAATGAAGCGGGCCTAAATCTGTCATAGTTTTAAGCGAAGTTTTAACCCCCAGTGCTGAGATTGATGCCACCAATAACCACCTAGAGCTGTGATCTAACAACTCTTGCAACCATTCCGGTATAAAGCCCAAGCTGTTTAGCGTTAAGGTAAAAGCAAACCCTAGCGCAAACCAAGGAAAGACGCTGGTAAACGGTGCGCCTTTGTTCTGGCGATTAAAGCTTGCGAAAATCAATACAACAATGGGTAAAGAGGCCACTCTTAATAATTTGATGTAAGTAGCAGTGTCGCCTGCCTCAGGTGAAATTGAATAACCCGCGCCAACCACTTGTGCGACATCGTGAATTGTGGCTCCAATTAAAGCACCGGAGCTAATGTCATCGAAACCAAACACCTTAAAAATAACGGGGTAAACGATCATAGCGATCGTTGATAAAATAGTAACAGCTATGACTGTGAACAGTACATCGCGCTCTAGTTGATCATCTTGGCGTAACACTGAGGATACTGCCAATGCTGCAGAAGCGCCGCAAATGGCTACCGCGCTGCCAGTTAGCAACCCAAAGCGTAAGCCGCGACCAAATAACTTAGAGATCACCACGCCGATGCCTATAATTAACACAATTAGGCCCAGTACAGCTAAGACTGGCCCTGTGCCTAAGCTAGATAGATCTTCAAACGTGATACGAACGCCTAGTAAGGCGATGCCTATTTTGAGTAAACGCTTAGCGGCAAAATCAATGCCAGGCTCACACTTAGGTGCTTCAGTTAAAAAGTGAAAAGCAATACCAATCAATAAGGCAAACAGCATAACGGGTGCGCCATAATGCTCTGATAAAAACGTCGCGCTTGCGGCAATGACGAAAGCGACAAAAATACCGGGGTAGTAAAGAAACCACGCTTGCTTTGCTGATTGTTGAAAATCCATGGCTGATAAAATGAAGAACAAGCTTTAGTATAGAGTAGCTTGTACTTAACAAGCTAAACGCAAATTTTTATTGGGCTATAGCACCAGACTATAAAGTGATAAGGGTCTGGTGATGTGCGTGTTTAACTTAACTTGGAAAGTGCTACGGACGTGAGTTGGTAAACTACATTAACCTGGTTACTGCGGACGAGGTAGTTATCGATAAGCTCTCCACCGATTTTCTCAGCGGCTTTTTGCGAGCGAATGTTGTTTACCTCTATGACAAGAATGACTTTTTCCACAAACTGAAACGCATGCGTGAGCATCATTTTCTTTAATTCACGATTAAATGTGCCTCCCCAATAAGGGCGAGCAAGAAAGGTCCTGCCGATTTCTATTTCGCTTGTTTGTGCATCATAGTCATGGAATCTAGATGTGCCAATCGCTTGCTGTGTTTGCGTGTCTGTTACAAGCAATGCACCTTTTGATTGAATTGCATCATCAAAATAGAGCCTAAATACACTGCAAAGGTGGCGGTCCTTAGAAGGGTGTCCCGCCCAAAGCAAAGGATCATTTGCCGCGGCATATAGTGCATCAAAATCGTCTTCACCGATAGGTCGTAAAGAAATAAGAGCGCCGCTAAGGCTGGGTTGTTGATCAAAAATAGGGTTTCACTTTATTTTTTGCTGTGGCTTCGTTAACTATGCCCTTCGTAGAGCGAAGCCACTATATCAGCACTTTTCTCAAGCACCCGTTTGCGACGTACTTTTAGCGTCGGGGTTAAGGTTTCATCTTCAATGGTCCAGGGCTTTTCCATTATGGCGAATTGATAGATGCGTGCGTATCCCGGAAATTCGCTCAAATGTTCCTTTATGCGTGATTCTAAAACAAGCCGAAGCGCGGCATCACTATTGTCCTTATGACGCTGCTGCCACTTGGCTTTCTCTTCTGCTTCAATCACGATTAACGCACTGAGATAGGGCTTTCCTTCACCAATAACCAAAGACTGCTCAATTAAAGGGTCGAGAATCAGCGCTGACTCAATGTCTGCTGGTGGCACCTTCTCGCCGTTGGCCAACACCAATATTTCTTTTAAACGGCCAGTTATGACCAAACTATCGCCTTCGAAACGGGCCACATCGCCGGTGCGCAACCAGCCATCATCGGTCATGTCATCTGCTGTGGCTGCTTCGTTCTGCCAATATCCCTTCATGATGCCAGGGCTGAAGACAATTAACTCGCCCGTTACGTCGTCAAAACGTGCTTTCACATTTCTTAATAAAGGGCCAACGCTATGCGGTAGGTTATTTTCGTGGGTATTCACGCTTAAAATAGGGCTAGTTTCGGTTAAGCCATAACCTTGTAATATAGGAATGCCCAAGCCAAGGAAGAACTCGGCAATTTTTGCTGGCATGGCCGCGCCGCCAACAATGGCAATACGTACACGACCACCTAAGCGGTCGCGCACTTTTTGACCCACCAACTTATCTAATAGCGGAAACATAATTTGCCGCGGTGACCACGCTTTTCTACCTAGATCATATTGAAAGCGTTGCCAGCCTGTTTTTACGGCTTGTTTGAATAAAAAGCGTTTGATTGTTGATTCGCTTTCTAGTGTGTCATTGATACGCCCATACACTCGCTCAAAAATACGGGGCACGGTAATCATGATAGTCGGTTTGATTTCAGCCAAGTCATCAACCAGTTCAGGAATGGACCGATTAAATGCCACCTTGGCGCCGGCCATCATCATAAAATAGTAACCGACTGTGCGCTCTAAGGTATGTGACAACGGTAAAAATGAAAGATGCGTGTCGTCAGGGGTAACCATAACACTATGCATTCCCGACCACGCATTCCACAAAATATTTTTGTGGCTGAGCATCACCCCTTTGGGTTGGCCGGTGGTGCCAGAAGTGTAGACGATACTGGCCATAGAATGGGGTTCATGATCATGTGTTTTGGGTGGGGTTGTGGCTGCTGCGGCAGCAATCCAATCGTTGATGGCTTGGATGGTTAAGGTACTAGACTCGCACTGGCTAACACTGCGCAGCATCACCGAGCTCAGGTCATTCGCTGCACTGGCCAATTGGTTAGCTTGTTCTTGATTTTGTATCAGCAGTAACTTACTTCCAGAGTTCTCCAAAATATAAGCCGAGTTATCCGCTCGGTCGTTGGCATATAAAGGCACTACTACTAAACCTAAACCCAGTGCGGCTTGATCAAAGATGATCCACTCAAGGCAATTTTCCATCATTACTGCTACTCGGTCACCCTCGCTCAAGCCATCAGCCGTTAGTGCTTTTTGCCATAACCGAACCTGTGCATCGACTTCTATCCAGCTGAGTCCTTGCCATTGATGAGTCTTATCATTGAAAAAACGATAGGCTTCTTTATTGGGGCTACGTTTAACACGTGCGCGAAACAAACCGTCTAGTGTTAAAGCTTCATTCAAACTGATCATATGCGGTGGAACCGCTGATTCGTCAAATTCTTGGTATGCCGGATGACTCATAAGATAGTCTCAATGTTTGTTTAAATAAAGGTTTTCCACCCTTCGCTCGGGGTATATCTTGCCCCTTTTTGTTCCGCAAGCTTTTGTAGCTTTGTTAGTATGTCAGTCGCGTCGCGGTCTTGTATGGTTTTAATCGGGCCGCCTGTAAAGGGGGCATAACCCGTTCCAAAAATCACCCCACCATCTAGGTGTTGTTGGCTCTCGACAATGCCCTCATCTAAACAAGCAACGCATTCGTTTAACAAAGGCAGTATCAGTCTATCTTGTATGGCCAACGTTTGCTCGACTGAGAGCTGCGCTTTTTGCTTGACGGGTTTGCCTTTTTTATATCGGTAAAAGCCCATACCCGTTTTTTTGCCTAAATGGCCGTTGTCTATCAATTCCTTAAGCTGACTCGGCACATTTTTTGTTCCCAAAATGTTATCTGCTACATGTTTACAGATATCTAGTCCCACCACGTCCGCCAATTCAACGGGGCCCATTGGCATACCGTATTCAAGTGCAGCCTTATCGATGGCTTCCAGAGTATGGCCCTCTTTATTGAGGTGTACTGCTTCGATCAGATAAGGCACCAATACTCGGTTTACCAAGAAGCCAGGACTGCTCTTTATCGGCACCGGTAGGCGTTTGATTTGTCTGGCAAACTGAGCGGCTCCGGTAGTTATTTTCTTTAGCGTTTTAACGCCTGATACCACTTCAATGAGTTGCATCTTGGCAACTGGATTGAAAAAGTGTATCCCCACTAATCGACCTGGCTTCTTTAGGGCATTAGCAATATCCTCAATGGGAATACTACTGGTGTTGGTGGCAAGAATGGCATCGGGTCGCGCCATTTTTTCTAGGGCTTTGAACACCGTCTGCTTTACTTCTAAGTCTTCGAAAATAGCTTCTAAAATAAGATCGGCTTTTTTAACGCCTTCTCCTCGAAGGTCAGGTGTTAATCTATCCATAGCCCCCTGTACTGCACGGTCGGCCTTTAGCTTTTTCTTGAAGAGTTTTTTAGCTCGCTGTAGCGCACGGGTAATGCTCTCTGGGTTGCGATCTTGTAGCGTAACCCGCAATCCTTGCAGTGCTGCCCAGGCAGCGATATCACCGCCCATTACGCCTGCACCAATAACATGTAGATGTTTTATCGGTATCGCATTCTGAGCCTTACCTGCTTGCTTAAGCGTCTCTTGAAGAAAGAATACCCTGACTAAATTGCGCGAAGTAGGGTGTGATGCCAACGCTGATACTGAGTCAGCTTCGGCTTTGAACATGGCTTCTCTATCAGCGCCATGTTCTTTCCATAGATTAATGAGTGAATAGGGTGCAGGATAATGCCCTTCGCGCGCCTTGTGGGCGACCAGTCTTTTTAGATAAGCAGCCAGCAGGGGTCTGGCGATGGCAGAGTTAAGGATTCGTTGCCCTTTGCTCAGTGATGCTTTGGGTGGAGCACGTTTTACAAAGTCTTCAACCGCCAAGTCGAAATGCCGTTTGGGAATGGCTCTGTCGACCAAGCCCAACTTGGCCGCTTTGCGTGCGATTAGGCTGCGTCCGCTCAGCATTAAGTCCATGCCCAGTATCGGGCCTACTGTTTCAATTAGCCTAACGGTGCCGCCAAAAGCTGGGTGAATACCTAAGCGAATTTCGGGAACGCCCAGCCGGCAACTGGGGGCATCTTCAGTAATTCTATAATCGCAGGCTAGCGCCAGCTCGAGACCACCGCCAAGGCAAAAACCATGAATAAGGGCAATAGTGGGAATAGGCAAGCTTTCTATTGTTGCGCAAACTGCCTGTCCCCCAGCGACTAAATCACGAGCCTCTTGCGCTGATTGAATATGGGTGAATTCTTCAATGTCTGCCCCAACAACAAAGCTGGCACGCTTAGCTGATTGGATAACCAAAGCTCTCGGTGATGCAGCTTCTATGATTGTAAGCGCCGTCGCGAGTTCGCTAATAGTGCTCCTAGATAAGGTATTAACGTTGCTTTTATGCTGGTCGAAGGTCAGCCATGTGATATTTTCGGCATCGAATTTAAGTGACCAATGTTTTAGTTTGTTCGTGTTACTAGTCATGATTTAATTCTCTATGCGTTCAATCAATGTAGCACCGCCTTGGCCACCGCCTATACACAAAGTAGCGATTCCTCGTTTGGCATTTTTATTTTCTAATACATGCAGAAGATGCAGAATAATTCGCACGCCTGTCGCGCCGATAGGATGACCTAAACTGACGCCGCCACCATCCAAGTTAAGGCGGTCGTGGTCAATGCTCCCCATGGCTTGTTCTAAGCCTAACTCTTGTTGGCAGTATTCGTCATTTTCCCACGCGGCAAGACAACCCAGAACTTGACCCGCGAAGGCCTCATTGATTTCCCAGTAATCGATATCCTTTAGGCTAAGATTATTAGCCTGTAAAATGGGAGTAGTAGCATGCACTGGACCGAGGCCCATTTGGCGTGGGTCGAGCCCCGCCCATTCGCAGTGGATAATTTTAGCGCGTGGTTTTAGGTTGAACTCTTTGACGGCCTCTTCACTCGCTAATAAGCACCATGCACTGCCATCTGTGACCTGTGAACTGTTTCCCGCGGTCACTTTGCCGTACGGACGATCAAATATTGATCGAAGCTTTGCCAGTCTCTCTACGCTGGAATCGCGTCTCAGACCATCATCCACATCGTAATAACGCCCGTCACCATCTATCGCGATTTCTATTTCATTGGCTAAGCGACCTTCATCGATAGCCGCGGCTAACCGTTTATGACTGCGTGTGGCATATTCGTCCATTTGAGTGCGGGTGATGCCAAATTTATCCGCGATCACTTCTGTGGTTTGACCCATGGATAAACCGACGATAGGATCGCGTAAACCTTTCAATAAAGCAATTTCGGGTGCCAGCATACTGGGGCGAAATTGAGTTATTGCGGCTATTTTTTGCATTATATTTTTGGCCTTCATCCACTTTCCAAGCCAGGTTACCATTCCATGATTAAACATCACGGGTGAATGACTCATGGCTTCGGTACCGCCTGCAAGAACCAAGTTTGCTCGGCCAGATTGTATGTCTTTTAGCGCAGAATCAACTGCCTGCATACCAGAAGCGCAATTACGTTGTACTGTCCACCCGGGTACTTTTTTACCGCAGCCTAAGCGCAGTGAGACTACTCTGCCTATATTGGCTTCATCTGCAGCGGGAATCATGCACCCCAAGATAACTTCATCTAAATCGCTGGGTTTAAAGGGCTGACGTTCTAGGAGCGGCCTGCCTGCCGCTACAGCCAGGTCGGCTGCTTTAAATGGTCCAGGGGTACTTTTGGCTTTCAAAAAAGGCGTTCGAGCCCCATCAATTAAATACACTTCGCGCGTTTTTGGTGGGGAGTTCGTCATATTACCTTGGACTGAGTTTAGGGTGGTTTCAAGTGAACGTACTACTAGGGAATTGATCGACTTGAATGATTTTATTTCTGGCGGTTGCAGCTTGAATAACAATATTGGCTTGTGATTGCGTGATCACTTTTTTCTGCACCATTTCTGTTGCGAGGCTAATCACATTTTCGAAGGTCATGGCGCTCTTACCCGTTTCTTTTCGTACCTTTCGTTCAATATCTTCGGCCTCAATGACCAAGGGAAGCGCTGCTTCTATTTGCCCGCTGCGCCCTTCCAAATTGCTAGTATAAACGCCTTCACATAATCGACTTCTTGTTGAAGAAGGGTTCAAAAGTATTTTAGCAATCTCCGCGTCTAAGTGGTCGTTCGGCTTGTTACGCCTTGCATAAAATGGGAAATACAGGCATTTCAGTAGTTGACCTAAATAAGTGCTCGGGTAGTTTTTTAGCGTGTCCAATAACGCCTGTTCCGTTTGATAGAGAGCGTGCTGACAGGACCAATCTAATAGTGCTTTGTCTTCGTAAGGTTCACCTTCGTCATGAAAGCGCTTCAAGCTGGCTGAACACAGATAAAGTTGACTGAGTGCATCGCCTAGCCTAGCTGATAAACGCTCGCTGCGTTTAAGTCGGCTACCTAGTACGCTGATGGAAACATCAGCAAGAAAAGCGTAAGTCGCACTATAACGTGAGACTTGCTGGTAGTAGCTTCTCGCTAGGCTTGCTTTAGGGGCACCAGCAAATAAACTGTTGGTCATCCCGTGCCAAAAACCTCGGACAGCGACGCTTAGCGTGTGCCCTATATGGGCATTTACAGCCGTGTCAAACTTGTCTGCGCTGTTTTTTTCAGCTGATTGCGCTGCATGAACTTCGGCGAGCAAATACGGATGGCAGCGCATCGCGCCTTGACCAAAGATAATTAGCGCACGGGTTAAAATATTGGCGCCTTCCACGGTGATAGCAATTGGAATCGTTTGGTAGGCTCGGGCGAAAAGGTTATTGGGCCCTAAGCAAATACCCGAACCGCCTTGTATATCCATTGCATCATTCACGGTGGTGCGTAGGTTCTCTGTGAGATGGTATTTCAAAATAGCCGAAATAACAGAAGGGCGCTCTCCGTTGTCTAGTGCGGCGCAGGTCATTTTGCGTGCGGCGTTCATTTGATAAGTATGTCCGCCAATACGTGCCAATGCTTCTTGCACGCCTTCAAAATTACCAATGGACGTATTGAATTGCTTGCGAATGCGGGCATAGGCACCAGTGGTTTTTGCAGCCAGTGTGGCACCGCCGCAACTTAACGCAGGTAACGAAATACAGCGGCCAGCGGCAAGACTTTCCATTAGCATCTTCCAGCCTTTACCCACACCATCTTGCCCCCCAATAACCCACTGCAGTGGAATGAAGACGTCTTTGCCGCGGGTAGGGCCATTCATGAATGCAGAGTCTAACGGGAAGTGACGTTCACCGATTTCTACTCCTGGAGTGCTGGTGGGAATCAGCGCGCAGGTAATGCCTGGGTGTTGCACATCACTCAGTAATTTATCTGGATCGTGTAGGTCAAAAGCCAAGCCCATTACCGTGGCAACAGGGGCCAAAGTGATGTAACGCTTGTTCCAAGTGACGCGCATGCCGATGTGTTCTTGGCCGTAGGCATCTTTTTCGACGCAGACAATTCCCTTGTCAGGAATGGCCGCTGCGTCGCTGCCGGCTTCTGGGCTGGTCAGCGCAAAGCACGGGATATCTTCACCGACAGCCAGTGTGGGTAAATACTGGTCACGTTGAGCTTGCGTGCCGTAGTGAAGCAGCAGCTCACCAGGGCCTAAGGAATTAGGCACCATGACGGTGACCGCCACGCTAATAGAGCGTGTGGCTATTTTGGTGACAACGCAAGAATGAGCATAGTGAGAAAACTCCAAACCGCCGTACTGACGAGGAATGATCATGCCCAAGAAGCGTTTTTCCTTTATAAATGCCCATACTTCTGGACTGAGATCACGTTTTACGAAAGTGGTGTCCCAATCGTCGATCATGGCGCACAATGTTTCAACTGGACCATTCATGAAGGCCAGCTCTTCATCGCTGAGTTTGGCGGTAGGGTAATCTAAGAGTCGTTGCCAGTTGGGCTTGCCGCTAAAAATTTCACCGTCCCACCACACTGTGCCAGCCTCTAGGGCTTCTTGCTCTGTTTGTGATACTTTGGGCATGGCCTTCTTGAACAGTCGCAGCAGAGGAAAGGTAATTAGCTTTTTTCGTATACCTGCTACGCTAAAGATGGCAAAAAAGACGGACAAAACTACGAATACGCTCATGCTGTAAAAGCCCAAGACCTTAAGCGTGATTCCAGAAACTAATGCCAAGGTAGCAGTAGCAAAAGCGATAGCGGAGCCTAATCGCAAAAATGCGACTAGCGATAGTGCGATGAAAAATATCAGCAGTAACCAAGAGGTGGTCATACGTCTACCTTGGTTTGTTGATCGTTGCTGCGCTGGTATTCAGGCGCTATATTTGGGTTGTCTGGATAGCCCTTGTCACCTTTGGCCCAAGGTAGATGATGATAGTAACGCCGTTCGTTCCACGTGTATTTGGGGAATTTAACAATCGTAAAAAACGGTGAAATGTCGAAGTCAGAAGGGGAAAACAACTTGGCATTACGTTTAAAAAGACGGCGATGTCCCTCATTGTTAGGCGATAAAATGGGCAAGATGGGAAAGTTAACATCTTGAAATGCATCAGCGATTAACGTCGAACAGACAATTTTGGTTTCTGGCCCGGCATTGTGTTCAAACAAACTAGATCGCCATCGTCTCGGGAGAATGCCATAAGGAAATAGAAACCTTGCTAAGTCTAGCAGTTGTCTTACGTTGTACTCCGCGCCTAACCGTTTGCAAACGTACTCGACTACCTGATTGCGGTCATTATGTGACAAACCGTTCGGGCGGCAAATTCTTACCCTAAAATTACGATATTGCTCAATGTCCTCTAGAATGGTGCCTTTGCCTAGTTCCGCTTCAACCACAAAGGGGGCATTGGCCGATTCAGTGAATTTCTCGAGGTTGAGCTTGGTCGGTAAATGGGCCAAAAAGTCAGCAGGCCGACCTACACAAATGGCCGAGTGCGACCAGCGACTTTGGGTGATAGTTTGAATAATACGGCTTACCTGCGACTGGCCTTCAACCAGCAATACGTCACCAGGAAGAATCTCATCCTTCATTCGATCAAAATCAATTAACCCCTCATCATAGGCGTCAAGTGACTTTGTTAGCCAACCTATAATTTTTGAACCTACTTTGTTTCGAAGGATTTGTAGCATGATTTAAGCGGGACTTTTTAGCCGATAAGTTTACCTCAATTGAGCGTTGCTTGTGATTTCTTATGACCGCAAAATGGCGCGTTAGTTTCTTTTAGAGCAGTGCCTTTCACACTATGCAACGCTTAAGTTGTGATGGAATAAGCTTGTATTGTGCGCTCAATTTTTTCACCGTCCGGCGCCCCTAAATAGTGATTCCCTTCATGCAACGTACTCACCGGGCAGGTGATCAAAATGGCGGTGGTTTCACTGTTTTTAGTTCCAAGGCTTATCACCACTCCAGCGCTTTGGGCTCTACCATCGATAAACACCGGAGAACCAATCGCTGGTGCAGCATGGCTAGCTATTTCAGCGCTGAGCATACGTGTTTTCGGCTTACCTCGATATTTAATCCTTGCGATGATTTCTTGGCCTGGGTAACAACCTTTTTTAAAGTTCACGCCACCTACCAAGTCTAAGTTGATTGATTGAGGAATGAGTTCGTCTACCAATTCAATGTTTAGCTGAGGTATGCCGTCCGAAATATCCAGTGTTTGCCAATGGCGATGATCAACCAACGTGCAGGGCTCGGGAAGTGAACTACAGATATCGATGGCCTTATCGGTTGGCAAGACGACCAAATACCGATTTTGAGTATTGGGTATGGCAGCCGTTAGTTGACTATCAAAAAGTTTACCCATGTCGTCTGAAGTTGCAGTGTTTTCTTGATAGCCAAATATTACCGTGTCTTCATTATCTGAAAGCGTCACTTTCGCGCGCATCACAAACATTTGTAACCGGCTTTTCACTTTGGTGATAACTGCCTGAGGAGCAAATAGGAAAAAGCTCTCTTCGTCGCGTTTGATCACGGTAAATAAAGCCAGCATTCTGCCTTTTGGCGTACAGTAGGCGCTCAATTGCATATCACCTACTGTTGCTAAATCGCTAATGTCGTTGCTAAGTTGGCCTTGCAAAAAATTTTGGGCATCTTCACCGGCGCAAACTAAACTACCTAATTGCGATAAATCATAAACGCAAGCTTGCCCTTTTTGTGGCATATTTTCAGACACCAGTTGGTCATTGTCGTCGACGCTATACCCTTGTTGGGTTAGAAAATTTTGCCAGTCACTGCTTGCCATATTATTTTTTACTTAGGTTAATTGTTTGAATTGGTTATGAAGAACTTAGTGCCGCCATATTATGCCGTTATTTTCACGTCAAAAAAATCTACAAACTTGGTTAATTATGATCAGACCGCTGATCAGATGGAGCACTTGGCTGCCCAGCAGCCAGGGTATCTTGATTTTGTAGCGTCTACTTGCGATGACGGGCGGACGGTGGCTACCAGCTATTGGCAAACAGAGGCCGATATTCTAAATTGGAAAAAACAGCAAGAACATGTTGCAGCACGCCAAATGGGTAAACAAAGCTGGTACGACGAGTTTACCGTCGAAGTGGCTAAAGTAGAGCGCGCGTATTCTTGGACCAGAGAGACTGGGTAAACGTTTGAGCGGTAATGTTAGATGCACTCACAGGGTTAAACTTACTGGGGTTAGTTATTAGCGTGCAGTTTTTACAGACGCTACTTTGCTGCGTCTTCGTGACTTGTCCGTACTTGTCTCAAAAACCAAGGAGGCGCCATTAATACAATTCAAAATTGTTTTATTGATATATAAAATGTGTCCGAGATGGCTGCCACATCGACGGCAATGCGCTTCAGTGAGATTTTTAAACACCTTTGAATCGTACTCAGTAGATTGATCTATGCCATTCAACACACTATCCGTTTCGCTGTGGGTAAAGAAAACCCAGCCTTTGTCTAATACCACTTTGTTTTCTGAGGCGTAGACCAACAAACTACACCCTTTACAGCGATAGTCACCCGCAGCAGCTTCTTTCCATAACGGGCTGCTTTTAGGTTCTTCAGTCTCTGCTTTTCGCAATATTTGATATTCGTGGTCGCTGAGCTTTTCTCGCCACTGCGAATCGGTGAATTGCACTTCGTATCTGAAATCTGGTTCGCGAGGCGGAACATCAGACATGGTTTCGCCTAGTGGTGCTTGGGCGGCTTGGGTTACTTGGGATTGCAGGGAGAACAAGCCGGCACTGGCGACTAATGACCCTTCAATTAACTTTCGGCGTGAGAGTGTAAATTGCGACATATAAGATTTGAGCGCGAACTCCGTTTGTTGGTTTAAAGGTATAGACTAATTTGCCTGCTTAAAGTTCACCCTGACCACTAGAAAAGAGGGCAGGTATGAAATAAACAGTATAAGCTAAATCTCATGCTGATAGGGCTCGATAACAAGCTGAGTGCTTTCAATCAAATATGCTTTTACTTAAGCCATATTATGGCGGTTTAGACGCTAAACACACAACTTCTATCAGTTGTTTTACTTTGATTTGTGGGATAAATTGTGAACTTAGCTTGGGTTTTATAGCCCAAGCAAATACTTTCACTGTGCTCTATAAATTAGCCGTTCAAAGGTTAGTCGCCTTACGCTGTTAATACTCTTTTTAACTAATGATGCTTTTGTTCGTTCGCCGCTTCTCAATATGCCTGTGTACCCTGATGCTTCCATTCCAGTGGGTTCAAGCCGCGGCTGTCAATATGGGCAATTTAATGCAAATTGAACGACCCGCTTTACGCGCTAGCCCTTTGCATCAGCATGAGATAAAGGATGTCGCGATCATCGACGAAGTCATATTGAACCAGTTGAAAGTGGGGCAAAGTGGCTTATTGCCACTGCCGGACGGGGGAGGGATGTTAGCAACCTTGCAGCGTAAGGCCTTGCCGCTCGCGGGTGAGGATAGCGATACTGTTAGTGTGTTTTCTTTAGCAAATAACAAAGGCAGTGTTGAGCTCATGATGAGCAACGGAAGGCTACGCGAATATCGATACCATGATTTATCTACAAATACACCTCGGGTGTTTCGCAGCGATCTTGGCTTGTCAGGAGAAGGGGCTATTTTTGAGGCTGATGCCAATGAATACTTTTGTATTCATATGCCGGGGAGTTTGAACGTCGCTAACGCGGAGTTGGATGATGAAGGAGGTATTGCTTTAACCCAAGCGCCTAGCGTATCTGAACTTCAATCCTTGCAAGGCAGGCCGCTCGCCAACAAGGTCCTTTATATAAATTATTGGGGCGGAGTGGTCAGTAAGACAGCTTGGAACGATGTTTATAATGGCGGAGCGCCTATAGCCTACGAAGCTTTCAATACTTCGGGCAGCGCCAGCGATTTCTCAGAGAATGAACGCTATTTGATGTGGCTGGGCTGGCGGGAAGCGGTTGAGGATTACGCTCAGTTTGATATTAACGTGACCACTGATCAAACGGTATACGACGCAGCAGAATCGCAGAATAGAGGCATGATCATTGCCACGCCTACGCTTGCATGGTTTGGCAGTGCGGGAGGTGTCGCGTACTTAGATGGCTTTGGTAGCGGGTATCGTGGAACAGGTTGGGCCTGGAATGATAGTGCTAGCTCCTTAGGGCAAACTATTTCTCATGAAGCAGGGCATTTGATGGATTTAACACATGATGGCGGTTTAGTTAATACCAGCTACTATTCTGGGCACGGAGAGTGGGGGCCGATTATGGGCGCCTCTTTTGGGAGATCGTATGTGCAGTGGAGTAAGGGTGAATATACCGGTGCGAATAATACGGAAGATGATATTGCTATTTTATACGCCAAGCTCGGCAATGCTTCGGATTTAGGGGGCGATGCGTCCAATCCGATCTTCATCTCAACTTCTTCTACCCTGATTTCTACTATAGCGCCAAGAGGAAATGGAAGTGAAGATATTGATGTCTTCACTTTTGAATTGCTCACACCCGATACACTGACAATTAGCGTCGCCCCTGTAATGGGACTGGAGAACGAACAATATGCCACTAACCTATCGCTTAGCGTCGATTTATTAGGCCCCGGTGCCTCAGTGAGTGCCTCCGCGCCGTTGCCCTATGATCCCAGGACCAATCTATTTTCTTCTGTGGCCAATCTATCCTCCGGTAGTTATACCCTTACGGTAAAAGCAGACAGTCCCGATACCAGTTGGTCTACAGGATTTGGCGAATATGGTAATGGGGGTTTATACCAACTTTCAATTTCTTCGAGTATTCCCGAAGCAGACTTAATAGCGCGGCTAGGGGTTGAAGATGTTGAGGTATTTGGTGGTCAAACTTTTGCGATAAATAGCGAGATACAAAATACGGGCTCAGCCGCTTCCTCCTCTACGGGCAATTTTAGTGTTTATCAATCAACGGACGCGACGGTTTCAGCTTCAGATACCTTGATACATACTAGCGTCTTGCCTGCGGTATTAGCAGGTTCAATTCATGCTCAAACAGTACAAGTTTTAGCACCTAACTTTAACGGCACTCTTTGGTATGCAGTGTGCGCGGCACTGGATACAAATGAAACAGTAGAGGGCAATAATTGCTCACAAGCTGTAGCGGTTAATTTTGCGCAAAATAGTGCGGATATTGATATAGCGGATGCGTTAGATACCAGTGATCTATTGCCATTTTTAGATTGGAAGCTTAAGGGCGCAGCGTCATTCTATCGACAAACCTCGATCACGTTTGATGGAGTGGACGCCGCACGCACGGGTAATATTGGGCACGATACGCTGTCATATATTGAGTTGAATGTCTCCGGCATGGAGATGGTTTCTTTTCAATGGAGTGTTAGCTCTGAAGCTGACTATGACTATTTCCATTTTTACGTTGATGGTATAGAAATTGAGAAAATTAGTGGAGAGCTTGGTTGGGCGAAAATTCAACATGAACTTACCACAGGTGCTCATACCTTAAAGTGGGCTTATATAAAAGACTTGTCGGTCGCCAATGGTTCTGATGCGGGTTTTCTGGACAATGTGATGCTGAGTTTAACCGATGCAAAGTTTTCGATTATCACTGTCGATTCCGCCAAAGAGGAGGGCGATTCTGGTTCGACGGCGTTTACCTTTGCTGTCGAAAACAATGGAGCGACCACGGCTGTTTCAAGCGTTGATTATACTGTTACCGGAACAGGATTAAACTCGGCTGATGCCAATGATTTTGTCGAAGGGTTGCCTTTTGGTGTGGTCAATTTCAGTGTAGGGGATAGCACAGCGAATATAATCGTGAATGTGAGCGGTGACGGTCTACTGGAACCAGACGAAGGCTTTTTGGTTGCTTTATCCAACCCAATTGCGGGAGATATTGTTAATGGCAGCGCAGTAGGGGCGATAGTGAATGACGAATCGGATCAAGATGGTGATGGCATTATAGATGATGCAGATAACTGTCTGACGGTAGCAAATTCGGATCAAATAAATACGGATCAACACTTTGCTAGCGGGGATAACAACGGCGATGCGTGCGATGGAGATGATGACGCTGATAATATTTCAGACGGTACTGATAATTGCCCGATTATCCCGAATCAGGATCAAACGAATACCGACCTAAGTTTTGCGGGTGGCGATAGTGATGGTGATGCCTGTGATGCTGATGATGATGCCGACGGAGTAAATGATGTGATTGATAATTGCTCTGTTGTTAGCAATCCAGCGCAATTAAATACGGACTTGAATTTTAGCAATGGCGATATTTTAGGTGATGCTTGCGACAGTGATGATGATGCAGATAACTCCCTCGATAGTGTAGACAACTGTCCTATTACACCGAATACTTCGCAAGTAAACACAGATGAGAATTTCATTGGCGGAGATGATTTGGGTGATGTCTGTGACTTAGATGATGATGCAGATGGTTTGTCCGATTCAATCGATAACTGTTCATTAATTCCAAACAGCGACCAGTTGAATACGGATTTAAATGAAGTGAATGGTGATAGCTTTGGTGATGTCTGTGATGACGATGACGATGCTGATGGTTGGCATGATGATGATGATAATTGCCCGTTAGTTGCTAATGTTGATCAAGCAGATACCAATGCATCATTGCCCGGTGGTGATGCCTGTGATGAGGATCGCGACGGAGATGGTGTCAGTGATGCCTTAGATAATTGCCCCAGTACCCCCAACACAGATCAGGCCTATATTTGCGAAATGTGCTTCCCTATATCAACGGCGAATGGCGGGCTTGTTATCGTTTGCTTTTAGTCTTTTCTGGTAGGTTTGCGGAGTTTTAAGTAAAACTGAAAAAAAACTGCTTCGATTCAAAGGTTTTCACTATCTCTAGGGTAAACTCGTATTCCTAATGCTCAGTTTTGGAATTTAAGTTGATGAAGTTTTCGATCATGGTTAATGAAGGGCCCTATACCCATCAGGCTTCTGATTCGGCTTATCAGTTCGCGTCGGCGGCCATTAAAGCCGGTCATGAGGTTTATCGAGTATTCTTCTATCACGACGGTGTGAACAATGGCACTCGATTAACGACGCCCCCCCAAGATGATAGAAACGTGGTACAACGCTGGAGTGCGCTGGCGTCAGATTATGATGTCGATTTAGTGCTTTGCGTGGCGGCGGCGCAGCGCCGAGGTATTGTTGATGAAGGTGAAGCCCATAGGCATGGTAAAGACGCCGATAATATTGCCCCAGGCTTTCGGATTTCAGGGTTAGGCCAGTTGATAGAAGCCACCATAATGGCTGATCGTTTTATCACATTTGGCGGTTAGGCAAACTTTGGGAACTAAGAAAAAAATGATGTATGTGAGCCGCAATGCGCCACATGGTTCAATCTACGCACATGAGGGGCTTGAGGCGGTTTTAATGGCCGCGGCGTTCGAGCAGCATGTTTGTATGGCATTTATTGGTGATGGCGTGTTTCAATTGATGAAACAGCAAGACACTTCGGAAATTGAATCCAAGAATTTTTCGGTTACCTTTAATGCACTGGGTGATTACGATGTCACTCACCTATACGTTGAAGAAGAGTCATTGCAGGAGAGAGGTTTAGATCTTAATGATTTAATGCCAATTACATGGGCGGATGAAAGCCAGAACTGGGTTGAGAAACCTTCTGTTGCAGCAGTATCTAGACAAGCAATGGCGCACCTAATGGCTGAACAAGACCTGATGTTTAATTTTTAGTAATCTCCCATGCTGCATACTGTAAATAAGTCACCATATAGTGCTGATAGCTTTGAACTTTGTTTAGACTACGCGAGTGCAGGTGACGTTATTCTTTTACTGGAAGATGGCGTCTATGCTGCCTTAAAAGGCGGAAGTGGTTCACTGGCCATACAGCGCCACATGAAGGACAAAACTTTTGCCGCACTGGTGCCTGATTTGAAGGCCAGGGGGATCACATCGGATAAAATCATTGCGGGCATACAAAACGTGGATTACGATGGGTTTGTTACTTTGGTAGCGCAAAGCGATAAAGTACAAAGTTGGTTGTAATCGACCTCATTTAGAATAGTAGCGTAACGAATAGCAAAAATGGCAATTGAAATTGACGATAAGACCTACGTAACAGATGAAGAGGGTTATCTGGCTGATCTGACTCAATGGGACGAGAAGGTGGCTGTTGCGATGGCGGCAGAAGATGACTGTGAATTGACTGAAGGGCATTGGGATGTGATCAACTTCCTGCGAGAGTATTACGCTGAATACCAAGTAGCACCTGCGGTTCGTATACTGACTAAAGCCATCGGTCGAAAAATGGGTAAAGATAAAGCCAATAGCCGTTACCTTTACTCTTTGTTTCCGTACGGCCCTGCAAAGCAAGCATGCAAGTATGCGGGTCTGCCTAAGCCAACTGGGTGTGTATAAATTAGTGCTAAATTGGCGCAACTAAGCCGAGTTACCTCGCTTTAAACATCATGATTATCGCAGCCATTTACGCTATCGCATTTTACATTGCGGCGATAGTGTTGGTATTTGGAGTGGCAGCAACCTTGCTTCGCTATATTCGTATTCCACAACCACTGCTGATTCCATTAACGCCTGCCCCCATTTCTAAAGGAGGCGTGTTACTACGCTTGCTAAAGGAATTCTTTTTATTTGCCAGTTTGTTTAGAGCAAGTAGGTGGACATGGGCGTTTGCGGTGCTATTTCATTATGGCATGTTGGTGGCCTTACTCAAGCACGGACTATTCTTTACCGAGCCTATTTGGCAATGGGTAATTTGGTTGCACGTAGTGGCCCCCTATACGGGTTTTGTGATGCTTTGCGGCTTACTGGGTTTATTGGCTAGACGGTTTGTGATCGACCGAATTCGGTATATTTCCAGCCCGTCAGATTACCTGTCTCTGTTGCTATTAATAGCAATAGCTGGATCAGGGTTAATGATGAAATGGTCGACGCCCACCGACATAGTCGCTGTCAAAGGGTTCGCACTGGGGTTATTGGCTTTTAATTGGCAGCCATTGCCGCTGAGTCCCTTGATTCTGATTCACTTGGCTTTGGTGATATTACTGATGGTGATCTTTCCCATTAGTAAAATGATCCACGGGTTTGCTATGTTGTTTAGTCCCACACTCAATATGGTAGATAACCCGAGAGAAAAACGATACGCACCGCGCAAGGCGGGGCGAAATAATGATGCCTAAAGTTGACTTTGACATACCCGGATTGAGTCAGCACGTGGCTATTCCAAAGCTGGTGCCGAACGCAATGGCGCATAGCCAGCCATTTGTTGCAAAACCGGATCACCAAGATGCCTTAGGCTACCCCCCTAGTTTGGTAGATGATTGGCATGATAAAGCCATCGCTAAAATGGGCGAACTGTTGGGTAAAACACGTTCCTTGCAGTTGTTTATGGATCTCTGCGTTAAGTGCGGCGCTTGTACCGATAAATGCCATACCATGCTCGGGTCGGGCGACCCCAAAAATATGCCGGTTGCGCGGCAAGATTTGATGCGTTCGGTTTACCGTCGCTACTTCACTTTCGCGGGTAAATGGTTTCCCAAATTGGTGGGTGCGCGCGATTTAACCATAGATGTGTTGGATGAATGGCACAGCTACTATCACCAGTGTTCTGAGTGTCGCCGATGCAGCGTTTATTGTCCGTTCGGTATTGATACGGCTGAAATAACCATGGCAGGGCGAGAAATCTTATCGTCGATAGGGTATGGCGCCAAATACGCTAACGAGGTGGTGGCTAAAGTACATAAGGTGGGAAATAACTTGGGTCTACCCGGTCCAGCGCTTGCTCACACATTGCAGGGTTTAACTGAAGACTGTGAAGAAGAATTCGGTATTGCGGTGCAATTTCCTCTCGATAAAGTAGGGGCTGAAGTGTTATTGATCACGCCATCTGCTGATTTCTTTGCGGAGCCTCATGTCGACGGACTCATCGGTTATGCCAAAGTGTTTCATGAAGCAGGCATCGATTGGACCATTAGTTCATATGCGTCTGAAGCGGCCAATTTCGGCCTGTTTATTGGCAGTTACGACAACATGGAACAAGTGGCGAAACGGGTGCGAAAGGCTTCACAGGAGCTTGGCGTTAAGCGTATTGTGGTTGGAGAGTGTGGTCATGCTTGGCGTGTGGCCTATAGCTTTTGGAATACCTTGGCTGGCCCCTTTGACTACTTGGATTCGAATTACCCCATACCGCAGCATATTTGTGAATTGACTCACGACTTACTAAAGGCGGGCTGGATAAAGCTAGATGCTGCTCGGAATATTGGCAAGGTAGTCACATTTCATGATTCTTGCAATGTGGCTCGCGGTTCAAGAATGGGAGACAAGCCTGGTGGGCAATTTACAATCCCACGTGATTTGATCAAAGCGGCCTGCGACAGCTTTGTTGAAATGTCGCCAGAGACCATCGAACAGCAAACGTTTTGTTGCGGTGGGGGAGGTGGTTTATTGACGGATGAACTGATGGAAATACGGGTGAAGGGCGCAGTACCTAGAATGAGTGCGTTACATCAGGTGGTGCAAAACCAAGGCGTTACGCATGTAGCGGCGATTTGTGCCATTTGCAAAACCCAGTTCGCCAAAACATTGCCGTATTTTGGTATGGACATGGAGATGATAGTCAGTGTTCACCAACTAGTAGGTGATGCCTTGGTGATGGAAGGTGAAGTGATAGACGAAAGCAAGGGCGTAAAGGGCAGCGAAACTTAAGCCACGTCTAGTTTTGCCATTATTTTGAGATCGTCACCCAGCGATATAAAACGCCCAGTAGGTGCGCGCTAAAATAAGCCGCTATTATAAAAAGGGTGTGCACTAAAATATTACTGCCGTTTAAAAAATTATAAGTCACCTGTACCGCTGAGGAGGTATCGAACTGATTAAAAGCCTTACGAGATAAAGTGTGAATGCCGTTTTGTAAATAGAGTAATACACTGGAATTGTTGATGGCTAAAAATATTTGTAGATACAAGGCCACTAGTGATACCACGGTGAGTCTCAGGACTAGTTTGAAGAAGCTAAACAGTTTCATTTTTGTTAGGTATTTGGAGTAGAGATTGATTGTAACGGAGAGCATGCAGTCGAATAGGAATACTTAAACAGCTTTCTTTTTTGGAGAGAGGGGCTCTCAAGTTTCAAAAGTTTGCACCTTGTTGTTGTCAATAAATATAAATGAGCCTTAAAATGGTTAGGTGGTTTAAGATTGGGGTAAAATGACAACAGCACTCTATTTAGTTTAAGGCGCACACTTTATCTAACTTTGAAAAAACTCTCTATTATCGGCAGCGGGAAAGTAGGGTCTGCGTTAGGCCACCTTTGGCACAAGCAGGCTGTCTTCACTATTGGTGATGTGCTTAACCGATCTCAAGGAAGTAGCCGCTTGGCCTGCGAACGTATCGGGTCTGGTACAGCACTAGGGACAATGAACGATTTACAAGCAGCGAATGTATTTATGATTGCTGCGCCCGACGATCAAATAACTCGACTTTGCAAAGCCTTATGCGCATCGTCTGTTTTGCGAAGAGGTGACGTGGTGTTTCATTGCAGCGGGGCGCTTAGTTCAATGGAATTAGACAGCGCAACACAGCTAGGCGCCTCGGTCGCCAGTGTCCACCCAGTGAAAACCTTTATTGATAGTGAAAGAGCTGCGAGTTCCTTTAAAGGGACTCATTGTGCCATAGAGGGAGGTGAACTGGCCGTTTCCCTATTGAAACCTGCTTTTGGGGCGATTGGTGGCCGCCTTTTTAACATCGAAGCAGATGCCAAACTCACGTATCACGCCGCGTCGGTATTTGCCTGTAACTACTTAACTGCGTTGTTAGAAGTCAGTGCACAAGCTTACGAACAAGCAGGCTTGGATCGTGAAACAGCCATGCAATTAATGCAACCTTTGGTGCAAGATACGATCGATAATATTTTTGAAAAAGGTACCCAGCAGGCACTCACTGGGCCAGTAGCAAGAGGAGATATTGCGATGGTTTCCAAGCAACTCGAGGCACTTACCCAGTGGAACGCAAAGTACGCTGAGTTGTATCAGTCTTTGGGGGTAGTTGCCTTGTCGTTGGCGCAGTTGCCGAACCGCGGAATGGCGCCTAATCATGAAACATTAGTGCAGTTACTTGATAAAAATACTCATTAATTCGGCTTGTAACTGGTTTCCTTTGGACGATTGAGTAATCGTTTCCACCAAAAGTTATAGGGGTGCACCAATTCGGTTTCTCCGCCTTGGTTGATTAGGGCTTTTTTATCGTTATGCCATTTAAAAACACCGCCTTCCAGGTTACTAATTGATGCGGCGCCTTCACTATACAAACCCGCTTGTACTAGATTGATCAACTCTGACGAGCGCCTTCCCACAGAGCAATAAAAAATATAGGTTTTATCTTCCGCGTCGTCACCAAAACGGGTCAAAAACTTGTCGGGACTAATATCGGGTGATACTCTCACTGCGCCTTCAATATGACTCACCGCAAACTCATTCGGTTCCCGTACATCGATCAATACAGTCTTGCTTACACTAGATTGGGGTGTCGGTAACGTCGTTACATGTGCGACGTTTGAATAGTCACTAATGATCTCTAGGTGCACTTTATCTAATTTACTCAGTTTGTCGGCCTTTGCAGGAAAAGCTATGCTCAAGGCGAACATTAGGCAGCAAAGATACAAGCTGGTAGCGATGGGTGGTGAGTGATCTATTTTTTTAATCAACATTAAATATACAATCAATTAGAACGTTTAAGCAGCATAGGCTATATTCTGCCTCCACACTATATTTCAATCTAGTGTTTTCGCGCTTTAGCTTGGTTGTACAGCCAGCTTGGGCGTTTTGAAGATAATTATTTTCTAGGAGATAAACATGTCATTAAAAGACTCAAAAACAGAGCAAAACCTGAAGGACGCTTTTGCGGGCGAATCTCAGGCGAATCGCCGTTATTTATATTTCGCAGCAAAGGCGGACGTTGAAGGTTACAACGACGTAGCATCAGTGTTTCGTTCAACTGCAGAAGGCGAAACAGGCCACGCACACGGTCACTTAGAGTACTTGGAAGAGTGCGGCGACCCAGCAACTGGTATGCCATTTGGCCCAAGCGCTGATAACCTAAGAACGGCAGTGGCAGGTGAAACTCATGAGTACACCGACATGTACCCAGGTATGGCTAGAACGGCACGTGATGAAGGCTTTGACGAAATTGCTGATTGGTTTGAGACTTTGGCTAAGGCTGAGCGTTCGCACGCTAACCGCTTTCAAAAAGCATTAGACGAATTAGATTCTTAATTTAGTCTAGGTTTGAGATGCCCTGCTTTGATTAGCAGGGTATTTAAGCAGCAATCTCAGGATAAGTACTACACTATGCTGAGATCTCTATAACTAAATTACTTTCCTCGAGCGTTCATGAAAGAAGGCAACCTTGCACCCCCTACTCGACATCCCTTGGCATGGCAAAACGAGGAATTTTACGATGAAGATAAATGCTTAGATGAGCTCGAGCGAGTCTTTGACTTATGTCATGGCTGTCGGCGGTGTGTAAGTTTATGTAATTCATTTCCAACCTTATTTGATTTGGTTGACGAATCCACTACTTTTGAGGTAGATGGCGTAGACAAGCAAGATTATTGGAAGGTGGTCGACGAGTGTTATATGTGTGACTTGTGTTACATGACAAAATGCCCATACACCCCGCCTCACGAATGGAATATAGATTTCCCCCATATTATGTTGCGCGCTAAGGCGATCAAATACAGCAAAGGTGAAGCCAAGCTGCGCGACAAAGTGATAACCAGCACCGATACTATCGGCAAGCTGGCAAGTATTCCGATAATAGTGAATGCAGTTAACGCCGTTAATAATAACGGCTTAATGCGCAAAGGCTTAGAAAAAGCCGTCGGCATTTCTGCAGAGGCGCATTTGCCGGCCTATACTTCAAAAAAGCTGCGTAATACTAAAATTGATAACAGCGGCGCTCAAGCAGTAGCAGCTGGCGAAACCACCGGCAAGGTAGCGATCTTTGCGACTTGTTACGGTAACTATAATGAGCCTGAACTCGGCCATGACTTAATAGCCGTTCTACAGCACAACGGTGTTGAAGTGGTATTAGTGGATAAAGAACAGTGCTGCGGGATGCCCAAGTTCGAGTTAGGTAACTTAGAAGCAGTGGCCAAAGCCAAAGAAGCCAACATACCTGAACTGCATAAATGGGTAGAAAAGGGTTATGACATTATGGCGCCCGTTCCTTCATGTACTTTAATGTTTCGCCAAGAATTGCCCTTGATGTATCCTGATGACGAACAAGTGCAGCAAGTGAAACAGGCCATCTATGATCCTTTTGAATATTTAATGCTGCGGCATAAAGCCGGCGCGCTGAAAACTGATTTTTCTAACCCATTAGGCAATGTATTATTGCATTCAGCCTGCCACCAACGAGTTCAAAACATAGGCCCTAAAACTAAAGAGGTTTTAGAGTTAGTGCCAGATACTACTGTGAAAACAGCCGATCGTTGCTCAGGTCATGATGGCACTTACGCGGTTAAAAAGGAATCGCGAGCAGCATCTGTCAAAATATGCCGACCGGTAGCGAATAAAGTAAAAGCAGGTGAGGTAGATCGATATGGCAGCGATTGTGCTATTGCCGGGCATCACATCGAAGATGTATTGGGCGACTCTTCTATTCCTATGGCGCATCCAATAAGCATGTTGCGTCAAGCCTACGATATATAACTATTTAATGACTGAACTGATGAAATTAAGCAGAGCCGATTTATTCTCTTTGGAGCAATACTCTGAGATGAGGGATGATTACCGCAGCGAAGTGATGGCGCATAAAGCTAATCGAAAAATACCCATTGGCCCCAATGCCAGTTTATATTTTGAAGATCGTTTGACGGTGCAATACCAAATTCAAGAGATGCTACGTATCGAAAAGATATTCGTTGCTGAGGGTATTAATGAAGAGCTGGAAACTTACAACCCGATGATCCCGGATGGAAGTAACTGGAAGGCCACGTTTATGATTGAATTTCCAGACGAAAATGAGCGACGTATTAAGTTGGGAGAATTTATCGGTATTGAGAAAATGATTTGGGTGAAAGTGGGTGAGCACGCAAAAGTAAATCCGATATGTAACGAAGATTTGGAGCGTGAAACAGAACACAAAACTTCAGCGGTGCATTTTGCGCGATTTGAATTAACGGATGCGATGTTGGCGTCGTTGAAGCAAGGCGAGGCGATTGCAATGGGTTGTGATTTGCCGATATATCAACACACACTCAACCCCATCAGTCTTGAAGCTCAAGTTTCTTTGAAGGCAGATTTAGATTTTTCTAAAACTCAGTTGCACTAAAAGCCCAGCTACGCTATAACGATAACCTTGAGGTAATGAAAGGGTGAAACGCCAGTTTTTTACTCTCGGCGTGTGAACGGAATCACTTTCGCCTGCTTTTTCGGGGCTGGTACTGCGAGAGGTTCAAGCTCAAAGTATTGAACTGTTAATTCACCGATTAAATCAATCAAATTGATCTGGTCTATATCGCCATTACTATCTAACAGTTTTCCTCGAATGATACCCAAGGAGTCCAATACCTTGTAGGGTTCAACGATTTGATTGAGGTTTTGCAGCTGGTGAGTCTGATAAATATCTACTATCACTTGGCGTGATAATCGATAATGAATGGTGTTCGGGTCGAACAGTTGATTAAGCTCCTTTGCTTGTGGGTCGATAGAAAAGCGATGACCTTTGATCTGCTCTGATAAATAACTGACGAAGGTAATAAAGGAGACCTTGCTAGCTCGACTAGCCATAAGCAGCGTAATTACCTAGCATTTTTTGATGGTGATCAATTTGCTTCATAGTTAAGATCGACTCGCTAGAGGCTTCATTGCTTAGGTGCTCAACAATGCTTTTGTGAAGTTTATATTTCACCTGATTAAGCGTGTTATCGTAGATAGCGTCGCGTAGCAGGGCGTGTTTAAAGATGAAATAATTTGACTCTTCAGCGCTAGGATAAATTTGTTCATTGTCTATTAACGCGTTGATAGCTTGGCTCACGCTTTCTTCTGAGCTTTCCAATACAGGAGCCAGTATCCGATGATCAAACTCTCTGCCTATTGCCGCTGCTGCCCTGGCCACCATTTGTACGCTCTCAGGGTAACGATCAAAGCGTTCAATAAACGAGTCAAATAAGGTGGCCGGCGTCTTTATGCCTTCGATTTGTTCTTCACCGCCAGATTTTTCTAAATGTTCTCCAATGTGTAGCGCCATTTCTTCCAAATGCAGCGGCACGCCATCACATTTATCAAGTATCTCGTGGCGAATTTTGTCGGGCAGTTGTTTATCAAATTTTACATTCTGCAAAAGTTCCAAGGCTTTATGTTTCGCCAAGCGTTTTAAGGGGACTTCTGTGACGTAATCTTCTTTCGAATCTAGTTGTTCAAAATCTGGCCGGGTGGTGACAACAATCATTATTCGATATCGCTTGGCTCGCCTAATCGATTGCATTAGCAAAGCTTTAGAAGCTTCATCTGAAAAATGCATATCTTCAATAACCACGAGTACTGGCGCTCTAAACGTGAAGAAAATGGGCAGTTGTGTGCACGCCTTAATCGCCGAGCTAATTTGTGATTCACTTAATTCTGTCGAATCGCCCCGCTTATTGTGCGAATTGTGCACCAAGGGCATCAAGATATTTTTGTATGGGTCTTCGTTGACTTGCCAAGAACTTAGGAGAGAGACTAATTTTGTAGAGATGTCTCCTTTCGCATCATGACGTTTAATATCGGTGGCCATGGTGATTTGCTTCATAACGGGGTAGAGCGGCACCTCCTTAGCAAACTGTGAACACTGATAGTTTAGCTTCATATGGGCTGGCGACCGGCGATTTACCCTTTGAACAAACTCGGCAATAACACGTGATTTTCCGATACCCGCTTCCCCGCGCAAAATCACCACTTGACCGTGTTTCTGAAGCGCTTGACCCCAACGATTAAGCATAGAATCGATCACTTCTTTGCGGCCTACTAGTGGTGTTAAAACTTGATTGCGAGCCTCAAAGCGAATTTCGCTGTCGTTGGCTTGTTCTACTTTCCAGACTTTGTCGACTTCCTTAAACCCCTTTAAAAGAAAGTCACTTAGCGCGGTATATTCAAAAAAGCCGTTAGTGCGCCGATAGGTCTCGGGGCAAACCACTACTTCATTGGGTTTTGCAAAACCTTGTAGGCGTGAGGCCAAATAATTGGGGGTGCCCAATACTTGTATGCCGAATTGATTGTCGGTTGCTGCTTGAACTAAGGCTTCACCTGTTGCGATGCCGATGCGAGTTTGTAGTTTGGTTTCCTTGTCACCCGAACCAAACGATCGCAGTTGTAAGATGCTTTGCACCAAGTCGTAAGCGGCTCGTACAGCGCTTTCAGTGGCATTCTCTTGGCCGGAGAAAATGGCGACAATGCCGTCGCCTTGTACTTCGATGACTCGGCCGCCAAAGTCATTTATGACTTCTTCGCTTTGCTTTTGATAAACCTGCATAATTCGTTGTAGCTCTTCTGGGTCAAATGTTTTAACCAGTTGGGTGGAGCCAACAATGTCGATAAACAAAGCGGTGACATAACGACGGCCAGGACGTGTCTTGTCTACTGCTTCGTCCATTTTTGACGCCGCATCTACGATAATGGCAAGGCCACATTGCCCACAAAATCGATTGGTTTCAGGGAGGGGCTGTTGGCAAGCTGGGCAAATCAAAATAACCGTACCTTCTAAATTATTATTCACCACCTAAGCAAGTCAGAGGGTGGGTTTATGACGGGGTTGTACAAATATTTGACAATCAATTATGCCTAACTTGCTGATTTAAAGTTAGTTAATTTTTTTATACGACCTTTTTATTCATTTGTTCGCATATGGCCCAATCTATGTGTTCATTGACCATATCTGATGCGATTATTTTTTTGGCGGCTAACGCGTCAATGATACTTTGGCCATAAGGGGCGTTGCCCAAGGCTACAGCCAAATTTCTCAACCAATTTTGGAAACCAATCCTTCTAATGGCAGAACCTTCAAAGCGGGTTAAAAACTGTTGTTCTGTCCAGGTAAATAGTTCCAATAAAGAAATGTCGTCGAGCCCATGACGGGCTTGGTAGTCACTTTCAACGGAAAGCTTGGCGAACCGGTTCCAAGGACAAAATAACTGGCAATCATCGCAACCATAGATTCGATTTCCCATCATGCTGCGTAATTCAACGGGTATCGCGTCGTGGTTTTCGATGGTTAGATAAGAGATACAACGCCGGGCATCAACCACATAAGGTGCAACAATCGCTGCGGTTGGACACACATCGATACAACGGGTGCAATCGCCGCAATTATTATCTACCGGTTCGCTGGGCTTTAACGGGAAATCTACGTATATTTCGCCTAAGAAAAACCACGACCCAGCTTCTTTATGTAAGATATTTGAGTGCTTTCCCATCCAGCCTAAGCCTGCTTTGGCGGCAAGTGGCTTTTCGAGCACCGGAGCGCTGTCGGTAAATACTCGATATCCAAACGGGCCAATAAGCGCTTCAATCTGCTTTACCAATTTGGCTAGACGATGACGTATTAATTTATGGTAATCACGGCCCAGCGCATATCTCGATATATAGGCTTTGTCGGGGGCGTCTAGCTGTTCGATGGCTAGATCTTGGTTTTGCGTTAAATAGTTCATGCGAACGCTGATGACACTAACTGTTCCCGGGATTAATTGCTTGGGGTCCCAACGCTTCGCTCCATGGTGTTGCATATACGCCATGCTGCCGTGAAAGCCGTTGTCCAGCCATTCCAGTAAATGTCCTTGTGCCTCGGTTAGATCAATATCAGAGACACCTACTGCATCAAACCCCAGGCTGGTCGCCAGCAATTCGATTTGATTTAGTAAATCTTCTTCGTCTGAATGGTTTGTTATCGGTGTCATAGCTCTTATAATAACTGCTAGCAGTCTTATACGTGTAAGACTAATTCTACCTTTGACTGAAGATTGACCTCTATGTCCCACGACAAGCCCTTAGAATCTATTTATTTAGCTAGCGAATCCGCTATGCAAGATTATGCCAGTGAGCTTGTGCACTTAATTGCGCCAGGAGATGTGGTCTATTTTGAAGGGAACCTTGGTGCGGGAAAAACCACACTGATTCGGGCCATGCTTCGATTGCTCGGTCATACAGGCCCTGTTAATAGCCCAACTTATACACTGATAGAAACGTATCAGTTTGATGACTATGATGTGCATCACTTCGATTTGTATCGATTAGAATCCGCTGACGAGTTGGAAGCTACTGGTGCGCGTGATTTGTTTGATGGACGTAATATATGTTTGATCGAATGGCCATATCGTGCTGAGGGCTTCGTTCCGGACGCAGATGTACAAGTTTCAATCGAACATGAAGTGGTGGGTAGGCGTGTTAGTTTGCTCGTTAATAAAACAATTGCTTAAGGCGCTTTTAAATTTTGCGTAGTTTTTGCGACCAAACAGAATCAACACTCTAATCTTGATTTCTCAAACGTGTTGGCAACCGCTGGGGCGATGGGCATTGTTATGTCGCGCTTTGGTGTGCTTGCTCATATTGAGTCCTTTTAGCGCATCAGCAGCTACCCAACTTCAAGATATTCGTGTTTGGCATTCACCAGACCGTTCTCGGGTGGTCCTAGATTTGAGCGAGCAGCCTCAATATAAAACTTTTTTCTTACAAAGTCCCGCGCGTTTTGTGGTGGACATAGCGCGATCGAAAAGTGCAGCAAAACTGCCTTTGGATGATAATACTGGTCAGTTTTTAAAACGTTTTCGTTCTGGTGTGCCAAAGCCTGGTGTAACGCGCTTGGTAATGGATTTACGCCAATCAGTCAATATAACGGTGTTATTGTTAAAGCCAGCAGCAGGGTATAACTATCGTTTAGTGTTTGATGTCATGGCTAGTAACGTAGCGGTGAAGGCGCAAGCGCAAGCCCCCAAAGCCAAAGCCCCTGAAACGCCAGCGACTCAAACTGAACTCGGTAACAGCAAGCCCACTAATCTATCCAACAAAATCAGAGGCCCTTTGATTGTGGCGATTGATGCGGGCCATGGCGGAGAGGATACAGGTGCCTTGGGCAAACACAGTACCGAGAAATCGTTGGTGCTTGCCATCGCTAAACGCCTCAAGTCCAAGATTGATAAACAGCCGAATATGCAGGCTTTTCTGGTACGTGAAGGTGACTATTTTATTGCTTTAAGGAAGAGGATCAGCTTGGCTCGTACCCGAGGCGCCCATCCAGCAGATCTTTTTGTTTCGATACACGCGGATGGTTTTCGCAGTGCTAAAGCACGCGGTTCTTCGGTTTACACATTGTCTTCAACAGGGGCGTCCAGTGAGGAAGCTCGTTGGTTAGCCAATAAAGAAAATGCGGCCGATTTGGCTGGCGGCGTAAGCATCGCAGACCGAGATGAAACCTTGGTAGAGGTGTTGTTAGATATGTCGATGAGTAACACCAACCATGAAAGTATTTTGTTTGCAAAATCGGTGCTAAGTGAATTGAAAAAAATTGGCAAGGTACATAAGAAAAACGTAGAGAAAGCGGGATTTGTGGTGCTGAAGTCACCTGACATTCCCTCTATTTTGGTTGAGACCGCTTTTATCACCAACCCGCATGAAGAAAAGCTGTTAAGAAGTAGTAGTCATCAGGAAAAACTTGCCAACGCAATTTTAAATGGCGTGCGCAATTTCGTCAAAAAATCGCCCACTCTTTCTGCTAGGATGGCGCCATGATAAGAAAGAATATCCAGCTGTTAGATGACCGATTAATTAACCAAATTGCGGCTGGCGAGGTGATAGAACGACCGGCGTCATTGCTCAAAGAATTATTGGAAAATAGCCTAGATGCTGGATCAAACCATATTGACGTTGGGATCGAAAATGGGGGACTCAAATTGGTAAAAGTTGAAGATAATGGCTTTGGGATTCCTAAAGAGGAATTGGCATTGGCATTGTCTCGCCATGCCACCAGTAAGCTAAAATCTTTTGACGATTTATACTCGATTATGAGTTTGGGCTTTCGTGGAGAAGCGCTGCCTAGCATCGCAGCGGTTTCTAAATTAACCTTAAGTTCGAAAATGCAAGGCGCAGATTCAGGTTACGTGCTTAATTGCTTCGGTGGTGAAGATGGGGGTGAACCCAAGCCGATCGCCCGCGAAACAGGTACCACAGTGGTCGTTGAAGACTTGTTTTATAACACGCCTGCGCGACGTAAATTCTTGCGTACAGAACAAACTGAATACAAATACATAGATCAAAACATTCGTCGGCTTGCACTATCACGATTTGACGTCGCATTTAGCTTAAGCCATAACGGTAAAAAAAAAATAGATTGTGCCATCGCCAATAGCGATGCGGAGCAAGATGCGAGAGTGAAATCTATCTGCGGTGCGGAATTTCAGCAAAACACGGTGCGATTCACCGACCAACAAAATGACTTGGCCTTACAAGGCTGGGTAGCGTTACCCACGTTTTCGCGTAGCCAGCGAGACTTACAATATTTTTTCGTTAATGGCAGAGCGATCAAAGACCCACTGATTGCCCATGCCGTGAAGCGCGCTTATGCCGATGTACTGTATTCAGGGCGCCATCCTGCTTTTGTTTTGTATTTACAAATCGATCCAAGTGAAGTGGATGTGAATGTACACCCCTCTAAAACAGAGGTGCGTTTTAAAGACACCCGCCGGGTTCATGACTTTATCTACCGAAGCTTAAATAAGTTGATTGCAGATATACGCCCGGGAGACAATTTACCGCCGGCTCAAGCGGCCTTATCTGGGGTGATGGGGGCGAGTAGCGGTTTATTTAACCAAGGTGGCGGCGCTCATAATCCGTCTGTACAAGGCACCTCACCACTGAGTAATTTTGATACTTACCAGTCGACGCCCACTAAGCAAGGTGCGTTTAAGTTTAATGCAGGCGAGCAAATCGCTGCTTATGATGCTTTGCATCCGAGTGGGGGCATTCGGGGCGACAGTATGGCTCAAAATAAGTTTGATAGTGCTGATCAACAACAAGCTATTAACCCGCTAGCGCGTATTGATGAGCAAGACATTCCACCACTCGGTTTTGCCTTAGCGCAACTTAAAGGCATTTATATACTGGCTGAATCTGTACACGGCTTGATATTGGTGGATATGCATGCGGCGCATGAACGCATCAAATACGAAGAAATGAAAAGCCAGCTTTCTAGTGATGAGGTGGCTTGTCAGCCGTTGCTGGTCCCCGTACAAATCGTTTTGAGCCCGACTGAAGCGGTTACGGCTCAAAAGCACCTGCCGCATTTTCGGACAATGGGTTTGGAGTTGGATTTCTTAAGTGAACACGAATTAGTGCTAAGGCAAATTCCTGAAATACTCAGTAGAGCCGATATGCCGACCCTGATACACGATGTATTGGCAGATATAGGCGAACTGGGTGGCAGCGACCGAATTGAGTCAAATATAAGAGAGATACTATCCACCAAAGCCTGTCATGGTGCGGTAAGAGCGAATCGTCAGTTGACCATTCCTGAAATGAATGCCTTGTTAAGAGAAATGGAAGTGGTAGAGCGATCAGGCCAATGCAATCACGGTCGGCCCACTTGGGTATCGGTAAGCATCGAAGATTTGGACAAGTGGTTTCAACGCGGGCACTAGGTCGTCAGTTACCCGTTATATTCTTAGCGGGCTCAACCGCTACCGGTAAAACTCAGTTGGCCATCCAATTGGCTGCTAAGTTTGCTGATGAGTCGGGAATCGATTTGGTCAACGTTGATGCAGCGCAAGTATACCGAGGCATGGATATTGGTACTGCAAAACTCACCAAACAAGAGCAAGCGACTTCACCGCACCAACTGATTGATATCCGAGATCCGTCTGAAACTTATGATGCCTCGCAGTTTCGAGACGACGCGCTTGAAATCATTAAGACTTCTCATGAGCAAGGGCGTATTCCTTTATTTGTGGGGGGCAGTTTGTTCTATTTCTCTGCGCTTGAGAATGGGGTGTCTGACTTGCCTGGCGCTGACGAAAAAACTCGCGCTGCGATAGATGAAGAGGCCAGTAAAATTGGCTGGGGCGCGATGTATGAACAGCTAAAGGCCATCGATTCCGATAGCGCCAAACGCATTAATGGTGCAGATCAACAGCGAATACAGAGAGCCTTTGAGATATATCGACTTACCGGGTTAAAGCCTAGCGTCGCCATGGCGCAATCAAAGCCAAAGCGTTTAGATTGCCCTTTGTTAAAGTTCAATATTACCCATCCAGAGCGATCTGTTTTGCACCATAAAATTGGGCTACGCTTTGCGCAAATGTTAGACAATGGGCTAATTGAAGAGGTGGCCGGCCTTAAAGCGAGAGGGGATTTGCATTTAGAGCTAGCCTCAATGCGCTGTGTTGGCTACCGCCAAGTGTGGTCGTATTTACAGGGAGAGTATGATCGGCAAGGCATGATAGACAAAAGCTGCGCAGCAACGCGTCAGTTGGCTAAACGGCAACTCACTTGGCTGCGTAATCAACGCGGGCAAGTTTGGCTTGATTCAACTTATCCAAAAAATGATCAAATTATCGAACAGTTCCTTCGTGCTCGGGTTCCCTGCCTAAATTGAGGCCTTACGCGAGACGCGCCAGTATTTCGTTAGGGTTCTCTATTGCGCTGCTTCTAGCAGGAAGTGTTGCTACTAGCAGCGAAAGCTTGCAAGATTGTCATCAGCCTAAGGCACGCGAAGCCTACCTATTGATGTTGAACGATCAACATGACGAGGCGGTTGCGTTATTGGAGCGGCGTAAATCCATCGATCCGACATTTTTACTTGCCGATTTTTATCTTGCGCTAGCGAAATGGACAGAAGCTTATTTTGAAGGAGATGGCGCGGCGAGGAAGCAGGGCTTAGAAATGGCATTGGCAAGTGTGAAGTCGCTCCAAAAGCAAAGCGCGGAACAAGGTAAAAGGGCTGAAGTTGATCATAGGATAGGGTTAGCTTATGTCATTGCTATGGCGCACACTGCGAGGATACGGTTTTCTGAAGGTCAACCCATCTCAGCGTTTCGTATGGCACATTCAGCGAACGAACAAGCGCAGCGCCTGCTACTTGTTTATCCTGAACACCCGAGTTTACAGCTGGTGATGGGTTTATACGAATACCACAGCGGCAATGTGCCAGATGACCTTAGCTGGCTAGCTAAATTATTCAACCTGAAAGGGGATTCGAGCAAAGGTCTAAACCTTATTAAGCAAGCTGTCACAAGCTCAGTAGAGTTTGGCCCGGAAGCCGCCAGAGCGCTGATCAATGAGGTTAATTGGCAAGTTCCTGAAGTGTGTGCTTACGCTGGTTTAAGTGAGAGCTTGCTGGCCCTTGCACCAAGTAACGCTCAGCTAGCGATATTTAATCAAGGTATCTATTTGCATTGTGGGCATGCTGAGTTGGCTTTGTCCGCCAACGATCGATTTCAAAAGCAATCACCTCGAGTACGTGATGAAGAGTCTCGCACACTTTATGAGATTCGGTTGCGTAGCTTGAGTCAGCTTGGTCATACCGGGAAGTTACTAAATATGCAAAGCGAAGAGGCTAACGTCGAACTGGCCTTGGCAGAGGCTTATGATATGAAAGCGGATCAACGGAGCATTAACCGCGACGAAGCGATTAATTTATATACCCAATTGTTAACGAACGAAGAAATTGATTTATCTACCATGAAGCTGGTAAATCAACGTTTGAGGCGTCGTGTAAGTGTTAGAAAAAAAATCCAATTGGGGCGAACACTCAAGCTAGCGTCGCCGCATTGTACGGGCGTTGATTTCTAGAGACTGTTGATGAAATATTTGCCTTTTACAGTAAGCAAATTCATGGCTAATTCACCAGTGTAAAATTATAATATACGGCCAATTTATTTCTTCATATTTTTAATGAAATTCAAACTTTTGGTAGCGGCAACTTCCATTGCATTGGCAAGCTGTCTTTCAATCCCGGTTTTAGCTCAAATGCAAATTGAACAAGCGGTTATCCGGGCCATGCCACCCGGTCAAATAGTGACAGCCGCCTATATGCTGATAAGCAATCATACGGATCAGAGTCGAACGCTGGTAAGTGCAAGTAGTGAACTGGGTTCTCACGTTGAAATGCACGAAAACACCATGGAAGCAGGGGTAATGAGAATGCGCCAACTTGAAGCCGTTGAAATTCCCTCGCACGGGTCGACGATGTTTGGTGCGCAAGGTCGACATTTTATGATTTTTAATTTGAATCACGACCTTGTTGAAGGTGAGTCGCATAGCATGGTGTTCACTTATGATGATGGTAGCACTCAAACGGTGGAAGCAGTGGTGACTAAAATACTTCCAGCGCACGGTAAAGCAGAGCACGACCACAGCACAATGCACAAGGTGACGCCGACAAAAGCGGAAACTCATTCGCATTCTGAATAGCTTTTTCCAGTTTGCGGGCGGTTTTGTCGTTGAACCTCCTTTGGCAACTGTGTAAACTTCTCGACCTAAAATTTCAGGCGCGTAGCTCAGCTGGTTAGAGCATCACCATGACATGGTGGGAGTCGTCGGTTCGAATCCGACCGTGCCTACCAAATTACTAACTATTTAGTTAAACAAGCAAGTTCAACTAGATATAACTGACACACGCGCCCTTTGGTATAGGGCGCCACTGATTAAAGGTCACTACTATGCCCCAAGTAACGCTTCCCGATGGCTCTGTAAGAAATTATGATAACGCCATCTCTGTTCATGATGTCGCGATGGACATTGGCCCTGGCTTAGCGAAAGCCGCATTAGCTGGGCGCATAAACGATGTATTGGTGGACACCAAAACCCTGATACAAGAAGATTCAAGTATCGCGATTATTACTAATCGCGACGAAGCTGGCCTCGAGGTTATTCGCCATTCAGCAGCACATTTGTTGGCGCAAGCGGTAAAACAGTTGTATCCAGAAGCCGAAGTAACGATCGGGCCGGTTATAGATAACGGTTTTTTCTATGACTTTGCTTATGCGCCAGGTTTTTCTGAAACTGATTTGGCTACTATTGAAAAGCGCATGGAAGAGTTAGCCGCTCAAGATCTTCCAGTGGTTCGCAGCTTGAAGTCTCGAGAGGATGCTGTTGCGTATTTTCATTCGATAGGCGAAAAATACAAAGCAGAAATAATAGAATCTATTCCCAGTGATGAAGATTTGTCTTTGTACAATCAAGGCGACTTTACTGATCTGTGTCGTGGCCCGCATGTGCCTAGCACCTCGCATCTAAAGGCGTTTAAGTTGACTAAAGTGGCGGGCGCGTATTGGCGCGGTGACTCAAACAACGAAATGCTACAACGCATATACGGTACGGCCTTTCCGGACAAGAAACAATTAAAGCAATACCTTCACAACCTGACCGAAGCCGAGAAACGTGATCATCGTAAGATTGGTAAGCAACTGGATTTCTTCCACTTGCAAGAAGAAGCACCGGGGATGGTATTTTGGCATCCAAAGGGTTGGCAGATATATAAAACCTTGCGTGACTTCATGGCCCGCGAGCAAACTAAGCGCAACTATAAAGAATTGAATACCCCGCAAGTGGTTGATATGTCTTTGTGGGAAGCGTCTGGTCATGCCGATAAATTTGGCGACGGAATGTTTACTGTTGAATCGGAAGATCGTAGTTTTGCGATTAAGCCGATGAACTGCCCATGCCATATTCAGGTATTTAACCAAGGTATCAAAAGCTACCGTGATTTGCCTTTGCGTTTCGCGGAATTTGGCTCCTGCCACAGAAATGAATTATCGGGCTCGCTGCACGGCATTATGCGCGTACGCGGTTTTGTGCAAGACGACGGCCATATTTTCTGTTCGGAAGATCAAATTCAATCAGAAGTCGGTGAGTTCATTGATTTCTTACATGATATTTATAAAACTTTAGGCTTTACCGAAGTAATCTATCGTTTGTCTACTCGCCCCGTAGAGCGTGTGGGTAGCGACGAAGTATGGGATAAAGCCGAAGCGGCGCTGGCCAGCGCACTGAATGCTAAAGAATTGCCGTTTGAAGTGTTGCCAGGAGAGGGCGCTTTTTATGGACCTAAAATCGAATTTTCGTTAAAAGATTGTATTGGCCGAGTCTGGCAGTGCGGCACGATGCAGGTAGATTTTTCAATGCCAGGCCGTTTGGATGCCAGCTATATTGATGAAAATGGCGACAAGCAAGTACCGGTGATGTTGCACCGTGCTTTGTTGGGTTCATTTGAGCGTTTTATCGGCATTTTGATCGAGCATCATGAGGGAAAATTTCCGCTTTGGTTAGCGCCAGAACAGGTCGCAGTATTGACGATTACGGACAACCAAGCGGATTACGCGCAAAAAGTGACCGAAAAGCTGAAAAATAGTGGCTTACGGGCAATTTGTGACTTGAGAAACGAGAAGATCGGCTTTAAAATCCGCGAGCACACTTTAGGACGTATTCCTTATCTTGTCGTTGTTGGTAATAACGAGGTGGAAAATGACCAAGTTTCTGTTCGAAGTCGGGACGGGTCTGATTTAGGCACGATGAGCTTAGATGCTTTAATGACTCATTTGCAGACAGAAGGGGTGTAACAATCATAGTCTGCCTAAATTGCCTTAGGCAAAAGGCGTTCTAGTTTGTTTTATTTGTATGAAATATTTTAATTGTTAGAGGATTCACCATAGCCAAAAAAAAGAGAGTTGCGATTAACGAGAACATTGTCTCTGACCCTGTTCGATTAATTGACGACGAAGGTAATCAAGTTGGAGTTGTGCCGATTGCTGAAGCGCTGGCGCTGGCTAAATCTAAAACGCTAGACTTGGTGGAAATTTCGCCTAATGCTGAGCCACCTGTATGTCGTGTTTTAGATTACGGTAAGCAGGTTTACAATGATCGCAAAAAGCGACAAGAAGGCAAGAAAAAGACCAAGCAAACAACAATTAAAGAAATCAAATTTCGACCGGGTACGGATGTCGGTGATTACGCTGTAAAGCTTAAGAACTTGACTAAGTTTCTGGATGAAGGAAACAAGGCGAAAGTAACGATGCGTTTTCGAGGCCGAGAAATGGCACATCGTGAACTGGGCCTTGAAATGTTAGAAAGGATTCGTGATGATCTTGAAGAGACATCAACGGTAGAGGCCGCTCCGTTGCTTGAAGGTCGTCAAATGGTAATGGTACTCGCGCCAAAAAGGTAAAGTACCCGTTTTAGCTTGTAAAGCAAGTTGGGTGGGTCGCGTAGTGTATCGATAAGTAATGAAAAATTAGAGGTAATATGCCTAAGTTAAAAACACACAGTGGCGCAGCTAAACGGTTTAGAAAAACCGGCTCTGGCAAATTTAAGCGCTCACAATCGCATCTGCGTCATATTTTGACAAAGAAATCTAGTAAACGTAAGCGTCATCTTCGTGAAGGTTTAACCGTTCATGAAAATGATCATGCATCTATTCAAAAGATGCTTCCCTATAGCTAGAGGACTAAAAGATGCCAAGAGTAAAACGTGGAGTACCCGCTAAGAAGCGCCACAAGAAAATATTAGCCTTAGCAAAAGGTTACCGCGGCGCTAGAAGCCGTACATATAAAGTTGCTAAGCAAGCTGTCACTAAAGCAGGTCAATATGCTTATCGTGACCGTAAGCAGCGTAAACGTCAATTCCGTCAGTTATGGATTGCCCGTATCAACGCTGCAGCGCGTGCTAATGAAATGAGCTACAGCCGTTTCATGAATGGCTTAAGTCAAGCAGCAATTGATCTAGATCGTAAAGTACTGGCTGACATTGCAGTACACGATAAAGAAGCCTTTACTGCTTTAGTAGCCCGTGCAAAAGACGCACTGGCTGCAACTGAAGCAGCTGCTGCTTAACGAGAGGCTTTAAGTCTATCGATTTTGCGATAGATAAGTCTCTGGATTAGAAAAAGGAGTGGCGATAGCCCTCCTTTTTTTTGTTACGCTAGAACTACAACAACTAACACCTTCTTTTATATTGTGACTGAATCCAATTCATTAGATTCCATTAATTCTTCGGCACTTGCGGCAATCTCTGCTGCAACCACTGCGGCCGAAATTGAGCAAATTCGAGTTGACGAGCTAGGGAAAAAAGGCACCATTACCCTACAGCTCAAACGTATTGGCAGTTTGCCTCACGAAGAACGCAAAGAGTTTGGTAATTCGGTCAATGCGGTGCGTCAATCAGTACAAGATGCCTTGGAAACCAAGCGTATTGCGATTGAGCTTACCGCGCTCAATACTAAGTTGGCGTCTGAAAAAATAGACGTCACTTTGTCTGGTCGAAATGCTGACGAAGAAGGATCGATCCATCCTATCACCCGCACGATGGAAAGGATGGAAGCAATCTTTAGCAAAGTTGGATTTTCCATAGCGCAAGGACCAGAAATTGAAACGGATTATTACAATTTTGAAGCACTAAACATTCCAGAAAGTCATCCTGCTCGGGCGATGCACGATACTTTCTATATTGACGAAAGTACGGTCCTACGAACACACACTTCACCCGTGCAGATTCGCTATATGCACGAAAATAAGCCGCCTATACAGGTGATAGCACCTGGACGTGTTTATCGTTGTGATTCTGATGTAACCCACACGCCTATGTTTCATCAGCTAGAAGGTTTGGCGATCGACAAGGACTTATCGTTCGCTGACTTAAAGGGTATTTTGATTTACTTTTTGCAGGCATTTTTTGAGAAAGATTTAGGCGTGCGTTTTCGCCCATCGTATTTCCCTTTTACCGAGCCGTCAGCTGAGGTGGATATTTCGTGTGTGTTCTGCGATGGTGAAGGGTGTCGAATTTGTAAAAAATCAGGTTGGATCGAAATATTGGGCTGCGGCATGGTGCACCCAGAAGTGTTGAAGCACGGTAATATAGATCCCGAAGAGTATTCGGGTTATGCCTTTGGCTTGGGCGTAGAACGTCTAACCATGCTTCGTTATGGCGTAAATGACCTACGCTTATTTTTCGATAATGAAATTGATTTTCTCCAACAATTTAAGGCCTAAGACATGTTAATTAGTGAATCATGGCTACGCGAGTGGGTTGCCCTATCTGTTTCAACGCAGCAACTGTGTGAAAACTTAATTCAAGCTGGTTTAGAAGTAGAGACAGTTGAACCCATTGTTAAACTGGGTGGGTTAGTAAAGATAGGTGAAGTGGTGGCCATAGAACGTCACCCCGATGCCGATAAGCTCAACATTTGTCAGGTTGATGTTGGCACTGGCGAACAGCTCACTATTGTGTGTGGAGCAGCAAATGCCGCATTAGGCATTAAGGCTCCCGTGGCCATCGACGGCGCTGTATTACCCAATGGGTTGAAGATAGAACAACGCTCTGTTAGAGGGGTTGATTCATGCGGAATGATTTGCTCCGCTGCAGAGCTCGGTTTTGAAGAACAGTCTAGTGGCTTAATGCTATTAGGTGACGAAGCAAAAGTCGGCGATCTCATCGATGATTATTTGCAACTGGATGACAACCTCATTGATGTTGACCTAACACCAGATAGAGGTGATTGCCTGAGCATTGCGGGTGTTGCACGAGAAATGGGCGTGATTGCCAAAGCCGATTTTACGCCTATTGAAGTGGCTTCTATTGCGGCTAGTCATAAAGACGTCCGTAAGGTCACACTGGCTTCCCCCAAAGCTTGCCCCAGATACGTTGGCAGAATTATTAAGAACATAAACGCCAATGCCCAGTCTCCTGACTGGATGCAGGAGAAACTGCGGCGCGTGGGTTTACGTAGCATTGATCCAATCGTTGACGTAACCAATTATGTGATGATTGAATTAGGGCAGCCAATGCATGCCTTTGATCACGGCAAAATAAGTGGAGATATAACCGTTCGTATGGCTGACCAGGGCGAAACATTGCTATTGCTAGATGGCCAAACCGTTGAATTAGATAGCGATATGCTGCTGATTACAGACGAGCAAAGTCCTATCGCACTAGCGGGTGTAATGGGTGGCCTAGGGTCGGCCATAGATAAGCAAACAAAAGATATTTACCTAGAAGCTGCGCATTTCGCCCCTGATGCGATCATCGGTCGCGCTAGGCGATTAGGTATGCACACAGATGCGTCACATCGTTTTGAGCGCGGGGTTGATTATTTATTGGCTAAGCGGGCCTGCGAGCGCGCTAGTGAGCTTCTGCAAGAAATTGTGGGTGGTGAATACGGTGAAATAATTGACACCCTTGATGAAGCTGTTATGCCATCGGCAGAAAGCATTACATTGCGGCCCGGGCGAATTACCAAATTGCTGGGGTTAGCTGTGGAAGCAACCCAAGTTGAAGATTTCCTCACTCGCTTAGGCATGGATATTTCAACATCAACTGACGGTTGGAACGTGGTGCCACCCAGTTGGCGTTTTGACGTGACTGGAGAGCATGACCTCATTGAGGAAGTAGGGAGAACGGTTGGCTTAGATAAAATCCAACCAAGGTTGCCTAAACTGCATCAAGCGCCAGAAAATACGCTTGAAACAACGATTCCACCCATCCAAATTAAGACCCAGCTAGCGCAAGCCAATTTTCGCGAAGTTGTTTCTTATAGTTTTGTTGATCCGAGTGATCAACAAGCCTTATTTGGCGATACAGCAACAGTGAATTTAGCCAATCCGATAGCGGATAATATGTCGCAGATGCGTTTAAGCATATGGACTGGCTTACTCAATACCGCCAGAGTCAATCAACAACGCCAACATCAACGGCATCGTTATTTTGAATTGGGCAATGTGTTCGAACCACAAAGTAGCAGTGAAACCGGTGTTAAAGAAACCCCAAAGATGGCATTGCTTTTATCTGGAACGAGAAAAGCGATGCACTGGGCTGGCGACAGCGAACTTGCAGATTATTACGATTTAAAAGGAGAATTAGATCGTTTATTTGCTAGTTTGGGCTTATCTGGACGTATCCAGTATCAAGCAACGACAAATGAAAAAACTTTGCACCCAGGGCAATCTGCAACGATTACGTTGGATGGGAATGCAATTGGTTTAATAGGGGCATTGCACCCAAGCCTACAAAATTACTTTGACTTAAATAATGCGACTTACTTAGCTGAACTCGATTTGAATGCGGTTAGTACGTCCAGCTTGCCTGCATTTACTGACCTTTCTCGATTCCCTGAATCAAAGCGGGATATTGCTTTGGTGGTAGATATGACTATCCCCTCACAACAAATACTGAATGAAATTACAAAAAAAGGAGGAAAGTTGTTGAAAAAATGCACTATATTTGATACTTATACGGGCGAAAAAGTTCAGCAGGGCAAAAAGAGCCTCGCTGTCAGCTTAACTTTTCAATCTATAAGTGATAGTGTTTCATCTGAAGAAGTTGAGTCAACGATAGGTGCGATGCTTATCAGTCTTGGTGAGAAGTTTGATGCTCAATTGAGAACCTAATTTAAGTTTAATATCTGCTTATGACAATAACTAAAGCCAGGCTAGCCGAAGCGTTATTTGAAGAAGTAGGCTTTAATAAACGTGAAGCCAAGGATATTATCGATCAGTTCTTCGAAGAAATTAGAACATCTCTAGAAGGAGGAGAAGTGGTCAAAATCTCTGGCTTTGGTAGTTTCGTACTGAGAGATAAAAGCCCCAGACCAGGACGCAACCCTAAAACGGGAGAAGAAGTGCCCATTTCAGCTAGAAGGGTGGTTACATTTAGAGCTAGCCAGAAACTTAAAAAACGGATAAGCGATAATTCCTCGGTACTAACAAGAATAATCGCACAGAAACAATAATTTGAAACAATGACGATGCTTAATACTGGCACCATGGACCTACCTGCCATACCAGGGAAACGCTATTTCACCATAGGTGAAGTCAGTAAGCTATGCGACATTAAGCCACATGTGCTGCGTTATTGGGAGCAAGAATTTGATCAACTGAAGCCCGTCAAGCGACGCGGTAATCGACGCTATTACCAGCGTCATGAAGTAGAGCTGGTACGTACAATTCGCGCATTGCTATATGCCGATGGTTTCACTATTTCAGGTGCTCGCATAAAGTTGGAGTCAATTGAAAACGGCGAAGATCAAGCCACTAATGTAAAAATGGCTTCAGCAGCAGACGCCAAGAAAACCATTGCACAAATCATCAAGGAATTAGATGAAGTTGTGTCGATGTTAAAGTAAAATACCTCACAAGTTGTAAAAACTAAGATGAGCCAGCGCGGCTCATTTTTTTGTCTTGTCTGTTTTGAATAATCGGGGCGTAGCGCAGCCTGGTAGCGCACTACTCTGGGGGAGTAGTGGTCGGAGGTTCAAATCCTCTCGCCCCGACCAATTCATTGAATTATTTTTCTCTTCGTTAGAAAGAGAGAAAACATAATTAAATGCATTGAGAGGAGTATGGAACCGAATTAAAGTTTCACAAAACTGCAGGAGCAGTTTTGCCCATCGCACGTAGTGCGATGACCCAAAGGGTGCGAAGCAGGAAGCGCAGCATAAATCCTCTCGCCCCGACCAATTCATTGAATTATTTTTCTCTTCGTAAGAAAGAGAGATAAATAATTAATACAGCACATCAAGTTACTTTCTTTATCCTGACAAACACGCCCTAATAAGCAAACAGCGCATGTACTGGCACTCACGGAAATTAGATCTTCGAAATATTAGCCTCTCTTTATCCGCTGAGAAAGTTCCTTTAGTCATGGCCTTGGCATATATTACTCAACTCTCGAACCTAATGATTGATTGAGCCTTGAACAACAAGATAAACAACCGAAACGGAATACTGCTAATGCTTATCGCAATGGCCGGATTCACGATAGAGGATGCTTTTATAAAGCACTTGTCAGGGTCCATATCTATCGGCCAAATACTCATTACCTTGGGTGTTTTTAGTTCAACGTTTTTTGCCGCGATGGCCAAAGTTAAAGGCCATAGCCTGTTTGAGGCTGCGGTGTGGACGCGAGCGACAGTAGCTCGAATGCTCGCAGAGGCGGTAGCCGCGACGGCATTTGTGACCGCATTGTCTTTGGTGCCCATATCCGTAGTGGCGGCCGTTTTTCAAGTTACCCCGCTAGCCATAACAATGGGAGCGGCCTTGTTTTTAGGCGAGAAAGTCGGTTGGCGGCGGTGGTTGGCTATTTGTATTGGTTTTACCGGTGTGTTGTTGATTATTAAGCCTGGCTTTGGCGACTTTAACCCTTCTGTCCTGTGGGTTTTGGTGGCCGTATTAGGTGTCTCTATACGAGACTTAGTGACGCGCGTTATCCCCGAGCAAGTAGCGTCTTCAATTATTTCGTTCCAAGCCTTTGCTTCGTTGATCGTTGCGGGTGTGGTTTCCTTGGGAATGACTTCCCAGTCCATCGAGCCTGTTTCGGGGCAAGACGCAGCCTACTTAGGGTGCGCCATTGTGTTTAGCATTTCGGGATATTACGCCATTGTGTCAGCAATGCGGGTAGGTGAAGCCTCAATTGTCGCTCCGTTTAGATACACTCGGCTATTATTTTCTCTGATAGTAGGCATTTTTATTTTTAGTGAAAAATTGGATTTACTCACTATTGTGGGCTCGGTCATCATTATCGGAACCGGTCTTTATACTTTTTTAAGAGAGCAACGTCTGTCTATAGCTTAAGGCGAAAAGCCTTTAGAGATTACCCCTGTACTAGATATCCCGTGATGGGATGAGTAATTGGAACACAACTTATTGCTTGATTTAGTTGGGATCAACTAAAATTTCTAGGCATTAAGGATTTATAATCGCTGCTCTTATTTCTAATCTATTTATTGTTAATCGATGATTAATCGAGAACGTATTCGAGTTGTGTTGGTGAATACCAGTCATCCTGGCAATATTGGCTCCACTGCCCGTGCCATGGCCAATATGGGTCTGACTAACTTAGTGTTGGTTGACCCAGAAAAATTCCCCAGCGATCAAGCCAATGCCATGGCCGCCGGGGTTGATGATATCTTAGACAATGCGCAGGTCTTCCCAGATTTAGCGCAAGCGGTTGAAGGGTGTAGTCAGGTTTACGGGATAAGCGCTCGATTGCGCTCTGTGTCTTGGCCGCAATACAGTCCGCGCGAGTTAAGTGAGCAAATAAATAACTCGGCTGCTGCTGATCAGATTGCGCTGGTATTTGGCCGTGAGCGTAGTGGCTTAACTAACGAAGAACTGGATGTTTGCGAAGGATTGGTTAACATTCCTGTTGATGACATGCATCGCTCTTTAAATTTAGCAGCGGCCGTAATGGTAGTGCTATATGAAATAAAAATGGGTTCCACTGAACCGAGTGCTCTCTCGGTTGATGTAGGGAAGAAACACCATTCTGATAAAGCCACCTCATTAGAGGTGCAGTATTTTTTTCAACGATGGGATAACACGTCAAAAAGTGTAGACTTTTACAAAGGCAACCCTGATATCGTGATGCGTAAAATAAGGCGGATTTTTTATAAAGCTGATTTAAGCCAAGAAGAAGTCAAAATTTTGTTGGGGGTGCTGACCGCAATCGATATTGATTTGAAAAAAATCCCTAGCGCTTAACCAAATAAGAAAAGATCATTCATGTATTGGTTTTAGGGTTAAAATCACCACTTAAAGCTTATTCTATCGGTTAACCTCAAATCTACACTCATGGCAATTGAATTAACACAAAGTGCGGCCACCCAAGTTGCTGGCTATTTGCAAAAGCAAACCCAAGCCAAAGGGATGCGGTTTGGTATCAAAAATGCGGGGTGTTCGGGATTCGCCTATACCGTCGATATGGCGGAAGACATCAATGAGGAAGACTGTGTATTCGAGTCTTTAGGGGTGTCGGTTATTGTAGATAAGACTCACTTAGAGTATATTGATGGTACGGTGATTGATTATCACTCTGATGGTTTTTCTTCAGCATTCAAATTCAAAAACCCGAAGGTAGTCGATGAGTGTGGTTGCGGCGAAAGTTTCGCTGTCGAAGAAAGCTAGCACGCTTCCTCCTCCCCATTATGGATACCATTCAGGCGGCGACCAGTGAGCCTGACGTAAATAGGTCAGCCCCAACCAAGCGAGTTGCGATCGCAACTTTGGGATGCAAAGTCAATAGTTACGAATCTGAATTGATTGCTGAACGCTTGGTGCGCGATGGTTACACCCGTGTTGACACAAAGCAAGCTGCGGATTTATACATTATTAATAGCTGTACGGTAACGGCTGAAGCGGATAGGCAAAGTCGCCAATTTGCCCGTAAGCTAAAAAGGTTAAACCCACAGGCAAAGCTGGTGATGACCGGTTGTTTTGCGCAGAATAATCCGCAGGAATGTGCCCATATGGACGCCGTTGATTTGGTGGTGGGCAATGCAGCCAAATTAGATATTCCCATTTTAATTAACCAGTCTGTTAACAGCCCTGCAGCAGAAACCTCGACCAGTGAAAAGATCATTCTTCCGAAGTTCAATGAGTTGATGTCGGTAAAAGAAGACTTGTTAACTGGCTTCGAGAATCAATCACGCGCGTTTATTCAAATACAACAAGGTTGCAATCAAGGCTGCACCTTTTGCATTATTCATACCGCTCGCGGGCCCAGTCAATCTTTTGCAACATCCACTGTCTTGCGACAAGTAGAGAAAATGGCCAGTAATGGCTACAAGGAAGTGGTGATTTGCGGAGTTGACTTGGGCTCTTATGGAGAGGACCTGTCGCCGCCAACCACGCTAACAACGCTATTGAGACAAATATTAGCGCTTGGCTTGGATTGCCGTTTTCGGGTGAGTTCAATTGATCCTATTCATATTACTGATGAATTGATTGAGTTGTATCGAACTGAAGACAAAATCTGCCCACATGTTCATTTGTCTATGCAAAGTGCCAGTTCTTTGATTTTAAAACGGATGAAACGCCGCGCCAATCGAGAGCACATTTACCACGTGATTCAGCGATTACGAGAAGCTAGGCCAGAGTTGGTTGTCAGTGCTGACGTGTTGGTGGGTTTTCCCACGGAAGAGATAGATCACTTTGCTGATACTTTAACGGCGGTCAACGATTTAAACATTGCTTATCCTCATGTGTTTCCTTATTCAGCAAGGGACGGAACGCCTGCGGCAAAAATCCCGCGCCAAGTGCCGACTGACGAAAAAAAACGCCGTGCTCAGCTTGTGCGAGAAGCAGGGGTTCAGCGGTGGAATGAACTTGCGCAGCAATTGATCGGCAGTCAAGCGTTAACCATTGTGGAATCGATCAATAAGCAGGGGCATTTTATTGCAAGGCGAGCAGACTACTATCCCATTGAAATTCATCTGGGAGCGGGTGACTCGACGCAAATTGGTCAATGGGCGACTGTCAAAATCAATCAGGTAGAAGGACAAAGACTCATTGGCGAATTGATCGCTTAAAAGGTACAATATGCGCCACTTTTCTTATCTGCTTTTCGCTTAGGTCGCGTTAGGCAGTTTTTATCACTAATTAAATATTTTGGAGTAACCCATGGCTATCGAACGGACTTTTTCTATTGTTAAACCTGACGCTGTAAAGCGTAACCTAATCGGTAAGATCTACGACCGATTTGAAGAAGCTGGTTTAACCATTGTCGCGTCTAAAATGCTACACCTTAGCTCTGAGCAAGCAGGCGGTTTTTATGCTGTTCACAAGGAACGTCCTTTTTATAACGACCTGGTTAGCTACATGGCTTCAGGCCCTGTGATGGTACAGGTGTTGGAAGGCGAAGGCGCTATCTTGAAAAACCGAGAGGTTATGGGTGCAACGAATCCAGCAGATGCCGCACCAGGCACCATTCGTGCTGATTTCGCGGAAAGCTTAGATGCAAACTCTGTGCACGGGTCGGACGCGTCTGAAACGGCTGCTGAAGAAATCGCTTTCTTCTTTACTGATGCTGAAATTTGCCCTCGTCCGTAATATTCGACGGCGATACAACAAAGCTAAATCAGTAAAAATCAGTGAACGCGACATCTGAGAAAATAAACCTCTTGTCTTTGAATAGACAGGGGCTTGAAGCTTTCTTCCTAGAAATAGGTGAGAAAGCTTTTCGCGCGACTCAAATCATCAAATGGATCTACCAAAATGGGGTCACTGATTTCGATGAAATGACCAATATCAGCAAATCGCTTCGTACCAAATTAGCACAGACTTGCGAAATTCAATTGCCTGTCGTTGATCAAATGCAACTTTCCAACGACGGTACAAGGAAGTGGTTGATGCGCTTGAGTGACGGCAACGCCATTGAAGTGGTTTTCATTCCAGAGGAAGATAGAGGCACCTTGTGTATTTCTTCACAAGTGGGCTGTAGCTTGAATTGCACGTTTTGCGCCACCGCCCGTCAAGGTTTTAACCGCAACCTCACACCGGGTGAGATTGTTGGTCAAGTTTGGCATGCTTGGCATAGCATGGCCAAGGAAACCAATTCCACCGGCTTTGAAAGCAAACAAAGTAATTTGCCGGGCGAAAAGCAAGTAGATACCCGGCCTATTACCAATATTGTACTAATGGGAATGGGCGAGCCGTTGCTTAACTATGATGCTGTGGTGACGGCAATCGGTACCTTGCGTGATGATTTTGGCTTCGGCTTGTCTAAGCGTAGAATCACTTTGAGTACCGCGGGAATGGTGCCAGCTATCGCCAAGTTAAGTGAAGACATGCCGGTAAGTTTGGCTGTTTCGCTGCATGCGACTACTGATGAATTACGTAACCAGTTAGTGCCACTCAATAAGAAATACCCAATCTCCGTGCTGCTAGAAGCTTGCAAGGCCTACGTTAACGATAAACAACGCCAGCGCATTACCTTTGAGTATCTAATGTTAGACGGCATTAACGATTCTGACGAACAAGCCCTTGAGCTTGCTCGCTTGTTAAAAGATGTACCCTCAAAGGTGAATCTGATTCCTTTTAACCCCGTTGAGGGCATTAACTTTATCCGCTCACCAGAAAAGCGGGTAAATCGCTTTAGAGATATTTTGCTGAGTAAGGGCATTGTAACGATGACACGTAAAACTCGGGGAGATGATATAGATGCGGCCTGTGGACAATTGGTGGGAAAAGTAGATGATAGAACCAAACGTTCGCAGCGGATGACCGCGCAGTATGTTGCTCAACCAACCTCGGCTTAAACGGATGCATCGAAACTCCATATTTAATAGAGCACTACTACTAATCGTGCTGAGCGCCAGTGTGGTTAGCTGTGTCACCGTTGATCCACAATATGAGCCTTGGCCTGAAAATACTCGTGCACAATTGCATATCGATCTTGGCCATATCTACTTAGAACGTAGACAGCCCAATGTTGCGAAGGAAGAGTTTAATAAAGCGCTCGCGATCGACGAGCAATCAGATCAAGCGCTTCATGGCCTGGGCTTGATAGAAGCGCAAGCACTCGACCTTGATAAAGCAAAAGACTATTTTGCCAAGGCGGTAAGCCTCAATAGTCAAAACCTTAAAGCCGTGAGTGATTACGCTATTTTAACGTGTCGGAGCGGTGACACGAGTTCAGGCATTACTTTGCTTAAACGTACCCAAGCGAATAGTAAGAAACCAGATACGATGAGTATGTATCTCGCCTTAGGACGCTGCTACCAACTTGCGCAAGAAAATGATTTGTCGGCGCAAGCTTTGACACGGGTATTGCAGATCAATCCCAAGTTACCACAAGCCTTGTTCTCTATGGCTGAAATTCGATTCGAGCAAAATGAAGCCATGTCTGCAAGGGCATTCATACAACGTTTTTTTTCCACTAACTCGCGTTCTTCGAAAGCACTGTTATTAGGTGCCAGAATAGAGAACAATTTGGGAAATATGGAGGGAAAGAACAAGTACATTAAAACGCTTAGGGAGCAATACCCACAAAGCGTTGCCTGGCAAGAAGCCAAAAAAGAATTTAACTAAACCAACACCATGACCAATCAAGAAGACCGTTTAGAAGATCGGCTACAAGATCTACCACAGAGTTTCGGACCGGGCAGTGTACTAAAGGCTAAACGCGAAGAGTATGAATGGGCTATTGAGTCTGTTGCCCAAGCACTACATTTATCCACTGTCAATATCCGCGCTATTGAAGAAGATAGATACGATCAATTGCCCGGTAGTACTTATGTCATCGGTTACTGGCGCAGTTATGCGCGTTTATTGGGGATCGACTTGGAAGAAACCATCGAAGCCAATAAGCGGAACCTTCAAGTAGTTCAACCTAAATCTACGGGTATCAATGTTAGCGGCGGCGCCATGCCTAGATCAGGAGATGGTCGCAAGGGTCTAGTTTGGTTGGCTCTGTCGGCATTAATATTGGCGGGCTTGGCTTTCGCTTGGAAAGGAGGTGTATTAGATCCTAAAAAAAATATTGACGTTGCACAACTAGAAATTCAAGCAGAATCTACTGAGGTAGTAATCACCCGCATTGAAGAGGAAGAAGTGGGTGTACTGCGTAAGGTTGAAGAAGAATTAATTTCTAAGTTGTCAGGAACCAGTGGAAACGCTCAATTGACAACTGATTTAGTTAGTTTTACTCAAATTACACCCACCGCTGGATCAGAACAGCCAGTCAGTGAAACTACCCCAGCAGTAGTGAGTGAGTCATCTGACGGCACAGCGGCAAATAATTCAGCAGCGATTGCCAGTTCAGCGATGACCACCGCTAGCACATCTGTTGACACGCCTGAAGTGAACGCCGTTGATGCAGGGGTACTTGAAACTGGAACACAAGATGCGGCTGCTAGTGTTGTAAGTAACAACCTATTGGTGATTAACTTAGAGAAGGATTCGTGGCTGGATGTAAGAGACAAGTCAAATAAACGCTTGATATATCGTTCTGGAAAAGCCGGTGAGGCGATTGACTTACGTGGCGAGCCACCGTTTTATGTCTATATCGGTACACCCGACGGCGTAAAAATCACTTATTTAAATCAGAATGTGCCTTTTAAAGCACATCAAAGTGGTTTGTTTGCTCGATTTAAATTAGGTGAAGTACTAGAGAATCTCTGATCAAGTCGATCATTTTCGAGGTTTAAATTAACGTGGCCAAGAGCTTACAGTCTGTTAAGGGCATGAATGATTTATTGCCGGATAGCACGCCATATTGGCAGCAGGTAGAAAGTGCTTTGCGACGAATTGCGCAGCAATACAGTTATGCGGAGATTCGTACGCCTATTTTAGAGAAGACAGAGCTTTTCGTTCAGGCTATTGGTGAACAAACTGATATCGTCGAAAAAGAGATGTTCGCCTTTGAAGATGCTGGCGGCGAACACGTTTGCATGCGGCCAGAGAATACGGCAGCAGTGGTACGCGCTGGCGTGCAACATGGGTTATTTCATAATGCGCAAGCCAGATTATGGTACTTGGGCCTAATGTTTCGACGTGAGCGCCCTCAAAAGGGGCGTTATAGGCAATTTTATCAATTTGGCATGGAGGCTTTTGGATGGCGTGATGCATCCGTTGATGCGGAAATCATTATCGCCGGTAAACGAATTTGGTCTGATCTAGGCGTTCAAGATGTGAGCCTTAGTTTGAATACCTTGGGCAGCGACAAAACCCGTGAGGATTACAAAGCCGCACTGCTTGATTACTTATCAAAGCATTTCGACGAATTAGATGCGGATAGCCAGCGTCGATTAACCAAAAATCCGTTGCGGATATTAGATAGCAAAAACGAAACCACACAGAGTATATTGGTGAATGCGCCAACTATTAGTGACTATCTTGAACCAGAAGACAAAACCCACTTTACCGAGTTGCAAAATTTATTAAATGCAGCTGGAGTGGAATACGTTATTGATGCGGCGCTAGTCAGAGGTTTAGATTATTACACTTCAACTGTGTTTGAGTGGAAAACTACCCGATTGGGTGCACAAAATACCGTCTGTGCTGGCGGGCGCTACGATAAACTAGTTGAAGGTCGTGGTGGCAAGCCGACGCCAGCAGTCGGATTTGCCATGGGAATTGAACGACTAATAGAATTGTTGCTTGAGGAAGGCAATCTACAATCGCATGCCAAGCTCGATGCTTATATAATTGCGTTAGATGCTTCGGCGGTTTCTTCAGCTCAACAATTGAGCGAGAGCTGTCGAAATGTTGGTTTGAATGTTGCACAGGGGCATGGCCACGCGAAGTTAAAAAGCCAGCTTAAAAAAGCGGATAGCAGCGGTGCTGAAATAGCTGTCATTTTAGGTGAACAAGAATTAGCGCACCACCAAGGCCAAGTGAAGTATTTACGTCAAAATCGTGAATCAGAAATGATCACGCTGGACAAGATAAGTGATGTTATTCAGTTACATGTGAATAGCGCACATTAACCTAAGATTGAACAAAGATAGCAAATATAGCGATGACTGATAAAGAAATTCACATAAGTGAAGATGAAGATGTAGAACGCGCCAAGGCGTGGTGGGATAACAACAAGATGTCTATCATTGTAGGTGTCGGTGCGGGTTTAGCTATGGTGTTTGGTTATAACTACTGGACAGCACAAAAATCGCAGAATGCGGCAGCGGCTTCTTCACTGTACGAGACATTGGTATCCGAAGATTCACAAGGCGGAAAACTAGCCGCAACCGACGCATTAACTAGCGAATTTGGCGAATCTGTCTATGCTCAACTCGCACTGTTACGTGGAGCAAAGCAACAAGTAGAAAATGATCAATTAAGTGAAGCTGAACAAACACTGCGAACTATTATGAGTAGCGACGAAGATTTAGGCATTGCGGCTATTGCGGCTATGCGTTTGTCAGGCTTGTTGATTGGCTTAGATAAAATAGACGAAGCGAAAGCAGTACTTAGCAGTCCATTACTGGCCAACGATCACTACGCAGCAAGGGTTAATGAGCTTAATGGCGATGTTTTGCTAAAAGCCGGCTCTACCGAAGATGCGAAACTCGCATACGAGAAAAGCATTGAACTATTAACTGAACAAGGGCAGTCTGTTAATCTTGTACAGTTGAAACTCGAAAATATTTAACCGTGAAAATCCGCGCCATAATACCTCTGGGATTGTCTCTGAGTCTTTGCCTGCTACTGATTGCATGTGGGAGCAAAGACATTGAACTAGAACCTGGGCAAGAAGCGCCATCTAAGGCACTTTCCGAATTGAATTCACTGCCGAGTCTATCGGTGAACTGGAGCCAAAGTATAGGCCAAAGCAACTCTGAGAATTCTTCTCTATTGCCATTTATAGGTGAATCGAAAGCTTATTTTGCCAGTGAATCTGGATTTATTCGTGCGATTAACTTAAATAGCGGCGCAGTACTTTGGTCTAACAAAGTATCCGGCACAATCGATGCAGGAGTGGGTGTTGGTGCTTCAGTTGCCGTTGTTGGTTTAGACAATGGAGATGTGATTGCCTATAACGCTGAAACTGGCGTAAAGCAATGGCAACATAGTTTAGGCCGCATCATTTCAGCAACACCTGTTGCAGGCGGTGAAACAGTGGTTGTAAGAACCCAAGATGGGCATGTATTTGGTTTGCAATCAGCCAACGGAGAGTTAGTTTGGGGTATCGAAAAACCCATCGCTAGTTTGAGTATTGGGCGAGATGGCGCTAGTAAAATTGTAGGTGAAGGAGTGCTCACAGGTTTTTCTAGTGGTCGTTTGTTGGCGACCAATTTATTTTCAGGTCAAACGTTCTGGGAAAAGCGTGCGTTTAGGCCACAAGGCAAGAACGAGATAGATCGCTTGATTGATATGGACGGCTCACCATTGGTATTAGAATCAAACATTGTAGTCGGCGCTTACCAGGGTGGTATTGCATCGTATCAAATTCTCGATGGGGAATTAAACTGGCGTAATGAATCGGTATCTACTCGCAAAAGCATGTTCGTACATGAAGACAAAATCATAGTTACGGGTTCAGAGGGTGAAGTTAGCGCAGTATCAGCAAACACTGGTGCAACGTTGTGGGAGCAATCAAGCCTCGTTGGCAGAGCTCTGAGCGCACCGACTGTATTTAATAATCAAGTTTTGGTTGGCGGCCTAAAAGGCGCTATTTACGCACTTGATATCAATTCTGGTGAAATAATAGGGCGAACAAGCCTAGGTAAATCTACTATCTCAAGTTTACACACTACCGACAATGGGTTGGTTGCTTATGTAAGGTCTAGCGGAACGCTAAGCTTTATCACCGCGCAGTAATATGCTGCCTGTTGTGGCCTTGGTGGGCCGTCCCAATGTGGGAAAATCCACCTTATTCAATAAAATAACCAAGTCTCATGATGCGATCGTTGATGATCGCCCTGGCGTCACCCGTGACCGTTTATATGGTCGAGCTAAAGTGGGTCCGACTGAATGTTTGGTTGTTGACAGTGGCGGTGTTACGTTTGACGATCAAGACTTTGATCCACAAATTCAGTTCCAAGTTGATCAACTCATTGAAGAAGCGGATGAGATTCTATTCTTAGTGGATGCGAAGGACGGGCTACTTGCACACGATGAAATGTTGGCTGCTAAGCTTCGCAAGTCCAGCCTGAAGGTGCATCTTTTAGTTAATAAAGCTGAAGGACAAGCGGGAGCGATCTCTTCTGCTCAGTTTCAAAAACTGGGCTTTGAATCGATTTGGGCTATTTCATCTAAACGCGGCGATGGAATACATCAAATGCTCCAAGGGGTATTGGGTGGCTATAAGATAAAACTCACTGAAGAGGAACAAGTCACCCCCCGAATTGCGTTGGTCGGCAGACCCAATGCTGGCAAATCTACGCTAACCAATGCGTTGGTGGGTGAGCAAAGGGTTATCGTTAGCGATGTGGCCGGTACCACGCGTGATAGCGTAAATATTTCGCTTCAGTATGAAGGTGAAGAGTTCATACTAACTGATACTGCAGGGGTGCGTCGTCGAGCTAAGATTGACGAAGCAATTGAAAAATTTTCCGTGGTTAAAACTCTACAAGCCATTGAAAGGGCTAACGTGGTAGTGATGTTGATAGATGCACATGACGGCATTACCTCGCAAGATGTGAGTATAGTCGGCATGGTGTTGGATATGGGCAGAGCCTTGGTTGTTTTAATCAACAAGTGGGACGGTTTATCACACAAGGAAAAAAACACTATCCATAACAATATGGAATTGAAATTCCCTTTTTTAAATAATGTGGAAGTTCTAAACGTGTCGGCTTTACACGGTACTGCTGTGGGTAATATCTTGCCGATGGCTAAACGGGCTTATGATTCTGCTTTTAAAGACCTACCCACTTCACTGCTTAATAGACAATTGACTGTAGCAGTAGAGCGAACACCGCCTCCCATGAAGGGAGGGCGCAAAATACGACCGAAATTTGCACACCAAGCAGGCAAGAACCCGCAAGTCTTAGTGATACATGGTAACCAAGTTGAGTCGTTACCGGATAGCTATTTGCGCTATTTGAAACACTATTTTGCGCACGCCAATAAGCTTAAAGGTACGCCTATTCATTTAGTGACGCGCGACAGTAAAAATCCGTTTGAGCAATCTGAAAAACAGGCGGCCAAGCCTAACATGAAAATAAACGAGCGTAAAAAGCTTGCTAGAGGCAGTTTAGAAAAAAGTAGGAGCAAAAGTAAAAGTAAAAGCAAAAGTAAAAATAATCGGAAGTAACCCATTTCTAATGTTGCTGTGTAATAACGGTATCATGAGGCTGAACTCCCTGGAATAAATGTCCTTTCTTTCCAGGGGCGTTCATCAATCGGTAAATGGATAAGCGCAGAGAAGGCACCTACACCGATGCCAATCCACCACACTAAATTGTAGTTGCCGTATAGGTCGTACAAAGTGCCACCTAGCCATACGCCCAAAAAACCCCCTAATTGATGGGAGAAAAACACCAAGCCGTACAGGGTTCCCATATAGCGTAAACCAAATATCTGCGCGACTAGTCCAGAGGTTAAAGGAACGGTGGCTAGCCATAGTGATCCCATTACCACCGAGAACAGTACCACTGTTTCTGGCGTAATAGGGTTCATGATAAATGCGGCGGCTACGACCGTTCTTCCCAAATAAATCCCTGCTAATAAATACTTTCTCGAATACTGACTGCCTAACCATCCAGCCAGAAGGGTTCCCCCAATATTTGCTACACCAATCAAGGAAATAGAGATCGCGCCGAGTGTAGATGTTGTGGTCACTCCCAGTGAGTGAATTAAGCTACCGGGGGATACTGCGGTGCAAATTTCAGTAATGAACGCAGGGAAGTGTGCAGTGATGAAAGCCAATTGGTATCCACAAGAAAAAAAACCGACAAATATCATTAAAAATGTTGGGTCTTTGATTGCTCTATTGATTACTTCGGTTAAGCTTTCATCACTCGCCTGGGGCTTTGGTGGGGGCGCAATCTTCATGAAAAGAAGCGCGAACAATGACAATAGGATGATACTGGCAAAGATAACAAAGACGGATTGCCACGGCATGCTTCGAAGTAAAATTTCGGCGGAAGGCGGGCCCACTATTTGCCCCGCAGAACCTGCAGCGGTAGCGATCCCTAATGCTAAGGAGCGATGCTTGTCACAAGTAGCGCGGCCTACCACAGCCAAAATTACGCCAAAGCCAGTTCCTGCGATGCCAAATCCAACCAGTATTTCCAGGAACTGGTGTTGGCCAGGTGTAATGGCGTAGGAAGAAAGAACCAATCCTAAAGCGTAAGTGCAAGCGCCGGCGATTATTGCCTTACGGTCACCGTACTTTTCCGCTAAGGCACTGAATAGTGGCTGCCCTATACCCCAGAAGAGGTTTTGTATAGCGATGGCAAAGGAAAAATCAGCTCTAAGCCAATTGAATTCTGTAGCAATAGGAATTTGAAATACGCCAAACGACGCCCGCACTGCAAAGCTAACTAATATGATGATACACCCTGCAAGAAGCACGGGGGTAAATAGCGCGTTGCCTCTAGGGGGAGTTAACATGGTTTTTGTAACAGAAGGCACTATCGCTCGCCTAGAATTTAGACCACTTCACTGTTGATTGTTCCTTTGCGCAGTCGCGTGTGAACTAACTCGCCTTTATCAGCCGTGCTGGCATCACTAATGATACTGCCGTTTGCTCTATGCATGATCGCGTATCCACGATTTAGCGTTGAAAGCGGACTTAATGTGTGTAGCTTGCTTTTTTCGATAGTCAGTGATTTATTTCGTTGATTGTGTTGTTGGAGCCAAATACTGTCTAGTCGATTTTTCATCGCATCTTTTGCTTGTACAGAGCGGGCAATTTGAGTAAGAGGAGTTTGGCGCTCTAAATAACTTTGAATACTGTATAGCCTAGATTGCGCACTTGCTACTTCAGATCCAAGTGATTGAGTCATTCGTTGTTGCAGTGCTCGTATGGCCTCACGCTCATGCTGAACACGGCTTTGCGGTTTTACCAGTTTGGCCATCAAAAAATCTTTGTGCTGTTGTCGGTTAGCTAACATCGCCAGCATCTGCCTTCTTAAACTGCGAGAAAGTGTTTGGATGTTCTTTTGCAGTTGCTGTCCATCTGGGGTAGCCAATATGGCGGCATCCGTCGGCGTTAACGCGCGTTTGTCCGCGACAAAATCAGCGATAGTGAAATCAGTTTCGTGGCCAACTCCACTAATAATGGGTGTCTTTGACTGAAATATTTGATTGGCTAAGCCTTCGTCATTAAACGCGTGTAAATCTTCGCTACTGCCTCCGCCGCGTATTAACAGGATAACGGTTGGCGAAAATTCTTGATCTGCGCGTTTTAACATATCGGTAATTTCTTGCGCCGCAGCATGTCCCTGAACGAGGGTAGGAAATACGGTCACTTTTGTGACAGGGTATCGATTAGCCAACGTGCTCAGTGCATCCTGAAGCGCGGCGCCAGACGCGGAAGTGACTATGGCTATGTGCCGCGGGTATAGAGGTATTGCTTGCTTATGCGCTTGTTCGAAATATCCCGCTAGTTGTAGTTTGTTCTTTAGTAACTCAAACTCTCGCCTTAAAGCACCTTCACCCGCATCTTCTAGATAAGACGCTATTAGCTGTAATTCACCACGTTGCGTGTAAACAGACACCTTGCCCCGGATAAGCAAAGTTTTGCCTTCTTCAGGTAAGCACGCTGCTTGGTAGCGTTTATTTTTGAACAAGACACAACGAAGTAAACTCTTGTCATCTTTTAAGGTGAAGTAAATGTGCCCCGAAGCAGGCATCGACACCTGACCCACCTCAGCTTCAACCCACACATCGGGAAAGCTCATCTCCGCGAGACTTTTAAATTGCCCAACCAGTTGCGCTACGGATAAGGCGTGAGTAGATGAAGAGTTCAATTAAAATGTGGTGATATAAAGAGAAAAAGCCGAGGCGTCAATAACGGCTCGGCTTAAGAATTCTAATGGTTTTTGGCTTAGTTTGGGTAAACCGGCTTGGCGTCTTTTTGTTTTTCGGCTTGCGCAATGCCCAGAGCGGCATATTTGGAAATAAGTGCAGCAATACGATGAGCTTCTTCGATGTCACCATCGACGGCTTTCTGTTCAGCTATCTTCATGAAATCACTCATGTTTTGTGCTGAGCCACCGCCTGACTTGTCGATAAAACGCCATTCTGATTTAGCGCCTTGCGCAGCTTTTAAGTCTGAGGCAGCTTTTTCCATGATGGGGTCACCAACTGCTTCTTCGGTTGTGGTGTCGTAGTTAGGGGGCGTATAACTAGCACAACCGCCGACAAGTAATGCCGAGCTTAGTGTTAAAGCGCCAAGGGTTAAAGCTAAAGGCTTTTTCATGCTGTATGTCCTCGTTGTCTTGATGATTCGTTGAGAGCTCTCATTGCTTAAGCTATAAACCATAGAATATGTACTTAAACCAGTGAAAAGATCATAACGCACTTGGGGGGTAAATAAAATAGCTTAGTTGTTCTGTTACATGTGCATTTTTTTCATCAAATTAATTGTGCGATGTGTTTCTTGATTGGAAGGCTTTCAGTATAATCTGTCGATGGAAAATATAGATTTAGCACTCACCTTCGACGACGTTCTGCTTGTCCCCCAGAAATCTGAAATTTTGCCGCATCAAGCCAGTTTGATAACGCAATTTACTCGCAATATCACAATCAACATCCCACTGGTTTCGGCGGCCATGGATACGGTTACCGAAGCCCGAGCCGCTATTTGCTTAGCGCAAGAGGGTGGCGTGGGCGTTATTCATCGAAACTTAACTCCTGCGCGTCAAGCCGAAGAGGTAGCGCGAGTTAAAAAGCATGAAAGCGGCATTATTCATGATCCCATAACCGTCGGTGCAGATGCCAAAGTTGAAGATGTCTTGCAACTCATGCGCCAGCACCGTATTTCAGGCGTACCGGTGGTAGCCGGTGAAAAAGCCATTGGGATTGTCACCAATCGAGACTTACGTTTTCAAGAAAACATGCAGGCGCCAGTGACTGAGGTAATGACAGGTGAGGCCGACCTCGTATCGGTCAAAGAAGGCGCTTCACGCGGTAAAATTAGACAACTCTTGCATGAGAACAGAATTGAAAAGCTGTTGGTGGTCGATGATCAACAGCGATTAAAAGGTTTAATCACCGTTAAGGATATTCAGAAAACCAAAGATAATCCCAATGCTTGTAAAGACCAGCGTGGTCGTTTATTGGTGGCTGCAGCGGTCGGTACCGGAGCAGATAGCGATGAACGGGTAGAAGCCTTAGTGCGTGCCGGTGTTGATGCCATTATAGTTGATACTGCGCACGGGCACTCAGTAGGGGTGTTGAGCCGAGTCAAAGCTATTAAGCGCGAGTATGATGTACAAGTTATCGGCGGCAATATTGCGACCGCGGCTGCCGCTCGTGACTTGGTTGCAGCAGGTGCAGATGGCGTTAAAGTGGGTATCGGTCCAGGTTCAATATGTACTACTCGAATTGTGGCGGGCGTCGGTGTGCCGCAAGTTCAGGCAATTATGGACGTTAAGCGAGGCCTTGAGGGTACCGGTGTTCCATTTATTGCGGACGGTGGATTACGTTACTCAGGTGATATTGCCAAGGCTATTGCTGCTGGCGCAAACTGTGTCATGGTAGGGGGGTTGCTAGCCGGCACTGAAGAGGCGCCTGGAGACATCGAAATGTATGAAGGCCGTTCATATAAGTCCTACCGCGGTATGGGGTCAATGGGCGCCATGGCAAAAGGCTCGAAAGACCGCTATTTTCAAGAAGGTCAAACAGTCGAAAAACTAGTACCCGAAGGCATTGAAGGCCGGGTGGCTTACAAAGGGCCAATGGTCAACATCATTCATCAGTTGATGGGCGGTTTGCGAGCCAGTATGGGTTATACTGGTAATGCAACGATTGATGACATGCGTACGGATGCTAAGTTTGTGCGAATTACCAATGCGGGTATGAACGAAAGTCACGTGCATGATGTATCTATTGTTAAAGAAGCGCCGAACTATCACAGTAATTAACTGAATCCCTATTCTAATGAGCATAGCCCCGCACTCAGATCGCATACTAGTTATTGATTTCGGTTCTCAATACACCCAATTAATTGCACGTAATGTTCGTGAGGCCGGAGTGTATTGTGAAATCTACCCATTTGATGTCGCCATGACGGACATCGTAGCGTTTAACGCTAACGGTATAGTGTTGTCCGGTGGGCCTGAATCAGTGACTACTGAAGACACGCCTCGCGCCCACAAAGAAATATTTGAACTGGGGGTGCCGGTCTTGGGTGTGTGCTATGGCATGCAAACCATGGCGGCACAGTTAGGGGGAGAAGTAGAAAACTCAGAGCATAAAGAATATGGCCACGCCAAAGTTGAACTCAACGGCGGTAGCAAACTGTTCGAAGGGATTAAACAATCAGAAATCGAAGTCTGGATGAGTCACGGCGATCGGGTAAGTGTTTTGCCTGCAGGCTTCAAGTTGACCGGCCAAAGTAGCAATGCGCCGCATGCGGCATTTGCTGATGAATCGCGAAATTTTTACGGTATTCAATTTCACCCGGAAGTCACGCACACCAAAGATGGCAAGGCGATATTAAACAACTTTGTCCATTCAATATGCGGTTGTGCCTCTGATTGGCAACCATCAAATATCATTGAACGGCTTATCGAAGATGTTAGGCAACAAGTGGGTGATGACGAGGTCATCTTGGGTTTATCCGGAGGCGTAGATTCATCAGTGGTAGCCGCTTTATTACACCGTGCTATTGGCGATAAACTAACCTGCATATTTGTTGATAACGGCTTGTTAAGACTGAACGAAGGCGATGAAGTAATGAAGACCTTCGCTGATAATTTGGGTGTCAAGGTGATAAGAGTGGATGCTGAAGAAGAGTTTCTCTCGCCGCTAATAGGGGAGGATGATCCCGAGGCCAAGCGTAAAATCATTGGTAATCAGTTTATTACTATCTTTGAACGAGAAGCACGAAAGCTAGAAAAGGCCAAATGGCTGGCGCAAGGTACTATTTATCCCGATGTAATTGAATCGGCGGGCAACAAGCTCGGCAAAGCCAAGGTGATTAAATCGCATCATAATGTCGGAGGTTTGCCTGATGATATGGAGCTAGGTTTAGTTGAGCCGCTGCGCGACTTATTCAAAGATGAAGTTAGAAAAGTGGGTTTAGCGCTGGGCTTGCCTGAAGTGATGGTGTTTCGCCATCCCTTTCCTGGTCCAGGTCTGGGCGTACGAATTTTAGGTGAAGTTAAAAAGGAGTTTGCCGACATTCTGCGCCAAGCTGATGCTATATTCTTGGAAGAACTTTACCGCCACGACCTGTATCATAAAATTAGCCAAGCCTTCGCGGTATTCTTGCCGGTGAAATCTGTGGGTGTGGTAGGTGATAACAGAGCTTACGAGTATGTCATCGCATTGCGTGCGGTAGAGACCATCGATTTTATGACGGCCATATGGAGTCATATTCCTTATGATGTACTCGGATTGGTTTCTAACAGAATCATCAACGAAGTACGCGGTGTTAGTCGAGTCACTTACGATATTTCTGGCAAACCCCCCGCGACGATTGAGTGGGAATAAGCTAGCAGCGCATTTTATGGCAGAGGCTTTGCAACAAGCTGCTGCGGCACAGGATATCGGCGAAGTGCCAGTGGGCGCTGTTGTCACACTCAACGATGAAGTGATTGGTGTCGGGCACAACCGCACTATTATTGATCATGACCCATCCGCACATGCTGAGGTTGTTGCGTTAAGGAATGCAGCCAAGGTTTTAAGCAATCATCGCCTCAATAACTGTCGCTTGTACGTTACCTTAGAGCCCTGTGTTATGTGCGCAGGAGCCATATTGCAAGCGAGGATAGAGCAAGTGTATTTTGCGACGTTTGATGCGCGTCATGGCGCCGCAGGGAGTTTGGTTGATGTATTAAATTCGCCGCTGATGAACCACCGCTGTGAGGTGCATTCAGGCATTTTGAAAGATAAATCTCAGCAGTTACTTAAGGATTTTTTCGCTAGTAAGCGATAATCAACAAGCCGTTCATAGACTTTAATCAGCTAACTTAGTTAATTTACTTAGCGTTAAGAATTTTCAAATTGTCCTGCGCCACTTTATCTCCTTGTTTAGCGGCTCGTTTTAACCAGTAGACTGCTAACTGACGGTCGTAGTTAACGCCTTCTCCCGTGCCGTATAAAACCCCTAGGTTGGTTTGTGCGCCGGCATAATTACTTTCAGCCGCTTTTTTGTACCATTCTGCTGAGCGTTTGAAGTCTTTTTGAACACCGATGCCCATTTCATAGGCTGTGCCTAAATCTGACTGTGCCCACGCAATATCTTGTTGAGCGGAGCGCAATACGATAGGTAATGCTTGCGCTATCCATTGCGTAGCCAAGTCTTGGTTCTTAACGACGGTTCGGCCTTGAAAGTACATGATTCCCAAACGGAATTGAGCGCGCGCTAGGCCATCTTCTGCTAAGGGGTGCAATAGCTCAAATGCACCGTTGTAGTCACCGGCATAGTAGTTTGCTATTCCTTCATCCAATAACTGTGACTTATCATCGGTTTGTGTTTGTGTTTCACTTCCGCTTTTACTTTCATTATTCGCAAGATCCAAAGGTTTGGCCTTTTCATTAACCGTGACTTCTTTGATCTCTACTTGGTCGGGAAATAACGCCACCAACTCTTGGGGTACAGTTTGGCTCTGTGTGTTACTTACGCTGGAAACTGTTTCACCGATGGCTTCTTCCGCTGCTACTACCCTAAGTTCGCCATTATTTTTATTGGGATTACTTTTGTTGGTTGCCTCTGTTGAAGCAAGCGTTTGTTGGGTGGCGGCAATTAGCTCACGCAACTTTGAGGCACTGAGTTCTTCATCATTTTGCAGTTGTAGTAAGACTACCATTTCCTCGTCTACATTTTTCTGCTGCTCTATCGCTAAAATCTGTTGTTGTTCTTGAAGCCGGGCATCTAAGGCTTCTACTTGCTGTGGTGTGGCACCTGTTTCTCGTAATCGCTCTATCTGTGTCTGCGCTGCGTCAAAGTCATCTAAACTAATCGCGTTGGTAGCCCGGTCTGAGCGGATTAAATGGATGTTTTTAAGACCAGAGACTGCTGAGCTATTTTCTGGGTGAATTTCTAACGCGCGAGTATAAAGATCAAAAGCGGCTCTAAGCTTTACTGGTTCTGTGGTCATGGCTAGGTTGGCGTCGTCTAACGCCGCCTTTAAGCGACTAAGCTTTTCTAACTTTTTTTGAGCTTGTTCAGCTTGCAATAATTCCTCGTTTATCTGTTTTACGATTTGAATCCGCAGTTTGGTTTGAAAGGGATTGCCTGGCAATATTTCATCTAACTGACTTAACCAACGCTCGGTATTTTCGTATTGTTTTTTCTCGACGGCAAGTTCAGCATTTTCTTGAAGTGTTTGTATGATTTGTTGCTGGCCCGAAGCCGCTGTTCGGTGACTGGCATCTAACTCAAGCACTCGGGAATAGAGCCTCCAAGCGCTAGCAGTTACCGGGAAAACGTAGTTCTCCGTGTTCATGTATTCAGATGCATTGTTTAACAGTGGCAGAATTTGACTTTCTACCGCTATGATTCGGCGATAATCTCTCGCCCGTGTGCTGTCCTTGCTGTCGGTGATTGGCATCACTTTGATCGCGTCTACTTTTTTGTAGATATCTGGGTTCCAATGACTTTTTACTTTAGACCCGATGTCAGTTGATTCGGTTTCAGTGCTAGCACTCAGTGTGGTTTGACCTTCTTCAGTTAGTTCGTTTGAGTAGGGCAGTGCGTAGTATTGCAACCAGAAATAACCAATCAAAATGAAGACAGCCGTCATCGCCGACCACACCAATGGGTGCCCGAGAACCCGAGCAGACGTAACGACAGCAATCCAAGAAGCTTTACCTTCTATACCCTGGGGTATATTCATAATGGTTTATGGTTAATTCTTGATCTCAAAGGGATGCGCGAGCAAGTTCAATTCGAATATTAGCACCTGTAAGCTGTCTAATAAATTAAAATAACGTCATACAGGCATTTCATCCTATAGGATTTCTCGAAAAGCGATTATAATGCCCCGCGGCCTTTCACTTACCCCAAGATGGCTTAACCAATCCCTTTGTAGCACTGCCTAATTATGAAATTAATCTTTGATTTTTTCCCTTTATTACTCTACTTCATCGTTTTCAAAACTTACGACATATTTGTCGCTACGGCTGTCGCTATTGCAGCTGCATTCGCTCAAGTAGCGTGGGTCTATTTTCGCCATCGCAAGTTTGAGCAAACGCATCTGATTACACTCGGTGTGTTATTTGTGTTTGGTGGTTTGACGCTCGTTTTTCGCAATGATGCTTTCATCATGTGGAAACCTTCTGTCGTCAATTGGATTTTCGCAATTCTGGTGCTAGGTTCAATATTTGTGGGAGAAAAGCCAGTTATTCAGCGGCTAATGGGTTCGCAACTTGAACTGCCGCAAGCGGTATGGAAGACCCTTAGCTGGGCCTGGGGTGTTTTTTTCGTGTTGATGGGGCTGCTTAATTTATACGTGGCTTTTTACTACCAACCAGATTTACCTCACGAAACGCGTGTTGAAATATGGGTGAACTTTAAAGTGTTCTGGATGCTTGGTATCACGCTGGTTTTTACCATTTTACAAATGTTTTATTTATCAAAACACATTGACCCCGAAACGCTAAATAATGGAGACAAAGAATAATGCTATATGCCTTTTGGTCGCAAGACGTAGAAAATAGTTTAGCCATGCGCGCAGAAGCGCGCCCAGCGCATGTAGAGCGTTTAAAAGCCTTAAGAGAAGAAGGGCGGTTAGTGATTGCAGGGCCTTGCCCAGCAGTTGATAGCAATGATCCGGGTGAAGCAGGCATGACGGGCAGCTTGATAGTGGCCGAATTTGATAGCCTTTCTGATGCGCAAGCTTGGGCGGATACCGACCCTTATATTGCTGCGGGTGTTTACGAGAAAGTCACAGTAAAGCCTTACATCAGAGCGCTATAAATTGAATAGAGCGCAAAAAATAGAGCAGTTATTGACCGATGCGCTGGCACCAGAGTCAATTGATCTGCTAGATGAAAGCCACAAACATGCCGGGCATGCAGGGGCAAAGGGCGGGGCGGGTCACTATGATTTAACCATTGTGTCGTCTCAGTTTTGTGGACAAAACACCATGGCGCGTCATCGCATGGTGTACGCTGTGGTCGGTGACATGATGCCAACTGAAATTCACGCTTTAAGTATTAAGGCGTTCGCACCAGACGAAATTTAAAATTTCTGGCTCGCTGTTAAACGATCCTACACATAAAACTTTCGACTGCTTCTGCGCCCAGTTGAACGCTGAACCACACGTGCACGAATCATTTCTGGGCCGCTGATGTGGATGGGAGGTTTAGAATTGTCCAGCGTCGAGAGCAACCACTTTTCAGGTTCGGTCTCTATATGTAGTTGTCTGAAAATGAACTCGTCTTCAACTTTGGCAATCACGTAGCAACCATCCACTACCACCGCGTTGGGTTCCCCAACAATGATACAGCCCTTAGGAAATTCAGGCGACATATCATTGCCCAAAACTTGTAGAGCGAAAGGTTCGCTTTCGGAACAACTAGAATGGACGCTTTGACTCGATGACATGCGCTCTATTGTAGCAATAAAGGACTTTTGCGAGTGCAATGTTGCCCATTGATTTGCCTTAGTAAGGTAGAATTCGCGCTTTATTATCGCGTTAACTTTTATGCCTGTTATTACTCGTTTCCCCCCTAGTCCTACTGGTTCTCTTCACATTGGCGGAGCGCGAACCGCGCTATTTAATTGGCTATACACCAAGAAGAATAAAGGGAAGATGGTGCTGAGAATTGAAGACACTGATCGAGAACGGTCAACACAAGAAGCGGTAGATATCATTCTAGAGGGCATGCAATGGCTAAATCTAGATTGGGATGAAGGCCCTTATTACCAAACTCAACGTTTTGATCGCTATGAAGTGATCACCCAGCAGCTATTGGATGAAGGTAAGGCTTATCATTGTACCTGTAGCAGAGAGCGTCTAGATGAAATGCGCGAAGCACAGATGCAATCTGGACTAAAACCTCGCTATGACCAGCGCTGCCGCGACTTAAACTTGCCCGCGAATACGCCTGATGCCGTTATCCGGTTTCGTAACCCCAACGAGGGTGCCGTGGTGTTCGACGACTTAGTTCGAGGTCGTATAACGGTAGCCAATACTGAGTTGGACGACCTTATTATTGCCAGAACCGATGGCACGCCAACCTATAACCTAACGGTTGTGGTGGACGATATGGATATGGAGATGACGCACGTATTACGCGGTGATGACCATATTAATAACACACCACGCCAAATTAACCTGATTCATGCCCTAGGTGCTAAACCGCCTCTATACGCCCATGTTCCCATGATTTTAGGGGAAGATGGTAAGCGCCTTTCCAAACGTCATGGCGCAGTAAGCGTACTTGACTACGATAAGATGGGTGTATTACCCCACGCACTATTAAACTATTTGGTGCGCCTAGGCTGGTCTCACGGCGATCAAGAAATTTTCAGCATTGAGGAAATGATTGATTTGTTTGATATTGCGGATGTCAATAAAGCACCGTCCACTTTTAGCATAGATAAGTTGTTGTGGGTGAATCAGCACTACATCAAAGAAGCCAAGGCTAGCGACTTAGTCGAGGATCTGAGTCAACGATTAGTGAACCGAAACCTAGATGTAAGCAATGGCCCCGCAGTTAGTGATGTATTCACCATGCTGCAAGAGCGTGCTCAAACGATGGAAGAGATGGCCGACCAATGTCACTACCTTTATAGTGATAACATTGAATATGAAGAGAATGCAGCTAAAAAACACTTACGCCCGGTTGCGAAAGAAGCCATGGAGAATGCCCTCATTAAGTTAAGCGCGGTACCTGACTGGCGTAGAGAGGCTATAGATGCTGCCCTTAAAGAGACCCTAGAAGAGCTTGATTTAAAGCTTCCTAAGTTGGCTTTGCCCCTGCGGGTGGCGGTCGCCGGCACAGCGGCAACGCCATCAATTGATTTAACACTGCAAATGGTCGGTAAGCAGCGCGTATTAGATAGAATGACAACCGCTGTTTCATATATGCAAGCCAGATTAGAAGCTTAAAAATCAAGTGCAAAAATAAACGGTTTTTTTGCGATAATCTGCTTGACCAAAACGCCCGAAATCCGTAAAGTACGCGCCTCTTTTGGGGGCCATAGCTCAGCTGGGAGAGCGCAACACTGGCAGTGTTGAGGTCGGCGGTTCGATCCCGCCTGGCTCCACCAGACTTCTTGAACGAAGGCTACCAAAAGATAGTGAAGACCTAGCTTCACGCACGATGCGTCCCCATCGTCTAGTCGGCCTAGGACACCGCCCTTTCACGGCGGCGACAGGGGTTCGAATCCCCTTGGGGACGCCATTACAATCAAAGACTTACAGTTATGTAGGTCTTTTTTTGTGCCTATTTGTTACCTATTTGTTACCTATTGATTTAGATAGCTCTCTTATTGCTTGGGCTAAAAAGGAAATATGAAGGCGATAATGATACAGAGCATGATTCGCTTTTCCCTGTGAGCCATCCCATATAAAAAAGAGCTCAAAGGCTTTGTATTCACATCCAACTAATTACACCCCTTTTATCGCACTGCACCTTCGATACTACCTCTGAGAGTAGGGTGATCCCTGAGCTTCGCTAGAAGCCACAAACCATCATCTGATGCGTTGGTAGGGTTCAATGCTTAGAGCAGCTGTGCGCACGCCTACAGTGCTCTCCATCATGCCAAGTCAGCCAGGGCAAAAGAGCCTTGGCTTTTATTTGCAATGCTCTCGATCATGCATCACTTCCATTAGTAGTCTCTTACCCTGAAGGTGCTTTTAATCGACCAATTTTGCTCATAGAACTGCTTCTGGTAGGGTAGCTAGGGGTAGTACGTAATAGCTGCTATTTGGGCCATTAAAATGGCCTTCCTGCCCCTTCTACGACCCCTCACACATACTACTTAGTAATCCGTTCACATCCACTTGCTAGTTAGTGGTGGATCCTAACTACCTCAAGTATTCTAGCTTCTAAGCAATGCAGGATGAATGGCTCTGAACCAACTAAGGTAAATACCTAAACCCTTAACTACTTGCTCTATCGACTGTCAGCTAATGGCCC
>JBLIOD010000003.1:0-95111 GCA_047639475.1 Gammaproteobacteria bacterium
ATGGCCCAACTTACAAGACACTAAGATACGAAAATTTGAATAAATCAAAATTCGAAAAACTTTCCCCTAGGGGAAAGGACTAACAGCCCTATCTAATATAAAAGTCCATACCTGAAGTTACAGTATCCCTGAATTTGAGCCTATATTCGCTAAGGCTGAGCTGACCGTGCAAAATACCTCTTCTATTTGGGCATTGGTTTCTGCGGGAGTGGGGGTAACGACATTGCCTGAAAAGGCGGTGTCAGCTGATCGTGATGATGTGGTTTTTAGGGAAATCAGTAATTTGAATTTGCTGAAAACTCTGGGAATTTTGACGCCAAAAGGTAGAACGCTGTCACCCGCAGCGAAGGCGTGCGCGGAGTTTATACTGCAAAACACGGCTTCTAACTAGCGCAAGGGGTATAATTGATGGCAGGTGGCTGGGCAAAAGATGGTGCGATTCAAGATCAGATTGATGCCAGCGTGAAAGACGCGGTAGATCGGGTGCGTAGCCGACTGCCTACAGGGGAAAGACTTAAAAACTGTGAAGAGTGTGATTCAGCCATTCCCAGAGCGAGAAGGGACGCATTACCTGGGGTGCGTTTGTGTATTGCTTGTCAGACAGAATTAGACAAAACACAAAAAGGCGGCAGCGGCTATAACAGACGAGGGAGCAAGGACAGCCAACTGCGATGATATGCCTTGTATTGACATTTCTGTAGACAAAAAAATGCCGAGTCACCTTTTTTGAGGAAAACTCGGCATCGAGGAGAGAGTGTTTAGTAGTCTACTTTTTCAATTCTATACGATGCGTGACAAAAGCCACATTATTTCAATTTAGTAAACTTTTATCAGGCAATAACAAAACAAGGCAGCCGAAAGGCTGCCTTGTGATAATGCTACAAAAGGGTGCTTTTAAGCTGCTTTTTTCGCTTTGTGCTCAAGTACGTCAGCTGCATTGCCTATAGAAATAGTACGAGCCTTCATTTTCTCAGGCACTTCTCTTAGCAAACTAACGGTTAGCATACCGTCGCTTAAATCGGCATTCACCACTTCAATGTGTTCCGCTAAATTAAATTTTCTCTCGAACGAACGTGTCGCAATGCCTTGGTGTAGGTAATTAACCTCAGACTCAGGTTTTTCTTTCTTGCCGCTGACTGTCAACACACCCTTCTCAAGTTGAATGTTTAGTTCGTGTTCTTTAAAGCCAGATACCGCGACGGTAATGGCATATTTATCGTCAGCTAAATCAACGATGTTATAAGGCGGGTATCCAGAAGCTGTTTTTTCAGAGCGCATGGCGGCATTTACTAAAGCGCCAAAACGGTCATAACCAACGCTGCTGCGGTAAAGGGGGGTTAAATCAATGGTATTCATAATATTCTCCTAAAGAAGCAATAATGTTTGAGAAGCGCTCCGCTGTTGCGCAAACACTTCTCGGTTAGTTTGAAGGCAGCTCTCTTTGAGACCCTGCTTTCACAACTAAATCTGCGGGGCTTAGTGTAAAATTCAACACTTAAATTTAAATATTTAATCTTTTTTTTAAGCAAATAGTAAAACTTATCGACTAATTATTAGTCAGAGTCCATTCGGCAACACAATTAACAAAAACACCATGAACATTAGCACCGACGACGTAAAGCAATACTACGGCGAGTTTCTACAGACTAGCGCAGACCTTAAAACTAATGCTTGTTGTACTCCTGGCGACACCCCTGATTTTCTGAAAGTTGCGATGGCCAATATTCATGACGAAGTTGCAGCAAAGTATTATGGCTGTGGTTTAGTTGCACCCGAAGAGCTGAAGGGCATGCGAATACTGGACTTGGGTTCAGGCTCAGGCCGTGATTGCTACATGCTTGCGCAACTAGTAGGTGAAACAGGTTATGTGTTGGGTGTGGACATGACCGATGAACAGTTGGCGGTTGCCAACGAGCACATAGATTGGCACCGAGAAAAATTTGGTTATGCGCAGTCGAATGTAGAATTTAAGAAAGGCTATATTGAAAAGCTCGATGAGCTAGAACTTGCTGATGATAGCTTTGACATTGTTATCTCAAATTGCGTTATTAATCTATCCACCGATAAAGCCGCAGTATTGCGCGAAGTGCACCGCGTATTGAAGCCCGGTGGTGAATTCTATTTTTCAGATGTTTACGCTGATCGAAGAGTACCGGAAGAATTGGTAAACGACCCGGTGCTCTACGGGGAGTGTTTATCGGGTGCCTTGTATTGGAATGACTTTCAAAACCTGGCCAAGACGAACGGGTTTGCTGACCCACGGCTGCTTGAAGACCGGCCTATGGCGATTGAAAACGCCGAGATTGAAAAACGTATTGGACACATTGGCTTTTATTCATCAACGTATCGGTTATTTAAGATTGCTGATCTAGAGCCAGCCTGCGAAGACTACGGACAGGCGGTGGTTTACAACGGAGGAATAGATACCCAAGAGCAAGCCTATATGCTGGATAAGCATCACTATATTGAGAAAGGAAAAATGTTCTTGGTGTGTGGTAACACTTATCTAATGTTAAAAGAGAGCCGATTAGCCAAATACTTTACGTTTCACGGTGATACACAAACCCATTTCGGAATATTTGAGGGCTGTGGTTCAACTTTGCCTTATGATTCTTTTGCCGTTGACAGCGAAATGACGGCAAGTGAAGGTGGAAGCTGCTGTTAACAGCTTAAAACAGTTTGTTTATTTGAAGGCAGTGCGGTGCGCACTGCCTTTTCTATTATGGGGCGTACATTCATTTTTAGCGATTTCGCACGCTAAGCATTAATGTTAAAGTTTGCCTCTAAACGCGCATTTCGCAACTCACACTAACTAGCTCATCGAATTAATTATGTTAAAGACCGCTTACGACAGTTTTTTAGGCAATAGCCCAGAATGGTTTAAATTGGCCATTTTAGGCTTTTTGGTGGTGGCGTGGCCCATCAAAATGGCCTTAGGCACGACCGTCATTGGTTGGCTGTTTATCGCGATGTTTATACTCACCCTGGCGATGGCGTTGAAATGCTATCCGTTGCAGAGCGGTGGCATCTTGGGTTTGATGATATTGCTGATGGGGCTGACAACGCCTGAAACTGTCTGGCACGAGATTCAAAACAACTTGGGCGTGCTCGCATTGCTGATCTTTATGGTTAGTTTTATCTATTTTATGCAGCCTTTGTTGGTGTTTATTTTTGCTAAGCTGATAATGAAGGTGAAAAGCAAGTGGATGCTCTCGTTGTTGTTTTCTTTTGCGGCGGCATTTCTTTCTGCTTTTCTAGATGCTTTAACCGTTACTGCCGTGTTGATCACTGTGTTTGTTGCACTCTACGGCGTGTATGAAAAGGTGCACTCTTCCCAAGATGTTGATTACACCGATGATGGCAAAGCGGACGGCCTCAAAATGGGCGGCGAGATGCTAGAAGAATTTCGTTCGTTTTTGCGTAGCATCGTCATGCATAGTGCAGTTGGCACTGCATTGGGCGGGGTGTGTACTTTGGTAGGGGAGCCGCAAAATCTCTTGATTGGCGAGAAAGTGGGTTGGAATTTTATCGAGTTCGCCGCCGCCATGTCACATGTTACTTTTCCTGCGGTAATTGCGGGCTTCATCACCTGTGTTGTACTTGAAAAGATAGGCATTCTCGGATTTGGTACCAAGCTGAATCCGGAAGTACGGGAAATCTTACATAGTTATTTAGAAAAAGAAGACGAGGAACGAACGCAAAGTGATGTTTATGGCTTGTGGGTTCAAGGCATTTCAGGTGTGATACTCATATTCGGTTTGGCTTTTCACGTGATGGAAGTGGGCTTGATAGGTTTGTGTTTGTTGGTGTTTGTTACTGCGCTAACGGGTATCAAAGAAGAAGCCCAAATAGGCCATGCTTTTGAAGAGTCGCTGCCGTTTGTATCGCTACTATGTATTTTTTTCGTGGTGGTTGGCATGATTCACGATTTGCATCTATTTAGCCCTGTGATCAATTGGGTACTGCAAATGCCGATTGAAGACCAAGCAGGCGCGTTCTTTTTGGCCAATGGCCTGCTTTCTGCTATTTCTGATAATGTATTTGTTGCAACCGTATACATCAACGAAGTGAAAGTGGCATTTGATTCTGGTGCGATTAGCCGCGAGCATTTTGAAACCTTGGCGGTATCAATAAACACCGGTACTAACCTTCCGTCAGTGGCGACGCCGAATGGCCAAGCGGCTTTCTTGTTCTTACTTACTTCGGCGTTGGCGCCCGCCATTCGTTTGGGTTATGGCACCATGGTTAAGATGGCTTTGCCCTATACCGTGGTTTTAACGATTGTCGGTTATATCTTTCAATAAGCGTACCAGTAGAGACCTAAGAAGATGTATCCAACCGTAAAAAGTGCGCTGTTCGACATGGACGGCTTGTTGCTCGATACTGAGATTATCTATACACAAGTCACTCAAGCTATCGTGGGCGATTTCGGTAAGGTGTTTGATTGGTCGGTCAAGGGCAATATGATTGGTCGCCCTGAGTTGGACGCCGCGACTTATTTAGTGGAAGCGTTAGACTTGCCCATCCAGCCGGAGGAATATTTAGAAAGGCGTAATGGGTTGCTAGCAAAAGCATTTCCTACTGCTAAAGCCTTACCGGGCGCAGAACGCTTAATTCGTCATCTTCATCAACACAGCATACCCATCGCGATAGCGACCAGTTCTAGTCTGTCAATGTTCGATCTAAAGCGCACCCAACACAGCAGTTGGTTTGATCTGTTTGATACAGTGGTTACCAGTGATCACCCGCAGGTAGAAAAAGGCAAGCCCGCCCCGGATTTATTTAACGTGGCTGCCAGCTTGATCGGGGCGGAAGCTTGCTCTAGTTTAGTATTTGAGGATGCCCCTTCAGGCCTGGCCGCAGGAATTGCAGCCAATATGCCGGTAGTGGTCGTTCCCGATGCCAATATGGACAAAGCGCGTTACAGCGAAGCGACTTTAATTTTGGATAGCCTTTTAGATTTTAAGCCAGAGGAATTTGGCCTGCCTGCGTTTAAAGGTTAAACCAAGCGCACGGGAAGTTTAACGTGACGAATTTCATTGACTTATCATGTTTCTCAAATCGTAAGCGGTGAGTTTGTAACATGGATAAAAGAAACGCATGAAGAACCTCCTATTAGTCATTGCTAAGGTTTTCATTTCTGTAGGGCTGATCACTTGGTTACTTAGTGGCGCAGATTTAGAGCAGATATGGCACACCATTAAAACGGCGAATGTTCTATTGTTGGTTATCGCATTTTTGACTTTCTTTCTTGGCTATTTTATTACTGCAAAACGTTGGCAATCGTTGTTAGCAGCGCTAGAGGTGCCCGTTTCAATCAAGGCACTGTTACAGTCATTTTCTATCTCTATATTTTTCAATAATTTCCTGCCATCAACCATAGGCGGCGATGCTTACCGTATGTACGACAGCTATCGCTTGGGCGCGGGGAAAGCGCGGGCGATTGCGGTGGTGTTCATTGACCGTGTTATCGGCTTATCAGCCCTATTATTATTGTGTTTAGTGGTTTCGTTATTTGCTTCTGAAGTGGCAGAAAAAATCCCATTTTTGCAGCTACTCTTATCGGCGGTGATGATTGGAATGGCAGTGCTCACTTGGATAGTGTTTGGCAGCGGCGGCGAGATATTATTAAAGCTAACAGATCGACCTAATTCACTGTTTCGGCTGGCTCACAAAACTCTGGATAAAGTCTACGATGGCTTTAGCCTATTTAAAGGTCGACGAGATGTACTGATTAAAGCAGTGGGGTTATCATTGCTGCTTCAGGCAAACGTGGTGATTCACTGTATTTTAATCGCGAAAGCACTCAGCATTGATATCCCTACCTTGGCGATGTTCATTATCATCCCGTTGTCTTATTTGATAATGGTGTTGCCGATTTCTATTAATGGCGTGGGGTTACGTGAATCGGTATTTGTGTTTTTCTTTGGCCTATTTAGTGTGCCAAGTGAACAAGCGCTGGCATTTGCATTTATCTCTTTTGGCATGATTCTGGCGCAAGGCGTGATTGGCGGCATTGTCTTTTTATTTCGTCGCCGCCACGATAAAGATGGCGGTTTAAAAAGCTTCTAATTAAGTTAAAGATCCACACTTACAGTTTATCCCTGTACGCGCGTAGCTAATTCAAGCACTGCTTTCGCCACAGATTTGGGTTGTTCCATGTGAACATAGTGTCCTCCTTTTAAATCAAGTCTTGTTAAGTCTGCGTAGCTCGTAAGGCGTTTCGACGTAGATTTAAGTTGGTTCAAAATACCCTCACTGGCATAGGCCAACAGAACCGGTTGTTGAATATTCTTTATAAACGCCAACACTTGATCTTCCGTGAACGAAAAGGGAGAGGCGAATTTTAGTCGCGGGTCGCTCATTAGCTGCAGGCCTTTTGGCGAAGTCTGTGTGGCGTACTCCATTATCAGTTTAGAGTTATTGTAATCTAACGGAAAGGCACTGCCTAACATTCGCGCTTTAACAGCAGCGTCTAAGTCGTCAAAGTAACGTTTTCGCGTGGGATCCCATGCGGAATAGTCTTTCAAGGCTTTTGCCATTTTAATCGGTGCTTCTTTCGCCTCACTGCTGAGTGGCCCTAACAAATCTATCAGGCTTAACGTTTGAATCCGTTTGGGTGAACACGCAGTGTAAATACAAGCCACGCCGCCTCCCATTGAGTGGCCAACAAGGTGGCACTGTTGCCAACCAAGGGCATCTAATATCATCGGAATGGTTTGCACGAAGTCGGCTAAATAGCCAAATTGATTGCCACTGCGGTGTGCGCTATAGCCGTGACCGGGCAGGTCTACAGCGACAAAATCGCTTGCATCCATAAACGGTAACATGGGGATGAAGCTCGCTCGGTTGTCCAACCAGCCGTGTATGGCGAGTATTTTTTGAGCGCTCTCGGGTGAGTCGTTACGTAGCGCGCTAAATTCACCTATTGGGGTGGAAAGTGTCAATGATTTCATCGTAATCTAAATTCAATGCTTGGCGAAGCATAAGCAATACTTATAAACAGGAGTCGATTGATAAGCTAAAATCGGCATAGAGATTTCTTAAAGCGCAAACCTATATTAGAGACTAACAAAGCTTCTAGGAACTATAAGCTTGAACGGCGCACTATATAGTATGGACTATGCTATAAATATAAGATCATATCGTGAATTAATTGACGCTTATAGCTTATCTATTGTGTTGTTAGCTAAATTTAATTCCATCCCTAAATTTTATTGAGAGAAGACATGACAAAAAGCGATGCCCCTAAATTAGAATCAGAGATCATCGATACCGTCAATATTGACCGTAAAGGTAGTGATGGTAAATGGGATCTGGATGTTCGTCAGGCCACTATCGGTCCAGACGCAGTAGATATCCGTAAGTTTTATGCTGAATCTAACATGTTTACCTATGATCCAGGGTTTACTTCTACAGCATCATGCACCTCTACAATTACCTATATCGATGGCGGCAAAGGGCAACTTTTGTATAGAGGTTATCCAATTGAGCAATTAGCCGAAAAGTCGGATTACATGGAAACCAGCTACTTATTGCTTTATGGTGATTTACCTAGTGCTCCCGCAAAAGCGCAGTTTATTGCTGATATTAAGTCGCACTCCATGTTGCACACCCAGTTAATTACTTTTTACTCTGGTTTTATGCGCAGCGCTCACCCAATGGCGATTATGGTGGGGGTGGTTGGCGCATTGTCCGCGTTTTACCATGACAGCACGGATATCAACGACATCGAACAACGGCGTTTAGCTGCACATCGCATGATTGCGAAAATGCCGACTATAGCCGCTTATGCTTATCGTTATTCGCAGGGCCATCCTTTCCCTGCACCGCGAAACGACCTCACTTACGCAGAGAACCTCATGTATATGATGTTTTCAGTGCCTACGGAAGAATACGTAGTTGATCCGATTATCGCGAAGGCCATCGATCGCTTTTTAATTTTGCATGCTGATCATGAACAAAATGCATCGACCTCAACTGTTCGCTTAGCAGGCTCATCAGGCGCTAATCCATTTGCCTGTATCGCTTCCGGTATCGCATCGCTTTGGGGGCCAGCACACGGCGGCGCCAACGAGGCTGTATTGAAGATGCTCGATGAAATTGGCAGTGTCAAGAATATTGATAAGTATGTGGCGAAAGCGAAAGACAAGAACGATGATTTTCGTTTAATGGGTTTTGGTCACCGTGTTTACAAAAACTTCGACCCACGTGCGCAAGTTATGCGCGAGTCAGCGCATGAAATTTTAGAAATGCTTGGCGTGACCGACCCGCGCATGGAATTGGCAATGAAGCTGGAAGATATTGCTTTGAAAGACCCTTACTTCATCGAGCGGAACTTGTATCCTAACGTCGATTTCTACTCGGGTATTATTCTCAATGCCATTGGTTTGCCGACTAATATGTTCACCGCTATGTTCGCGATCGGTCGTACCGTCGGCTGGCTGTCGCACTGGAAAGAGATGTTAAGTGATCCAGATCAAAAAATTGGTCGTCCACGACAAATCTATGTTGGCCATACTGAGCGCAATTATATTGCTGAAGAAAAGCGAGCAACTGCCAAGGGAAATGCATCTTGGGCGCGTTTTTGGTCAAAGAAAGCGTAATGTAGTAACCCCAGTTGTTAGAATAAAAGGCCGGCGGTTTAGCCGGCTTTTTTATTGCCGCTGAGATTTGCCAAGTTAATCCCTTTCAGTAAATTCAACGCTTCGCGAAGTTGAGAGTCTTCGGCAAGCCAATCTTTTACAGCTTGGTCATCATCCGTCGTCTTCTCTGCTTCCTTGTCTTCATCAGCCGGGGTTGCTTCATTAACCAAATGGCGATCCAGATCAACTTCTCTCAGCCTTTTTCTGCCCTCAGTCTTAATGATTTCGCTGCGCTGAGATAGGATGTCGGGTGCGATGCCGGTTTCTTGAATAGAGCGCCCACCCGGTGTGTAGTATCTAGCCGTGGTCAGCTTTAAGCCTGATCCGCTAGGCAACTGTGAGATAGTTTGTACAGACCCTTTACCAAACGAAGTGGTGCCCAAGATAATGGCTCTGCCATGGTCTTGCAGTGCGCCGGCCACTATCTCCGAAGCGGAGGCTGATCCATTATTCACCAAAACCACCATAGGGGCGCCCTCGAGTAAATCCCCTGATTCAGCTTCGAAGGCAGTTTCGGCATCATCAGTGCGGCCGTGAGTGGCAACAATGTCTGCCCCTACCTCTAAAAACAAATCACTGATATCAACCGCACCTGAAAGCACGCCGCCGGGGTTGTTTCTTAAATCTAAGATTAAACCATTGATGGTTTGCGCTTCTTGAAATTGTTCAATTTTGCGTTTTAGGTTTTGCGCACTAGAGGCCTGAAACTGCGTCACTCGCATATAGGCATAACCTGGTTCGCCAAGGTCTTTGGTTTTTACGCTGGTGAGTTGAATGACATCTCGGATAATTTCAATGTCATACGGCTTTTCGGTGCCTTCTCTTAAGATAGTCAAAGTTATCGCGCTGCCTACCTCACCGCGCATTTTTTCAACTGCTTCATTCAAGTTCTGACCAACGATACTTTTCCCATCAATGCCTAGGATAAGGTCCCCCGCTTCAACGCCTGCTCGATCTGCTGGTGTATCTTCAATTGGGCTGACTACTCGTATGCCGGTTTTTTCAGCCGACACTTCAATACCGACTCCGCCGAATTCGCCATTCGTGTCAATACGCAGCTCCTTGAATGAATCTTTGTCCAAAAAGGCTGAGTGAGGATCCAATCCAGCTAACATGCCATTGATGGCATCTAACAACATCTTCTTCTCGTCAACGGCATCAACGTAATCGCTTTTAATTTTGCTGAATACCTGCGCAAACATTTCAATTTCTTCGAGCGGTAAAGAGCTAGTAGCAGCGGTGTTATTATCTTGCGCTATCACTGTTAATGGCAAGGCAGTGAATAGGCTGGCTACACACCAAGTGCTTAGCTGTTTGATAAGGTTATTTTTCATAATCAGTCTGCTTAATTAATCGACATAGAACCCAATCGGAGGTTCCTTAGGCTTTACACCATTTTAGCGGATCTTGCGGTTTGCCGTTGTGGCGTATTTCAAAATAGAGCGCAGCGAATCGCAGCCCCGCAGTATCACCCATATGGGATATCAATTCATGTTGGCTAACGTGGTCACCCACGGTCTTATTGAGTGATCGATTGTGGCCATATAAACTCATTAATTCATTGCCGTGGTCGATGATGATTAGTTGCCCATAACCCGTTAGCCAATCTGCGTAGACCACCTCGCCTGTCGCTATCGAATGCACCTCTGTACCCGCAGACCCTTTGAGTAATATGCCACTCCAGGGTATTCCTGATTCTGACCGCTTCTGCCCAAATTTAGCCACCAGTGTGGCTTTAACCGGCAAAGGCAGTGAGCCGGCTGCCATAATGGCCGCTTTGGCCGCAGCTTGTTTACTCGCTTCTTTGTGGCTGTTGCTGGTGGCACTACTTTTTGTACGACTAGAGTAAATTTTTTCGTGTGCTTTTGATTGTTTCAGCTTTTTAGAGCGCTGCTTCGCCAATTGGTTCACTAGCTTAGTTAATCGGGCTTGCTTGTCTTTAAGCTGTTGTGCTTTGCTTGATTGGTCGGCAATTTCACCATCCAATTGATCTAGCGTACTAAGTCGATTTTGTTTTAATTGGCCTAAATAGGTTTGGTCTTTCTCCAATACCAAATTTAATTTAGCCAACTGTTGGCTTCTGTTATTGAGCTCGGTTTCTGCATTAGAGGCTTGATCAGCCAGCAACAGAGTTTGTTCAATAAGTTGCTTACGTGAGTCAGTCACATAATTCGCATATTGCGCGAAGCGGCTAATTTGAGTGGGGTCTTCTTGCGATAAAAGGCGCTTTAATCCATTTTGTCGGCCCATTTTATAAGTCGAAATCAAGAGTGATTTAACTTCTTGAAGAGCGTGTAGATATTCAGTGTTGAGTACGTCTTTCTGGAGGATTAACTTGGAAGATTGCAACTCCAAATCGTTCAGTTTGGTTTGCGTTTGCTGCTGTCTTAAACTGCGTTCTGCAATATCACGTTCTACGCGCTCTAAGCTTTTTTGCGCTTTTTGATGTTTGTTCTTTGTTGCGCCCAAGTTCTCAACGACTTCACTTAGCTGTTTTCTTACTTTGGATAATTCCTGCGTTTCGCTGTTAGCAGGTGCTGAAAGTAGGAAAAATAGGCAAACCAATGCAATGGCAGATGCAATACCGAAAAACGGGGACTTATTAACGCTTCGAAATAGCATGCTTAAGCGGTCTGTCGGTCTATTGAGCCATCTTGATAAATGAGCAGGTAAGTGTACCTGATTATGGTGCTGCATTGATTTCAGATGAGGATAATCTGCCGAAACTATGATTCAAGTATTTGAGCTCAATCACTTAATAAACTGAGGGTTAATATCGTTATTGAGTATAATCTCGGCCATTGTTAAATCAACCACTTTGCCATTATGGACATTGAATTTTTCTCACAAAACTGGATACTCTTTTTAGCCTTAGCGATGATTTGTACCTTGATAATTATGGAGCCTATGCGCCAAAAAGCGTTAGGGGTGAAAATGGTGAACGCGTTAAGGGTGCCGCAAATAATGAACCATGATTCGGCCAAAGTGGTCGATGTGAGTAAAGCAGCAGACTTTGCAGCGGGGCATATTCCGGATGCGATCAATTTACCGATGGATCAAATAAGTGAAGCATCTGAAAAGCTTGCAAAATTTAAAGATAAACCCATCATATTAACTTGCCGAACTGGTTCGCGTGCTAATGCTGCGGCGGCAAAATTGGCGAAGCAAGGCTTTTCCGATTTATACGTGCTGAGCGGCGGTTTTGCCGCTTGGCAAAAAGAAAAACTGCCTGTTAAGAAGGCTTAAAACACATTATGACTGAAGAAAAAACAACTGTAAAAGAGATTCGATTAGAACCTAGAAAGGTTTTTTTAAAGGACGTTTCCTTTGAATCGCCCATGTCACCTGAGGTGTTTGCCAAAGGAGAGGTTAAGCCTGCTATAGACGTGCAACTAACCTTGCATCACAAGCAGCTTGAGAAGACTTTTCACGAAGTGGTGTTACAAATTACCGCCACCTCTAAAGCTGAAGAAGAAACGCTGTTTCTAGTTGAAGTGCATCAAGCAGGCATTTTTGAAATTGCTTGTGAAGATCAGCAACAATTGGAAATGATCAAGGAAGTTGCCTGTGCCAATATATTGTTACCGTTCGCGCGCGAGACCATTGCAGACCTAGTAGCTAAAGGCGGCTTTCCTCAGCTATTGCTTAATCCCATCAATTTTGAAGCCTTGTATTCGCAAAAAATGAAAAAGCAGGCTGATAGCAAGCATGTCCCTAGTTCGGATAGCATTAACTAGCTCGTCACAATAAGCCTAGTCTTAAGCGAGTATTTCTTAAATAAGTGATCATCACCGATAGCCAGTCTGTTCTTGTACTAGGGGGTGGTTCTTGGGGCACGGCGTTGGCTATTTTGCTTGCTAATGCCAGTAAGCGGCAGGTGAAGCTTTGGGTGAGAAACCAAGCGCATAGCCTTGCAATGCAAAACACGGCAAGCAACGAGGCATATTTGCCGGGCATCGCTTTCCCTGAAAATTTAAGTGTTTGTGATTCTGATACGTTAATAGGCGATGATAACGAACACACACTGTTCTTATTGGTCGTGCCGAGTCACGCGTTTCGAGCAAGCATTGAAACGCTGAAAGCCTCTCTTGATCGGTCTGGACGTGATTTATCTACCGTTACAGTACTCTGGGGTACCAAAGGGTTTGACCCGCAAACCAACGAGCTGTTGAGTGAAGTGGCTCGAGATATATTGGGTCATCAACCTACACTGGGCGTGGTAACCGGCCCCAGCTTTGCCAAGGAGACCGCGAATGGCTTACCGACTGCGCTGGTATTGGCCAGCGAAAAAGAAGGCGATGCACAAGCCTTGGCACAATTATTTAAAACCAACAGCACGCGCGTTTACCCCAGCACAGATATAGTGGGTGCGCAGCTAGGCGGTGCGGTTAAAAATGTCATTGCGGTGGCGGCCGGAATCAGTGATGGTTTAGGTTTTGGTGCCAATGCACGAACGGCCCTAATTACCCGTGGTCTGGCCGAGCTCACGCGATTTGGCGCCGCTTTGGGTGGAAAAATGGAAACCTTTATGGGTTTGTCGGGTATGGGTGATTTGGTATTAACCTGCACTGATGACCAGTCGCGTAACAGGCGTTTAGGCTTAGGCGTGGGCGCAGGGCGTTCTGCTCAAGAAGTGATCGCTGAAATTGGCCAAGAGGTAGAAGGCTTCAATACCACCAAGGAGTTGTATAAGAAGGCGAATGCGCTTGGCATTAGCATGCCGATTACCGAACAGGTGTATGCCGTGTTACATGAGGGCCGAGACCCTAAAGAAGCGGTTCAGTTACTGCTTAGCCGTAAAACAGCAACTGAGCTATAAGCTCCTCAGCTAAATATCGCCTTAAAGATTGTAAAGAAGATAATCGCCAATATTGCCCCAGCAGGTAAGGTGATTATCCAAGACATGAAAATATTGCTCACCACGCGTAAATCAATCGCACCGATACCCCGAGCGAAGCCCACGCCTAAAATCGCGCCCACTAAGGTTTGCGTAGTAGAAACGGGAATACCAGTATAAGAGGCTAAGACTACCGTACTGGCGGCGGCCACTTCTGCCGAAAATCCCCGACTCGGGGTGAGTTCAGTAATTTTCTTTCCCACTGTCATCATCACCTTGTAACCAAAAGTGGCGAGACCAAAAACAATACCAGCAGCACCTATAAGCAATACCCAGGTCGGGAGTACCGCTTTAGATTCTATTGTACCGCTAGTTGCTATGCTAATAACTGCTGCCATTGGGCCTACTGCATTCGCGACGTCGTTGGAGCCGTGTGCGAAAGCCATTGCAGAAGCAGTAAAGATCATTAAAACAGCGAATATTTTTTCGACGCTAGCATAGTGAAACTCTTTGTCCGCGCTTTTGTCTATCTCCACCTTCCTAACAAGTATTGACCCTATTATTGCAATGACAATGCCTATTGCCAATGCAATTCCGACGCTTTGCATTTCAGAAAAATCTAAACCGACATGCTTTAAACCTTTCTTGACAGTAACCATCGCCATCACAAAGCCCACTATAAACAGATAGACAGGGCCGTATTTAATGGCGTTATGTAAGGGTTTTTCGGTTGAAATAATAAATTTTTGAATAGAACGGAAAATGAGATAAGCAATCGTGCCCGCTAGCAGAGGGGAAGCTACCCAGCTGATAACTATGCTCCCGACTTTGCCCCAAGCGACTGACTCCACGCCCACACAGACCGCTGCAAAACCGACTACGGCGCCAACAATACTGTGAGTGGTAGAAACAGGCCAACCTCTGGAAGAAGCAATTAATAACCAAGTGCCTGCCGCTAACAATGCGGCCAACATGCCCCAAATCAACATTTGTGGGTCATTGGCAAACGCGCCAGTGTCAACAATGCCTTTGCGTATGGTTTTGGTCACTTCGCCGCCGGCTAAATAGGCGCCAGCAAATTCAAAAATTGCCGCGATGATAACCGCTTGTTTTACGGTTAAGGCTCTAGAGCCAACTGAAGTGGCCATCGCGTTAGCAACGTCATTGGCGCCGATGCCCCAGGCCATGAACAGGCCAAAAACCCCGGCTAGAATCAAATAAACAGTGGTCTGGTCCATAGTCTTAAATTAGTAAGTGAATGTAATCAGTGCCGCGTTTAGCGGGCAAGCATCAATTGTAGGCGGCTACCAACGCGTTGAGCGTAGTCAGCTATGTCACCAATAGAGTTCAAGATTTGATAGGTAAACATCACATCGACAGGGCTCAATTCGTCTTCGTATTCAAACAGCTCACGCTGTAATTTACGTAAGCCCATATCAGTCTCGCCTTCGATCGTGTTTAGAATATCAATTTGATCTTCTACACGATCAACGTCTAAACCGCGAAAGCCCGCTTCTAGTAATTCGTCTAATGTGCTGATGACAGTTAATGATTGCTCAACCGCATCAATACAGCGCGCCCCAAAAACGATGAAATCGTCTTTCATTGATTCGGGTAAGCTCATCTTGCGGCTAAGGATAACGCCAGAGACATCCTTCGCTTGGTTGGCAATCTCATCTTGCATCAACAGCACATCTAAGACGTCACGTCGGTCTACCGGCATGAACAAGCCCTTGGGTAGGTGATGACGCATTTCGCGCTTTAAGTCATCGGCAGTGTGCTCGCCGTCAGCAACTTTTGCTTGCGCTACCTTCACCGTGTCCCAGTCTTCTTTAACCATGGCTTCGAAAAGCGGCGTAAGGTGGCAAACGGTTTTATACACTTCGCCCATGTGCTTTTGCAATGGAGCGATTGGCGAGTAGCCAAACATATTAGAGATGTAACTTGATCTAGCCAATTTAGATGCCTCTTGTTCTAAAACTTAGTTGGATTGAATTTTCGCGGATTATAAGTAATCTCTACTGATAATTGTATAAAAATTAGTTATACACAAAATAGCGAAGTGCGATCAAGAATTTGACCGATAGAGTTGCTTGGCTTTAGCAGGTGAATTATTACCGGTCTTTACCGACGCCTTCAAATCGTTTTCTAACGGTAAACCAAGCGCCGATATCCAGTATTGGGCGCGGCGGTAACCATTGTGCAGGGGCTGAGCCTAAGCAGTCAGTAATTAAAGTGGACTGCATATTGCTTGCCATCTCAGCCAAGGCATGACCAAATGCGGTGCCGCGGCTAACGCCAGAGCCATTATAGCCACCGGCTAAATACAAATTGGGCTTGGGGTTTTGAAAAAAGTTGGTACCGTTGCCACTGATCCCTTCCACGCCAGACCAGCCAAACTCAAAGGGTACATGCTTTAGTTTTGGGAAGCGCAGTTCAAAGGCACTGCGGTGAATCTGTTGGCGCTTTTGCAGTGCGTTGTCAGAGAGCAGATGGCCGCCGTGGTACTCAGCTGTATTGCGTATGTTCAAACGTCCTTGCGGTGTTAACCTAACGGTGGCACCGCCGCTATGTAATGACAATGCGCCCCAGGCTTTTTTGTTACCCAGCAGCGAAATCTCGTCGTCTGTTAGAACGCGAGTAAAGCTGCCAGCCAAGGTACTGCCAAGTAATCGGCGGTTTAGAAACCCAAGCTTGGCCGCTTCGTAGTTAACTGCTAATACCAGTTTATCCGCTTTTATCTGAGCACTCGGTGTGGTTAAAACAAAGGGCTGTTGGTAGTCAATATTCTCAACCGGCGAGTCTTCATATAAGGTGATGTTGCTGGGCAGGGAATCCGTTAGGCCATAGACGAGTTTTGCCGGGTGCATTACCACGCCATCATGCACATGCGCACCCCTTTCATACCAACGCGTGCCTATATGCTGATTCAACTGCTCCTTGTCCAAGGGCGTGTAAGCAATGTCTAGCTGATCTAAATAATCAATAAAATGATGGTATTCGGCGACTGCAGCCGTATCGGTTGCGGTGTGATAAAAACCGTCGTCATACCAGTCGCAATCAATCTTGTGCTGCGCGACGAGGTTTCGAAGTAAGGTTTGTCCCGCTTTATTTATGCGGTTAACCCTTTCAAACTCGGGTTTTAACTTGGGATTAAAAGCACCAGAAAAATGACTGGTGCTGACTGAAAACCCAGAATTACGACCTGAGGTGCCCTGCGCGACTTTGCGTGCATCCAATAAAATGATTTGTTGGTCAGGATGGAGTTCAGCAAGCCTGCGCGCACAAGATAAACCCGTAAAGCCTGCGCCTACGACTACCCACTCGCTGCGAAGCACTCCCGCGCAAGGTGTACTCGCAATGCGAGGCGATGCAAGTTCCGCCCAACCGTGGTTATCGGTTGCGTATAGGTTATTTTGCATTCGCGCTAAATTACGCCAGATGGTCCACCAAAGTAAGGTGGTCGGCAAGACTATCTACGGTGTCTAACCATCGCTCAACTAACGCTTCTTGGTGCGGCGCGGCAGATACGCCAACAGGGATTTCGCTGTTTAAAACAGCCTCAATAGCAAGGCTAACGGGAATCGAGACCAACCGTGCCATTGCCGTGCCTTGGTCATTGCCAAAGGCATCCATTAAAAAACTTTTGTGCCATAGCGCTTCGCCGTCTTTTTCCGCTTTTAATTCTACCGTCAGTACCACGCGGTCGGCTTCTCCGTCTTCAAGGGCGTTTTTTTGCCACAGTTCATTGCTCAGCTCGGCCAAGCGCTTATCCCCAGCTTCACCTTCTAGTGTTTCAACCTCAGTGAAGATATCTGCCCAGGCTTTTGTCCAACCTTTTAGCCGCAGAGTGCCGCGCACAAATTGCTGGGTATTCCAGTCTTCCCCAAAATGGTATTGCGCCATAAACGGGCGCGAATCTCGGTTTGGGTATACTTCAAATGTTTCGGCGCCCCAAGGCATCGGCACAGTGTAATTATCTACGGCGTCCCAAGGTTTGCTTACATGGAAGTCTTTGCCGTCCCGTACGCTAACAGAAGGGGACATTAGCGCTTTTAACACGCCCAGCGGCGCCCAACTAAATTTATAGCAAAAGTCATTGGGTATTTTGCTGAGTCCGCCGCAATAACTGAAAAACGAATGGGCGTTGTCTTTAGCAAAGGCGGCTGAAGCCATATAGTCATTGACTAAAGCGTGCGCCATGCTGTGGTCGATGCCGGGGTCTAAACCCACTTCATTGACCAAGCACAAGTTTTGTGCTTTGGCCTGTGCATCCAATTCACGCATCGGGTCTGCAATGTATGAACTAGAGACAAAGTGGGCATTGTTGCTCAGCGCAATTTCTGCCAGTGGCACGTGGAAATCACCCGGCAGCATTGAAACCAATACATCGCCTGCTTTGGCGTTATCGCGAAGTGTCTCTAAAGAAAATTCGCACGCTTTGTAGCGCCCTTCAAGCCCGCTAAGGGCTTCATGGGCCTTGGCCAAAGTGCGGTTATACACCACAACAGTGTGGCCATTTTCAATCAGTCGGCGTAAGCCCGGTATCGCAGAAAGGCCCGTTCCGGCCCAATGTATGGTTGGCATGAGTGTTAATTCGGTTGTGGTTATTTAGTAATCAGCTTGTCAGCTTGTTGAATGTACGAGACTACCTTAAAGGCATTGCTAGATGAAGAGGGATGGGTAAGAGAATTTGGAAGAGGAACGTTGCGAAACATTTGCGAAACCGACCTACCTATTGCATCGCGTTAATAGTCCACGCTATACTGGCTTCGATAATTCAGTAAGAGCGGCTAGAGGGAACATGCAAAAAATAATTCAACTAGTGGCGTTTATCGCCTTCATTGCTATAAACAGCAGTACGGTAGCACACAATAACGTCGTAGTTATACCCATGGCGGGCGATGACATCATGCCCAAGCCATTTGCTCCGCTAACAAAACACGCCCCGCTTAATGATGATTATTCTGAAGCAAATGAGGTTGTAACCGATCATATTACAGCGCTTGAATGGCAATGGATAGATGATAATCAGCTCTATACTTGGGATCAGGCATTGGCATATTGTAAGGGTGTAAGCTTAGATGGAAAAACCGATTGGCGCTTGCCTTTGGCAAGAGAGCTGCAATCTATCGTAGACTATGGGGCCACTACTGCTCCCGTTATTAATCAGGCAGCGTTTACAGACACTGACCCGTCGGACTACTGGTCGGCGTCCAGCTATGCGAACTATAGTGGTGACGCGTGGGCTGTCGATTTCAGCAATGGCTTTGTCTTCACTAACGTCAAGTATTATACGTACTTTGTTCGTTGCGTGCGCTGAGGACAATGATTGGCCTTTTGCGTTTTGTCATTTGTATTTTTGTTTTGTAAGGATCTTTAGGATGGCAATGCATTATGAAAACTTGCCCATTTATAAGCGTAGTGTGGAATTAGCAATCTTAATAGAGGCTGTTGTGGCGAATTTTTCGCGGCTTCACCGTTTTGACCTAGGGGCGGACTTACGCAAACAAGCCCGCGGCTTGGCAGCCTTGGTTATCAAAGCCAACTTCGCTGATAATCAGCGCAAGGTCACGGTAATAACGCAACTGAGAGACCAAAGTGAGGAAATGAAGCTCATTGTAATTATAGCCAAAGAGGTAAAGGCATTTAAAAGTTTCAAACAGTTTCAGCAAGTGGCCTTGCTGGTGGCTGATATTAGCAAACAGAGCCAGGGTTGGCTCAATAGTAAACGAGGTAAACGGCCAGAATCACCCACTGCAAAGCGCGGTGGTGAGCGAGCCGAAGATCATTGTGTGTCTGCGCCGCCTAATCGAGTTCATCGGTAAACCAAGTGAACCAGTTAGGCATTAAAACGGTGAGTTTGTACCAGATAGGATCAAGCTCATATCGCTCTATCATTGCCGTTGTAAAGGCAGTGGGCATCAAGAGTGCAGATAAAACGTCGAACTACTGGTCGGCGTCCAGCTATGCAAACAATAGTGGTAACGCGTGGGCTGTCAATTTCAACAATGGCAATGTCAACGCTAACAACAAGACTAATACAAACTATGTTCGTTGCGTGCGCTGAGGACAATGATCAATCGGGCGTTTTTTCTTTCAGGTCGCTTTACGATGCGTATCTGAATTGCCGAAGGCATAAACGAAACGCCAACAATACGCTGAAGTTTGAGGCCGATTTACTAGGCAACTTAACAAACTTACAGCAGCAACTTATCTCTGGGTGCTATCGGCCAAGCCGCTCTGTTTGCTTTTATACCACCAAGCCAAAGCTGCGCGAAATAATCGCAGCTGATTTTCGTGACCGCGTCGTTCACCATTGTTTGGTGTCGCATTTAGAGAAGGTGTTTGAGCCTAAATTTATCTATGATTCGTACGGTTGTCGAGTAAACAAGGGCACGCATGCTGCGGTGCGGCGCTTGCAACAATTTATTCATAAAACGAGTTCAAATAACCAGGGCCACTCATCAATACCGAGTTACCAATCTGCTTGGTATTTACAATTAGATATACGCAGTTTCTTTACCAGTATTGACCACAATATTTTGCTGGGTCTGTTGGCTAAGCAACGACACGACCCGCAGTTAATGTCGCTGGCCGAAGTAATTATTCGGCATAAATCAACTGATAATTGTGTGGTTAGAGATAAAAAAAACCTAGGAAAACATATTCCTAAGCATAAATCTTTATTTTATACGCAGCCGCATAAAGGTTTGCCTATAGGTAACCTAAGCTCGCAATTTTTCGCTAATGTATACCTAAATGAGCTAGATCAATTTGTTAAGCACCAACTCAAGTGCCGCTGCTATATACGTTATGTTGACGACTTTATTTTAGTGCATCCATCTGCGGTTTATCTGCAACACGCTAAACAAGAAATTGCACTATTCTTAGCCAACCGTTTACAGTTGCAATTGCGTGACAAGCCCTTTTTAAGGCCATGCAGTGACGGCATAGACTTTTTAGGTTACATTACCCGCCGTGATTATATGTTGGTGCGCAAGCGCGTCATTGGCAATTTGCGAGATAAACTTAAAAAGTTTGAAAGCGAAATAGTTGTCAGGGGCATGATAGGGTCACAAAGCTATGTACAGCTGCACTTACAACCCCAAAAGGTGACACAATTACAGCAAACTCTGGCCTCTTACTTGGGCCATTTTAAACATGCAAATAGTCACCGTTTAAGTAAAGCCCTATTCACGCGTTTTGATTATTTAGCGCGTATTTTTGTATTTGACAACAGCAGTCAGACACTGGCCATGCGAACTAAACCCTTGGTTGTGCCAGATTCGTTGTCACAACAACGGGCGTTTTATACCCATCAGGTTCCTAATGCCTGCGTTTTGATGCAATTGGGGCGATTTTGCGAATTATTTGATAAGTCTGCTATTACTGCTTCAAAATGTCTGGGCTTGAAATTATGCCGGAATGTTCGCGGGTTTAATGCTCAAACGGGCTTTCCTATGCGCCATCTCAAAGGGGTTAAGCGGCGCTTAAAATTGGCCACACAAGATTACATTGTAGTCGCTCAGCAAGGTATGCCGCGCAATGGCTTACAGCCACGTGTAATGACAGAGTGCTTTACGATGGTTGGGCAATAAAAGCATAGGAAAGGGGTTTATTTTAACAACAACAGGGTATATAAATGACAATGAAAAAAAAGACGATAAAGTTAGCCGCTACGCTGTGGTTGCTATTAAGCGGTGGTGCAGGGGCCGCGGGGTTTAACGACAATGGTAATGGCACGGTGACTGACTTTGCCACGGGCCTAACATGGCAGCAGTCGGATGCGCACAATAGCGACGCTATTGATCATGCCGCGGCGATGCTCTATTGTACGGGTTTGTCCTTGGCTGGCGGAGGCTGGCGCTTACCTGAGGTTAAAGAGCTTAGCTCAATAGTTGACTTACGAAGAGTTTACCCAAGTATTGATTTGCAGTATTTTGCGGGTGCGGAAACGTCGAACTACTGGTCGGCGTCCAGCTTTGCAAGCGATAAAGGTAACGCGTGGGCTGTCTATTTCAGGGATGGCGGTGTCACCGCTTACAACGAGGCTAATACGTTCTTTGTTCGTTGCGTGCGCTGAGGGCAATGAGTTGCTATTTGCAACTTGTTTTATTGTCTTTTGCGAGAGAAACGAAAAAATCGGTGTATCAGTTTAAACTGCTCAGCCTGTATTTGTCGCTTTTCCCTTAATCATATCCGCGGCTTTTTCCGCTATCATGATGGTCGGGGCATTGGTGTTTCCTGATGTGATTTCAGGCATGATTGAGGCGTCTACCACTCTTAGGTTTTCAATACCGTGAACACGTAGTTGCTCATCAACTACGGCCCATTCGTCCGACCCCATTTTACAAGTCCCGACGGGGTGATAAATGGTCTGGCTGTATTTTCGGGCTGCTTCTAAAAGCTCCTCATTGGTTTGATATTGACGCCCAGGAACGTACTCATCTATTACTTCCCCTGCTAAAGAGGGCGCCTGTGCAATAGCTCTTGCTACTTTGATTGAGTCAATGGCAACTTGTTGATCTAGCGGAGTAGAGAGGTAGTTTGGCGTTATTTTAGGGTATTGCAGCGGGTCGTTAGATTCAATTTCTACGCTGCCACGGCTTTCTGGCCTGAGTGTACAAACAGAGGAGGTAAATGCAGAGAAAGGGTGGACGCCTTCGCCGGGTTTATCTGCACTTAAGGGCTGCATATGAAACTGAATATCGGGTCGTTCAACTGTTTTGTTTGAGCGCGTAAATACGGTAACTTGGCTGGCCGCTAACGTCAGTGGGCCCGATAGGGTTAAGAAATATTGCATGCCCACTTTAACGCGCTTGTATAGCTTGTTAAGTTCGTCGTTTAGCGTGCTTAATCGTGTTTTGAAGACTAAGCGGATTTGTAAGTGATCTTGTAAGTTTTGGCCTACGCCCTTTAAGGCGTGAATTAATGGAACGTTTTTGTCGGCCAATAACTTAGGGTTACCGACGCCAGAAAGTTGTAACAATTGTGGTGAGCCTATCGCACCTGCGCTTAAGATAACTTCGGCGCTAGCGTGGGCTGCGTGTGTGTTGCCACTTTTAAGATACTCAACCCCGACAGCGTGCTTGCCCTCAAACAACAATTTGGTGGTCTGCGCTTTGGTGATAATAGTGAGGTTGGCGCGCTTTCGAGCGGGGCGTAAAAAGCCCTTGGCGGTGCTGCAACGAAACCCTTTACTCGCTGTTTGCTGAAAATAGCCCACCCCTTCTTGAGTGGCCCCGTTGTAATCTGCGTTCTCGGGAATGCCGGTTTCTTTTGCTGCTTTAATAAACGCATCAGCGATAGGACGTCGCAAGCGTAAGTCAGAGACCTTTAGTGGGCCACCTACGCCATGATATTTACTCGCACCGCGCTCTTGGTCTTCACTCTTTATGAAGTAGGGCAGTACGTCATCATATGACCAGCCAGTATTTCCCAGCGCGGCCCAACGGTCAAAATCTTGGTGTTGCCCGCGCACGTACAGTAAACCGTTAAGTGCGCTAGAGCCGCCCAACACCTTGCCGCGTGGCCATTGTAGGCTGCGGTTATTAATGCCGGGGTCGGGCGCAGTTTTGTAACACCAGTCAAAGCTGGGGTTATGCATGGTTTTGAAATAGCCCACGGGGATATGAAGCCAGGGGTTCCAATCTTTGCCGCCCGCTTCCAATAGTAGGACCTTGTGTTCAGGGTTTTCAGATAAACGATTGGCTAACACGCAACCCGCTGAACCCGCACCAACAACGATGTAGTCAAACTGAGTACCCATTTTTGTTGTTATTTACTAAAACGTTACGCTGATAAAACAATTTTTGGCGCACTACTGCGTCCCGCAAGTAGATCGCTAAACGCCTCAGCGCCGTCTTCAAGTGCTCTTTCATCTACCCAATTGAGATTACCCAAGGCGCCGCTGTATAGCTTGTTTAAGGTTTTTTGAATGTCAACGGGCGAATAGGTATAGCAACCGATAAAAATAATTTCTTGTAGGGTGATATAGCGAATATCTATAGTGCCCGCGTTGTCCATCAAGCCGATATGCACCACAGTACCACCGGGCTTTATGCTCTTAATAGAACTGTTACGAGTGTGTTCTCCGCCAACCGCATCGAATACGATGTCGAAGCCATCTTCTTCAGCCGGATGACTGATAGGGTCGAATACTTCGATATCGGTGTGCTTTTCAATGGTTGCGCGGCGCAAGGCATTGGTTTCAGCAATCTTAACGTCAACTACCCCTTTATCTGCTAATAGCAAAGCGGTTAACAAGCCCACGGAGCCGCCGCCAATCACCAAGGTAGTGGCTTCGCTGATAGGGCGGCTTAAGCTGCGCTCGGCTAACAACACTGCGTGTAAGCCTGTTGCGCCCGGTTCAGTCAATGCCGCCTTACTGGCTGGCATGTCTTCAGGTACTTCAAATAAATTACGTGACGGCATAGAGATGCGCTGTGCAAAGGCACCCGCTTTGTACATGCCAATAAGGTCGCGTTTTGAGCATAAGTTTTGACGGCCGCTTAGGCAATTTTCGCAATCACCGCAAGTCATTAACGGATTGAGTACTACTCGCTTTCCTTTCAAAGGCCCTTCAGTGACGCGCCCTACCGCTTCGTGGCCTAGAATCAGTGGCGGTACGCGACGGGCGTCATGTCCTAAATAGGCATGCATATCAGATCCGCAAATGCCGACTGACTCAATTTCTATGAGGTTGTCATCACTATTAACGAGAACGGGCTCGGGCTCGTCACGGTAGGTCATTTCTTCGTTTGCGGTGTATACCAGTGCTTTCATGTTATAAAAATTTGTAAAGTTTACTTGGCGGTAAAACCACCATCAACATATAGGGTTTGGCCCGTTACATAATCAGACGCAGAAGATGCGAAGAACAAGGTCGGACCACGTAAGTCTTCTAATTCGCCATTACGGCCTATGGCTGTTTGTGCCGCCAGTTGTGCCAATCTATCAGCATCACCGTAAACTGGCGCAGTCAATTCAGTAGGAAAAAACCCCGGCGCAATCGCATTACAGTTAATGCCGTCTTTTGACCAGGCTTCGGCCATGGCACGTGTAAGCTGGCAGACACCGCCCTTGGACGCGCCGTAAGGCACACTGTTGGCAAACGCGCGGCTTGATTGCAGTGAAGCGAGGTTGATTATCTTGCCGTGGCTGCGTTTTTTCATATTGGCCACTAGCGCGCGGCTGAAAAAGAACGGAGTGGCTAAATTCAGATTAAGCGTTTCGTCCCAGCTTTCTAGGCTGATTTCATCAACGGTCTCTCTGTGGTTTAGGCCTGCTGCGTTGATTACGCCATCTACTTGGCCTGTTTGCGCAATGCACGCATCCGCAACATCTTCAAGTGTGCTTCTGTCGGATAAATCCGCAGCAAGCGGATGAAACGTTTGGCTAGGTGTTTGATCGGCGCCCGAAAGCTGCTTAGCCAACAGGTCTAAACGATCAGCTCGTCTAGCAATGCCAATGACATTGGCGCCTGCATTGCTTAGAAAGCCACACATCGCCGCGCCGATACCGGAGCTGGCGCCGGTAACAACAAAGGTTTGATTGTGTAGCCCAAACATTGCTGAAGGCATAGTACTGATCTAACCTTTGCTGTAGTCAAGTTGAAACTCTTGATCTGGGAAGTACTTATGCAGACGGTCATCGCCGCTTAGTGCATGACCTTCCATGCCTTCAGAGCGGGAAATACGCGCTGTTACCGCACCCACATCTAGGTTGGCTTCTTGCGTCATGCGCTGCCAAGTAAGTACTTTGATGAATTTACTGACGCTTAAGCCGCCAGTGTAACGAGCTGAGCCTTTGGTCGGTAGGATATGATTAGTACCAGAACACTTGTCGCCGTAGGCAACAGTCGTCTCTTCGCCCAAGAATAAAGAACCGTAGTTGTTCAAGTTAGCCAACCACCAGTCTAGGTCATCGCACTGAATTTCTAGGTGCTCAGACGCATACTGATCAGATATTTCAACCGCTTCTTCGCGAGTATCAACCACCACCACTTCGCCGTAATCTGCCCAAGAAGTGCGAGCAGTAGAACGGTTAGGTTCTCCCATGCGCTCGATATACTTTGGTGCTAGCTCGATTACTTTTTGGGCAAGCGCTTCATCGGTTGAGATTAACCATGCAGGAGAATCTAAGCCGTGTTCTGCTTGACCGATTAAGTCAGATGCTACAATTTCTGGATCCGCATTTTTGTCAGCTATGACCGCGACTTCAGTGGGGCCAGCGAATAGATCAATGCCAACGCGGCCGAACAAAATGCGTTTGGCTTCCGCGACAAAGCGATTACCTGGGCCAACGAGAATGTCAGCTTGCTTGCCAGTGAAGTGACCGAAAGTCATTGCAGCAATGCCTTGAACGCCGCCTAATGACAAAATAGTGTCTGCGCCTGAGTAGTTCGCTGCATATAAGATAGCAGGGTGAACACCGCGGTCAACACCAGTAGGAGAACAGGCGATGACATTTTTAACACCAGCGACCTTGGCTGTTGCCACGCTCATGATGGCAGAAGCAATGTGTGCATAACGTCCGCCAGGAATGTAACAACCCGCTGTTTGCACAGGAATTAAACGTTGGCCCGCGAAAAGGCCCGGTGATAATTCAGTTGAAAACTCACCCATGCTATCAAGCTGCGCTTGCGCAAATTTTGTAACGCGCTCATGCGCAAACTTAATATCGTCTTTTTGCTTCTCAGTTAACTGCGCTTCAGCGGCCGCAATTTCTTCAGGCGTGACGATAATGTCTTTATCCCAGTTATCGAGTTTTTTTGCGTACTCACGCGTTTTAGCTTCGCCGCCTGCTTCAATTTCGCGAAGCATCGTTTCTACGACTTCACGGGTGTCATTTTCACCCGTAGTAGGGGTCTTGCTCGCTTTCTTTAAATATTTAATAGCCATTTTTCTTTACAAATTTAAAATTAATTAATGCCGTACATTACGCCAGATAGCCACAGTACGATTTGAGGGAACACAATGAGCAAGATAAGGCCGCATAACTGTACAACCATGCATTGCATCATTCCTTAGTGGGTGTCTTTTTATTTCACCCTTACTACGACAGCGCGCTGCTGTAATGGTATTTGTCGGTCAAAATCAGTGTTTTTCTGAATTCAACCGGTATATCTTCCAAGTCGAAGGCCAAACGCTTTACGCACAATAAAGCGGTGTTTTCGGCCACTTCTAAAATGCTCGCTTGTTCCGTGTCTGCATTAATAGCAATAACCTTGTCTTCGGCTCGCTTAATAATGACACCAAAACTTTGCTCGTATAACTCGTAAATATTATTTAATATTTCTGCTTTCTTAAGATCAATTACCGCATTAAACCTAAGCGCACAAATGGCCATGGTTTCTATAATTGTTGGCTCGTCTTGAAGGCGTCTCACGCGCCGAATAAAAATAACGTTTGAGCCGCGCAGTAGTTTAAGCGCGTCAAGTTCTTCGTCATTTGATGGCCTGAGCTCTACCGACAATACATTGGTCACCGGTAAGCGGCGTTTACCCGTATTGGGTAAAATATTAAAAAAATGAAATAACTTTAATTCTGAATTATGGCTAGCAACATAAGTACCCTTGCCCTGTCTTCTCAGCAGTAGTCGGTTATCTACCAAAGAGTCAATCGCCTTGCGAACCGTACCTTGGCTTACTTCATATTCTATCGATAGCGCCGTTTCACCGGGTATTTTATCGCCTGGTTGCCATTCTCCGTGGTGGATTCGCGCCACAATGAAGGCTCTGATTTGCACATAGAGCGGGGTGTCATCAAAAATGGTCTGGCCCGAATTCAAACCATTAACCCCCCATTACTCTGGGTAGCCAAAGCACTATTTGCGGGAAGAGAAACAGCAAGATGAGACCGACGAGTTGAATCAACATGAACTGCATCATGCCGAGATAGATGTCCTTGAGATCCCAATCCGGCACAACTCCCTTCAGAAAGTAGGCTGACAAGGCGACAGGTGGGGATAACCATGCTGTCTGCAGGTTCACCGCGACGAGTATGCCAAACCAGACCATCAGGTCGTAGCGATTTAGCCCATGGATGTCCAATGCTTCCACTGTTGGCAGCAAAATTGGTACAACGATCAGAACAATAGGCACCCACTCCAGTGGCCACCCCAGAAGGAAAATCAGTGCCATCACACAAAGCAAAATCAGATAAGGCGACATGTCGAGGCCAAGTAGCAGCTCCGTCATCATCTTTGGTGTGCCCAAATAACTGAATTCGGCGCCAAAGAAGTTCGATGCAGCAACCAGAAACATAATCAAAACCGTGATCTCTAGGGCTTTGACAAGGCTATCAAAGAAACTCGGGATGGTAAATTTGCGGTAAGCAACAGATAACAGAATGGCACCAAAGGCCCCCATCGCTGCGGCTTCAGCAGGTGTTGCAATGCCAAGGAGAATCGAGCCTAAAGCAAAAGAAATAAGGATGGTGGGCGGCATAAGCCCGGCAAAGAACTCATCCCAGAGCGCCGAAAAGCGGAACTCAGTGTCAGCGGAAGCACTATAAATTGGCCGCCCCAGATACCCCAGAAGCGCGGTGAATGAGGCAAAGGTGATCGACCAGACCGGCAGACTACCGTCATCGCCCATATTCGCAAAGATCATATAGAGGTGGAAGATAACTGCGATCGGTAGCACTATCCTGAGTACATTCAATCGACGGTATGCACCGTAGGCTATAGCACAGGCGATGGCCAACACAAACAAGCCGCCAAATGGAATCAGGCCCCCAAAAGCACCGCCCATGCCCAGACCAAAGACTCGGCAAACGGTCAACACGCCCAGGCAAATAAGCGCAACCTCAGCACCGTAAAATGCGGACGTTTCAGGTTGATCTTCTTCTGACAAAATTGGCCCGAGGTCTGGGTTCAGCCAGCAGCGTCCAAGTGTATAGATCAGATAAAGGGTGGCCAGCATGGCGCCAGGAATAAAGGCGCCACGAAAGAGATCAAGGGTCGAAACTTCCAGAACAGGTCCCATGACTATCAGCATAATCGAGGGCGGGATCAGAATCCCCAAGGTGCCGCCTGCGGTGATGGTTCCGGCCGCAAGCTTGACGTCATAGCCGGATCTGGTCATGGTCGCGCCCGCCATGATCCCAAGCAGGGTCACCGAGGCACCTACAATGCCAGTGGCTGCTGCAAAAATCGTGGATACAATTAGCACGGCGATGAACAGCGCGCCGCGGACACGCGACATGATCATCTGAATCGACGCAAACAGTCGGTCCATCAAGCCCGCTGCCTCCATCACAATGCCCATCAGAACAAAGAGCGGCACCGCCATGAGCTGATCGTTTAACATGGTGGAGTTTGTGTTCAGCGTCATCAATAGCGTGGTCAGCTTGAAATTGGCGCCCCAAATGCCGAAGGCAAAGGCAAGGAAGATCAACGTAAACGCAATGGGAAAGCCGATAAATATCACGAAGAGCATGGCTCCCAGCATGATCAACCCGATGGTCGCTTTGTCCAAGCTCGGCCGGGCAGACATGAGATCAGAAAATGCTTCGCCGCCAGGTGCCATACCCGGTTTGAACACCGCCAGTAGCAGCCAAATCAATGCGATTAAATAGACGGGTAAGGCTCGAACAAATAAACGCTCTCGCTCTTTACCCATCTTGTGAAATGCGCGGAAAATCTCAGGGATGCCTTGTAACATCAAGAGGAGAGCGCCGACTGGCATGGCTAAGCGCGCGGGCCATAAAACGGGTCCCCAGGCGCTGTCGACCTGCATGGTTTCACCTGTTGAAAAGGCGAGCCACCAGAACTCCGAGGCGATAACGGTAAAGAAGATCATTGAAGGCATGAAGAACAAAAGGTACAGTGATGCATCTACTGTTGCTTGTGTCTTTGCCGACCAATTTCGGTAGAGGAAGTCGGCGCGGATATGAACCCCGCGCATCAGGCCATAGCCCGCGGCCCCCATGAACATCACTCCGGCTATCATACGACTGGTGTCATACACCCAGAGCGTGGGGCCAAGTCCAAGGCTTCGGGCGAGATTTTCGAATCCTGCATCTTGCAAGATCCCAAAGGAATTTCGTGAAAATACTTCGAGCACCACTACTATAATGAGCGGTACCATAAGCAGGGCAATAATCTGGCCTGCCCGATAATTAATGATGTCAATAGCGGCGGTTATCGGGCGTTGCCAGGAAGTCATATCCTCTGGCGTTTCACCCGGTGCCTCGGCACGACGCTCCGCAATTAGTTCGTCCGTAATCTCAAGATCTGCCGGATTTACTTCTTCTTCAGCCATACCCTTTCTCCACTATTATGCCAGTTCCATTTTGGGCTTTTATTAATGTAAATAGGGCCACAATAAAGCCCTGATAGAACTACGAAGCGAGACCCTGACGGGCCTCGCAACGAGGGCTTTTTTACTTCTTCTTCAGTGTATCTGCGTGTGCACGACCTAAACTTGCGTTTGAGGTTTGAGCACCAGACCAGAATGGTACTACAGTGTCAGCAAAATCCTTCTGAGACTGCCATACTTCTGCGAAGAACTCGTTTTCATCCGAAGCGGCTTGTAGCGACTTTTTAGCGGCCGCCATGTACTCTGTGAAGTAATCCGCTGGCGTATCTTCAAGGATAACACCCTGATTGTCTACCAGGTCTTTCAGCGCCTTACCGTTCTCATAGATCCGGTAGGACAAGGATTTTGACAGAGATGCGTTTGCCGCAACTTCCAGTGCTTTTTGCTCAAGCGGGCTCAGTGAGGCGTAGAAATCGCCATTCACATACATGTCCGCGTTCACCACTACCTGGTGCAGACCCTGGAGATAGTAATGCTTTAGCACTTTCTGAAAACCAAAGACTGAGTCAGGCTTCGGGCAACACCACTCGGCTGCGTCGATCGTGCCTTTCTCAAGCGCTGGCAGAATATCTCCGCCGCCCATAGCAACCGCTGGAACACCGATTTCAGCGTACGCAGCGCCAACCATGCCCGGAGGTGCACGGAAGCGTAATTTACGGAAATCGTCCATTGAATTTATAGGGTGTGGGAACCAACCAAGTGCCTCAGGACCGACTGGCTGCAGCATGAAGCCCTTAACGTTCACGCCCATTTCATCCCACAAGCGGTCATACAGCTCTTTGCCGCCACCGTACTGGAACCAGCTCAGGAATGCGATGTTATCAAGACCTACACCGGCACCCGCAACAGGCGCACCGAACAGGTTGGCCGCAACGTGCTTGCCAGCCCAATAGTGTGTCCAGGCAAAGCCACCTTCAACGAGTCCCGCGTCAACGGCATCTATAATGTCTCGTGGTCCAACAACAGCACCTGCCGGCAGCACTTCGATAGTGAGCGAACCACCTGTCAGTGCCGCGACGTCTTTACCGAACTCCCTCAACATAACGACTTCGTCAGCTGAGGTTGCTAGCACCGACTGGATACGTAAGACCTTGTCAGCCGCCATGGCAGAAGATGCCATGAGTGCCAAGGCTACTGTGCTGGCAGCCATAAATTTTAGTTTGATCATTTCTACTCCTCTTCGTTAAGAAAGCCTTCGTTATTTATGCGTCACGAGGTTGAAGGCAGCGCCCCGGAGCTTATTGAGTCGGCTATCCGACCTTGGTTTAAAGCCTAAATTTCGACAAAAATTAGTTTAGTCAGACTTCTATTATCTACCTTAAAACAATCTTGTGAGTATTACAACTCTTATATAAGAGTTGCGTTCGTCGTAGCAGATGCGCTAAATAGGCACGCTTGATGATGCACCAGTCACAAGGGAGTTGGTGTTTACTAAGATTAGGATTTAGAGAAAGTGGTGGTTATGGGTGGGTTCGAACCACCGGCCCTATCATGTAAGAGTAATGTGCTCTAACGACGCTTGCTTCTCAGTGCTGATTCGACCCATATTCTGCGGGTAACATCAGTATAAATTGCGTTAAACTACGCGTCATGTCAAAACCCAAATCAACAAATTCATCGCAGACCGAGTCACCTTATTTGGGGGCTGGCAACGATCTAGTGCGCTTAGTTACAGGTGTTTGGGTGAGTGCGGATGATGCCCAGCGCGAATTTATTGGCTATACCGATGGCGATGCATCAGAAAATGCAGTCTATGAAGCGATCAGTAATGCCAAAGACCGTTCAGTAGATTCCTATGAGCTCGACACGCTGTGGGATCAGTGGGCGTTGGAGTACCATTTGACCGCCAGGCGAGCCAACATATACCGCGGCCTGAATTTTACAGGCGTAAAGCGCGTACTGGAAGTGGGCTGTGGGTGTGGGGCGATTACACGTTTCTTAGGCGAGCAAGGCTTTCAAGTGGATGCTATTGAAGGCACATTGCGCCGTGCGCAAATTGCGCGATTGCGTACGCAAGATTTGCCTAATGTGCAGCTGGTGTCGTCAAACTATCATCAACTGAATTTGCCAGAGAATGCCTATGATTTAATCGTGTTTACCGGCGTTTTGGAATATTCAGGGGCCTATTCGCAAGAAGGGTTGTCTCCTGAGAATCAGCTGGCTGAAACACTGGATGCAGCGCAGAAGGCTTTGGCGCCGAGCGGCGCCATTGTGGTGGCGATAGAGAATCGTACCGGGTTTAAATACGTGGCGGGTGCCAGCGAAGACCACCTTAATGTGCCGCATATTGGTTTGTTGGATTATCCAGAGCCTGCAGCGGGTGACATTACCCGCGGAATCCGTACTTGGAGCAAAAGCCAGTGGAGCGCGATGCTCGACAAGCAAGCAGGCATTAATGCCTACGCTTTTTGTTACCCCTTTCCTGATTACAAAATACCCGAAGTTATTTTATCTGATCACTTCATTGATAGCGCGCAGTGTCCAGCTGAGCTGCTTAACGGCGTGCGCTCACGCGACTACTTTAAACCTTGGCAAAGTGGGGTTGATGAATCGATTTTTTGGAAAACGGCAGCGCAAACCCATTCCTTGGCGGAATTTTCCAATTCATTGCTCATTGTGATGGCCAAGCAGGGCGGTCGGCCATCAGAAATTATCGACTTTGATTTCGTTCGATTTCCAGGTTCCAGTCGAAAGCGCGAACACCGCTATCAAATAAGCAAACTAGCGACCAGTGATGCGGTGATGCGCATCCCTCAAGTGGCTTCTGCAAGTGGCAAGCCGGGCCCCGTGGAAAGCGCCAATCTGCAGCAAGAACCTTTTGCCGAGGGGGCAGTGCTATTGCAGAGTTGGTTAGATCGGTTGACTGTTTCGCCTAACTATACCGAATTGGCTATGTTGCTCAGAGCCTATCACGATTGGTTGAAGGGTCAGTTTGTCAGTGATGCCTCGCCGCGATTACTAATAGATGCTCTGCCGCAAAATATCATTGTAGATGCTGATAATAATTGGCGATTGATTGACAAAGAATGGTTGGCCACTGACGAGATAACGTCTGGTTTGGTCTTTTTTCGGGCGGCTTACCATTTTGGTTTAATCGCTCGAAGCCGAATAGTGGCCCTAAACCTGCTCAGTTCGCAGAGCGAATTAGATAACCACACCCCGTCAGCGTTAGTTGAAAATCTAGACCACTTTATTCGCTGGTGTTTTCAGGCGGTCGATGAAGAATTGACGGATGAGCAGTTAAATGCTTTCGTGCAATGGGAGTCGGCGATGCAAGACTACGTGGTGCGCGAACCCTATCGTCGGCTTGAAACTGAAGTGTTGAGCGAGCCCTTGGCTGAGAACACAGACCAAGTGAAGTTGGTTGATTTACATCCATTAGAAGTGCGTGTATTTTGGACTCAAGTTGATGGGGTGTGGCACATCGACCATTCGGCTGGCGCAAAATATCACGGCAAGGGCGGGCTAAGCGCCGAGGTTAAATTGCCGGCCATGATAGCTACACATCCGTTTATTCAAATAAGCCCCGCGCGTTGCCGAATTAATAATTGTAATGGATGGTTGGATTTTAAAAGCTTAAGTATCGAAGAAATAGGCAGTGACGGGAAGCGAAAAATAGTGTTCGAAATCAACCAAACCGCAGACTTACTGAAAGCGGCGAAGTTGGAAAACATCAGCGTTTCTGATGCTGGATTACTCCTATTTACTGGTTTAGAGCCTAAGATTACACTGAATGCTAAAACGGCGAGCTGGTCGACTAACTGTGACGGGGCCGTATTGAACTTTCAGGTGAATGCCCCTCTGGTGCAAGATTACAGTGAGGTGCATCAAGCTTTGGTAAATGAAGATGATGGCTTGGCAGAACGTATTCGTAATCGGCAGACATTGCTGAATATCCAAAACCAACGAATTGCACAAGCAAGTGAAATCTTGGCGCAGTTGGAGAGAAAATTAGGGGATAAAAAATCGGAGTTGGTCAGTAGTTTTGGGAAAAGCTAAAAAAGAAGCGGGTTTAACTGGTTTCAGCCTGACAGGGCAATTATAATCATGTCGATCAACAGTGAAGTAAATTCACTGCGAGGTGAAGTTTGGCTCCCTCTGCTTGGTGTTTTATTAAGCAGCTAAATAGTTAGTATGGGGGTTAATGCGGTTTCGCAAAAATATAATTTAATTGGGCATGAGCCCGGGCAATAAGATAATTTTCAAAAGATGTTAGCGAATTACTTACCTATTCTAATTTTTATCGGCGTTGGCATATTTGTCGGCGTTGCCGCGATAGCAGCGGGCCTGCTGTTATCTCCTAACCGCCCCGATGACCAGAAGTTATCCCCTTACGAGTGCGGTTTTGAAGCCTTTGAAGATGCGCGTAGTAAATTTGACGTACGTTTTTACTTGGTCGCCATCTTATTCATTATTTTCGATTTAGAAATCGCTTTCTTGTTTCCATGGGCAGTGGTGATGGAAGAAGTGGGCATATTTGGCTTTTGGGCAATGACCGTGTTTTTGGTTATTCTCATTATCGGCTTTATTTACGAGTGGAAAAATGGCGCCCTTGAGTGGGACTAACGCCAATTACATATACTCAGTCAGCAGAGACATTAAACAATGGCACTTGAAGGGCAATTAAGCGAAGGTTTCGCGACCGCCAAATTAGACGACCTAATCAATTGGGCGCGTACAGGCTCAATGTGGCCAATGACTTTTGGTTTGGCTTGCTGCGCAGTAGAAATGATGCAAGCCGGTGCAGCGCGTTACGATCTCGACCGTTTTGGTATGCTGTTTCGCCCCAGTCCGCGTCAATCTGATGTCATGATTATCGCAGGTACATTGACCAACAAGATGGCGCCTGCCCTACGCAAGGTGTATGACCAGATGGCTGAGCCACGTTGGGTTATATCAATGGGTTCGTGCGCCAATGGCGGCGGCTATTATCACTATTCTTATGCCGTGGTGCGCGGTTGTGACGCGATCGTGCCAGTAGATATTTATGTGCCGGGCTGCCCACCTACGGCGGAAGCTCTTATATATGGGGTGTTACAGTTGCAAGCGAAAATCAAACGCACCAATACCATTGCGCGCACTGCCTAAGTGATCAGATTGATAGCAAGAAATTATTAACATGGTTACTTTAAAACAATTAGAGAAACACATTAAGAAGTGCCTTGGCGCTGTTCTTGATCCACCCATTGGTAAAGGGGCGCTGACTTTTACCCATGCCTTTGGTGAATTGACGATAGAAGTGCCGGTGGAGCAAATTAAAGCGGTATGTCAGGCATTGCGTGATGACGAGCAATGTCAATTTACGCAATTAATAGATTTGTGCGGCGTGGACTATAGTGAGATCGATCAGTTCAGCGTTGATAAGTGGGAGCAACCTCGATTTGGTGTGGTTTACCATTTAATGTCCATGGAGTTTAATATCCGTCTGCGCGTGAAGACGTATTTGGACGGCGAGCCGCCGATACTTGACTCGGTAATAGATGTTTGGCCTGCAGCAAACTGGTTTGAACGAGAAGCATTTGATTTATTCGGTGTCGTCTTTAGAGATCACCCAGATTTACGTCGCTTGTTAACCGACTACGGTTTTATTGGTCATCCATTTCGGAAAGATTTTCCTTTGGAAGGCCATGTTGAAATGCGCTATGACGAAGAGAAAGGCCGAGTTATTTATCAGCCAGTTACCATTGAACCACGTACCTTGGTGCCGCGCTCAGCGGGCACTGACAAGGTTTAACGCAGCACAACAAATTCCATAAACATGGCAGAAATACGTAACTACACCATGAACTTCGGTCCGCAGCATCCTGCGGCGCACGGCGTATTGCGCGTGGTGTTGGAGATGGATGGAGAGGTGATTGAACGGGCTGATACACATATCGGCCTACTGCATCGCGGGACTGAAAAATTAGCGGAAAATAAGCCATATAACCAGAGCATTGGTTATATGGACAGACTCGATTACGTCTCCATGATGTGCAATGAGCATGCCTATGTGATGACGATCGAAAAACTGTATGGCGTTACACCGCCTATCAGAGCGCAGTACATACGCGTGATGTTCGACGAAATCACCCGAATTTTGAACCACTTGATGTGGTTAGGCGCACATGCATTAGACGTCGGTGCGATGAGCATGTTCTTGTATTGCTTCCGCGAGCGTGAAGACTTGATGGACGCCTATGAAGCCGTTAGTGGCGCGCGTATGCACGCAACTTACTATCGCCCCGGTGGCGTGTATCGTGATTTGCCTGAAGAGATGCCCCGTTATGACGTGAACAAGCGTTTTGACGAGAAGAAAACCAAAGAACGAAATGCAGATCGCGATGGCAGCTTGCTAGATTTCTTGCAAGCTTTTACCGAACGCTTTCCGGGTTACGTTGACGAATATGAAACCCTGCTGTCGGATAACCGTATATGGAAACAACGGACCGTTGACATAGGCATTGTGACGCCCGAGCGCGCTATTGCTCTAGGCTTTACGGGCCCGATGTTACGCGGCTCTGGAATAGAATGGGATTTGCGTCGCAAACAGCCTTACGAAGTGTACGAAAAGCTAGATTTCTCGATCCCAATTGGCACCAATGGCGATTGCTATGATCGCTACTTGATTCGCGTTGAAGAGATGCGCCAATCAAATAAGATCATTCAGCAGTGCATCGAATGGCTAAGGAAAAACCTGGGCGACGTAATGGCGCACGACGTTAAGCTAGCGCCGCCAGCGCGCGGCGATGTGAAAGGCGATATGGAATCGTTGATTCACCATTTCAAATTATTTACCGAAGGCTATGTATTGCCGAAGGGCGAAGCGTATTGCGCTATCGAGCATCCGAAGGGTGAGTTTGGTACCTATATCATTTCCGACGGCAGTAATAAGCCCTACCGTTTAAAAATTCGCGCGCCGGGTTATGTACATATTGCAGCGCTTGATGAAATGTCTCAAGGCCACATGTTGTCAGATTTGGTGGCCGTAATCGGCACCCAAGATATCGTGTTTGGTGAGGTAGATCGCTGATGTTAAATCAGACTGGGCTAAGTCAAGCATCATTAGACCAAATTGAAATGGAAGCGGCGAAGTATCCGGCGGAAAGACGCAGCTCCGCCATTATGGCAGCTCTAACTATCGCGCAAGATGAGCACCAGTTTCTCAGCAAAGAGTTGATCGAACATGTCGCAAGCATCATCGGCATACCGCCAGTGCGCGCGTACGAAGTGGCGACGTTCTACTCTATGTATCAGCATAAGCCTTGCGGCGAGAATGTCATTAAGGTGTGCACCAATATATCGTGCATGTTGCGTGGATCAGGTGAGGTGGTATCTCATCTAGAGAGCCGCTTAGGTATCAAATTAGGTGAAGTTACCGCCGATGGAAAAATTGGCCTACAAGAAGTTGAGTGTTTGGCCGCTTGCGCAGGGGCACCGATGTTGCAATTAAATAAGCAGTACGTTGAGAACCTGACACCAGAAAGTATTGACGAAATGCTGGAGAGTTTGTCATGAGACAATTAACCGCGATAGAAAAGAAGCAAGTTTTTGTATGTTTACCCGATCCACGCGTCGAAGAGCCGTGGACAATCGCCGCTTATAAAAAAGCCGACGGGTATAAAGCGCTTGAAAACGTACTAAAGAAAAAAGTCGATCAGGTCGAGATTCAAGAAACACTTAAAACCGGTAATTTACGTGGCCGCGGCGGCGCGGGCTTTCCAGCAGGTGTTAAATGGAGTTTCATGCCTCGTCAAATCGAAGGCCCAAGCTATATCGTTTGTAATTCAGATGAAGGCGAGCCAGGTACTTGTAAAGACCGCGATATTCTACGTTTTAACCCCCATTCTTTAGTTGAAGGGATGATCATAGCGGGTTATTCGATGGGTTGTTCTGCCGGCTATAACTATATTCGGGGTGAGTTTAATGAGCCCATTGATCGTTTTAACCAAGCCATCGAAGAAGCGCGTGCGGCGGGCTATCTAGGTAAAAATATTTTGGGCACCGGTTTTGATTTTGAGTTGTATTCGCACAGCGGTGCGGGCGCTTATATCTGCGGCGAAGAAACCGCCTTACTAGAGTCACTAGAAGGTAAAAAAGGTCAGCCACGTTTTAAGCCCCCTTTTCCAGCGCAGTACGGTTTATTTGGTCGACCTACCACTATTAATAACACCGAGACGTTGGCCTCAGTGCCCACCATTTTGCGCAAAGGCGGAGATTGGTTTAAAGGCTTGGGCGTTGAAAACTCAGGCGGCAGCAAACTATTCTCAGTAACAGGTCACGTTGAAAGCCCGGGCAACTTTGAAGTGCCAATGGGAATGCCGTTTAGTGAGCTACTAGAGATGGCGGGCGGCGTGTGGAAAGGCCGTAAGCTTAAAGCCGTTATTCCCGGTGGATCATCAGTGCCGGTTGTGCCTGCTGAAACCATTATGAAAGCCAATATGGATTATGATTCTCTGACTGCAGCAGGCTCTTCTGTCGGCGCAGGGTCGGTGATCGTAATGGACGAAACCACTTGCATGGTATCGGTCTTAGAGCGCTTGTCTTATTTCTATCACGAAGAGTCTTGCGGCCAATGTACGCCTTGCCGTGAAGGCACGGGTTGGTTGTACCGCATTATCAAGCGTATTAATAAAGGCGAAGGCTCAATGAAAGATTTGGACACCTTATTAGATGTCGCTAATCGCATTGAAGGGCGTACTATTTGCGCATTAGGTGATGCAGCCGCTTGGCCGGTGCAAAGCTTCTTGAAACATTATAGGCATGAATTTGAAGCAAAAATTCACCCGTCTAAAACGAAAGTGGCAAATGCGCATGCTGCGTAATCGATAGAGACACACATTAAAGTATGGCAACTGTAAATATAACGGTCGACGGTAAAGAGCTCGAAGCGCAAGCAGGGCAAATGCTGATTGAAGTAACCGACCAAGCCGGTATTCATATTCCGCGCTTTTGTTATCACCCCAAGTTATCCATCGCGGCCAATTGTCGTATGTGCCTTGTTGAAGTAGAGCGAGCGCCTAAACCATTACCAGCGTGTGCAACGCCTGTTATGGACGGCATGATTGTACAAACTCAGTCTGAGCTTGCGCAAACTGCGCAAGAAGGCACCATGGAGTTCTTACTGATCAATCACCCATTAGATTGCCCGATTTGTGACCAGGGCGGTGAATGCCCCTTGCAAGATCAATCTGTGGGTTATGGTAAAAATGATTCGCGTTACGAAGAACCGAAAAGACAGGTTAGTAGCGAAGATATTGGTCCGCTAATCGCCACGTGGATGACGCGTTGTATTCATTGCACGCGCTGTGTTCGCTTTGGTGAAGAAATCGGCGGCGTGATGGAGCTGGGTATGATTGGGCGCGGTGAGCATTCAGAAATCGCCACATTTCCTGATGCCAACGAAGCTGGCGAAGTACATAACCCGGTCAATGGTGCGCTATCGCAGAACCAACCAAATCGTTTTGTCGAAAGCGGTGAGCATAATGCAGTTGATGCCTATTTGAGCAGCTCAGTTAATTCTGAATTATCAGGCAACGTAATAGAGCTTTGCCCTGTCGGTGCCTTAACCGCCAAGCCATCAAAGTACGCAGGGCGATCATGGGAATTAGAAAACCATGCATCGATCAGCCCACACGACTGTGTTGGCTCCAATATTAATATTCAAACGCTACGCGGCGAAATTAAGCGTAGCCTTGTGCGTGAGAACGACAGCGTGAACACCTGCTGGTTGTCTGACCGTGACCGTTACAGTTATGAGTCGGCTTTATCTGATAATCGCTTGCAACAGCCCATGATTAAAGATCAACATGGCTGGCGTGAAGTAGATTGGGATACCGCATTAAAGCATGCAGCTGCAGGCCTAAAAACAGTGATTAATCGATCGGGCGAAGAATCTATCGGTGCCTTGGCAAGCCCTACGGCAACGGTAGAAGAGTTGTTCTTGGTGCAAAAACTAATGCGCGGCCTAGGTTCAAGTAATGTTGACCATCGTCTGCATCAGCAAGATTTCAGAGGTGACTCTCAAGCGCCCGCTTACCCCGGCTCAGAGTTAGCGATTAACGAATTTGTTAATCTCGACTCGGTGTTATTAGTGGGTTCAAATATACGTAAAGAGCAACCCATCTTAGGTTTGTTCTTACGTCAAGCGGTGGTGAAGAACAGTGCAAAAGTCTGCGCGATTAACAGCGTGGATTATGATTTTCACTTTGACGTTGAAGCAAAATCAACCGTCGCGCCAAACAAAATGGTTGGGTGTTTGGCTGCCGTAGCGAGTGAAATTGCCAAGATCAAAGGTGTTGATCTGGCTGCAAACATAGCAAGTCGAGTCGAGGAAAACACCGAGGCCAAAGCGATCGCTGAGTCATTACTGAATGATTCGGCAGAAAGTAAAGCCATCATATATGGCTCAAGTGCCTTAGCGCATAGCGAAATGTGCACTTTATTGGCCATTGGTGATTGGTTGGCGGATGCCACCGGCGCGAAAATTGTGCGCTTACCGCAGGCGAATGCGGCAGGTGCTTGGCTGGCTGGTTGTGTGCCACATCGTGGACCACATGGTGAACATGTAGCTCGCACAGGTTTAAACGCTAAACGAATGGTGAGCGAGAACGAAGCGCTTAGAGCATACGTTTTATATGGTGTTGAACCGGGTTTAGATATGCACCGCAGCGGTATGGCCATGACGGCGATGGAGCAAGCTGATTTTGTGATTCAGTGTACGCCTTATGTTAGCGATGAAGCATTAACTTACGCAGATGTCTTATTACCGATCGCCAATTATGCGGAGCAATCAGGCACTTACATTAATTGCCAAGGCACTGCTCAAGGCAGTCGTGCAGCGACCAAGCCACTAGGCGAAGCACGGCCCGGCTGGAAAGTCTTACGTGTGATGGGTAACTATTTCGACGTGGCTGGTTTCGACCATGTCACCATTGAAGATGTACAAGACGAATACGTTCTGGGTTTTGAAGGCATCATTCCGCAACGTGGCATGGGCTTTAAAGAGATTCCCGAGAGCCTTGAAGAAGGCAAAGTAAACCGAATTTGCGAAACGCCGATGTACCGGATTGACCAATCATTGCGTCACGCAGCCGCTTTGCAAACCACAGCTGACAATCCGGCGCCGGCGCTAGGTTTAAATAAAGCCATGATTGAGAAATTGGGTTTAAGTGGAGCCGCGAGAGCACGGGTGAGTCAAGGAGGAGTTTCAGTTGAGCTCGCTGTGAAACTAGATGCAAGGCTGCCTGATGACTGCGCATTTGTCCCAGCAGGCCATTTGGATACTGCTGCTTTAGCCGGTGTGGGTCAGCTAGATATTGAGGCCTGCGCATGAGTGACTGGCTGTATAACCTGATCATGTCATGGACATTTTTTCCTGAGTGGATGCTGATATTTGGTTGGAATCTTCTAAAAATTGTCGCGATTATTGGACCTTTAATGGTTTGCGTTGCGTACTTCACGTTCGCCGAGCGCAAATTGATTGGCTATATGCAAGACCGCATTGGCCCGAATCGAGTCGGGCCGAGGGGTTGGCTGCAGCCTGTCGCTGATGCGGTGAAGTTGATGTTCAAAGAGATCATCATTCCGAGCAAATCGAATAAATACTTGTTCCTAGGTGCGCCTTTGTTATCCATTGGCCCAGCGTTAGCCGCATGGGCAGTGATACCATTTACTGGCGACTTGGTGTTGGCGGATATAGATGCGAGTTTATTGTTCGTTTTGGCGCTAACCTCGATGGGGGTTTACGGCATCATCATTGCGGGTTGGGCATCAAACTCAAAATATGCCTTCTTGGGCGCCATGCGATCGGCAGCCCAAATTGTTTCTTACGAAATTGCCATGGGCTTTGCGCTGGTCGGCGTGCTGATGTGCGCAGGTTCGTTAAATCTGGGTGATATTGTGAATGCCCAAGCAGGCGGCATTCATCAATGGTATTTCTTGCCCTTATTCCCTTTATTTATCGTCTATTTTATCTCTGGTGTTGCAGAAACCAACCGCGCCCCATTTGACGTGGCAGAAGGTGAATCCGAAATCGTTGCAGGCTTTCATGTCGAATATTCAGGCATGACTTTCGCGGTGTTCTTTTTAGCGGAATACGCCAACATGATCTTGATCTCGGCACTAACGGTGCTGCTGTTTTTAGGTGGCTGGCAACCGATCGCCGATGTTGCCCCTTTCACGTGGATACCGGCATTTTTCTGGTTTTTCGGTAAAACCGCCTTTGTGGCGTTCTTCTTTTTATGGCTGCGTGCAACTTTTCCGCGCTATCGCTATGATCAAATCATGCGTTTAGGGTGGAAAGTATTAATACCCGTTACCTTGGTTTGGATCGCCGTGATAGCCGTCGCGCGTTTCTTTACGCCTTTTGGCTTCATCTTTCAGTAGGATACAAAATGGCTAATCGACTAAAAAACTTCATCAAGACCTTTGGCTTAATAGAGTTACTAAAGGGTATGAAAGTAACGGGCAAGCACTTAGTGGGGCCGAAGGCGACCATTATGTATCCCGAGGAAAAGACACCTAAATCAGTTCGTTTCCGCGGTATGCATGCACAGCGCCGTTATGAAGATGGCTCTGAGCGTTGCATTGCTTGCAAGCTTTGCGAGGCGGTATGTCCGGCGCTTGCCATTACGATTGAGTCGCATGAGCTGCCAACCGGTGAACGCAGAACCAAGCGTTATGACATCGATATGTTCAAATGCATTTACTGCGGCTTTTGTGAAGAGGCCTGTCCGGTAGATGCCATTGTAATGACCGACATCCACGAGTTCCACATGGAAGACGGCGCAGCAGAAAGAGTTTTCGATAAGCAAAAGCTACTTGAGATCGGCGACAAGTATGAAAAATCCATTGCGGCCAACCGTGCGCAAGATGCTCGGTATCACACATAAACAGTGACATGACATTTTTTCAGCTCACATTCTATTTCTTCGCCTCCGTTTCAGTGCTGGGTGCTTTGGCAGTGGTTACTGTCAAAAACCCTGTTAAAGCGGCATTGTTTCTGGTGTTGTCGTTTGTCGGCGCTTCAGGCGTTTGGCTTACCTTGCAGGCAGAGTTTCTAGCCATAGTATTGATACTGGTTTATGTCGGTGCGGTGATGGTGCTATTTCTCTTCGTGGTAATGATGTTAGACGTTGATCTGGCAGCTATGCGAGCTGGCTTTACACGTTATTTGCCCTATGGCTTGCTTATCGCAGCTATCTTGGTCGCTCAGCTGGTGTTTGTATTCAATGGCAGTTTTAGCGCGGTTGATTTTGCTGCTCCTGCGCTTGATTTACCCGCCGACTATTCAAATACCAAGGCGCTTGGTCGAATTATTTATACCGATTACGTGCTGGCCTTCGAAGCTGCAGCGCTAATATTACTGGTAGCGATGCTGGCAGCAATTGCGTTGACGCACCGCAAGCGCTCAACACCTAATAAATCCGTTAATCCAGCGCAACAAGTGGTGGTCACCAAGGAAGACCGGTTGCGTATTGTTGATATGGCATCTGAAAAGAGGCGTCCGGTTAAGAGGTCAAAGACATGATTCCATTAACGCACTATCTAACGCTTAGCGCGATCTTATTTGCACTGAGTATTATCGGTATCTTTTTAAACCGTAAAAACCTGTTGATCATTTTGATGTCGATTGAATTACTGTTATTGGCAGTGAATATCAATTTCGTTGCGTTTTCGCATTTCTTGGGTGATTTACACGGACAAGTATTTGTCTTCTTTATTTTGACCGTTGCCGCTGCTGAAGCCGCGATTGGTTTAGCGATATTAATTGTACTTTTTAGAAACCGTCAGACGATTAACGTCACTGACCTTGATTCATTGAAAGGATAGCTCAGTGGTTCTTCAATCTAATCATTACGGATTCAGCGCGATTGTCTGCTCTCGCAGCAAGGCGTTGATTCGCAGACATAGTCACTCTATGTCAAGAACCAGCAACGCTGTTGAGGGAGCAGACAATCGCGCCCGAAGGGAGCTCAAGAGTCGCTGCATTGCGGTGTTGCAGCTCTTGCCAATGGGATCAATCATTGCCTACGAGCTGCGCCTTACACTGCAACGACTCTTGAGCTCTGAATTTGCAATTATTAGATTGAAGGACCACTAATGACAGATATGTTTTCAATTTACCTAACTATTCCACTGCTGTGCTTGTTTGGTGCTTTAGTGGCGGGTTTTACGGGCCATATTGTGGGACGTAAAGGCGCACACTGGATTACCATTCTGATGGTATTCGCAGCGTTTATTCTGTCAGTGGTGGTATATCAAGATGTGCGCGCAGGCAATATATTTAATGGGCCTTTATATACTTGGGGCATCAGTGACGGTGTGTCTTACGATATCGGTTTTTTAATCGACGAATTGTCCACCACGATGATGGTTGTCGTCACGTTTGTGTCTTTGATGGTGCATATTTATACCATCGGATATATGTCTGAAGATCCAGCTTATCAGCGATTCTTCGCCTTTATCTCTCTGTTCACTTTCGCCATGCTAATGCTGGTAATGTCGAATAATTTCCTGCAGTTGTTTTTTGGCTGGGAAGCAGTGGGCTTGGTGTCCTATTTGTTGATTGGTTTTTGGCATAGTAAAGAGACCGCTGTGTTTGCGAACATGAAAGCCTTTTTAGTTAATCGCGTGGGTGACTTTGGCTTTTTGCTAGGTATTGCCGGTGTATGGTATCTATTTGGCAGCCTAGACTACGAAGCCGTGTTTGCACAGGCCCCTAGTCGGGCTAGCGAAATTGCGAGTACGCCGTTTGGCGATATCAAATGGGTCACACTTATTTGCTTATTGTTATTTGTGGGCGCGATGGGCAAATCAGCCCAGTTTCCGCTCCATGTTTGGTTACCGGACTCAATGGAAGGCCCTACCCCCATTTCAGCGTTAATCCATGCTGCAACTATGGTGACAGCAGGCATCTTTATGGTGGCCAGAATGTCGCCTTTGTATGAGTTATCAGAAGTTGCGCTATCGGCCATTCTAATCATCGGCGCCACTACAGCAATATTCATGGCACTGATTGGTTTGGTGCAAAATGACATTAAACGGGTTGTCGCATACTCTACTTTATCGCAATTAGGCTATATGACAGTTGCCCTGGGTGCGTCAGCTTATGAGGTGGCTATATTTCACTTAGGTACGCACGCTTTTTTTAAGGCTTTGCTGTTCTTGGGAGCAGGCTCTGTCATCATCGCCATGCACCACGAGCAAGACATGCGCAAAATGGGCGGTTTACGTGCCATCATGCCGATCACTTACATCACCATGTTTATTGGTTCTTTAGCGCTCGCAGGCATACCGCCGTTCGCGGGTTTCTTTTCAAAAGACATGATCATTGAAGCGGTGCACGCGAGTGGCCTTCCTGGTGCAACCTACGCTTACTATGCCGTACTGTTGGGTGTGTTTATCACGGCGTTTTATTCTTTCCGCTTAATGTTTATGACCTTCCACGGTAATAACCGTGCGGATGAGCATACGCGTCATGGTCTAAAAGAATCACCTGGTGTGGTTGTTTGGCCGCTAATTTTATTGGCCATTCTTTCCGTTGTTGCAGGCATGTTATTCTTTGAGCCCGTAATGCTGGGTAATTACTTTGGTAATGCGATAACTGTTTTCGCGCAGCACGATACCGTCGCGCATGTCGCTAATACCTTGCATGGCAGTGGTTTTGGTTTGCTAGGTGCAACAATGTTGCATGCTTTCGTTACTTTGCCATTTTGGTTGGCGGTAGGCGGCATTGCTTTTGCGGTTTACTGTTATTTGATCAACCCAGCGCTGCCCGGCAAGATTGCTCATGCATTTGGGCCTATCACCAGACTGTTAGAGAATAAATACTGGATAGATGAATTGTTCCAAAAGGTATTCGCTGATAGCTCAGTGTGCTTGGGCAAGAGCCTTTCAAAAAACATTGATTCAGGGCTAATCGACAGCGGAATTGTCAATGGCAGTGCACGATTTATCGGTGGTCTGTCTGGCAAGTTACGCCAGATACAATCAGGTTTTGTTTATCACTATGCCTTTGCCATGATAATTGGCTTGGTGTCGTTGATAGCTTTCGCCATTTGGGCTTAATACACGGATTAAAGAGTAAATAGCAATGTCTGAAGTGTTACTTAGTGTTTTGATCTGGTTGCCCGTTTTGGGCGGCATAGCGGTGTTGCTACTTTCTAAGGAAGAGCAGGAAAACACGGCCCGTGCCTTGAGCTTGGGTGTCTCCTTTGCAGTTTTCTTACTTAGCTTGGGTTTATGGACGGGATTCGATCGCAACACTGCGGCGATGCAATTCGTTGAAAAGCACCCTTGGGTAGAAGCCTTCAATATTTATTACCACTTAGGTGTAGATGGCATATCCATGCCGTTGATCATTCTGACGGCTTTACTCACCATTGTCGTGGTGATTGCGGGCTGGGAAGTCATTCAAAAACGCGTCTCTCAATATTTTGCTGCTTTCCTCATTATGGAAGGCATCATGATAGGTGTCTTTGCAGCGCAAGATGCCATGTTGTTCTATTTGTTCTGGGAAGTGATGCTGATTCCCATGTTCTTGATTATAGGAATCTGGGGCGGGCCGAATCGGATATACGCGACCATTAAGTTTTTTCTATACACCTTGCTCGGTTCTTTACTGATGTTGGTGGCCTTGTTGTATTTGTATAACGCTTCTGGCGGGTCATTTGCTATCAGTGATTTCCACGCGTTAAAGATGCCACTGAATGTGCAAACTTGGATATTTATAGCCTTCTTTATGGCCTTCGCGGTCAAGGTGCCGATGTTTCCAGTGCACACCTGGTTGCCTGATGCACACGTTGAAGCGCCTACGGGTGGTTCGGTTATCTTGGCGGCCATCATGTTAAAAATGGGTGGTTATGGTTTTTTACGATTTAACTTGCCGATTACCCCGGATGCCAGTCACTCTTTAGCTTGGTGGGTTATTGGGCTCTCGCTTATCGCTATTATCTACATTGCCTATGTGGCTTTGGTGCAGAGCGACATGAAAAAGCTCATTGCTTATTCATCCATTTCGCATATGGGCTTTGTCACCTTGGGCTTTTTTGTCTTCAACCAAACTGCGCTAGAAGGCGCAATGGTGCAGATGATTTCACACGGCTTTATCTCAGGTGCCATGTTTCTAATTGTGGGCGTGTTGTATGACCGTCTGCATTCACGTGATATCGCTACCTATGGCGGTGTCGCGACAGTGATGCCAAAGTTCGCATTCTTTGCGGTTTTCTTTGCCATGGCGAATGCGGGACTGCCGGGTACCTCTGGTTTCGTCGGAGAGTTCCTCGTAATTTTAGGTGCCTTTCAATTCAGCGGATGGGTGGCTGCTCTAGCGGCGCTGACTTTAATCTTGGGCGCGGCATATACTTTATGGATGGTTAAACGCGTTATGTTCGGCCCCATCACCAATGAAGCTGTGAAAACTTTGAGCGATATCAATAATCGTGAAATGCTGTTTTTAGTCATACTGGCTGTGTTTACTCTCGCGGTAGGCGTGTGGCCAAATCCATTATTAGATGTCATGCGAACTACTTTAGAAAACTTAATAAGCCACGTTGCAGTGTCTAAGCTATGATGCCAGAAAACTTCAACTTGTTACTCGGTCTGCCCGAAATGTTCATTTCGGCGATGGCCTGCTTTATCTTGATCTATCGTTTATACGATACCAGTCATTGCCCCAATTTAATGCCGTTTGTGATGAGCGTGGCGACCTTGGTTTTGAGCGCTTTGATGATGATCGGAGGTTATTCTACCGAAGTACAGATGGCGTATAACGACGCTTATGTAAGAGACCCGATGAGCATTGTGGTCAAAACTACCATTGTGCTGATTACAGCCTGCGTTTTCATCTATGGCGCACGTTATAACAAAGAGCGAGGCTACTTCAAAACAGAGTTTTATGTACTCGGGCTGTTCGGTGTGGTCGGTATGATGCTGATGACATCAGCCAGTAACTTACTCACTCTATATATAGGCTTAGAACTATTTTCACTAAGCTTGTACGCCATGGTCGCGTTCTACCGTGATTCGCGTGTGGCATCTGAGGCCGCAATCAAGTACTTCATACTCGGCGCGCTGGCTTCTGCCATTTTGCTGTATTCGATTTCACTGTTATACGGTTTAAGTGGCTCATTACAGTTATCAGAAATCAATGTAGCGATAGCAGCGCTCGGCACAGATAACTTGGGCGTGATACTCGCAGTGGTATTGGCTGTAGTCGGTTTGGCATTCAAACTGGGCGCAGTTCCCTTCCACATGTGGGTACCGGACGTTTACCAAGGTTCGCCGACATCGGTTACTGCTTATCTAGGCGCCGCGCCTAAAATCGCGGCATTTGCCATGATAATGCGTTTATTGGTAGAAGGCTTAGACTCACAGTTGGTTAACTGGCAAGGTATGTTGATCATATTGGCCATCTTATCTGTAGCGGTTGGAAACATCGTTGCGATTGTACAAACCAATATTAAACGCATGTTGGCGTACTCCACTATTTCACACATGGGGTTTTTCTTGTTTGGTATTTTAAGCGGTACCCAATTAGGGTATGGTGCAGCGCTTTTTTATGTATTGATTTACGCAGTAATGAGTCTCGGTGTATTTGGGCTTATTTTACTGCGCTGTACCCCCAGTTCTGAGTCTGAACGCATGGTGGATTTCAAAGGTCTGGCTACACGTAGCCCTGGTTTAGCCGTGTTGATGGGCATCTTGATGTTCTCGATGGCAGGTATCCCGCCGTTCGCCGGTTTCTGGGCGAAGTTGTCAGTGATTAACGCGTTGGTGGATGCAGATCTTATATGGGTAGCGGTCGTCGCTGTTCTATTGGCCGTAATCGGTGCTTATTACTACCTACGAGTTATAAAGGTGATGTTCTTTGACGACGCTGATCTTGAACTAGCACCGGTGGCAGAAAATCATTTCGCCATTCGTTGGTTGTTGGTCTTTAACATCTTAGCCTTGCTACTGATCATTCCATGGATTGGATCACTAATAGATTTAACGCGTTCAGTTATTTTATAACTTCACAGTACGACCTTATTAGCAGGTACAAATAATGAGCGGCAAAATAAACTTAGCCATTCTATTTGGTGGCCAATCTTGCGAGCATGCAGTATCTGTTGTTTCAGCTCGCTCGGTTCTAGAGGCAGTAGATAAAGAAAAGTATCAGCTTATTCTTATTGGTATCACTGAGGAAGGGCAATGGCAATACGCACCTCAAGGTGATTTCGAAAGCTTAATTCAAAACAAAAAGGTTAAACCGGGAGCAGGCCTAAAGATTGCGCCAGATTTAGGTAAATCGGGCCGGTTTGTCACGTTAAGTGATGCTGGTATTGAGGTTCCCAAAATTGACGTGGCGTTTCCTGTCTTGCATGGCACCTTTGGAGAAGATGGCGTGGTACAGGGATTACTGGAGTTAGCTGATGTGGCCTATGTCGGTTGCCCGCTTTCCGCCGCTGCTTGTGGCATGGATAAAGTCATCGCCAAACGGTTATTTGATGATGCCGATATTCCGCAAGCTGATCACGTTTTAGTATTAGCAAAACAATGGACAACTGCTTCAAGTGCCCAACTTGATCGGTGTGACTCGAAGCTTAGGTATCCATTGTTTATCAAACCCGCTAGTTTGGGCTCTAGCGTGGGCATTTCGAAAGCGCATACAAGAACTGAGCTTCAAATTGCTATTGAGCATGCGCTTGAGTTTGATGAAAAGGTATTAGTAGAATCATCATTCGAAGATTGTGCTGAAGTAGAGTGTGCGGTACTAGGAAATGATGAACCAGAAGCTTCGGTGGTGGGTGAGATTGTTGCTGGGGCAGAGTTTTACGATTATGAAGCCAAATATCTTAGCGATGTTTCTGAGACGCATATTCCAGCAGACATTTCAAAAGAGTCCGCTGAACGGGTTAGGGAATTATCGATTAAGGCTTTCCAAGCTATTTTAGGCAAGGGCTTGTCACGAGTTGATTTTTTTGTTTCAAGAAAAACAGGTGAAGTTTGGCTGAATGAAATTAACACCATGCCTGGTTTTACACCCATTAGTATGTATCCAAAATTATGGCAGGCGAGCGACTTGCCATATGCGAAACTAATCGATAAGCTAGTACAACTTGCCGATGAGCGGCATGTAATCAAAAAAAATCTCAAGCGCTCGTATTAAACGGTGCCTTTGTGTTGAGAAAATATTAATAGGTCGAGAATCGGAGAGAGAAATGGCAGCAGATATGATGCAAAAGTGTTGTGACGATGTTAAGAAACACAATGGTTCGGTAGACGAAGCGATGGTTGCAACCATGCTTAAAAGCTATCGTTTGGTGATGAGCAAAGCTGATACACGTTTAGTCGCTTGTGGCGATGTAAATGAGTTAGAAACCGTTAAGAAAAATTTCTTAATCAAAAAGTTGGGTATGAAAGAAAGCGGTGACAACTTAGATAACTTGGTTGCAGGCGTATGTGCAAAGATGAAAGGCACAAACCAGAAGCAGCGTCTTACGTTTTACTATTTGCTAGCGCATGCAGCGGGCAAGGCGAGTGCTTTCCAAGGTTCAGCCAAGAAGTAGTGTTCAAGTAGTAATATGGGTTAAGTGCCGGTATTGATACGATTTAAAGCAGCCTTTATGGCTGCTTTTTTATACCTGCTAGAGTTAAGTCAAAGGTGACTTCAACCGCCATTGGGAAAGCCATATTTTAACTCCCCCCTATCGTCATCTCTTCAATAAGTACCGAGCCCGTTCTGGTATTACCGCGTAAATCGACATCATCAGCGATGGCCACAATACCCATAAACATCTCACGGAGATGACCAGAAAGGGTGATCTCATGCACGGGATATTGAATTTCTCCGTTCTCTACCCAATACCCTGCTGCGCCGCGTGAGTAGTCACCGGTTACAATATTTATGCCAAAGCCCATCATCTCGGTAACCAGCAGCCCGGTACCCATCTTCTGAAGCAATTCTGTACGACTTACCGGATGAGTGGAATTAAGGTGCAAGTTGCGAACGCCGCCTGCATTGCCGGTGGTTTTCAACCCTAACTTACAAGCTGAATAGCCGCTCATAATATAACTACTGAGGTTGCCAGCGTCTATATAGGTGTTATTGCGCATCGCGACTCCTTCGCCATCATACAGGGCGCTGCCCATGGCCTTTTGTATAAAAGGTTGCTGGGTTACTGTTAGATGAGAGGCGAAGACTTGTTGATCGATTTTGCCTGATAAGAATGTGGCTTTTTTATAAACGGCATTGCCGCTAATTGCAGAGGTCAGATGTGAGAGCAAACTGGGTGCAACAGTGGCATCGAACATCACAGGTGCTTTGCGTGTAGTTATTTTTTGTGCATCTAAGCGTTTTATTGTGCGGAAAGCGGCAGTTTCTCCTATAACTGTTGCATTTTGTAAATCCGCAAAATCGCGTACCGAGTCGTACCAGTAATCGCGTTGCATGGCGTCTATTTTTCCTGCCAGCACCGAGCAACTCAAGCCATACCGCGTGCCGCGTGAAAAGCCAACAAAGCTGTTGCTGTTAAGCATTAAGCTGACGCCTTCATGAGCGCTAAAGCTCGCGCCTTCGGTGTTGTTGATTTTTTTATCGAATTCAATCGCTGCAGCTTCACATTGCGTGGCGAGTTCTAAACCACGTAAGGCAGTTTCTTCACTGTTCCACGCTTGTGGGTGGTGTAAGTCGAGATCGGAGAGTTCGTTGGGATAGAGGGCGCTGTCTGCCAATTTCAAGCAGGGATCACCCTCCGTCACTTTAGCTATCGAGTGCGCTGCAGTGACTGCGTCAAGAATAGCTTCAGCACTTAAGTCAGTGGTCGAGGCGTTACCAATTTGATGTCCCAAATAAACACGAATATCTAAGCCCTTGTCTTGATTGCGTTCTATGGTTTCTGGCTCACCATTGCGCACTGTGTACCCGTTGCCACTGACTTGATTTAAACTGACATCCGCATCGGAGCAACCCAATTTCTTGGCGTATTTTAGTGCTTGCCCTGCAGCTTCGAGCATACGGGATTCAGTTTCATTAGCGGGTTCCTTGCTGTGGCTAATTAGTTTGGTACTCATGCGTCACCTCCTACCGTTAGACCATCGATTCGCATACTGGGTTGCCCTACGCCTACAGGGACACTTTGACCTTCTTTACCACAAACACCGACGCCTGAATCAAGTTGCATGTCGTTGCCTACCATGCTGACCCGGGTCAATACATCTGGCCCATTGCCAATCAATGTTGCTCCTTTTATGGGTTGGCCAATTTTACCGTTCTCAATTTTGTAAGCCTCTGATGCACTAAACACAAACTTGCCTGACGTGATGTCGACTTGCCCGCCGCCAAAGTTAACGGCATAGATGCCATCTTTCACTGATTCAATGATCTCTTGTGGGTCATATTTTCCGTTGTGCATATAAGTGTTGGTCATTCTGGGCATGGGTAAATGAGCATATGATTCGCGTCGCCCATTGCCAGTCGGTGACATACCCATCAGGCGTGCATTGAGTTTGTCTTGCATATAGTTTTTTAGGATGCCGTTTTCAATCAAAACGGTGTCTTGTGTTGGCGTACCTTCGTCATCAACACTGAGTGAGCCGCGGCGATCTTTGAGTGTGCCGTCGTCCACTATAGTGCATTGGTCGCTGGCAACGCGCTCACCGATTTTTCCACTAAATGCAGAGGTGCCTTTACGGTTAAAGTCCCCTTCAAGGCCATGCCCGATAGCTTCATGTAACAAGATGCCTGGCCAGCCAGAGCCCAGCACTACGGTCATTTCTCCCGCAGGTGCTGCCCTAGAATCTAAGTTCACCAAAGCTTGGCGCACGGCTTCTCTCGCATAGTCTTCAGCGCGGTTATCTTGATAAAAGTAATCATACTTGTGACGACCGCCACCGCCCATGGAGCCTGATTCTCGGCGTCCATTGTCTTCTACAATGACACTGACGTTTAGGCGAATGAGGGGCCGAACATCACTTTGATAGGTGCCATCACTGGCCGCGACGAATATGACTTCGCGGCCACCTGAGAGGTTGACCGACACTTCTTTCACTCGCGAGTCACACTCTCGGGCGACCTTGTTGACAGTTTGTAGCAACAGTACTTTGTCTGCATCTTCTAAGCCTATGATTGGATTGTCATCATGATAGAGTGAGATCGGTTTATGACGGTTAAATGCTGTTGGGGTTGGATTATTTTGGCCTTTGCTCGCTATGCTGCGAGCTGAGTGGGCGGCGTCTAAAATAGCCGCAGGGGTGACCTCATCTGAATAAGCAAACCCTGTCTTGTCTCCGCTGATAGCTCGGACCCCGACCCCTTGCTCAATATCGAACGAGCCAGACTTAACTTTATTCTCATCTAGCGACCAGCTTTCAAAAGTGCCATGCTGAAAATACAGATCAGCAAAATCGATACTTGATGTCATCATCTGAGCGATGCTATTGCTCAAGACAACGTCGGTGATTTCTCCATTGTTGAAAAGTAGTTGTTCAACCAGTGGGTGTGTTTGCAGCGTCATAAGCGAGTTATTGTGAATTTAAAGGGCTCTTATTAATTTGGGTGGTGTTACGTCAAAATCAAGTCGGCTTTATGGGCTTGTTTCATTTCGACCTTGTACCTGGTTTCGCTCCAGCTCAATTGCGCCTGCATGATTTTAGCAATTCGAATGGCAGTAGATAAAGATACTCGCTGATTGTGCGCGAGAGTGGTTCTGCGACAGAGGACATCTGTTAAACGTTGGGCATATTCGTGGTCGATGGCATAACATACTTCACCGACCAGTGTTTCACCGGTAACCGGCCTTAAATACCCCTCCCGCTTTGAAAAATATTCGGTAGTTTGCTGCCAGCGGTGGCCGTATTTGTTGAATAACGTCTTTTCTAATTCAGTTTTTGGTCGAGATCGTTGCGCGCTATCAACAATTTCAAAACTAAGGGGGTTCTTGCGGTTTGTTGATAATTGATAATGTGATTTGAGCATACTTACCACTTCGTCTGCCACCGCTGGGGCAGTAGTGAACTTAACGCCTCTCACTTCTATGATGCCGCGCCGTGCTTGAATTTGAGTTTGCTCTTGCTGCTGCAGATGATCTTGTTGGAACAAATGGAGGTTAACGCTAGAGTGGTCACGCAACTTAAACGAAGCCTTTGTTGACGTTGAATCCAGTGGCAACCAGCCACTTTGCCAGTGCGTCACTTCGTCAAGTTGAATCTTTAACTTAGGTTGCGCAGTATTGATATTAGCAACAATCGTTTGTTTGTCTTTGCTGCTGAGTTTAAGTCCGTTGTTTGATTGGCTCTGATGATTATAGAATGTTCCAATAACTGTTTGCTTGCCTTTAGGGAGTATGAAAAATTGGCGTTCTTTGGTCTTACCCTTTCCTTCGTCACCGTTTAAGTGCTCTTGAATAGGCAAGCCAAACGCCGAAGAGGGATGTATTAAGCGGTCAATCACCAGATTGATAGACCTAGCCCACTGGGTGTTTTTTAGTGAGGCAGGTATGGGGGCGTTAAGGTTGCCAAGATTGTGACCTGTCGCATCAATTAACCACCGAGTGGCTATGGTGGCAGTTTTGTTGGTGAATCTATTTTTAACGGACACGCCGCTGAATTTGCCTTTATCTAGAAGGGTTTTTTCGACCTTGCAATAGTTGGCCAGGTGGCAGCCGTGTTTACGTGCGGCCATGACCACTTCTAGCACCAATCTCTCCGGGTGGTTAATGACTGTTTCATGCCAGCGTGCCACTGCACTTACTGAAGTCTGGTCGTATAATAGTGACCCTTTGTCTAGCGAGTTTTTAGGAATAACCCGAGAGTTAGGTATATGAACACTGGAGGGTACGCCCAAGTTACGATTTTGACTGACTAGATCGTTAAGTGCTAACGCGCAGCGCATTAGCCAGGGATTTCTAATGCTGAATGTTTTTAGTGCGATGTTAAACGGTGTAATAGTGGCCAGTTGAGGAGCCAACTGCAGAAAATAGCGTCTAGATTCGACTGAGCGTTTGATTCGTTTAAAGTCTAAACGCGGTATATAGCGCAAACCGCCATGCAGTATGCCTAAAGTGTTGGCTGAGGTTTTTGCGCCAAAATCGGTGGCTTCAAGCAATGCGCATTTGTAACCCGCTTTCGACAGTTTTTCGGCGATACACGCACCGTATATCCCGCCACCCGCAATGACGACATCAAATCGCTCTTTGGACAGAGATTCAATGTGGCTGCTCATGGTTATAACAGGTTGTTCAACTTGTCCAAGCGATTGAAGCAAAGGCGCTCTATAATTTGGTTCGAAGTTTGTTTGGGGGCGTGTGTCGCGCGGATTTTGTTAGCGATTACTCTAGTGTGTATGTTCATTGTGCGCTTGCGCCTAGTGGCTCTTGATTCGTTAGTTTATCAACCCAGGTCGTAAAAGCGCGAAGGGCATTAATGAAACTATTCATGGTAAGGTTGATTTTATTGAGCATGTTCTTTATGCGCTTAGTGACTATATTCGAATCAAAAGTGGGTTTAATGTTTAAAAGTACCAGCGTCATTTGTGCTTTTATTTAATTTGGTTTTATCTTTTTGACTAGCCCCTTTATCGCAGATATTTGTTTACTGTACTTGATTTGTATCGTCGCTATCAATCTACCGAAGTGGTGGCGGAGAATGATATTGACTAAAAAAATGATACCAGGGCCTTTGCCTAAATATCCAAATGGTAGTGCTTTCCAGCGGATAAAGTTAGCCAAAACTCGGCGGCAACTTAATCCATTGAAGTCATATTGTGAGTTGGTAGGTTTCATGGTTAGTGTGATAAAAAACGGTAGGCGTTGTTAATGAACCAGGCTAAGCGAGTGAAAGGGTTAAATCTTAGCTTGCTCTTACTGGCAGTCCATAGCGAGCTATCATCCTTTATCGATTTTGTAGACCCCTGATGTTGGCCTGCAAAATCATCTTGATGTGCTTCATGTCGCACTCGAATGATTTCAGCTGTTTTAGGAAAGGCCACTTTGGCTAAGTACATAAAGTTAAGCCACGCCTTTAAATTCCCCGTTTTATAGTTGTATATCTGCGCGGCGGCAGCATACCTTTTTGCATTTTCGACTACGCCTTCATGTAGTGGGGCGTAATATTGACTTTGTGCGATTTCATCTTGGCCAATGGCATCATCCGTTTTACGGAACACCAGTTTTGGTTTGCCGGCTTCCACTTTATAAGCAATCAAGGTGGGGTGGGGCGCGCGGCAAATTTCTTCCAATACGGGTTTTAGTGTATTGGTCATTGAGCTGTAAAAGCTCACGCGGTGCGCGTCGTAAACTAAGCCTTCAAGGCTATTTTGATGTGTGTTGCGATAAGGCGCTGCGCGTATGGCACCTAAAGTAAAGCCGAAAATTCGTGGCTTATCGGTACGCGGCTCGATGGCGTCAGATAAATAGTGTTGAATGGTGCCTAGCCAACCTATGTCGACCAAGGCGACTTTGTCACTTTCAAAAAAGCCCTCGCTTTCCAAATATAGCTGGAAGGCGCTATTGCTGTCTTTAGTCTGTCGTTTTACTTCCGTTTGAAACGCTTGGTCATCTAGCAGGTGTGCAAACTTGCCATCTGCTGCTTCATTGTAATCTGCGCTGTTAAAACCGATGGCGTCGTCGTCGTTGAGACCGAAACGATCGAGGTGACCAGTAAACTGCTCAACGTCCAATTTGAATATACGGCAAATGTCTTTGAAGTCACGGTTGCCGGCAGGGAAACGGGCGACATGAGAATTGAGCACACTCAATCCTTGATGGGCGCAAGCCGTAGAAGCTACGCCCATTCGGCTAACGTAGAGATAGCTGGCTTTAGGCGCGTCACCGAGTGGATAAAACCACGGTACCATGGCATCCCATATTTGTTTAAATAGCCACCCTTCGCGGGCGCAAAAGTAGACCCTTTCAATGTCTTCCTCCTTGCAGCGCTCGATAAGCTTATGAATAAAGTAGCTTAATAAGTAGCCAAAAAATCCGAAGCCGTCGGTGTATAACGGACTTTTATCTTGATTTTCTTGTTCCAGTGGCAACATCCATTGTAGGTGGTTTCGGCCTTTCCAGAAATCGCGTTTAGTCGCGTAGTAGTTATAGCGAGTTGCCAAAGACAAGCGATGGTGTTCACCGATGTCGTGCAAGTGATAGGCGCTAATGCCAAACTCAATAGGCTTGATAAAATCGGAGTGAGCATTATCTCCAATGTGCAGCCACTTGTCTTTGTTTAAGTCATGTTTTGTTTGCAGCAATGGCCAGGCAGCGCCGGATGCTTTGGCATTAAAAGTATCAGCTGAGGAGATAATGTCTTCAAAATATTGCGCAATATGTTTGTCCTTGGCCAATGTTTTTAAGTACTTTGCGGGTAGATAAATATCGGACACCAAAAACAAACGAATGCCTTTAAGGTGCAATGCTTTTATCCAGTCAACTGCTTCCTCACGAACCACTATCATGGCGCTTTCCATCGCAATTTCAAAGTTAGCAACTTGTTTAAATAACGAGGAGGGAAGCTTTTTGCCAAAAATGCTGAGTAGCACTTCTTGCATGTAATCGTCATAGCGCGCTTCAAAATCTGGATACGTGGCGCCGTTGATATCACGATGAGTTTGTTCAATGGTATTGCGTAATAGTTGAACTTCACGCGGACTAATTTGGATGTCTGACTTTTTAGCGGCATCACTGATCATCTTTGCCACCGGAATTTTGATCATGTTCGGGTCAGGCACCCGCCGAATGAACAGTGTGTCGAAGACATCAAAACTGATAGTGTCAAATTGATCAAGCTGGCTGTTGGCTTGTTGGATCAGGCTTTGCCAGGTATAAAAGCTTTGCAAGGTGGTGTCCGGTCTATTATTTTCCACTTAGCTTGGCAGCTAATCGCTTGAGCAAAGTTTTTGCTAAGCTTGCGGTAGGGATGTTGGCGATGTTTTGAGCGTCATTAGCGAAAGCAGGCTTTAGCTGCATACGCACGCCGTGCAATTCTTGTTCTAGCTGTACCAATCTATCAATGCCGACGTTTACCCGTTCTTGTTGCGCAGAAGGAACTTGTCGTAAAACAGCGTTGCGGATGATTTCTTGGTCTTGCTCGCGCCCGATGATGGCCGCTTGACTGATGGTGTTGCCACTGTGAATGCGGTAATTCATCAATGCCTCGTCGTGGGCGTAATGTACTCTATTTTCAAATGCATTCAGCAATCTGAAAATGTAGTCATAATCGTGTAAATAGCGATATGGTGCAAATTTACCGACAGTATTTTTAGCCTCTGCTGTCATCAGCAGATTAGAAGTGGTCACCATTAAGTTTCCTTTTAAGAAACCACGATAAACATCATCGGGTTGCTGCAAGAAGAAGTCACGATTGTTTTTATGCCATTGTAGCCAACCAAATTCTGGGTTGGTGATGGCAGCGCTATCGTCGTCGATGGGTGAGACTTCTGAGAAAATGGCTGCAGATTGTTGCTCAATCATTCTGTCGATCAACCGCTCAATTCGGGCAGGATGGAATACATCGTCAGAATTGATGATACCTACGTACTCGCCTTTGGTCTTTGCTAAGCCTGCATTGAGGGCGTTATAGGCGTCTTGGTTATGTTGGTGAAAATATTGTACCCGCGAGTCATCGTATGCCTTTACAATATCGGGGGTGCTATCTGTTGAGCCATCGTCAATGATGATGAGCTCCAGATTTTCCCAGGTTTGATTCAAAACGCTGTCTATCGCCTCACTCACGAACTTTTCGTGGTTGTAAGCAGGCATCACAATACTGACTAATGGTAACAATTTCATTAATTTATTGCTCGTGGCTCAATTGACTGAATTCGGATTGTGATAGCACATTTATTAAGAATAGATTGGCGATTGGTTCTGGTCGCTTTGCTAGGCAGCTTGCTCATTTCTCTATGGGCTAATATTGTAGACGATGTTGTCAATAATGATGGCATTGAATATCTAAAATCTGCGCAAAATATGCTTGATGGGCAATGGCGGGAAGCCGTAGAAACCTATAAATGGCCACTCTACTCTGCGTTGATGGCATTGATTAGTAAACTAACGCATCTATCTCTTGAGGTTTCCGCGTATGTGATCGACGGCTTTGCCTTTGCATGGATAGTCATTTCGTTCGTCGCATTGGTTAGATTGTTAGGCGGATCAAAAACTGAACTGTGGTTAGCATTACTATTGGTATTATGTTTTCCAACACTCAACAAAATTCGACCTTACCTGATACGGGACCCCGCTTTTTTAGCATTGTTTTTAACGGCAATTTACTACTATTTTTGCTATTTTTTAGAGCATAAAAAGCGACTCAATTTGCTGGCGATTGGCTTCTTTGGTTTGTCTGCGCTATTTCGGATCGAAGGGCTGGTTTTTTTGATTATGTCTCAAGTTTATTTGATGGCAATTTCGACCAGTCGCAAAGGGGCGCGTTGGATTGCAACTGGATTGACGCTTGTATTAGTCATGGTGATGCTGGTGGTGCTAAGTTGGTGGAACTTTACCCCAGATGGCAATCTGACTTACTTGAGTATCTTTAGTGAACCAATAAACTTTTTGGAAACGGTATGGGCCCAATTACTTGACCAAGTGGTTGCTCGCCTGCACGCAATTCGTTCTAGAGTACTAGTGGGCTATTCGCACTCGTATGCTTATGTGGTGCTACTGTGGTCAGCATTAACGATTGTTTTTTTCGAGTTGTTGGATGCGTTGTATTTTTCTTACGCAATTCTTTTTGGCATTGCAGTTAGTCGTAAAGAAATTTTTCCGCAGCGACAGTTGTTAAAACCATGGCGATTTTTGCTGATGGTGGCTTTGGGCATTTTAATCGCTTTCGTGCTGCTACAATGGTTCTTAACCGATCGTTATCCCTTGTCAGCCGCTTTATTAATACTGCTGCCCATTCCATTCTTATTAGCCAAATGGTTGCGTGCAGCAAGAGGAGGGGCGACCAATAAGAAAAGTAAAATTGTATTTACGGTTGTGATGAGCTTGATCATTTTGGCCGGATTGAAAAGTTTTGATCTGGCGACCAAAAAAACTTACCTCAAAGAATCTGGGATTTGGTTGAAACATAACATTCAGCCAGAAGCGTCGATTTACACCAATAATAAAATTATTGCGCATTACATTGGGAGAAATGTCCATGACGGGCGATATCGCTCTAGTTGGAAGGGAAATAGGAAGTTAGCGTTAATTGCTAGTAGAAAGTACGATTATTTGGCGCTCAATGTTGAGCCAAAAGATGCGCAGTATGCGCTGGATATCCCCTTGGTTGTTCGACGCGAGCCGCTCATCATTTTTGAAAACGAAAAAGGCGCCAAGGTGTTAATTATAGAAATGAATAATAAGCGAGCCGACCACTCACAATAATAAGCCCATGCAAGATTCAAAATCAAACAAGACTAGCGCCAATATTGCGAATATTTTGACGGAAGCCCTGCCCTATATTCAGCGATATCATGGTAAAACTTGGGTGGTTAAATACGGTGGCAATGCCATGACTGATCAACGCCTAAAAGAGAGCTTTGCTCGCGATGTGGTACTGCTAAAGGCGGTCGGCATTAATCCGGTAGTGGTGCATGGCGGCGGCCCACAGATAAATCAATTGTTAGAAAAAATTGGCAAGGAGTCTACCTTTGTAGACGGAATGCGGGTAACTGACAGTGAGACCATGGATGTGGTTGAGATGGTTTTGGGAGGACAAGTGAATAAAGAAATAGTCAATATGATCAATCAGCAAGGTGGGCACGCAGTGGGCCTTACGGGCAAGGATGGCGGTTTAATCAACGCGGTCAAGCTGCAAGTAGAAAAAAATGATCCCGTATTGCAACGCAATGAAATTATTGATTACGGGCATGTGGGCGAGATCAAGTCGATTGATCCAAGAATCGTGCAGCTGTTGGAGTCGCAGGCGTTTATACCTGTAATCGCCCCTATTGGCGTGGGTGATGATGGCCAGACTTACAACATAAATGCAGATATTGTTGCAGGGGAGTTAGCGGCGACACTTAAGGCTGAGAAGCTATTGCTGCTGACCAATACGCCTGGAGTGAACGACAAGGATGGGCGGCTGCTCGCTGAGTTAGACGCCAAGTCTATTGATAAATACATTGAAGATGGCACCATTCAAGGCGGTATGCTGCCTAAAGTTGACTGTGCCTTAAGTGCGGTGAATAAAGGAGTGGGGTCGGCCATTATTTTAGATGGACGTATTGATCATTGCTTACTACTAGAAGCATTTACTGATTCAGGCGTGGGCACGCAGATAGTCGCGGGATAATCTCGTTTGCTTAGAGTTGGCTAAAAAAGGTGAAAAAAGGCTGTTATCACCTGAATTAGCTTGATCTGGCGTCCCTTTGGGCCTGTAAATCGCATACAATCGCGAGCCATTTTATTCCGCGCATTTTTTAAAAGGCATTTTGCCTGGCCCATCACATGAAAGACTTAAGAAATATTGCCATAATCGCTCACGTTGACCATGGTAAAACAACCCTCGTTGATAGACTACTACAACAATCAGGTACGCTAGGTGATCGATTTGGCCCTGTCGAGCGGGTAATGGATGGTAACGATCTAGAAAAAGAACGCGGAATTACCATTGTGTCTAAGAATACTGCGCTTAAGTGGAATGACTATCGTATCAATATCGTTGATACGCCAGGGCACGCAGATTTCGGCGGCGAAGTCGAGCGCGTGTTGTCGATGGTGGATAGTGTATTGTTGCTGGTGGACGCCGTAGAAGGGCCAATGCCGCAAACTCGTTTCGTAACACAAAAGGCCTTCGAACACGGATTACGGCCAATCGTAGTGGTAAACAAAATTGACCGCGACGGCGCTAGGCCAGACTGGGTGGTTGACCAAACCTTTGATTTGTTTGATCGTCTAGGCGGTACAGATGAACAGCTAGATTTTCCTGTCGTTTATACTTCAGCGATCGAAGGCTATGCAACGCTTGATGCGAACGTTCGCACAGAGAGCATGGATACTCTGTTCCAAGCCGTCATTGATCACGCTCCAGAGCCGGATGTTGACGTTGAAGCGCCATTTCAGATGCAGGTTTCTTCAGTAGATTACTCGAGTTTTGTGGGCGTTATTGGCATAGGCCGAGTACGGAACGGCAAAGTGAAGCGCAACACACCTATTACAGTGGTAGATAGTGAAGGCAAAAAGCGCAACGCGCGAATTATGCAAATATTGGGCTTTCACGGCCTGCAACGAATTGAAGTGGAGACTGCTCAGGCAGGAGACATTATCGCTGTAACTGGTATAGAACAATTATCTATTTCTGATACCTTGTGTGACCCGGCAGCACCAGTAGCGTTACCGCCATTGACGGTCGACCAGCCCACGGTGACAATGATGTTCCAGGTTAACACATCCCCTTTTAGCGGCAAGGAAGGCAAGTTTGTAACGTCTCGACAGATACTTGAGCGTTTAGAAAAAGAACTGATTCATAACGTGGCGCTGCGCGTAACACCAACGCCAAACCCAGATATGTTCGAAGTGGCTGGAAGAGGTGAATTACATTTGTCAATTTTGCTTGAGACCATGCGCCGTGAAGGCTTTGAGATAGCGGTCTCTAGGCCTCAAGTTATTTATAGAGAGATAGATGGGGTTCGCTGCGAACCCTTTGAGGATGTGGATATCGATATTGAAGAAGCAAACCAAGGGGCTTTGATGGAAGCCATTGGGATGCGCAAAGGTGAACTTAAAGATATGCAGCCTGACGGCAAAGGCCGAGTGCGTTTAGTTTATTTTATGCCAGCGAGAGGCTTAATTGGTTTTCAGACTGACTTTATGACGCTGACGTCTGGCACGGGTCTAATGAACCATGTCTTTAGTGAATACCAACCCGTTGTCGAAGGTGAATTTTCGGGTCGACGAAATGGTGCGCTTGTTTCGATGGCGACCGGTAAAGCTGTTGCGTTTGCGCTTTGGAATTTGCAGGAGCGTGGAAAGTTGATGTTGGGGCACGGCGCCGAAGTTTACGAGGGGCAGATAGTGGGCATTCACTCGCGTAGGAATGACTTAGTGGTGAACCCATTGAAGGGGAAGCAGTTGAGTAATGTTCGAGCTTCGGGTAAGGATGACAGTATTAATCTTGAGCCGCCAATGCAAGTAACCTTAGAGTCAGCTTTGGAATTAATAGAAGACGACGAGTTGGTGGAAATCACGCCGTTGAGTATTCGAATCCGCAAGAAATTATTAACTGAGAGCGATCGAAAGCGCGCAGGACGAAGTAAGGATAAAGAGTGATTTGTTGAATCTGATAGAGAATTTAGGGAAAATATAGGCTAATATCGCTATCTTAGCTATATTTCTACATGAAATTACTAGTTTTGCGTGGTAACTTCTTGATATAGAATAATATTGTCCAACTAATTGATGGGTACGGTCTAACTGTAACAATAAATTTCTCTATACGAACTTGTTTGGATTAGGTAACAAAACTAGCTTATTAGGCGTCGACGTAGGTGAATCATCGATCAAGATGGTTCAGCTAGAACATCTTAATAAAAAATTTCGCTTGGCCAAGTTTCATATTGAACCTATGCCCAGAGGGCTCATTGTAGAAGGCAGAGTGATGGATGTGTCGCAATTATCTGAGACACTACAGCGAGTTTTAAAGGAACAAAAAATATCGGTAAAAGCCGTCGTTGCTTCAGTAAATTATACTGATGTGATTGTTAAAAGACTACGCTCGAAAAAAGGCATGAGAGAGCGTGAACTCGAGCAATGGGTCGAGTACGAGGTAGATAAATTTGTACCGTACACCATGGATGAGTTAAATCTGGATTTTGAAATAGATGAAGCGCAATCTAACGAGCTCGAAGATGAGATAGTGGTTACAGCATGCCGAAAACAAGCTGTAGAAGGCATTGTTGAGTGTGTGGAAAAGGCTGGGCTCGAGCCTTATGCTGTTGATATATCAAATCAAGCGCTATTACGTGCGGGCGCAAGTGATCTAGAAGGATTTGCTGGAGGCGGTTTAAACGATCTTACGGCCATTATTGACGTTGGCATGTCGACAACACGGTTCTATGTTTTTTCCGGCCAAAACATGGTTTATCACCGAGATGAGGCCTTTGGTGCGAATTATTTGATTGATGACTTCGCTTCAGAATACAAAATTAGCGCGGATAAAGCCCACGCGATGTTATATAAAAATAAGATGCCTAAAGCTTATAAGGAGAATGTTCTTAAGCCCTACGTGAAATCTTTTTTGAACGAAATAGAGCGCGGAATGTATGCGTTTGAGTCATCAGGGACCCGAGGACAAATCGCTCGAGTTTTATTGGTTGGCGGAAGTGTCCAGATACCCGATATTGAGAACATTCTCTCTAAAAAGCTACGCATTGACGTAAAACTGATGAACCCACTTGCGAGCATCAAAAAGCCCAGCCGTATAAATGCCAATATGTTGAATGAATTCGGCCCTCAATTAGCGCATGCTTGTGGTTTGGCTATGTGGAAGGGGCCCAAGTGATGGGGAGCGTAAACTTACTGCCCTGGCGCGAGGAAAGGAGATATAGGCGCGACAAACGATTGCTCGGTGTCAGTATCATTTACTGGCTCGTTTGTGCGGCAATAGTAATTCTGATGTTGTCCTCAATCAGCGGTTCGGTCAGTAGTCAGAATAAGCGGAACCAATTTTTGATCGGCCATAACGCCAGACTAAATGTGGAAATTAAAGATGTTGAGCAATTAAAGGAAGACAAAATAGAGTTGCTTGCTCGAATCGAGATAATACAAAATTTGCAGGATAACCGAGTACAAATCGTACACGTGTTAGATGACATGGTTCGTAAACTCCCCAGTGGCGTTACCCTGGATGTCATGTCTAAGCAAGATAAAAAAATAAAGTTAATCGGCCGAGCTCAGTCAAACTCGAGAGTCTCTGAATTGATGAATTATTTGGATTCCTCGTTGTGGTTTGGCAAATCAGATCTAACGGTTGTGAATGTCACAGACGAAGAAAATAACAAATTAAGTCAGTTTGAGTTAGCCGTTACCGAAAAAAATCTATCGGCTGGCAAGCTAGGGGAAGCAAACTAATGGCACTTAGTGATTACCTAGAAGAGCTACAGGAAATAGAGTTATCCGATTTATCTTCATGGCCTTATTGGCTGAAAGTTATAGGGTCGCTGGTAGTGGGTTTGGCCATAATGCTGGCGGGTTACCAGTTATTGTACTCTCCAAACCAGAGCCGGCTGGAAAGCGCTGAAGCTCAAGAAGTTACGTTAAAAACGGAATTTGAAACTAAACAACAATTGGTAGCAAATCTACCCGCTTACAAACTGCAAATGCTAGAGATTCAAGATCGATTTGATGCACTGCTTAAGCAGTTGCCGAACCAGACAGAGGTGCCGGCTTTGTTGACGGATATTTCTCAGGTAGGTAAGGAGCGAGGTCTAGAGTTTAGACGTTTTAAACCACTCCAAGCCAACCAGAAAGATTTTTATGTGGAGTTACCTATCGAAATTGACGCGTCGGGAACATACCACCAGTTGGCCAGCTTTGTCAGTGACATAGCGAACTTCGAACGCGTCGTCACTATCGGTAATGTTGAGATGCAGCGTACTGAATTTAAGCAGGACGCGGATCTTGCTATTGAGAACATACCGCTGACTTTTAAGGCGATCTTACATACCTACCACTATAATGAATCAGACCAAAAGAAAAACCTAATCAGTGAGGCCTTGAAATAATGATTGTGGCGCGCTCACTCTGCAAAAGTGTTTTTTTGGTTGCTATTAGCCTATTGCTGACGGCGTGTACAGACGATAGAGGAATACAAGACTTGGAGCAATTTGTTGCTGAACAAAAGAGCATTAAACCACCTGAAATTGAACCATTGCCAGTGATAGAGCCAGCAGATTCATACGCTTACGCAGCTGCTTCAGAAGGCAATCCATTTTCGATATCGAACGTAATACCGGATGTTAAGGTTATGCCGAAAGCGGAACCGCTCGTCATGAAGTTGGATAGGGACCGTGAAATTCTTGAATATTTCCCGATCGATTCCTTAAAAATGGTAGGTACCTTGAATCAAGGAGGCGCACTTTGGGCTATGGTGGTTGCGCCTGATGACACGATTCACCGTGTTAAAAAAGGCAACTACATCGGAACTAATTTAGGTAAAATTTTACAGGTAGTAGAAGGCCAAATAGTGATTGAAGAGACCTACGAATCTGATAATGGTGAGTGGGAAAAGAGAAAAGTTAGTGTTGCCTTGCCAGAATAGATAGACTATAAGATAGATTATATAACGTTAAATACAACGATTTAATGCCATTTATTAAATTGAAATCGCGAACAATATTGAGACTATTCGTCGTGCGAGCAAACATCACAGGTAATGATTACAAAAGCAAAGCTAAACAGACATGGCTAGCCGTCGTGCTGATGGCCATGTTATCGCCCTTCTTAGTCAGTAATGTAAGTGCCAGTGATTTATTATCCATTGAAGCTAATCAATTGACAGATGGAAACTCTGCAATCGATCTAATGCTGAGCGAAAAGCATGTAGAGGTCCAACATTTCCTAATGGCTCAGCCCAATAGAGTGATAGTGGATTTACAGGGCGTGCAAAATCAAACCCGACAAAGAATTATTAAAGTCAACCAGGGTATAGTCGAAAGCGTTTTATTATTGGAGAGTAAGGACAAGCTTAGATTAATACTGAACCTTTCAAAAGCGGCGGCCTTCAAAGTTGACGACTTGACGGGCGGTATGAGGTTAGTGGTAGATGGTTCCAAAAACACGGGGCCAGTTGTTAATCAGTTAGCGCAAAAGGTTTTTGGAGCTGGTAGCAAAGCAAAAGGATACACTAAACTCAACAACATTGATTTTAGACGTACCGTTGCGGGTAACGGTAAAGTCATTGTTTCCTTGAGTTCTTCTAATGTAGTGGTAGATTTTAAAGAAGAATCGGGTGAATTAGTTGCTGACTTTAAACGCAGTTTAGTTACCAAAGTGCAGGAAAAAAGATTAGACGTTGTCGACTTTGCAACGCCGGTAAACACCATCGACATTTTTCAAAATGGGCAAGATGTACGTATGGTGATTACACCAAACGGCCTATATCGACACACAGTGACTCAAACGGATAAAGAGTTTATCGTTGAAGTCAGCCCTATTAGTCAGGAAGAAATTGGAGCACGAGAAAAGGCTAAAGCGGGTTATGGCGGAGAAAAGTTATCACTTAACTTTCAGCGTATTCCCGTTCGATCGGCGCTTCAGGTTATTGCAGACTTTACCGGTTTGAACATCATTACTTCAGACTCGGTGGATGGAGATTTATCGCTACGTTTGAATGAGGTACCCTGGGATCAAGCACTGGACTTAATCCTGCAAACTAAAAAATTGAGCATGCGCCAGAAGGGCAATGTCGTTCGAGTTGTGCCCACGGCGGAATTAGCTGCACAAGAGCTGTCGTTATTCGAATCGCAGAAAAAAGTCAAAGACTTAGAGCCATTGGTGACTGAGCTGATTTCAGTTAACTATGCGAAGGCTGAAGACATCGCAGAATTGCTTAAATCAACTAAGTCAGTTAAAAGTTCTGATACCGAAGAGTCTGAAGTACGAAGTGGCACTGACTCAAACGTTTTTGACCCAGATACAGGCACATTTGGTTCTGGTTCTGAACCAACTACTGTGACTCGTAATAATGTCGTAGCCGTAGATAACTCGCTTATTTCGGCAAGAGGTTCGGTATCTGTTGATGCTAGGACCAACACCATTTTGATTCAAGACACTGTGTCTAAGATTAAAGAAGTGCGAAAACTGGTTGCTAAGTTAGATGTTCCCGTCCGACAAATTCAAATTGAAACTCGTATCGTGGAAGCAACCGATGATTTTAGTCGTAGTTTAGGTGCACGCCTAGGTTTTACTAGCGCCACTGACAATGCGAATTTCCCCGGTACTTCCAGAAGCCGCTCACTGGGTACGGTTTTCGGCGGAGGAAGTGTAGAAAACAATAACTCAGTAAGAACTGATAATACCGTACTCTACCCAGATTCACTTAGTGTGAACTTGGGAGCTGACGACCTAGGTTCTGAATCGGCTGCTCGATACGCCTTCCAAATAGCCAAAGTAGGTGCGGGTTACTTACATCTGCTAGACTTGGAGTTGTCAGCGTTACAAGCGGAAGGCAAGGGCAAAGTCATTGCGAATCCCAAAATAACGACTACCGAAAAACACGAAGCGCGGATAGAGCAAGGCCAAGAACGTGTGTTTGGTACCTCCGGTGGCGAGCCAGTCACCAAAAAGGCCGTCTTAGGATTAACCGTTACGCCGCAAGTGACACCGGACGATGAAATTATTTTGGATGTAAATATCACTAACGATACTTTTTCGGGAGACGCAACGCTTAACACTAAGCGGATTGTTACACAAACCATATTGAAGAATGGTGAGACCATAGTGATTGGTGGCATCTACCAACAAACCGAAGCAGAGTCGGTGACTAAGACACCATTCTTGGGCGATATTCCAATCTTAGGGCATCTGTTTAAAAAGAAGACCAAGCGAGAAAATCGTACTGAGTTGTTGATTTTCTTAACACCAAGACTGATCAAACCTGAATTCTAGGATACCAATGCTCGGGGTGAAGCTAACTAAAAGGTGATCGCTTCATTAGAGTTTGGTGTAGCTTATTGTATTGTTCTAAACTAGCACCAATATTGTCGGTATGAGTAATATCTATTTGGTGGGCATGATGGGGGTCGGAAAGACCACAATAGGAAAAAAGCTGGCAAAGCTTTTATCCCTGCCTTTTATTGATACCGATCAAGAACTAGAAAAGCGCAATGGCGTAACAGTTGCACATATTTTTGATATAGAGGGAGAAGATGGTTTTCGTTCTCGTGAAACGCGTTTGCTAGAAGAACTATCCGAAGGATTTTCTGGAGTAGTGGCGACTGGCGGTGGTATCGTTACACAAAGCGCTAATAACGAAATTCTTGAATCTTCGGGTTCAGTTGTTTATCTAAAAGCCAATCTCGGCACTTTGTGGTCAAGGCTCCGATACTGCAATAATCGGCCTCTATTGAAAACAGCTAACCCCAAACAGCGGATTGCTGAATTGCTCAAAGTGCGAGACCCTCTTTATCAAGCTATTGCTCATCAGGTTGTCACGGTAGGGAAAGGCAGCGCTTTTCAAATGGCCAAACGTATCCACTCCTCAATTAATGAAAACACTAAAAATTGAATTAGGCGCTAGAAGCTATCCCATTCACATAGGTCAAGGTGGATTGAGCGACGTCAGTCTTTACGCTCCTCATATTTCCGGTCACCAGATATTCATTATTACTAATGAAGTAGTTGCACCTTTGTATTTAGAGCAAGTGAAGTCGACATTGGCTTCTTTGGGCGAGGTTTTTACGCTGATTTTGCCAGATGGTGAGCACACAAAAAATTTAGACAGTGCTTCTTTGATATTCACGGAAATGCTGCAAGTTCCCTGTGACCGCAAGGTCACTGTGATTGCATTAGGAGGGGGCGTGATCGGTGATCTCAGTGGATTTAGTGCAGCTTGTTATCAGCGCGGCGTTGCTTTTATTCAGGTTCCGACAACTTTGATGTCACAGGTTGATTCATCGGTGGGCGGAAAAACAGGGGTGAATCATCCGCTAGGGAAAAATATGGTAGGCGCGTTTTATCAGCCACAAGCGGTGATTATTGATACCGATACGTTGAAAACACTCGATGATCGCCAATTTTCCGCGGGACTGGCTGAAGTGATTAAATACGGTCTGTTAGGTGATGCTCCATTTCTGCAACGTTTAGAAGAAAAAATGCCTGAAATCATGTTACGCGAGACTGACCTGATAACAGAAATAATAGAGCGGTCTTGCCAAGCAAAAGCCGATATCGTTGCTGCTGACGAAAGAGAACAGGGTGTAAGGGCTTTACTGAATTTGGGTCATACCTTTGGCCACGCTATTGAAAATGCCTTGGGCTACGGAGTGTGGCTGCACGGGGAGGCAGTGGCATTAGGGATGCTAATGGCAGCGGATCTCTCACGTCGTATGGGCAGCATTGACCAGGGAAATCAATTAAGAGTCAAAGCGATACTTGAATCCGCAAATTTGCCGGTTAATGGGGTAGGTGGCGTTAATTCCCAACAGTTGTTTGAGTTGATGGCGGTCGATAAAAAAGCAGAGAAGGGGAAGGTAAGATTCATCCTATATCAAGAGCTCGGAAAAGCGATTATTAGCGATGAAGTAGATCATGTACAGCTAATGGAAACACTGGATGCTTTCGTCCTGTAAAGCAGGGTTTATCTATTGTTCACGGCTTTTATTAATTGAATGTTGATGGTAATTTCGGTATCTTCAGGGCTGTATTGAAAGATCATGATCAGAGAGCCATATATGGGCATTAGCCACCTTAAAAAAATATTGATTGCAACTAGCTTGTTGCTGATTACTAGTTGCGCTCACCATGGAGCAGCTTATATTCAGTCTGTACCTAGTGGCGCTGAAGTAGTAGACCTTACTCAAGGCACGCTGATCGGTGTTACACCTGTTAAAGTTTGGTGGCAAGAAGGTTCGTCTTCACGTAAGTTTATAAATCTTCGGTTACAAAAAGAAGGCTATGAAGATAAAACTACCTCGTTTTGGGTTGCTTTACGTCATGGCAGTCGAGATTCTGCGATGCGAAATGCGCAGCCAGTAGAAATGAATTTGGATAAAGTGAACTAGTGCGAACAACAAAAAGATGTCAGTTAAAACGAATTGTCAGATACAGTTATGAGAATAAGTAAGTTTCACCAATGCTATGAAAAATATTAGAGTACTTTTTATCATTTTTATTGCGGGATTTTTAACGGCTTGTAGTGGCGTAAAAACGGTCCCCATTAAAGTGCAATCTAGCCCATTGGGTTCTTACGTCACGTATCAAATGCAAGTACCTACTGAAGGTAGCAATGACTGGCTATTTTTGGGTAAAACACCGATTGATATTAAGCGCCGTGTTTCTAAAAAACAGTATAAGAAAGCCAGTCTTATTCGTCTTAGGGTGATGAAAGAGGGTTACAGTGAACAAATTCGTGACTGGACTCGAGAAGAAATTGAAGAAGATATTGATAGCAAAGGGTCTGTTTTCTGGAACCCAAAGCTGGTGCCCAGTCAGTAACGCGGCCCCCAAAAACTTATTGAAGGCCGTCTAAGGACGGCCTTTTTTATCGTAGATTAATAATGCTCTTGATGCGCTGCGCATTAAGTGTAGAGCCAAAACATAGTACGTGAAATTTATTCACGGTTATAGAGAATAGAGAGGTCATCATGAGTCAATACGGTCTACCGTTAAAACAAGGTCTTTACGACCCAGCTAATGAACATGATGCTTGTGGTGTTGGCTTTGTAGCCAATATTAAAGGCAATAAAACCCATGACATCGTCAGCATGGGTTTGGACATTTTGAAACGTATAGAGCACCGTGGTGCGGTTGGAGCTGATCCAAAGGCGGGAGATGGCGCGGGTATCTTGATTCAACTGCCCGATGCCTTTCTACGAAAGGAAGTAAAATTTACTTTACCAAAACTGGGCGAGTACGCGGTTGGGTTTGTGTTTCTACCGAAAGCACAGCAAGAACAGTCTTTGGCTGAACAACTCATCGAGCAGGTCATTAAGGAAGAAGGCCAAACCGTGCTGGGTTGGCGCACTGTTCCGGTAGAAAACAGCGGTTTGGGTGAATCAGTGAAGCCGACGGAACCCTGCATAAAGCAACTATTCGTCGGAAGGGCGACTGAGTGTGACGGACAAGAAGCGTTTGAGCGGAAGATATTTGTTATTCGTAAGTTACTCGAAAACCAACTGATACGGGCTAATTGGTCGGGTAGTGACCAAGTTTATTTCACATCATTTTCATCGCGAACGGTTAACTACAAAGGCTTGTTAATGGCAGACCAAGTGGGTGAATATTACGTGGATTTATTGGACCCCACGGTCGTATCTGCCATGGCGTTAGTTCACCAACGCTTTTCTACCAACACATTTCCTACTTGGCAGTTATCACATCCTTACCGAATGATTGCCCACAACGGTGAAATTAACACGGTTCGAGGCAATAAAAACTGGATGGCAGCGCGTCGCCACTCTATGGCGAGTGATCTTTTTGGTGACGACCTGGAAAAAATATGGCCGTTAATTGACGATAGCCAATCAGACTCAGCCTGTTTCGATAACACGCTAGAACTATTAACCTTGTCGGGGTATTCGCTGACTCACGCGATGATGATGCTAATTCCAGAAGCTTGGGCAGGCAATCCTTTGATGGATAAAGACTTGCGAGCATTTTATGAGTATCACGCTGCACTGATGGAGCCATGGGATGGTCCTGCTGCGGTTGCATTTACTGATGGTCGACAAATCGGTGCTACTCTCGATCGTAATGGCTTGCGTCCAGCTCGTTATATTCTTACTGACGACGACTTGTGTGTGATGGCATCAGAAACAGGCGTTTTAGATATTCCGGAAGAAAAGATTATAAAGAAATGGCGTTTACAACCGGGAAAGATGTTTCTGATCGATCTAGAGCAAGGTCGCATTGTAGATGATAGTGAACTGAAGTCTGATTTGGCCGAGTCTCAACCATTTCAGGACTGGTTAGACCAAGCGCAAATGAATGTGCATGAGTTACCTTCAGTCGTCGGCGCAATGGCGCCGGACAAGAAAACGCTGCTCAACACGCAGCAAGCGTTTGGTTATACGCAGGAAGACATCAAATTCTTATTGCGGCCGATGCTTGAAACCGGTGCTGAAGCAACGGGTTCTATGGGCACTGATGTGCCACCTTCGGTATTGTCATCAAAATCAAAACACCTATCGACTTACTTCAAGCAGAACTTTGCACAGGTAACGAATCCACCAATCGACCCAATACGGGAAGACGTAGTGATGTCTTTGGTTTCACTGATCGGGCCACGCCCGAACTTGCTAGACCGTGACTCAGGTGGGAAATCAATGCGTTTAGAAGTCAGTCAACCGGTATTAACTAACAGCGAACTCGAAGCTATTCGTAAAATAGAAGATCGTACGGATGCGTTCTTAACGCGAACCATTGATATATGTTATGCGGAAGATAAAGGTGCCGCTGGGATGAAGCCCGCGCTGGGTGCTATCTGTCGCAAGGCCGAATCATTGGTGCTGAAAGGCAATAATATTCTGATTCTTTCTGATCGCTGGTTAGACGTAGATCACATCGCTATTCCGGCCTTATTGGCAACGGCAGCAGTGCATCACCATTTGATTCGTAAGGGTTTGCGTACGCAAACCGGCTTGGTGGTAGAAACAGGCTCAGCGCTTGAGGTGCATCATTTTGCCACATTGGCAGGTTATGGCGCAGAAGCCATTAACCCCTATCTAGCGTTAGATACGCTACATGCTGAATTGGGCAACTTAAACCAAGAACTCAGCTTTGAAGACGCGCGTGATCGCTACATCAAAGCCTTGGGAAAAGGCATGAAGAAAGTGATGTCGAAGATGGGTATCTCGACATATCAATCCTATTGCGGCGCACAAATATTCGATGCTATTGGTTTATCTAGTGAGTTCGTAGCCAAATACTTTACCGGTACGTCGACGACTATCGAAGGTGCTGGACTTGAAGAAATTGCAGAAGAAACTTTCCGCTGGCATCAAAATGCTTACGGCCATAACCCTGTCTATAGCAAACACTTAGACGTGGGTGGTGACTACGCAATGCGTTTACGCGGAGAACAACACGCATGGACATCTGAATCAGTTTCGGCGCTACAACATGCGGTACGCGGTAACGACTGGGCAAGTTTTAAGGCATTCTCAAAGCAAATGAATGAACAGCAAGAACGCATGCTGAATTTGCGCGGTTTGTTCAAGTTTAACTATGCTCCGACAGCGATTCCCATCGACGAGGTGGAATCAGCAAAAGATATCGTTAAACGATTTTCTACGGGCGCAATGTCTTTTGGTTCTATCTCCTACGAGGCGCATTCTACTTTGGCCGTGGCGATGAACCAAATCGGTGGTCGCTCAAACACTGGCGAAGGCGGTGAAGAAGCGATGCGTTTCAATCCATTAGCGGACGGCTCGCCAAACCCAGAGCGCTCTGCTATTAAGCAGGTTGCATCAGGTCGTTTTGGCGTAACCACTGAGTATTTGGTGAACGCTGACGATATTCAAATTAAAATGGCGCAGGGCGCAAAGCCGGGTGAGGGTGGACAATTGCCAGGGCATAAGGTGGATCAACGTATCGCCAATGTGAGGCACTCGACGCCGGGTGTGGGGTTGATTTCCCCGCCTCCGCACCATGACATTTACTCGATTGAAGATTTAGCGCAGCTAATACATGACTTAAAGAACGTTAACCCAAAGGCACGTATCTCGGTTAAGTTGGTGTCAGAAGTCGGTGTCGGCACGGTGGCGGCCGGTGTGTCAAAGGCGCACGCGGATCATATTACTATCGCAGGCTATGATGGCGGCACAGGTGCCAGTCCACTGACCTCGATTAAGCATGCGGGTTCTCCTTGGGAGATTGGCTTGTCTGAAACGCATCAAACCTTGGTGCTAAATAATTTGCGTAGCCGCATTTCGGTGCAAGTTGACGGCGGTTTAAGAACGGGCCGCGATGTGGTTATTGGCGCTCTATTGGGCGCAGATGAATTTGGCTTCGCTACCGCTCCCTTGATTGCTGAAGGCTGCATTATGATGCGCAAATGTCATTTAAATACCTGCCCAGTGGGTGTGGCAACGCAAGACCCTGAATTGCGTAAGCGTTTTACAGGGCAGCCAGAACACGTAGTGAACTATTTCTTTTTCGTCGCGGAAGAAGTGCGAGAAATTATGGCCAAATTGGGCTATCGCACGATTGATGAAATGGTCGGTCAATTTCAATGTTTGGATTCGCGTAAGGCAATCAATCACTGGAAAGCGCAAGGGCTGGACTTTGGTCGTTTACTAACCAAGCCTGATGTGGACGATTCCATCGGCATACGGCGTTTAATTGACCAAGATCATGGCCTAGATAAAGCCTTGGATCATGGGTTGATCAAGCAAGCCAAAGATGCGTTAGAAAATGGCGTGCCAGTACAAATTGAAACCAAAGTACATAACTATAACCGCACTATGGGAGCGATGATCTCAGGTGAGGTTGCCAAGCGCTATGGCCATTCAGGTTTACCTGATGACACTATACATATTAAGGCGGAAGGCCGTGCTGGTCAGTCTTTAGCCGCGTGGCTAGCCCACGGCGTTACCATCGAACTAGAAGGTGAAGGTAATGATTACGTTGGTAAGGGTTTGTCAGGTGGTCGCATTATTATTTACCCAAATCACAAATGCGCAATTACCACCCCTGAAGAAAATATTATCGTTGGCAATACCGTGCTATATGGGGCGATTGCAGGCGAAGCTTACTTTAACGGCGTGGCAGGTGAACGATTCTGTGTCCGTAACTCAGGTGCTACCGCGGTAGTTGAAGGAGTGGGAGATCACGGCTGCGAATACATGACAGGTGGAATCATGGTTTGCTTGGGCGAAACAGGTCGCAATTTTGCGGCGGGCATGTCAGGTGGCATGGCGTATGTTTTCGATCAATCGGGTCTGTTTAAGTCTCGTTGCAATACTGAGATGGTTGAACTTGAATCTATGGCTGACAAGAAATTTGAAGAGGCTGACGAAGACCAAGTGGCAGCAGACTTAACCCGTTTTGACGAAAATCGTCTAAAGCAAATTATTTTACGCCATAAAAACTACACCAATAGTCCGGCGGCTAAGCGTGTGCTCGACAATTGGGACGAGATGAAAGACAAGTTCATTAAAGTGATGCCGGTGGATTACAAACGTGCATTGCAAGAGCGGACGCAAGCCTCACAGTCTGCAACTTCAACGAAGGAGGCCGTGTAATGGGCAAGCCAACAGGATTTATCGAAACACCGCGCAAAGAACGAGGCTATAAGCCTGTTGAAGAACGCTTAAAGCACTTCAAAGAATTTGTGGTCAATTTGTCTGACGAGCAAGTCTCAGCGCAGGGTGCACGTTGTATGGACTGCGGTATTCCGTATTGTCATACAGGCTGTCCTGTTGATAACCAAATTCCTGATTGGAATGACTTGGTGTACACAGGACAATGGCGCGAAGCCTTGGATCAACTGCATTCAACAAATAATTTTCCCGAGTTTACTGGCCGAATTTGTCCCGCTCCCTGCGAACAGTCTTGTACCTTGAACATCACTAACGAACCAGTGACGATCAAAACCATTGAGCAAGCAATTATTGAAAAAGGCTGGAAAAATGACTGGGTAGAGCCGCGCATTGCTAAACACCGCACCGGTAAGCGTGTGGCGATTATTGGTTCAGGCCCTTCTGGGCTGGCTTGTGCGCAACAGTTAGCGCGAGCAGGGCATCAGGTTGACGTATACGAGAAGCAAGCGCGTATCGGCGGCTTGTTGCGATATGGGATACCCGATTTTAAATTAGATAAAGCGGTCATCGATCGCCGTATGAGCCAAATGCGGCGAGAAGGCGTGCATTTCCATACCAATACCCACGTCGGCGTTGATTTACCCGTGTGGAAGTTATGGCGCAAATTTGACGCGATTGTATTAGCAGGGGGAGCTGAAAAGGCCCGTGACTTGCCGATACTCGGTCGTGAATTAAATGGGGTGCACTTTGCAATGGATTTTCTGCGTCGTAACACCGCTTGGGTGCAGGGTGATGATAATGCGGAGGCGGAAGTTATCTCTGCTGAAGGCAAACACGTTTTAGTGATTGGCGGTGGTGACACGGGCTCTGATTGTATCGGTACATCAGGGCGCCATGGCGCGGCCAGTATTACGCAGATTGAGATTATGCCGCAGCCACCTGAACAGGAAGACAAAGGGTTGGTGTGGCCTGATTGGCCCAATAAAATGCGCACGTCGTCATCGCAAGAAGAAGGCTGTGAACGTATGTGGAGCGTGTTAACCAAACGTTTCGTTGGTGATGATAACGGCAACTTAACGCATGTAGAGTGTGTGAAGGTGCAGTGGCAACAAGACGACAAAGGTCAATGGCAGATGTCTGAAGTGGCTGGTAGTGAGTTTGAAATAAAAGCTGACCTGGTTACACTGGCAATGGGCTTTGTTCATCCAGTGCAACACGGCATGCTAAAAGAAATGGATGTTAACTTTGACGCCCGCGGCAATGTTGCTGCTAACACTGAGGGTGAGTTGGCCTACCATTCTTCGGTAGAAGGTGTGTTTGCCACCGGCGATACGCGCCGCGGTCAATCACTGGTGGTATGGGCCATTCGTGAAGGTCGACAAGCGGCCAGATCTGTTGATGTTTACCTAATGGGCGATAGCCAATTACCCCGATAATTAGTAAAGAAAAACTTCATGACCTTAAAAAATGATCGGTTCTTAAAAGCGCTGGCTTGTGAGCCAGTAGACTGCACGCCCGTTTGGATGATGCGTCAAGCAGGGCGCTATTTGCCAGAATATAGAGCCACTCGTGAACGGACGGGCGATTTCCTTACTTTATGTAAAACGCCAGAGCTGGCTTGTGAAGTAACGCTGCAGCCCTTGGAGCGTTTTGAGTTAGATGCGGCCATTTTATTTTCAGACATCTTAACGATTCCCGACGCGATGGGTTTAGGTTTGTCTTTGAACGAAGGCGTAGGTCCCGTTTTCTCTGATCCTATTCGCACGACTGCGCAGATAGATCAACTCGCTGAGCTGGATGTTGAGAACGAGCTGACCTATGTATTTGACGCGGTTAAGCTTATTCGTCAAGAATTGGATGGCAGGGTGCCATTGATTGGCTTTACTGGTAGCCCTTGGACCTTAATGACCTATATGGTTGAAGGCGGCGGCAGCAAAGATTTTAAATACGCCAAGGGCATGATATTTAATGAAAATATAGCTGCCAACACCTTGCTTCAAAAGGTAACCAACGCGGTCATTACTTACTTAAAAGCGCAGGTAAAGGCTGGAGCACAGACCTTGATGATTTTCGATACATGGGGCGGGTTGCTGTCTACAAAAAGTTATCATGAGTTCTCATTGCAGTATATGCAACAAATCGTGCAAGCATTGAAAAGCGACCCACTAACCAAGCATGTGCCCGTGGTGTTATTCACCAAAGGCGGCGGTCAATGGTTAGAAGCCATGGCGGCAATAGGCTGTGATGCCTTGGGCCTAGATTGGACAACCTCAATGGGGCAGGCTCGCACGCGTTTAGGCGACAAGATGGCGCTGCAGGGCAATATGGACCCAACGGTGTTATACGCCGGACCTGATACGGTACGCAGCGAAGTACGGCACGTACTCGATGATTTTGGCCAAGGTGTAGGTAACGGTAATGGACACATTTTTAATTTGGGTCACGGCATTCACCCAGGTATTGACCCCGAAAATGTGAAGGCCATGGTAGATGAAGTGCATGAGTACTCAGCGCGAACGCTGGTCAGCTAGAACCTAGGCGTTAGTCAAAATGATAGTCCAAGTAAAGAAGATACTTAAAGATTTAGTTGGCTTTGATACCACCAGCCACCTTTCCAACCTTGAACTCATTGCTTACATTCAAGATTATTTAGGCCAGCGGGGCATACTCTCAGAACTGGTTCCTAACGAAGAAGGAACAAAGGCCAATCTATATGCCACCATAGGCGATGCATCTGTACCAGGGCTAGTCTTGTCAGGCCATACTGATGTAGTGCCTGTTACCGGCCAACCGTGGAGTTCTGATCCGTTCGAGTTGCTAGAAGTGGACGAGAAATTATACGGCCGCGGCACCTGCGATATGAAAGGCTACATCGCGGTGTGCTTGGCCATGACCGACACCTTTATAGCCGCTAAAATGCCGGTGCCTATTCATTATTCTTTTTCTTATGATGAAGAAATTGGCTGTATCGGGGTGCGTGATTTAATTGAAAAACTAGATCACCTGTTGGTAAAGCCATTGGGTTGTATTGTCGGCGAGCCCACCAATATGCAGTGCATCGGTGCGCACAAAGGATTATTGCATTCCAAGTGCTCGGTTAAGGGTTGCCCGGGGCATTCGAGCGCACCGGATAAAGGGGTGAATGCGATTTTTCAGGCAACCAAATTAGTGGCAATGTTACAAGAAATAGGCGACGACATTAAGCAAAATGGCCCATTTGATCACCGTTTTGAACCGCCTTACAGCACTGTGCACGTAGGCACTATTTCAGGCGGTGTGGCGCTTAACATTATCCCTCAAAATTGTGAGTTTGAGTTTGAGTTTAGAAATATTCCTAGCCATGATGTTAGACCGTATTTACAGCAATTAGAAGATCACGCTGAAAAACAGCTATTGCCCGCGATGCAAAGCGTGTCAACCGACACAGGGTTTAGGTGGGATACGGAAGTGGGGATGGCATTAGATACCCCTGATGATGACGACTTTAGCTTATGGATACGCCAGATATTGGTTAGTAACCAAGCTTCAAGCGCGGTGAGTTACGGCACTGAGGCTGGCATGTTTTCTGAAATTGGGATTCCGACGGTTGTCTGCGGGCCCGGGTCGATTGATCAGGCGCATCGACCTAACGAATTTGTCGAAATAAGCGAATTACAAGCCTGCATAGATTTTTTACATCTTTGTATTGCCGATATCGATTCACAAAACTGGATCAATCAGTGATTTATCTAGGGCTGGGTTCTAACCTGGGTGACCGCAGGCAGAACCTGCAACAAGCAATCGAGCTTCTAGCCGTAAAAGGCTTCACCGCAAAGCGATGCTCTCCAATCGTTGAATCCCCTGCTTGGCTAACACCTGAGGCTGACCCAAAATGGAACAAGCCCTATTTGAACTTGGTGCTGGAAGGTCAAAGCGAGACAACGCCACAAGCGTTATTAAAGCTGATCAAAGAAATTGAGCAGCAATTGGGGCGCAATTTAAACAACCCAAGGTGGTCACCCCGACCAATTGATATTGATATTTTGGTATGGGAAGATTTGACCCTTAATACTGAAAATTTAACCATTCCGCATATGGCCGCTACACAGCGACCTTTTGTTATCACTCCTTTGGTTCATCTGAATCCTGGCTTATTGATCGCGAATAAAACTGTTTATCAACACAGTTTGAAACTCAGGCCGATTCCCTTGTGGATGGGTATTGTGAATGTGACGCCCGATTCTTTTTCCGATGGCGGCGCCTCGGATGATGAGCAGGCTCTAGAAAAAAAGCTGAATAATTGGTTAGATGAAGGCATCCATGTTCTAGATGTTGGCGCTGAATCAACGCGTCCAAATGCGCAAGCGTTAACACCAGATGAAGAATGGCAGCGCTTGCAGCCCGCTCTGACATTGATTCAAAAATTGATCAAACCGCTTCATTTTAAACCAATTATTTCAATAGATACCCGTCATGCCGAAGTAGCCGATAAAGCCCTGGGGTATGGCCTGGACTGGTTAAATGACGTTACAGGCTTGAATGACAAGAACCTACAAAAACTAACTAAGCAAGAAGGCATACAGGCCGTCGCCATGCATAGCTTAAGTGTGCCAGTGATTCCCAGCGATGTCTTGGACCCGAAGCAGGACAGTGTCGAGCAAGTAGCGCAGTGGCTTGAGCAAAAGCGTCTACAGTGGTTAGCAGCAGGGCTTGACCTTGGTAGGATCATATTTGACCCGGGTATTGGCTTTGGCAAAACCAGTTTGCAAAATCAGGCATTGCTCAAGAGCTGCGCGGCTTTACGAAGCCTGGGTTTTCGGCTAATGATGGGCCATTCTAGAAAGTCCTTTATGAATGAATTGACCAAAACAGCTTATGGCAACCGAGATATCGAAACGCTGGGTGTGAGCATGGCTTTGTGCCAGCAAGGAGTAGACGTTATTCGAGTGCACGAACCGATCAGTCATATGCGAGCTTATCGGGCTTGGACGCATATTCAAAACTAGCGCGTTGACTAATATCGCGCAAACAGTCGACATTCATCGTTTATATGAAGCAGCGGTGCAATGTGTTGAAGCGGAAATCGATATGGTGGATGCCACTTACAAAAGCATCCGCGGGTATCACGCAGATTACTTGAGAGAAGATTTTTGCGGTACGGCACAAACCAGCGTGGAATGGATCAATCGACGTTCGGGTAATCTGGCGCTTGGTGTAGACATAGATTCGCAGGTATTAGCCTGGTCGCAAGCCAATCATCTTGAATCTCTATCTGAAGCAGAGCGTGCACGTATTCAACTACTTTGCGAAGATGTGAACACCGTTGAACTGGAGCCGGCGCAAATCATACTGGCGATGAATTTCAGTTACCAACTATTTGATACACGGGAGTCCTTAAGAACCTATTTTAAAAACGTACGCCAATCATCAAGTGATGACGGCGTGTTTTTTTTGGACGCTTACGGCGGTTACGAATCTTACAAAGAGGTTACTGAAGAAACTCAGTGTGAATTCGAGGGACACCCGTTTACGTATGTCTGGGAACAAGCCAGCTACAATCCCATCACTGGTGCGATGCATTGTTACATTCATTTTTCTTTCGAAGATGGTTCTAAAATTAATAGAGCCTTTAGCTACGCCTGGCGATTGTGGACCTTGCCAGAGTTACAAGAGTTGTTACTAGAGGCTGGTTTTCAGCATGTAAAAGTGTACTGGGAAGGAACGGATACCGAAACAGGTGAGGGTAACGGCCTTTACCAAGAGAGCATTAAGGGTGATGCAGATGCCTCATGGATTTGCTATCTTAGCGCCCACAACAACTAAATTTGATACGATGCCCAAACCAGGAAAAAAAGGTCTACCTAGAATTATCGATGCTGCAGGTTATTCGTGGCAAGGCTTAAAATATGCCTATACCAACGAAGCCGCGTTTCGCGAAGAGTGTTGGCTGTTGCCGTTCATTATTGTTGCCGCTTTTTGGCTAGGAGATTCAGCTGAACAGGTAGTGCTTTTACTCATCCCAACTTTTTTAGTGCTGATTACAGAACTTCTGAATTCAGGTATTGAAGCCGTGGTTGACCGAATTAGTGATGAAGTGCACCCCTTAAGCGGCGCCGCGAAAGATATGGGATCAGCCGCCGTCTTTATGGCAATGATGCTGTTTTTGGTAATATGGGTGGGTGTTATTTTCTTTGGCTAAGGTTTAGCGAAAGCGGCCGACTGACTTCAGCACAGCCGCTTTCAATAATTAAGCCGTGCCTGTGGCTTTCTCAGCTTCTTCTTTAGCTGCAATTTCCTCACGTACCATTTTCATGTCCAACTCATTCGCGTTGGTTAGTAGTTCATCTAAACCCGACGCAGGCATGGCGCCAGCTTGAGAAAACACCACTATCTGCTCTTTAAACACCATCAAAGTAGGAATTGAGCGAATCTGAAACATACCGCCGAGTGCTTGTTCGTCTTCAGTATTCACCTTGGCGAAAACGATACCCTTATTCTTTTCAGCCGCGGTTTCAAAAGTAGGTGCGAATGATTTACAAGGACCGCACCAAGGCGCCCAAAAATCAACGATTACAATATCGTTTCCATCAATGATTTCTGAAAAATTTTCTTTAGTTAATTCAACGACTTTGCTCATGGCTACGGCCCGATTAATATTAATTGAATCTCTTAGATGCGGTGTTAGGAAAAAAATTCAAGTTTAATTTCTGTGCTAAAAATAAGTTTGGGTGGCTTTTCACTTCCGCTGAAATTACTATCGGTTATAGATACTTTTATTTTTAAGACCATGACAGAAGAGCAACGCCCGATCGACGACTATATGATCACTGAAGAGCCGTTTTATGCAGCTCAAGGAAATGAAGTCGAGTTATATGAAGCAGCGTATAAAAATGGCATACCTATATTGCTAAAAGGCCCGACTGGCTGTGGTAAGACACGTTTTATGGAACATATGGCCTGGCGTTTAAAGAGACCTCTTATCACGGTTTCTTGTCATGATGACCTAACTTCTTCTGATTTGGTGGGTCGTTACCTAATCATCGGCGGTGAAACCCGTTGGACGGATGGCCCGCTCGCCCGGGCAGTGCGCAATGGCGGCATTTGTTATTTAGATGAGGTGGTTGAGGCGCGTAAAGACACCACTGTGGTAATTCATCCGTTGGCAGATGATCGACGGGTATTGCCGATAGAAAAGACCGGCGAGTTATTACAAGCAACTGATGAGTTTTGTTTAGCTATATCCTATAACCCTGGTTATCAGAGTGTGCTCAAAGATCTCAAGCAAAGTACTCGTCAGCGCTTTATCGCTATTGAATTTGATTACCCGGATGCGGCGCTAGAGCAAAGTATCGTTGAAAGAGAAACGGGTGTTAATAGCGATATTGCAAAGCAGTTGGTGAAGTTTGCCAAAATGACGCGTAACTTGAAAGGCAGTGGGTTAGATGAAGGGGCCAGTACACGTCTGTTAGTGCACGCAGCTAAGTTGATAGAAAGCGGTATCGATCCTGTTACCGCTTGCCAAGGCGCGATCACCCAAGCCTTAACTGACGACCCAGAAATGTTACAAGCTGTGAACGAATTGAGTGCTTCATTGTTCTAAACAGATATCCCAGGATGACTAAGAAAACACTTGCTGCTTATGAGCAAGAACTGAAATGGCTAGCTTTGGTTTTAGGAATATTGAGTACCATCGCCATTGTGCAAGATTGGTATCCGTGGACCATGTTTATTAGTTTGCCGTTCTGTCTAATATGGATTTACTGTGCGTGGCTACATACAGAGCGACAACTTAAGTACATAAACATAGTTTTTGCAGTACTTTATATTTATGGTATCGGACGTTACCTGATCAACGTTTAGGGCATTGAACGGCTAATCGTGCAAATAAACAAACTGACGTGGCAGGGCGTTTTGCCGATACGTCACCAAGTATTGTGGCCAGCAGAAGTGCCTGAATTTTGCAAGGTGACAGGTGATGAAGCAGCGATACATTATGGCGTTTTTATGGGGGAATTGCTCGGGTATAGGAAGCATAAACCCCTATTCCTCTAAATCAATAAGTATCAGCCAGCCCAAAAACCTCATCACTTCCTTTGAAAATAGCCTCAACTGGGCGAAATCTACTGCCTCTGCGAGCAGTAAAGATGGAATACAGTCTGGTTTACACTTTATTTAGCAATTTTCTGCTCTGCGAATGAACAAGGCCCTGCGGTAGTACCCATTCTCCTTGGGGATATCAAATGTATGAAATGGGGTGGGGTTAAGAGACCATGAATCAGTCAAGTTATCGTAAACCCCGACGCGCAATTGGCCCGTGATGCGCTCGCTGACGAACATTCTGCCGTCAGGTGAAAATGCGAGGCCATCTGGATCAGATAAGCCATTGATCACTTCAACGTTGTCGAAGTTGGGGGTAAGGTGTAGGATTGTGCACTTGACATGGATGCTACTAACCCAAGTAGTATCCAGAGCTTGAATAAGATAAATCTTGAATGGCAGAACCGCATTGTTTGGCTAGTTCGTCGGATTAATGACTTATTTGATGTGCGTAGAGTAGGTGTATTAGCCGTTAGACGCTTTAATTGCTGCGGATCAAGTTGATGGCGGAACTTACGGAGTGTTAAAAATCGAAAAGCATGCCGCTTGTTTTCGCTCTTGATAAGGAAGCAGGCGGTTCAGCGCGCAAGCGAAAAATAGTGGATCTCGCTATAGTAATAAGTAGATAACCAAGTTAAGCGGAGGCTAGAATGAGTGGAGATATGGCGAATGCTGAGTTAGGCATTTCAATGGTGGACGCCACGGGCGCAAAGTCTAGAATGGGCGCCTCAAATGATTTAGCCAATCAACAACAATGGAGCTTGGGCTATTTAAATGAGCGTATTGTAGGCATGTTGGCGGCTTTAGCTGTTTCAACTATCGTGATCGTTTGGGTAGTCGATACGCCAGCCATTTTTCGCTATAGCGTGACTATCACAGTCACTCTATTAGTCGCGGCGGTTGTGGCAGGCTTGCTTCGGGGCAAAGCCAAATTAGCGGCACTGCGACAGCAACAAATGAAAGCGCACCCGACCTAACATTCTCTATAGTTTCTTAGCCGTTCTTCTGCATAAAGGCTTGCATAAAGTTTACTAGGCTCTCTACGCCTTCGGTGGGCATCGAATTATAGATGCTGGCGCGTATGCCTCCTAATACTCGGTGACCACGTAAATACGGCATGCCTTGCTTTGCAGCTTGAGTATGGAATTCAGTTTCTAATTCAGGGGTAGGTAAATTAAAAACCACGTTCATGGTTGATCTGTTTTCGATCGCTGCAGGGCAAGTATAAAAACCATCACTTGAATCAATGTTCGAGTAAATCAGACTTGAACGATGTATGGCAGCGTGCTCCATTGCCTTAACACCACCGCGTTGCTCCACCCATTTAAGCACTTTGCCCATGACCCAAATAGAAAACGTACTGGGCGTATTAAAGAGTGATTGTGTGTTTTGGTGAATGTCGTAGCGTAAGTAACGGGGCAGATCGATTCGGGTATTTTCTAGAATAGATTTTCGGATAAATACCACGGCTACGCCAGAAGGGCCTAAATTCTTTTGAGCGCCGCCATAAACGATGTCAAATAATTGCCAAGGGATTTCGCGCGCTATCATTTCTGATGACATATCCGCTACCAACGGCACACCGACATCGGGAAATTCCGCGTAACGGACGCCGCTGATAGTTTCGTTGGGGGTGATGTGTAAATAGCGGGTGTTATCTTGTAGTTTGATTTCATGGCTGCGTGGCATGCGCATGAAATTATCCGCTTCACCGTTCCATGCTTCATAGACAGAGCCGACAGTGTGGGCATCGGCAATCGCGCCTTTGGCCCAGTGGCCGCTATTAATATAAGCCGCTTTATTTTTAGCATTGAGCAAGTTCATCGGAACAAATGCAAACTGCCCCGTAGCACCGCCTTGAATAAACAGTACGTCAAAGTCATCAGGCGTATTCCATACGCGCAATGCCGTCTCTCGTGCTTCGTGATGTAAAGGCTCATACAAAGACCCTCGATGACTGACTTCAATCAATGAGGCGCCTTGGCCTTGAAAATCAAGTAATTCAGCCTGAACCTCTTCAAGTACCGATTGCGGTAGCGTGCAGGGGCCCGCACTAAAATTATAAACCCGGTTTGTCAATGCTTAGCAGGGGGTGTGGGTGCAATATGCTGGCGTAACAGCGCTACTTACGTAGGCGAATAACCTTTGCAGGAGCGCCGACCGCGACCGCATATTCCGGAATATCCTTTGTGACGATTGAACCAGCGCCAATAACAGCGCCGTGGCCGATATTGATACCGTCAAGTACGATGACGTGAGCGCCTAGCCAGACATCGTCACCAATGCTGACCCCTTGGGTTGGCACCATGGCTTGTTCGGTGATGGGTATTTCAGTGTCATCAAAGCTGTGCATTTGTCCACCAATATAACAGTGGCCGCCAAATAAGCAGTGCTTGCCGATGGTGAGTTTGCTGGCTGTGCCGATGTGACAATCAGGGCCTATATTGCTGCTTTCGCCAATCGAAATAGTGCCGCTACGAGAGCGTAAACGTACGTTTGGACCAATCAGCGTTTTATCCGCAATGTGGATGCCGTCATCGTTTTCACCGCGAGCAGAAAATTGCACGTAATCATCAAAAACACAGTTTGAGCCAATCGACACTCTACCGGGATTTCTTAGGTCAATATGGTGACCAAAAATCACTTTCTTGCCCACAGATTTAAATACCATTGGAAAAAATACTTTTCGCAATGCCAGTCCTAACGCACCCTGGATGGGACTGAGGAAAGTCACGCAGAACTCGTAAGCGATTAGGCTGAGCCAGCTACGGTTGCCGATTTGAATATCTTGGTATTTTGATAAAAAGCCACGGCTTTCATCTTCCATGATGTTAGAAAATCGATGGTGATCGGTGCTGCCCATGAGGTCTAAAGTCGGTTTATAGGTGAATTACAATTATAGTTGAATGAACGGGACTACTCAAAGTTGCTAGCTGATTAGGTTTTGCTCTTTGTACCATGCGGCCGTTTCAGCTAAGCCTGTTTCGTTATCATGAATAAATTCATAGTCCAGCAAGTTGCGTACTTTTGAATTATCAAATTGCCGATCTTTGGTGTAAAAGCCCACTCTGCGTCGATATATCGGTGGCTGAATGCCCAATGGCGTGCAGATGGTTTTTGAGATGTCCGCGGCCAAGAAAAATGGCCAAATAGGCAAACGAATAGTGCGCGGCTTTTTGCCAATAGCGCGGCCGATTGATTTGCCCATTTCTATGATTGAAATAGGCTCATCGCCTGCGGCAATAAAAATCTCAGAAGCCGCTTTGTCAACCGTAGCTGCAAGCATGAAAACATGTACTAAATCTTCAACATGAACCAAATGGTACATGCCTTTACCGCCGCCCAGCATCAAGGTGAAACCGCGATCTGCCATTTTGAAAAACTTGAGTAAACGCTTGTCACCTGGGCCATAAATTGGGGCTGGGCGCACTATGGCATAAGGGAAGTTATTCTCCGCGGCATACTCAGCGAGCCACAGTTCGCCTTCCAGTTTGGTACGCTGGTAACCATCACCAGGTGCAAATCGATAGTTCTCATCAGCGCGGTCGATTTCTATATGGCCGTGAACGCCGACGGTTGAAACGTGTAAAAAACGTTTAAAGTCTTTGCGCCCTAAAAGTAACTTGGCAAGAATTTGCGTGCTGTATACATGTACTTTTCGGTAGTCTTCGTCGGTCGCCTTTTCTTCATTAAATGCTGCCGCAACGTGAAATACATAATTCACGCCTTTTGCTGCTTTCGTCAATGTGGCTTCATCGTAAACTTCGCCGCGAACCCATGTTATGGGTAAATCGTCTAACGCACTGATGTCTGACGATTCGCGTGCCACGCACACCAATTTTGCGCCAGCACTGGCCAGTTTTCGGCAAAGAGTTTGCCCCGTAAAACCCGTTGCACCAGTGACTAAAATCGTTTCTCCGCTAAGTTTTTGTAACACCGCTTCCACGTTGATCAACCCTGTATTGTTAAGTAGGCGAATTTTACACTAATAGACAAGTCGACCCTGCAATAAAACAGCGCTTTAAAGCCGCATTAGCATTGGGTTATTGGTTACAATGTTGCTGTGAAAATATTGCATGACATTCGTTTAGGTCGCGCCTCGGTGCACAAATATTTTTGGCTTTATGGTGTGCTTGGCTTTCTATTGGTAATAGTGGGCGGGTACTTTGTGATCAGCCGTTTATTCAATCCTGGCATTTTTCACTGGAGCATTGCCGCCTATTTGCTGTTCTCGGTTCTGTTCTATTTGATGTTGTTTGTTGGTTTGGTGCGGTCCGCTGGGCACCACATTCAACAAGGGGGAAACGTGCAGCTCGCCTCGATTTATCAGGCTTTGGGTTTATTAGGTGCTTTAGGCTTGTTTTACTTAAGCTTAGATGCAGTCCAACTAGGTACCGAGGATTACACGCCTTTGAGCCGGCCCTATAGCGCGGTTGAGCGAGAAACTTACAAACTAGGTTTGGCGACAAACAAGCAAACTATTGTCATTAAAGGGATCATAAACTTAGGCATTACAAAGTCGCTGAGAAGGTTATTAGATGAAAATAAAACCGTCGAAAAAATCATACTACAAAGTGATGGCGGGCATATTTATGCAGCACGTGGAGTGGCTAAACTGATCCTTGAGCATCAAATTGATACCCATGTCGACACGGCGTGTTCTTCTGCTTGTGTCGTGGTATTTGCGGCCGGGTCAAAGCGTTCCCTAGCGGAAGGCGGCAAACTGGGTTTTCATCAATATACCTTTGATACGGGTAAGTCATTGCCCTTTAATGTTCAAGATGAGCAGCAAAAGGAAACAATTTTTTACCTTGAAAGAGGGGTGAGTAAAACATTTTTAGATGAAATATTTTCAGTACCTTTCACACAACTGTGGCAACCCAAGGCTGAAGAGTTGCTACAATCTGGTTTGGTACACGTAATTCTTCCGGCGTCGTAAATAAGATGGAAAATAAGCCGATAGGCTATCCTGATTTCAGCGGTTTGGTGTTCGACCATACCCAGCATCCTTCAATCGAAGTACCCGAAGGGGACGTCTGGTTCTTTGGTTATGGATCCCTAATGTGGCGTCCTGAGTTTGACTATCTGGACTCGGTCTCTGCTCGTCTATACGGCTACCATCGCGCTTTATGTTTATGGTCTATTGAGTATCGCGGTGATGTCACGCAACCTGGTTTGGTGTTAGGTTTGGATCGGGGTGGCTCATGTCTAGGCCGAGCGTTTAAAATATGTGCTACGCAAATTGACGAAATCCTGCCCCAATTAAACCGCCGAGAAATGATTACCGGGGCGTATCAATCTATTATAAAGCCGATCTATCTCGCCTCAGGAGAGAAGGTGCAGGCGGTGTCATTGGTTGCTCGTCACGGACATACACAATATGTAACGCCGCCATTGACCGATGCCCAGACAGCAGAAGTGTTACAAAAAGCCAAAGGCAAAATGGGCCCCAATATCGATTACGTTCTAAACACCGTCAGTCATTTGCGTGAACTGGGTATCAAGGATGTCACTTTGGAAAGAGTTGCAAACCAATTAGCCCCCAATGGATAGTATCAGTCAAATAGTATTAGGCAGCTCGGTAGCCTATTTGGTCACAGGTAAGCAGGCGCCTCGCCTAAGCTTGTTAGCTGGTGCGGTAGTGGGCACGATTCCCGATTTAGACTTCATTGTTACCTATGCAGATGCTTTGCAAAGTACTGTTGCGCATCGAACTTGGTCGCATTCTTGGTTAATACAAACCGCTGTTTCGCCGTTGCTGGCTTACGCGGCCAGTTTGTATCTGCCCAAACTGAATTTTAAACAATGGTTTTGGTTGATTTGGCTTTGCCTAGTTACCCACACCTTACTTGATTGCTTTACGGTATATGGTACCGGTGCTTTATGGCCATTGCCGGTGTCAAATATCATGCAAGGGTCGATTTTTATTATTGACCCTTTGTATACCCTGCCATTGCTCTTTGCCGTGATAGTGGCATGGCGCAGACATAAAAAAGGGGCGAGAGCTTGCGTGATTACAGGGCTGGTGCTCAGTTGTGTTTATCTAACATGGGGGCTGTCTATCCAGCAGAGTGTTAAGCAACGCCTTATTCACCAACTTGAAAAGCAGGGCATTTTGTCGAATCAATTACTGGTAACTCCCGCGCCGTTCAATTCGTTGCTATGGCGCGTGGTTGCCGTGCAAGAAGATGCATACTTTGAGGGCTTGGCCTCGATTCTAGATGCTGACCCAACGATCGACCTAAAAAGATATGACAGAAATACGCAACATCTTCAGCAGCTAAGAGAGGTTCCTAGTTTTAATGCCTACACGGCTTTTTCGCATAACTTTTATACCTTAGAAAATCTAGAGGGTGAAGTCATCATAAAAGACCTACGGATGGGGTTTTCACCTTATTTACTTTTCCAATTCAACATTGCTCGCCATGTCGTGGATAAAGTAATCGCGACGCCGCCTCAGTTTGTCGATATACGCTATTTGCCCATGAGTCGGTTAAAAGTACTGTTCCTCTCGCTATTTAGGCGGATTGTTGATCAACAGGAATCCATCCCTGAATTCTCAGAACCTAACGCTTAGACACAAAAAAGCCCTAGATAAATGGTCTAGGGCTTTTTATTTTAGTAGCAAGCTACATATTCGAATAGAGCGGTCCGCCGCCACCTTCTGGCGGAATCCACACAATATTTTGGGTGGGGTCTTTTATGTCGCAGGTTTTACAATGGACGCAATTTTGCGCGTTTATTTGCAATACGTCTTTGTCGTTCTCCTTCACTATTTCATACACGCCTGCGGGGCAGTATCGAGATTCAGGCGAATTATAGAGTGCCAAATTGGTATCAATGGCCACTGCAGGGTCTTTTAGCGTTAAATGAGCTGGCTGATTCTCTTCGTGGTTGGTGTTAGATAAATAAACTGAGGATAGGCGATCAAAAGTCAGTTTGCCATCGGGCTTTGGGTAATCGATGGGCGTGCAGTCTTTTGCGGGCTTCAGCGTCGTGTGGTCTTCGTGATAGCCCATGGTCCAAGGTTCTTTGCCTTTAGTAATGTAGGCAACCAGGGCTGCGTTGGCCATGCCAAATAAGAAACCTTTGTTGAAACCAGGGCGAATGTTGCGTACCGACTTGAGTTCATTGTGTAGCCATGAGTCTTCGATGGCTTTAGCGTATCCTTCGAGGTCAGCTTCACTTTCTCCGTTAAGGAATTTGAACGCGCTTTCAGCCGCCACCATGCCGCTTTTCATGGCGGTGTGGGTGCCTTTTATTTTTGGTGTATTTAAGAAACCTGCCGCATCACCGATCAATAACCCACCGCCCACGTGCAAGTGAGGTATTGATTGAAAGCCGCCTTCTGATATGGCGCGAGCGCCGTAAGATACACGCTTACCTCCTTCGAGTTGTTTTCTGATGGCGGGGTGAGTTTTAAAACGCTGAAACTCTTCGAATGGGCTGAGATGTGGATTGGTGTAATCTAAGCCGACCGCGAAGCCGACTGCAATTTGATTCTTGTCCATGTGATAGGCGAAGCCGCCGCCATAGGTATCTGCCTTTAACGGCCAGCCGATGCTATGAAAAACATCGCCTTCACTGTGTTGCTCATCAGGTACTTCCCAGATTTCTTTGATGCCCAAGGCGTAAGACTGTGGCTGTTTACCGTCACGGAGGTTGAATTTTTCCATCAACTGGCGGCTCAGTGAACCTCGGCAACCTTCAGCAAATAGTGTGACTTTAGCGTGCAGTTCCATGCCTGGGTCAAAGCTGCCTGACTCGGTGCCATCTTTGTTAACGCCGGTTACACCGGTAGCGATGCCCATAATGCGGCCATTGTCATCATAGAGTATTTCTGCAGCAGCAAAGCCTGGAAATATATCTACTCCTAAGGCTTCAGCTTGCTCTCCCAGCCACCTCGTCAGTAAGCCCAAGCTGGCCACATAGTTGCCTTCATTATGCATTTGAGGCGGTGTAGGTAATTTGATGGCTTTGGTTTTGGTTAGGTAAACCAAGGCATCCTTCTTCACTTCTGATTTAAGCGGTGCCCCCATTTCTTTCCAGTTGGGTAATAGCTCATTCAAAGAGCGCGGTTCAATGACTGCACCAGCCAGAGAATGAGCACCCACTTCAGCTGCTTTTTCTACAACACAAATAGATTGCTCACGGCCAGTTTCTTGGTTTAATTGTGCAAGTCGAATCGCGGCGCTTAACCCTGCAGGGCCAGCACCAACAATAACGACATCAAAGGGCATAGATTCGCGTGTCATATCAAAAATTCTTAGGGTTTAAAGTTGCGTACCATGTCAATGATTGGACAGTAGGTAGCACATTATTTTATAACTGCATATTTTGGCGTTTCAGCACTACCTAGGTCAAGGGATTCCCCGTTTCCAGACCACTCTCTGTCGCGTTTCTTATCAAACCTCTAATTTCTGCCAGTAGATAAGAAATTTCAACAAGCGTACGCTGTTTGTGGGGTGCTTTTATGAAGAAAAGAGGGAACTACTCAGCGTAAATAAGAGAAAAAGTCTTTGACAATGTTTATAGGTTGTTTTTTGAGCTTCTTACAGAAACTAGTCGCATTCAGGGTATAGGAAGCATAAACCCCCTATTCCTCTAAATCAATAAGTATCAGCCAGCCCAAAAACCTCATCACTTCCTTTGAAAATAGCCTCAACCGGGCGAAATCTACTGCCTTTACGAGCAGCAAAGATGGAATACAGTCTGGTTTACTCTTTATTTAGCAATTCTCCGCTCTGCGAATGAACAAGGCCCTGCCGTATCAAACAGCATTTTAAAAACAAGGCGTAACCAGGTCGCTAGCTCAGCGATCAGTTGAACAGGCAACCCTGCGGTGGTGCACGGCTTTGTGGTCGCCGTTTCTTTGCGGATACGGCGGATTTACTATTCACGTGATCCAGAGTCTTTTTGATTACCATGGGATCTTCAATGCAGGCGATACCCCTAATGCCGCCGCCGCATTGATCACAGATTTCGACATCCATATCGAACACACGCTTTAATCGTTGCGCCCATGTTCTAGATGCTCTGCATACCTCAGGGGACTTATCCTGGGAGTCGTCAGTTGCGTTGAACTTCCTGCCTTTGCCCCGTTTGCCGGGTGTTACCCGCCCTCGATGTTTACTGATGGGGGCGAACACGCCATGGAATCGAGTGAGATTTACCCGTGGCTTCGGAACCAACGCGGCCAATTTTGAGATGAAGTCCAGTGGCTCAAAGGTGACATGCGTTGTACCATCACAATAGGGTGTCTTTAATTCGTATCGCACCATACCGTTACGAGTGAGGGACAGGCGTTGTTCTGATACTGGCGGCCGGGCGATGTATCGACAAATACGTTCCAGCTTTCTTCTCTCATGCGCTTTGGCGGCGACACCGGCATGCAGGGAAAATCCATCCACATTACCGACCCACTCATCTGGATCGCTTGCGGGCAAGGTTTGTAGCGTAAATACCTTACGTCCCTGTCGTGGGCCAACGGCAATTCGGTAGGTCACTGAAGACCCATGCAGTTGATGCATCGGGTCTTGTTCGTCTTCGATTGCATTTGCGTTGAGGCAGCTATGCTCGGCATCCCGTTCCAGAAGACCTTGTCGCTCTAGATATCGGCCAATACGCTTGGCGATGGGTTGGGTTAATCGGGAAAGTTCTTCATTGGTTGGCGCTTTGATCCACTGAAAATGCATGGCTGATGCATATTTGTTATCCTCCACATAGACGCCATCGAGATACAGCATATACAGATGTACATTCAGGTTAAGCGCACTGCCGAAACGTTGAATCAATGTGACCGAACCGGTATGCGCTGTGGTTTTTGTGTAACCGGCTTTTTTGCTAATGTGCGTGGAGATGGTGCGATAGACGATGCCCCGGGCTTTGCCCATGATGGCCGGTTTGGTGCTCGATGCTGAGATACCTGGCCTAATCGTTTATCGATTAAGCCGGTCATCCCTTCGTCCTCATAGCGGCCAATATATCGCCGAAATGTGCGCGGGCAAACATTAAGCGAGCAAGCCGCATCTTCTTGAGTGAGTCGTTTTTGTGTCCAGCCTTCATAAGCTTTTTCGAATTGCATAAGTCTGTGTTCGTGTAACCATTCTGTCCATCTCATAAACACCCCCGCAAAGGGAGTAGTTTAAAGAACCGGACAGATCAGGTGCTACAAATGTGGACGCATCATAAATCACCAGCACTTTGAAGAGACTTTACTTGAAAAATATGTAAATTATATTTACACTGTGAGCCTACTGATAACACCTAAATATATTAAATAAGACCCCAGCATAACCCCTGTTTCCAAGGATCACTGAAATAGAGTCGTTGATTTCATTGAGAAAGTTTTGGTAAAATTGTCAAAAATCGAGCTATGTTGAGGTCTCTAAATGGTTGATAAATGTAAATATTTACTTAATGGTTCGAAATAGTGCTTAAAACAACTATCTGAATAAAAACGTTCGGGTTAATTAAAAACGAAATAAATTAAACTTATAGGAAATCTAAATGAAATTGATTAAAAAACAACTGGTGACTGCAGTATTAGCCAGCACATTCTCGTTAGTTGCGCATGCGGTTGAGATTAATTTTGATGGTGCTGCTGTAAATAATTGCCACCTGGATAACAATATTAAGCACTACAGCTGTAGTGCAGCTGCAAGCTCTCCCCAAGACGACATTTATATCGCTAATACTTATACTGTTAGTATGGATACAGTTATACCAAATGGAACAAGCCGAGACGTCAGTGAGGAAGGAAAAAAAACACTTTCGGCTGCTTCGGCTATATTAGGTGCATCAGGCAGATTAGAAGGAAACTTGATATCGGCGACAACAGTGGCACTGGGTGCCGGCGCTGAAATTAAAGGAAACGTTAACTCGGGAACGACTGTAGCGCTAGGCGCTGGAGCAAAGGTGGAAGGCCGGTACGTAGTTATTACCGATTTGTTCTCGTTTTCTGAAGACGTCCCAGCTATAAAGGCAGGGTCGACGGTAGCGCTGGGCGCAGATGCAATAGTGTTCGGTAACATTCAAGCGGTAACGACTATCGCTGTGGGTGCAAATGCAAATGTCTACGGCAATGTGAAGGCAGGAACGACGTTCGCCCTTGGTGCAGATGGAGGCGTGTACGGCAATGTGGTTGCAGAAACGACGGTCGCGCTGGGTGCTGACTCTGTTGTGGCTAAGAAAGCTTCTATGTATGTAGATGGTGAAGATCTCGCTGTAAATACTGTACCAAATGGGGATGTTAGCACCATTGCCGATCCCGATGGGACTGAAGTTATGGGCAGTGTTACCGCTGGCACCACAGTGGCGCTGGGTGCAGACTCATCTGCAGAGGGTGACGTAGAATCACTT
>JBLIOD010000004.1:0-93756 GCA_047639475.1 Gammaproteobacteria bacterium
AAATCAAAGCTGGTGCGATGCCGTGATTGGTTATATAGCCAAAGCCCGTTGTGCCGTATACGCGGGAAAAGTCGTTGGCGAGCTTTGCTTGTGCAATATTGTCATTGGTAAAAAGGGCGCTTACATCAATGACGGGGATTTGTGAAAATTCTGTCATGGCCTTATTCTGAGTTGAAGAACACTAGCGTGGTTTGCGCCTAGTTTCCTGTGCCAGCGATCGCTACATACCTTTTTTCTAATTGCTTTTGGTAAGCAATGGCTTCAGAAGATAAGTCTACTTTAGCAACAAGGTCTGTTTCGTAGTAACCATACTTGTCTTCTCCACGTACTAAAATTGCGCCGTCTATTTGCCCCTTGGTTTGTTTAATATGAGGCGCGATAAACTGCACGTTCAAGCCAATGCGTCGATCATCACTGCGATTTGACATTGACGTGTGCATAGTCCAGCCATGATGGAATGAGGCTTCACCTGCCGCTAAATCGCACACTACGGCTTTGCTTTCATCGACGTCTTTGATGGTCTGCCCACTGAGTAACACATTAGATTCGTCCTCAGTGAAATGGTGCGCTTGTTTTCCCTGAATATGACTACCAGGGAGCATCTTCATGCAGCCACTTTGCTCTGTGGCGGATGAGAGCGCTAGCCACATAGACACTTGATCGTCTTGGTCAAAACCCCAATAAGTTAAATCTTGGTGCCAACTGACGTGCGCTTTAGAATGGGGTTCTTTGATGATGTAGTTTGCGTTATACAACAAGATATCAGGGCCGATCAGTTCTTCGACAATGTCTAGTACATTTTTTTGCGTGGCAACTTCGAAGGGAGGCCTAAGCAAGGTATGCACTTTGGTTTTGTAGTGTAGTGGCCCGACTTGTGACTCGGCTTTTTCAAGAATGGTGCGTTGGTGATTTGCTTCTTGCTCAGACAATAAGCGAATTGACGTCAGGTAGCCATCGGTTTGATATCGTTCTTTATATGCGGTCATAGGAGCAAACAAGTGGGTAGTGATTTAAAACTGACTATAGCCCACACTATTGAATTATTTCAATCAATCAACGACGGGTGTCGCGTTTATAACCTCCTAGGTTAATCTGATGATCGGCCACGCATCAGCGCCCAGTAACGCCGTGTTAACCATTGTAATACCTGCAAAGGGTGGCGCCAGGTATTAACCCAAAACAGGCTTTTTTCGGGTGCCACGCTGTAGAAAATATGTGCCCACCACTGCGGTGCGGTAAACATGGTTTGTAACGTTTTTGTTAGACCACGCTTTTGCGCCGCCAGGTGTGATAGCGGCAGATAGCCTTGGCCCAGTTGTGTGGGGGCTAACTCGCTGGAGGCGATTAGCTGGGTACATAGCTGCTTTGGTAGCGGTATGACGAAATGTAAACAACGTAGCGCATTAATAACGAAAGGGTGGTTAGTGCGCAAATCAGTCCAGTCTATTTCTTCATGGAATGTCTCAGCGTAGGTCAGGATGTCTAACAAAGCACCTAATTTAATCCGTTTAGCCGGTTCAAATGCATGATGACAAAGATGACGCAAGGTGTCTATATGTCCAAACCGACCGATGGAGTGGCCTTCGATTTCAAAGTGAATAGGGGGCTGTGTTAAGTCGGCATAACTCATTGAGCTAGCGACATCTCCTGATAGGGCATTGTGATGTACTTCAATGCTCATCGTCATGTCGTCTATGATCTTAGACGCGATGGGTAGATGGTGATGGTCGTACATTGCCCCTACGTTGTGATCTTCAGCTTGATAGCCTATATCACGTAATGCTTGTTGTGCGGTTAAGGCCTGATGCTTAGGCACCAACAAATCTATATCGCGCATCGGTCGTAGACGCGGTTCAGGATATACGCAGTAAGCCAACGCCAATCCCTTTAACGCAATGACTTCGATGTTATGTTTAGCAAACTCGGGGAGTATTTCGGTGATGGCTTTGCTACGCACATCGGTTGCTCGCTGGTGACGGACCACCAGGGCTTTTACTTGCAGGGAAACGGTTTTAGGTACAAGTTCACTGAGCTCGTCGTGCGCGCGTAATTGTTGGTTGAATATCGGTGCTAAGCCATTTATTTCGAGTTGAGCGACAAATGACTCCCAATGGTCAATATTAGCCAGTTGCTCACTCAGCTGTGAAGCCTTACTTGATCCTAAGCTGAGACTGGCAATAAGTTCTAGCGAATGATTAATTACGTTCTCATTTGCCATTTTCTGGGGTGCTTAATTGCTGAAGTAATTCGGGCAATACGGCAAAGTCATTGTAATCTAAACGATAGGCTTTGGCGCTGCGCACGATTGACAACAGTTGGTCAAAGCCGTGACCGGGAAGGTTGCGTGCGATAACGTTAGATTTCATTAACTCAATACCCGCTAACGCTTTGCTAAGCGGTGTCAGTGTGTTGGGTGCATCTTTGCTATAGCGGGGGAAGACGATTCTCGTTAAATCCGGCGTTTCACTGGTGAAGTCGGGGTTGATGCAACGGTGAGAAATCATGTGAACAAAATTGCCGCGCATCACCTTATCGCCAAGCAACTCTATGTCGACTAACTGGGTGATTGCATCTAAGCCATAGTTCTTGATATTGAAGGGGCGAGTAAAGGCTTTAACTTTTGATGAAGTGGACTCTAGTAAGATCAATTCATCCGTGTGGTACTGGTAGCCATTTTGCGCCATCCAAAATGTCAGCGAGCTTTTACCGTGTCCACTTTCACCCGGTATCATTATGCCGCCTTGCGAGTCGGAGACGTATCCTGCGTGAACAGCAAGATGAGAGTCGTTATTTTCAATCAAATGAAATACCACTTCGCCCATCAAGTAATTGGCAGTGTCTTCAATTTTGTTCGACTGATAGGTGCATTTGTCGTCTACAATGCATTGCCATTGTTCACTTTTTTCAAGCAATAGGTAGGTTTTGTCCACTGATGATACGGGCGTGGAGTGGATGTCCCTGAATAAGAATTCTAGGGCGGTATTGGCGGCGTCTGTATCAGTTAATATGTCAACTCGGTGACCGCCGAACTGCACTGAGTATGTGTTCAACGTGTTTTATCTAAGCGCTAACCATGCTTATAGCATCGGCTTCAATAAACTGCTCGATGGCCTGTAGAACGTCAGTTTCAACGCTGTCGCCCGCTTCTGGGAACCCTGACTTAATGATTGTAATCATCTCGTCGACGTTTTGCTCACCGTTACATAACTGCCAAATAATGGAAGCAGAGGAGTTAAGATAGATTGAGCGAGTGGAGGCCAGTGAATAGAGTAATATTTCGCCATCAATTTCTTCAAGACGATATTCTTCTTTGGCTTTAGGGCTTGATTTTTTTATTTCGTCCGGTGACATAATTTGTGCAAATTAGTGTGTAAAAGGCTTTGCGCTGAGAGCGGCACGATTCTATCATTGCCAAACCTAATTAGTTGCAATTTTGCAGAGCAAATTTACTGCTATAACCTATATATCGATATAAAAGATGTCATACTTTGAAACTTCTGACACCGAAAGTGCGCTGCTGCGCGCTGTAAGTTTCGTACGGGAGATAGGCGTTCGCGCTGAATTAGAGGAGGAGCAACTAATTCGAAACTGCACAAAGTGTGAAAAGCTAGCAGCTTTGTGTCAAGAAATCGGCATTGATGAATTAGGCCAAGTTGCCGCAATTTTACAAGTTGCCGAACCCTTATCGGAAAAGGTGCGCGCCCAAATCACCAAACAGTTTGGCGCTGAAGTAGCCGAATTGGTGCGAGGTGTCGCGCAGATGGCAAATATTTCAGCCTTTTCGAAGTCCAAGCAGGGCGAAGTCAGTAATGAAAACTTGCGTAAAATGCTGATTGCAATGGTTAATGATGTGAGAGTGGTGCTCATAAAATTAGCTGATCAACTAGACAATCTGCGCTCATTAAAAGACGCGGACGAAAATTACCGCCGTGAACAAGCGCAACTAACGTTAGACGTGTATGCGCGCTTAGCCAATAGGCTGGGAGTGTGGTATTTAAAGTGGGAACTAGAAGATTATTCCCTGCGCTACTTAGAGCCTTACGATTATCACCAAATTGCTTCTAACTTAGATGAAAAGCGAGATGTCCGCGAGCGTTATATAACTGATTTTACTACCTCGATTGAGCAAGAACTGACAGAGATTAACGTCGAAGGTTCGGTATATGGCCGTCCAAAGCATATATACAGTATATGGCGTAAAATGAAGTTCAAAGGCTTGGCTTTTGAGAATATCATGGATATTCGGGCGGTAAGGATACTGGTAAATTCAGTGAGTGATTGCTATGCAGCGCTTGGTGTGGTGCATTCCAACTGGTCACATTTACCTGGGGACTTTGACGACTATATTGCGACTCCCAAAGAAAACGGCTATCAATCTATCCATACGGCAGTTATTGGGCCATCAGATAAGGTGGTTGAAGTGCAAATTCGAACTCACGATATGCACGAAGAGAATGAATTGGGTGTGGCGGCACATTGGCGATATAAAGAGGGTGCTGGGTCTAATAAGACCATAGATAACAAAATCCAATGGCTGCGTCAGTTATTGGAGTGGAAAGAAGATCTGTTTTTTGACGGTGATATCGCCGAACAATTTGATACTGAATTAGTTGATGAGCAAGTTTATGTGTTCACTCCCAAAGGCAAAGTGATCGATTTGCCCTTGGGTGCGACCGCCATTGACTTTGCCTATGCGGTGCATACTCAAGTTGGCCACAGCACACGTGGCACACGCATAAATGGCCGAATGCGCACCCTAACCACGCCACTGCAAACGGGCGATCAGGTAGATATTGTTACGGTAAAGGATGCCACACCAAGTCGTGACTGGCTGGCTTTGCCGGGTTATGTAAAAAGTCATCGTGCCCGTTCAGCGATCGCACACTGGTTCAAACAAGCTGACCGAGAGCAACACGTGGCTATGGGTCGTGATATCCTAGAGCGCGAATTGCCCCGGCAAGGTTTGTCGCAGTTGTCATACGATAAAATTGCGCAACGATCGAATTACCCAGGCACTGAAGAAATGATGGCCGCGCTGGGCGCGGGTGATATTAAAATAGTCAAACTGATTGGCGCCTTTAAGCGGGAGAAAGAAGTTGAAGAACCAAAACTACCGGTCTTTGATGCCGCCCGTTACACTAAATCACCTTCGCCTAGTGATTTTACCGTTCATGGAGTGGGCAATCTTAAAACGCAAATTGCAAACTGTTGTCAACCTGTACCCGGCGAACCGATTGTTGGGTTTATTACACGGGGCAGAGGCATTTCAATTCATAACAAGCGGTGTTCAAATATTTTGCATTTACAAGATGACGATCATGCACGTTTGATTGATGTTAATTGGGGCAGTGGTGCGCAAACCAGTTACATAGCAAATATTAATATTACTGCGTACAATCGTTCTGGGCTACTCCACGATGTAACTAAAATGCTAAATGACGCTAAAATCCAAATCCAGAAAGCAGCCTTAGATATTCAAGAAGAGGATTCCATTGTGCAGCTTAGTTTAGCCATTGAAGTGGTGGGTATTGCGACGCTCACATCAGCTCTGGCGCGGGTTAAGCAAATTCCTAATGTATTGGAAGCTGTGAGAGCAGCGAAATAACGATGAACGAAACGTTAAAAATTACTGGCGTAATATTGGCAGGCGGTCAAGGTCGCCGCATGGGAGAAAAAGACAAAGGATTGATTGAACTGGATGGTTTGCCGCTGATTTCCCATATTACCAACAGCTTGCAATCACAATGTAATAAGTTGCTGATTAATGCTAACCGCAATAAAGCCCGCTATTCACAATATGGTTACGATGTCATTTCTGATGAAGAGTCTGGCTTTCAAGGCCCCCTTGCAGGGATGGCAGCCGCCATGAAATATACCGATGATGATTGGATAATCACGGTGCCCTGTGACGGGCCATATGTTGCCACAGATTACGTTGCGCGGATGCGCAATGCTTTGCAGCGTGATGGTGCTGATATTGCGGTAGCGCGAGATGAACAACGTTTGCAGCCAGTTTATGCACTCATTAGAGTGAGTTTATTGCCAGACCTTGAGGTTTTTTTAAAAGCAGGAGAGCGAAAAATAGAACGCTGGTTTCGGCAACACAAACTGGTTGAAGTTGATTTCATTGATTCCGCCCTCATGTTCGAGAACTTCAACACTCCCGAACAACTGCAGGCGTACCATGACCAAACACCAGACGCACTAAATGATTGATTTCCCTATTCCTGTTTTGGGTTTATGTGCTTTTAGTGGCACCGGTAAAACAACGCTATTAGCCAAGGTTTTACCCTTGCTTAATGAACGAGGCTTGCGTGTTGGTGTAGTTAAACATGCACATCATCAATTTGAAATCGATCATGAAGGGCGAGATAGTTATCTGTTGCGTAAGGCGGGCGCTAGTCAGATCGCCATCGCGTCCCAAACTAGAAGGGCGTATATTGAAGAGTTGCCATCGGAAGAAAAACAACCTGAGTTGTCTGATGCCTTGGCGTTATTGAAACCTGGAAACATAGATCTGGTGATATCAGAAGGTTTTAAACTTGCGCCTATTCCAAAAATTGAATTACACAGAGCAGGGCAAGGCAACCCGTTAATGTGTGAGCAAGACTTGCATATTTTTGCCATTGCAGTTGATGAAAAATTACCATTGTCACGAAATATTCCGCAGCTGGATCTCAACGATGTGGAAAGCTTCACTCAGTTTATCGTTGACTGGTTTGATAGCGTAAGCAAGTTAAGGGCTAAAGGAGCCGAACTAAATCAACCTTAACGCCAATACGGTGTTTAGGAAAGATACGACGTTTCATATTTAAATGCGTTTATATTCGCTTAATTCGCTTAATTCGCTTTATTAGGGCCTAAAAACAGAGTTCTAAGGTAAAATCGACGCTTGTTAACTGATTGTCGATTGGCATTATACTGCGCACATGTCTGAAATATTGGTTTTACACGGGCCTAACTTGAATTTACTGGGTTCTCGTGAGCCGGAAGTCTATGGTTACGACACGTTGACGGATATCAACTCGTCTCTAGAAGGTGAGGCCGCTGATCAAGCCATTACCTTATCCAGTTTGCAAAGTAATGCAGAACACACATTGGTGGATGCAATACATCAAGCCAAGGAAGACGGGGTGGATTTTATTATCATTAATCCGGGCGCGTTTACACATACCAGTATCTCATTGCGTGATGCGTTTGCTGGTACAGAAATCCCTTTTATCGAGGTGCATCTTTCAAATGTGCACTCGCGCGAGGAATTTAGACATCACTCCTATCTGTCAGCGCTGGCGGTAGGTGTTATTATGGGCTTTGGTGCCAAAGGCTATTCGCTAGCACTGGCTGCTGCCATTGCTAAATTACAAGAACAACAGTAGAGGAAAATCGTGGATCTACGTAAAGTAAAAAAACTCATTGAACTGCTTGAAGCTTCTCAACTTTCAGAGCTTGAAATTATCGAAGGTGAAGAGAGTATTCGCATAAGCAGAGCTGGACCTACAATGGCCGCTCCAACGATGGCTTACGCACCTGCACCGATGGCCGCAGGAGCGGCAAGTGTTTCCCTGGAACCGAGCGCCGACACCGTTACTCCTGCGATAACAGGGCACGAAGTAGAATCGCCAACTGTGGGTACTTTTTATGCCCGCTCCAGTCCTGATGCCGCGGCGTTTGTTTCGGTAGGGGACACGGTGAGCGTTGGAACGACCTTGTGCGTGGTTGAAGCAATGAAGACCTTCAATGAAATTCAATCAGACAAAGCAGGTACAGTTTTAGAGATTCGTAAAACTGACGGCGATCCAGTTGAATTCGGCGAAGCCCTATTCGTTATTTCTTAAAAAAGTAAAGCAATGATAAAAAAGCTCGCCATCGCCAATCGAGGCGAAATAGCGTTACGCATTTTGCGTGCGTGCAAACAATTGGGCATTCAAACGGTTGCACTTCATTCAACAGCAGATCGCAGCGCTAAGTATGTGAAGTTGTCTGATGAATCTGTCTGCATAGGACCTGCGCCGGCCCTAAAAAGCTATCTTGATATTTCCGCGGTCATTGCAGCAGCAGAAGTAACCAGGTCGGATGCGATTCATCCGGGTTATGGATTCCTTTCTGAAAATGCTGATTTTGCCGAACGTGTAGAGCAAAGTGGCTTTATCTTTGTTGGCCCAGAAGCGAGCAGCATCAGAATGATGGGCGATAAGATTTCTGCCATCAGGGCAATGAAAGCCACAGGCGTGCCATGCGTGCCGGGTTCAGACGGACCGCTTGATGTTTCTAAACCTGATGATATTGTTAGAATATCGCGTGAAATTGGCTTGCCAGTCATTATTAAAGCGGCTGGAGGCGGCGGTGGGCGAGGAATGCGAGTGGTTGAGAAAGAAGAGGACCTGATTTCTTCTATCAAGCTAACCCAACAAGAAGCGGCTGCTGCGTTTAATAACGAAGTGGTCTATATGGAGAAGTTCCTGACACGACCACGCCACGTAGAAATACAAATCTTGGCTGATCAACATGGTAATGCTGTTCACTTGGGCGATAGAGATTGTTCGATGCAGCGCCGCCATCAAAAGGTGATAGAAGAAGCGCCAGCCCCTGGTATTAGTGACGAACTTAGGCAGAAAATTGGCAACCGTTGTGCTGAGGCCGCAAAATCGATTAATTATCGCGGAGTTGGAACATTTGAATTCTTGTATCAAGATGATGAGTTTTATTTTATCGAGATGAATACCCGTATTCAGGTAGAGCATCCGGTTACGGAAATGATTACAGGTATAGATTTGATTCGGCAACAATTGATTGTCGCCAACGGTGAAGCCATTCGTTTTAAGCAAGATGATATTAAATTCCACGGCCATTCGATTGAGTGCCGCATCAATGCAGAAGATCCAGAGACTTTTTTGCCGTCGCCTGGTGAAATCACCCAATACCATATGGCCGGAGGGCCAGGCGTGCGGGTTGATTCGCATGCTTATTCACACTACGTGGTGCCGCCTTATTATGATTCGATGGTCGGAAAGTTAATAACCCACGGTGCAACACGTGAACAGGCAATTGCGCGCATGCAAGGGGCATTACAAGAAATGGTGGTTGACGGCATTAAAACTAACTTACCATTGCATGCTGAATTGCTGCGCGATGAAGGTTTTATAAAAGGGCAGCAAGATATCCATTATCTTGAGAAGAAACTCGCTTTAAAGCAGTAGGCTTTTATGTCCGTCTGTTGGAAACAATTGAGTGTAAGCTGTCCTATTGAACAAGTTGGGCCACTGATTAACTTGGCCGAGTCTCTGGGCGCGCAAGCGATTACCCAACAAAATGCCGGTGAAGATTCCTACTATGATCTCGCTGCACCGAGTTTGCCGCAGTGGCAACTACAAAAAGTCACGGCGCTATTTTCTGAAGAAGCAGTTAACGACGCGCTGTTACTGACAATTCAATCTCAAATAGGGAATCAATCCTCATTGTTCGTCGAGAGTTTGGAAGATCAAAACTGGGAAACGGCTTGGCAAAATCAATACACCGTCGTCGAGATAGATGATCAACTGTGGGTATGCCCTAGTTGGATAGATCAATCATTCCCTGAGCATGCAGTGGTGGTTAAAATAGACCCTGGTTTGGCGTTCGGCACCGGCACTCATGAGACAACTCAACTGTGTATGCGATTTTTAAAGCAAATAAATTGTGACGACAGCCGAGTACTAGACTATGGTTGCGGTTCAGGCATTTTAGCGATTGCAGCAATTAAGTTAGGAGCACAATCAGCGGTAGGCGTGGATATTGACCCCAAGGCCGAGCAGGTATCATTAGAGAATAGCGTGACTAATGACGTTGCCGATCAATTTGTAATACGTACGGCAGAGGAGATAGAGGGTGAGCAATATCAGGTGGTTATAGCCAATATTTTGGCGGGAGCATTGATCGATTTACGCCAATCAATAACTGCAGCGGTTACTATGGGCGGTAATTTGATACTGTCTGGCATACTGTCTAGTCAAGCAGAGAAGGTCAAGCAGGCTTACAGTAACGAGTTTTCATTCAGCACACTACAGAAAAATGAGTGGATAGCCTTGCTCGGTATTAGGAAGGAAGCATGATCGCACAATGCCCTAATTGTCGAGCTAGATACAATGCTACACAAAAGCTACTCGATTCATATGGAGGATTTTTCAGGTGTGGTAAATGCGACACCATGTTTAATTACTATGATCAATTTAGCTCTTCTTCGGAAAAACCGCCGGTGTTCACTCATCTTAAAAAAGATTATAAATCGATTAAAAGGGAAAGTTCCCTCGCGCGCGAACGGTTAATCGAGCGCACTGAAACGCCCATTATTGAAAAGACAAAGACGGCGCCTCAACTAATTGTTAGCCCAACTGAAGTGGAGAACAATATCGTATTTAATCAATACGATGATACGGATGATGAAAATTCAGAGCCTAAACTAAACCAAAACGAGAGAGACCTCACGGTAGATCCGTTTTTGGAAGTTCAAGACATTTCACAAGAAGAAGTCCACGAACCGTTTCCATCGATTGACTCATATGATGTAGCTGACGTCGAGGCTGATGATGTTGATTACGATCCAACCGTGTCGGGAGAGTCGGCGTTCAATTTTATGGGTAGTGCACTAGACGACTTGAGTGTGATCCTCCCAGAAGAGTACGCTCCGAGTTTGGAGTTAGAAGCGTTGGGCGCGCCTAGTGCGTCACATAACCAACCAGCCTCAGGAATGAAGAACGAGAACCTGGGCGTATCTACAGACAGGAAACGCTCGGAATCACTATCTAAACAGTTCAACTCTGCTGTTAGCGACTATGAAAATGAGGTTGATGATGAGGGGATTGATCAAGCGCTTATTGTTGAACTTGAGCAAGAGTATTTGCAAGAACGGAAATCGATATTTGGTGAGGTTGAACTTGAAGATAATGACTATGGCGAAAAGCGTGCGCCTAGTTTGCCAGAAATTGGTTCCGATTTAATTGGAAGTGAGTTCGAGCACACTCTAGACATTTTAGACGACGTTGAAGAAGATACCAAGGTGATTGACAGTTTTGGTGTTCTATGGATTGGACTGAAATATATCGTGAGATTTTTCTTTTGGTCGTTGATTGTTCTGGCGCTAATAGCTGTATTGGTTTATCAATTTAAACCGCGCTTAAATGCTGAGCTTCAAGAAGAGATAGACACGTCTCCTGTTGTAAGGTATCTGTGTAAATTTGTTGTATGTGCTGCTGAAGAAGAACAAGTTATCAGCTTGGAAGTGGTAGTTTCGAGAATGGACTTGTATTCCACGCCCAGCGAGCCTTTAAACATATCACTGTTTATCCTAAATCGCCTTGGAGAACCCCAGCGCTATCCAATTATAAGATTAGCGCTTAAAAATTTGCAGGGGTTGACGGTGGGACAGCGATATTACAAACCAACAGATTACCTAAACAACCCCAGCGCCAGTATTCCTCCAGGGAATATTGTGAAAGTGTCGTTAAAGTTAGATGATCCACCCGCCAAGGCCGTTGGATTTGAAGTGAACTTACTTTAAAACTATGAAGATAGGCTCTTATCAGCTCGAGTCGCCAGTTATATTGGCGCCGATGTCAGGAATTACGGATTTTCCTTTTAGAGAAGTCGCACGCAAGTATGGCGTGGGGATGACCGTATCTGAAATGGTAGCTTCTTCTGCACAACTCAGAGATTCAAAAAAAAGCAAACTAAGGAGAGTGTTGCCAAATGAGCAAGGAATTACCGTTGTGCAACTGCTAGGTAATGATCCCACGGCTATAGCGGAAGCGGCAAGGTACAATGTGGATATGGGAGCTTCTATCATCGATATAAATATGGGTTGTCCCGCTAAAAAAGTCTTGAAAAAAGCAGCCGGTTCAGCCTTGCTGGCAGATGAAAAACTAGTTGGCCAGATATTAGATGCAGTGGTCGGCGCGGTCGATGTCCCCGTCACCTTGAAAATCAGAACGGGATTGGACAAAAACAGTATTAATGCCCACACAATCGCACGTATTGCTGAGCAAGCAGGGATTCAAAGCCTCGCCGTCCATGGGAGAACCCGCGCCTGTAAGTTCAACGGCAACGCTGAACACGAAACGTCTAAGCAACTTAAGCAGACAGTTAGTTTACCCATTGTCGCGAATGGCGATATAGATACCCTTGAGAAAGCAGCGAGTATCAAAACGTATACGGCTGCAGATGCCATCATGGTGGGACGAGGTGCGCTTGGGCGACCTTGGTTTTTGCAACAACTAAGTGAATATCTTAAAAACCCGTCAACCAAGATAATGCAGCAATCCCTTACTACGCCTAGTCTAGTTGAGCAAAGTGATACGTGTTTGTGGCATATGGAAATGCTTTATGATCATTACGGAATATATTCTGGTGTGCGTATTGGCCGTAAGCACATACGGTGGTATCTTTTAGAATTAGTAGCCAATATTCCAGCATTGAAGTTAGGACTTAAAAAGATAAATTCCTTGCAAGAGCCTGGCGCAATTATAAGCGCAGTTACAAATATCTATCGGGCATTGGAGTCTGAAGTAGCGATGACAGCCTAACTAGATGAGTGACGCAAAAACACTTTGCTTGGCGGAAGCGGTGCAACATGCTTTGGATCAGTATTTTGACGATCTCAATGGTGAATACCCAAGTGGTCTTCACAAAATGGTGATGCTGGAAGTAGAGCGGCCATTGATTACTTATGTGATGGAGAAAACCGACGGTAACCAAACCGACGCCGCGAGAATATTAGGCATAAACAGAAACACCTTACGTAGTCGACTCGCCAAATTTGATTTACTGGATTAAGCTGAGATAGTTCAATTTAGCTCCCCTATTCGTATCCCTTAAGATATTGTATTTAATGAACTTAGTTAAAGTGAAAAGAGCGCTGATTAGCGTATCTGATAAAGCAAATTTAGTCGAGTTGGCGCAGGCACTCACTGACCTCAATATCGAGATATTATCGACAGGAGGAACAGCGAAAGCCCTACAGCAAGCTGGTTTGCCCGTACAAGATGTGAGCGATTACACGGGCTTTCCAGAAATGATGGATGGGCGAGTTAAAACCCTGCACCCTAAAGTACATGGCGGTATTCTAGGGCGGAGAGGGATAGATGATGAAGTCATGTTGGAGCACGGCATTAAACCTATCGATTTGATTGTCATTAATCTTTACCCGTTTGTTCAAACTGTTGCTGATGCTGATTGCACCTTGGAAAATGCGATCGAAAATATTGATATTGGTGGGCCGACAATGCTTAGAGCGGCTGCGAAAAATTATAATCACGTAACTGTGGTTGTTGAACCGAGTGACTATCAAAATGTGATTTCGGAGCTACTAGAAAACCACGGGGCTACCAAATTGGCCACACGCTACGCATTGAGTGCTAAGACTTTTGCACATACCGCGCAATACGACGGTGCGGTAGCAAATTACCTAGGCAAACGCGATGAGGATAATCAACAACACGCGTTTTCACAAACACTCAATCAGCAATATAATCTGAGTGAGGTAATGCGGTACGGTGAGAACCCACATCAAAAAGCGGCTTTCTATGTAGAGCACCCATTGATGGCGTCATCAGTTGCCACCGCATCTCAATTGCAAGGAAAGGCTTTGTCATATAATAATATCGCGGACACTGATGCGGCATTGGAGTGCGTCAAACAATTTACCGATGGACCAACGTGTGTCATCGTTAAGCATGCAAATCCTTGTGGCGTCGCGACGGCCAGTTCATTGATTGAGTCCTATAATAGTGCGTTTAGTACGGATCCAGAGTCGGCATTTGGCGGAATTATTGCTTTTAATCAATCTTTAGATATCGCCACCGCCGAAGCCATCGTTGAACGCCAGTTTGTTGAGGTGATTATCGCACCGAGCGTAGACGAAGAGGCACAAAAGTTATTGGCGTCTAAACCCAATGTTCGAATTTTAGAGTGTGGTTCGCTTACGATTAGTTCTGAACGACGAATGGACAGCAAGCGAGTAAATGGAGGCTTGTTGGTCCAAGAAGCAGATAGCGTGTTGTATGACGATCTGAAGGTGGTGACCGAACGGGCACCCACGGAACAAGAGATGCATAACTTACTGTTCGCCTGGAAGGTGGCTAAATTCGTTAAATCAAACGCCATTATCTATTGCAAAGACAATATGACCATCGGAGTAGGTGCTGGCCAGATGAGCCGCGTTAATTCTGCACGAATTGCCGGTATTAAAGCGGAACATGCCGGTTTGGCCGTGTCAGGTTCGGTGATGGCTTCTGACGCATTTTTCCCTTTTAGAGACGGACTGGATAACGCGGCTGTAGCAGGCATCACAGCGGTTATTCAGCCGGGTGGCTCTATGCGCGATGAAGAGGTAGTCAGCGCGGCAAACGAACACGATATCGCCATGGTTTATACTGGCATGAGACATTTTAGACACTAAGACCTCAATCTATAGATGAAAATTGTAATTATCGGCGAAGGCGGCAGAGAGCATGCTTTAGTGTGGAAAGTTGCCCAATCAAACTTGGTGACTGAAATTTTTGCCTTGCCGGGCAATGTGGGTACATCGTTAGAACCTAAAACCCAAAATGTGCCCATTCAAGTAAGTGCAATTGCAGACATCGTCCAGTTTTGCGAGGAACGAAGTATTGATCTGTGTATTATTGGCCCTGAAGTACCGTTAGTGCTAGGTCTCAGTGATGAACTGGACGCCAAGGGAATTAAGTGCTTTGGACCTTCGCAAGCGGCTTCGCAGTTAGAGGGTTCTAAGGCCTTTTCGAAGGCCTTTCTCGAACGACATAGTATTCCAACAGCCGCATACGCCAATTTTAGCGATTTGACGAAAGCCAAAGCTTATGTGGAAAATCAGAGCTTGCCTATTGTGATAAAGGCAGATGGACTTGCTGCAGGCAAAGGCGTGATTATTGCCCAGACTCAAGAAGCCGCTTTTACTGCGCTAGATGACATACTGATAAATAATCAGTTTGGCGAAGCGGGTGCCAACGTGGTGGTCGAAGCGTTTCTTGAAGGTGAAGAAGCCAGTTTTATGTGTATTGCGGACGGTGAAAGCGTGGTGCCATTGGCGACTAGTCAAGATCATAAAGCGGCCTATGATGGTGACTTGGGTCCAAACACTGGCGGCATGGGAGCCTATTCGCCAGCACCGATTGTCGACGATGAAATGCACAAGCGCATTATGCAAGCTATTATCGAGCCGACACTAGAAGGCCTAAAGGCGGAAGGTATGCCTTATGTTGGGTTTTTATATGCTGGCGTGATGATTAATGAGCAAGGTGAGCCGTGGGTATTAGAATTTAACTGTCGTATGGGGGACCCCGAAACGCAACCTATCATGATGCGCATGAAGTCTGATTTAGTGGCACACTGTCTTGCTGCGGTAAACGGAGATATCTCCGGCGAGCAACTTCAATGGCGCGAGGAAACAGCTTTGGGCGTGATATTGGCATCAGAAGGTTATCCAGGTGCTTATGAAGGTAACCAAACCATTCAAATTGATGCTGATGATAACCCTGATGTTAAATTATTCTATGCCGGTGTAAAAAAGCAAGGAAATGAAACAAAAACCAGTGGTGGACGAGTAATGTGTGCCTGTGCCCTTGGCGAAACGGTTCAAGAAGCACAAGCCAATGCCTACCAGCTTGTGGATAAAGTTTCTTGGAACGGTATGTGGCACCGAAATGACATAGGACACCGTGCTATCGCTAGAGAGATCGGCCGTGTTACATAAAAACCAAAATGTTATTTCATAGGATTGGAAAATACACGGTTTTTATCGTAAGTCTTGGTTTCATTACTTGGCAACTGCTAACGCCAGTGCCTGAAGTTCAGGTAGGGGGTAATGACAAACTCGTACATGCAGCCGCGTTTGCTTGGCTGAGTTTAACAACACATATGGCGTTTTATCGTCAGTATCGATATTGGATGATCATAGCGGTACTGTTATGTTCTTATGGCTTAGCCACTGAAACTATTCAATATTTTGTGCCGGGCAGGTCATTCTCATGGCTTGATTGGGTAGCAGATTGTTTTGGCGTGTTGGTGGCTTATCCGTTGTTCATTTACATACTGGGTTTAGTGGGTTGCAAGTTTCAGCTAGATTAGCGATGGTTGCAGATTCCAATATTCACAAAGCGGCACTGATTTTAAAAGAAGGGGGCATAATCGCCTATCCCACAGAGTCATGTTATGGCTTTGGTTGCCTGCCTGACAATACTGCGGGTATTGAGCGCATACTTGCCATTAAAAATCGCAGCTGGCAAAAAGGATTGATCTTGGTTGCAGATGAACTAACCGCTTTTTCTAACTACATTTTACCCTTGGCGCAGATTGAGGCATCTGCACTTAAACGCGCTGAAGCTTCTTGGCCTGGACCATTCACTTGGTTGTTCCCGATTAACGCGGCTTGTTCTCCTTTACTAAAGGGTTCATTTGACACGCTTGCAGTCCGGCTTTCTGCGCATAAAATGGTTAGAAAGCTGAGTGAAGCTTGTTCATCTGCTATTGTTTCCACCAGTGCAAATAAGCAAGGTCAACCCGCGATGGTCAGTTATGATCAGGTAATGACTGAATTTAATGATCAGCTGGACTACGTCTTAGAAGGTGATATTGGCGGCGACACTACTGCCAGTGAAATTAGAGATTTGCTAACCCAACAACTTATACGCGGAGCCTAGCGCAGTGTCTGACATAGATCTAAATCGAGTTAAGCATTATCTGATGTCTTTACAAGATACTTTGTGCGAGCGAGTGTCTCAACTAAATAATGGCCTGCCATTTCAAACTGACGAATGGCAAAACCACAGCGGGGGCGGCGGTCGAACGCGTGTGGTAGATGACTTGGATGAAGACAGAGCGCTCACTAGCGGTCACAACATTATTGAAAAGGGGGGGGTTAACTTTTCACATGTTTATGGTGATTCGTTGCCAGCTGCTGCCTCAGCCAAACGCCCTGAAATTGCTGGCAAACCTTTTCAGGCGATGGGCGTCTCCAGCGTCATTCATCCCACCAATCCGTTTGCTCCCACAGCCCATATGAATGTGCGCTTTTTTGTGGCGGACTATGATTCTAGTAATCCAGTTTGGTGGTTTGGTGGTGGTTACGACTTAACGCCTTATTACCCCGTTGATGCAGACATCTTGCATTGGCATAAAACGGCTAAAGCGGCATGTGACCAATTTGATAGTGAGTACTATGCAAAATATAAAGCTTGGTGTGATGAATATTTTTATTTGAAGCACCGAAAGGAAACCCGTGGAGTAGGGGGCTTGTTTTTTGACGACTTTACCGAAGGAGGTTTTGAGCAGGCATTTGGCTTTATGCAAAATGTCGGCAATAGCTTTGGAGATGCTTATCTACCCATTGTTGAGCGCAATAAAGATCGTGCGTTTACTGATGAACAAAAAGCATTCCAGTCTTATCGCCGAGGGCGTTATGTCGAATTCAATCTTATTTATGACCGAGGCACCATCTTTGGCTTGCAAGCCGGTGGGCGAATCGAATCTATATTGATGTCTTTACCGGCTAATGTTAGTTGGAAATACGCTTGGCAAGCGACACCGGGCACCGCTGAAAAGCAACTCACAGATTATTACCTTAAGCCGCAAGACTGGTTAGGCTTATTGGCTAAATGAACGGGTTATAGTGATCTGGCTTTATCGACTCATTTTGTTTCTGGCGCCGCCATTCACCCTGGTAAGGTTGTGGACTGGGTCGCGTAAAAACCCAGAATACGCCAAGCGTTTGATAGAACGAACAGGGCGGTTACCCACCACGCCTAAAGCAGGGTGCATTTGGGTTCACGCTGTGTCAGTGGGTGAATCAATAGCCGCGACACCGCTTATCACTGCTTTGCTTGAGAAATACCCAGAGCAGGAGTTGCTTGTTACTTGCACTACCCCAACGGGTTCGCAGACTATTCAAAAAGCTTTTGGTGGCCGAGTGCACCACAGCTACTTTCCCTACGACTATCAATGGTTCGTAAATCGATTTTTAAAGCAAGCACAGCCCAAGATGCTGATCTTAATGGAGACTGAGCTGTGGCCCAATATGTTGATGGCTTGTCATCGGCGCGGCGTCAAAACGGCGATCGTTAATCTACGTCTGAGTGACAAGTCCTTTAAACTCTATAAGCGGTTAAGTTACCTGCTCAAGCCGATACTCAAGCACGTCGATGTTTTTTCGGCTCAAACTGAAGTGGATGGCCAACGTATAGTTCAAATGGGGGCGGCGACTGAATCAGTTTCCGTAACAGGTAATTTGAAGTACGATAATGTTGATTCAATTGTTGAAAAAGGCGATGATTTGGTCTCTCAGCTTGATATTAGCAATCGCATGGTATGGTGCGCAGGCAGCACTCACCAAGGTGAAGATGAAATGGTATTGACAGCGCACCGCGCTTTACTGCAACAGATACCCGGCGCCTTACTCGTTATCGCGCCGAGACATCCGGAGCGTTTTACTGATGTCAGTTTACTTTCAGAGTCTAGGTTCATAACGCAGCGATGGTCAAACCTTGTCAACAATGATCAGCCTGCTGAAGCAACCGAAGTGCTCATTCTGGATACCATTGGGGATTTGAAACAGTTTATAGCCCTGTCTAACTTTTGTTTTATCGGGGGCAGTTTGGTTAATGTCGGAGGGCATAATGTTTTAGAAGCTTGTGGTGTGGGGGTGCCCGTATTATTTGGGCCCTATATGCAAAATTTTAAGCAAATCGCTGAGAAAGTCGTGCAATCTGATTCGGGAGTTCAAGTACTGAGTGAGGAGGAGTTAATCACTAAGGTAGCCTATTTGGCGAGTAATGCAGCGCTGAGGCAGGCAATGGCTGTAAACGGTGTCGCCTTGATACAGAGAAATCGAGGTGCCTTGAAAAGAACCCTCAAGCTAGTTCATGATCTAAATAGTGGCTAGATTTTCGACAGCTTAAGCCGATGGCTTTTTTATAAGAGACATCGAAAATAGACAAATCAATAGCCCCAACCCTCCTGTAGTAAGCGCGACTTGAAGTAGGGTGGATAGGCTAAGCCAGTCGAGAGTTTGGGTTGTTGGAATGAGCTTGGATAATCCGATTAAACCAATTGAAAACACCAGTCTAGCGCTCAAGCTTTGCAGCGATAAATAGGTTGCCCGTATATCACTGCTTATAAAAGGCGCGATTGTTGCGTTGACGGGAGCGTGGGTGAGCGCCATGGGGAAGTTGCGAAAGATAACGGTAAAAATCAACAGGCTACTGAGTACGAAGGCTAGGCTACTAATGATGATTAGCTGAGCGCTCATGGCGAGCATAAGCAATGTTTTAACGCCAAACCGGTCTGATAATCTAACGCTGTACGCTGCCCCCAGCGTACCGCCGAACATGGATATTGCAATGATGATGCCCGAAATCAAAGGAGAGCTTTCTTGCTGCAGCCATTGAATGTTTAGGAGCTTGATATAGGGCTGATAAAATTCATAGGCTATATGCTCCATGCAGTACATCAAAACCATTACGCCGAATATCCATGCGAGCACAGGGGTTCGCAAGTGTTTCACGCAAGTTATTAAGGTAGCGCTGAAGGAGTATGGGGCGTTTAATTTAGTCTCAATGCTCGCTGGTTCAACAAATTGTAAAGCCAGTAGCAGCATCCAACCTGCGCCCATCAGGGATAGCCCGTATGCCAGCTGTAAATTTACTAAGCCGAGTAGTCCGCCGAGCAAACAGGAGATCGCCAGCGCTGCAAAGCCGTACTGTTGGCCTTTGGCCTCATGGTCGGCGTAGTTGTCCTGTTGCTTGAGGTTGAGTAATGAATCGTATAGTAGAGCGGTATCTGTGCCCGACATCATAGCCATCCCTAAGGCTAATAGCGTTTGCCCGATAAGTAATCCCTCGAAGTCGCTGGCAAAAATGAAGGCTAGATAAGCGCTAATAAAAGCGAAGGAAGAAATAACCAATGTTATGCGCCGGCCAACGCGATCAGAAAAATAGCCTGAAGGTACCTCGAACAAACAGACACAAAAGTAGTAGATGGCGCCTAGTTGTATGACTTCAGAAAGTGAAACATACTGACTAAAATATAAGAAGAATATCGGCAACCACGCCATGATGCTGGACGCGGCTTGAAACCAGGGATAACGCTCGATATTATGTTGGATAGAGCGTTGCACCTAAAGTTTAGCTAAGTACACGCTGTTGGTGGATTCTTGCTCTCTAAACGGATTTGGGAAACTAACAATGTGTGAGCTAATTGAATTGAAGACACTGCCAAGTAAGTCCTCGAATGATTTATCAGGTGGGTCATTTGACCATAGCCCAAATAGGCCGCCAGGCTTGAGTTTGTCAGCCATCGCTTGTAAAGACGCTTCGGTATAAAACTGACTATTTTCTTCATTTAGCCAATGGCTGGGCGAATGATCGATATCTAGCAATATGGCATCAACCAATCGGTCTGGTTGCTCGGGATAAAAGCCGCAGTCTGATTGAGTGGCGATGGCAAAAAAATCGCCTAAGCGCAATTCGCAACGCGGATCTTGGCTGAGCGTTTCACCGAGTGGTACCAAACAGTTGTTATGCCAGTCGATGACAGGCTGCATAACATCTATCACAGTCAGTGAAGTGACTTGATCATCTTCCAAAGCAGCGGCGGCGGTGTAGCCGAGGCCCAAGCCGCCAACAATAATTTCTAGTTTATCTCCTTCAAGCTCGAGTAACGCTAGCTTGGATAATTGGATTTCAGCTTCGGTAAACAAGCTCGACATCAAGAATTCGTCGCCTAGTTTAACTTCATACAGTATTTTCCCGTTCAACCTAGGCTCAGCGCGCATTCTTAGGCTGATGTCACCTAGTGGAGTAGATTGAAAATCAAGCTCTTTGATATTGAATGTCATGCTAGTTTTATGAGGTTGGGTTTATGAGGCTGGCTTTATGAAGTTAAGTCAGTCCAATTGATTTCGCAAGCACCAGCACCGGTAGCAAACAGAGCACTGTCCTCAGAAAGGGTCAACGAGGCATCGCAAGTCCGCTCTGCCAACACGGCCAAGTCTTGCATCTGCGAATAGGCTAGTTGCCGCACATTTACGCCATGCTTGATAACGCTTCGCTGATTTTGTTGCCACCAAGCGTCCGATTTTGTATTGAAAGTGTAAACCCATGTTTGTTTTGCCTTGCGTGATGCTTTCTTTATGCGGTCGGCAGTGGGTTCACCGACATCTATCCAGAGATCAATCAATCCGTCTAAAGTTTGTGCCCATAGATCAGGCTCTTCAGGCTCGTACAAACCTTTGGTGAAGGTGATATTTTGTCGTGCGTTAAAGCAAAAGGCTAACACCCTGACCATCATGCGTTCGATGGTTTCTGAGGGGTGTAGCGCAACGGTCAAATTTAGATTGTCGTAATAATTGTTGTCTAGGTCAGACAAGGCAATTTTGAATTTGTAAATAGTAGGTTTGGCAGCCATGTTATTTCCATTTTGGCGTAAATACTTCAGGCCGTGGGTAGCGTGATTTCACATCAAAATCGCTGAGTTCTAGATGGCTACGAGTGTACTGTTCGCTAGGGTCAGGTCTCGGGTCGTAATCCCATGACGTGTATTTTCCGATTCGTAGCGCGGCGTGTAACGTACGCCGTTTATATTGCGAGTGAACAACTTGCTCGAATACGACATCGGTATCCCAATGGTCGGTGACTTGTTTTCGAAAGTCGGCTACTTGATCACCATAACTATCTTGCGCGGCAAGATTGATCAGTTCGTTGGGGTCGGCACCTAAGTCGTAAAGTAACTCATCATCAGCGGGACAATGAATATATTTCAGATTGCCTTGGCGAATCATCAGCATCGGCGCACAAGAGCCTTCTGCAAGGTATTCGCTAACGCAGCGATTTGGGTCTTGGGCTGTTTCCCCATGACACAAACCTACTAATGACCGACCAGAAAGTGGGTCAATAGGGGTGGGTGATGATGCGCCAGTTTTAAGCGCTGCTAGCTCCACCAAAGTGGGCAATACATCCACTTGCGCAACGGGTTGCCTAACGCGTGAGGCTTTAAATCGATTGGGTTGCCAAATAATTAGCGGTATGCGGTTAGACCATTCAAGAAACGACATTTTGTACCATAAACCGCGTTCACCCAACATGTCGCCGTGATCGGAGACGATCATGATAGTGGTGTCTTCTAGCATCTCGCACTCTTCTAGCGTGCCGATCAACTTTCCAACCCATTCGTCAACGTAGGATATATTGGCGTAGTAAGCGCGGCGTGCACGGCGAATTTCTTCGTCGCTTATGTCTACTGCATCTAGCGCAATTACTTTTTCTAATCGAAGGCTGTGACTATCATTTTCTTCTTTGGAGGGTCTGGCCACAGTGGGCAATTCAATTTCTTCGTCTTCATATAGATCCCAATGTTTTTTACGGCAAGCATAAGGGTCGTGCGGGTGAATAAAGCTCGCAACTAAACATAAAGGTCGTTCGTCAGTAGTGCGCGCATGGTTGTATATGGCCTGTACTGATTGAGCACCCACGTCATCGTCGTAAGTTAATTGATTTGTAATAGCCGCCACGCCCGCTTGTTTAACGCTAGACATGTTGTGATACCACAAGTCGATGCGTTCATCTGGGTTGGTCCAGTCTGGCATCCAGCCGAAATCCGCGGGATAGACATCTGTGGTTAAGCGCTCTTCAAAGCCATGTAATTGATCAGAGCCAACAAAGTGCATTTTCCCGGCCAAACAAGTTCGATAGCCCATCATGCGTAAATAATGTGCAAAAGTTGGCATAGTAGACGGCATATATGCTGCATTATCATAACCGCCGCTTTGTGAAATGTTCTGGCCTGTCATAAACGCATAACGAGCTGGTGTGCACAGCGGGCTGCTGGAATAGGCCGCATCAAAGGTGACACCTTCCCGCGCTAAACGATCGATATTAGGGCTCTTTACCACCGGATGCCCGTAACAACCTAAGGCTTTAGCGGTAAGTTGATCCGCCATGATAACGACTATATTTTGCTGTTTATTTGAAGACATAATGCTTGCTGCTTATTGGCTGTTTTAGGGTGCATGAAGCGGTAAAAATTTCTGTGTAGGAGCATACACATTGCAAGCCTTCTAAACAATCGTCCAGTCGTCAAACAGTCGTCAATCAACTGATATCAGGGTCGATTGCGACTGGTAACTACGAACCATCGTCAGGTAATATTGGCAAATGAATTTATCCCAGCGTGTCGAAGCATCTAGCTATTTATGGTCGCTGTTTGCGCAGTTTCCTGAGTATCAACCTTATGTGAGTGGTGAACAGGTTGTAGCGCTTAAGCAACTTGATTTGATTAGCAGTCAGATTGTTTCTTGCGAAGACGAATTAGTTACTAATATGGAAGCGTTCACCGTTAATTTACGCGAGCAGAAAAACCGCTTCACTTTGCTTTGGTCATTGGCTTCTTTCTCGGATGCTTTGAGTTTCGAGGCCTTAGGTCAAGCACAAAGCAATTTCGCAATGCTGTGCGCTCAACAGGCGCTCAATGCCGCCATGCATTCGCCGCGTATTGTGAAGCTGTACGCCGGTCAAGCGCTTCCGGACGCAACTGAAAACGGTTTGTTTGTATTGGCAATGGGAAAGCTAGGCGGCTTTGATTTGAACTTTTCTAGCGATATCGACTTGGTGGCTTTTTATGATAAAGAGCGCTTTTCCTGCCCGCGCATGCAAGGAGCCACTTTTGTGGTTACACAGATATTACAAGCTATGACGCAAATCTTGGTGGGTAATGGGGATAGTGAATTGATTTGGCGGGTAGACTGGCGGCTACGTCCGCACGCTTCTTTACGAAACCTAAGTATGCCGACACTCTCGGCTGACGATTTTTATCATTATCATGCACAGCCGTGGCACCGTTTGGCAATGATCAAAGCACGGCCTATTGCTGGGGATCTAAGCGCTGGAAAAAATTTCTTGGATGACCTGTCCTCTTTCCTGTGGCGTCATGATTTAGATTATCGAGCACTAGACGACCTTGAATCGCTTAAGCATAAAATCAACCGAGAGCATCCAGAGTTAGAAGGGCAACGCAGACAATCTGAACAAGAGCAACATCTCGCGAAGGGTTATAACCTAAAGCTGGGAACCGGGGGTATCAGAGAGATTGAATTTATTGTGAATGCCTTGCAACTGATTTGGGGTGGAAGAAAACCAGAGTTGCGTCAAACTAATACTTTAAATGCATTGACCTGTTTGGTGAATATTGGTTTATATCATGAACAAGCGGGTCGCTGTCTGGGCGAGGCTTATCAGTTTTATAGACTAGCTGAGAATGCGCTACAAATGATGGAAAATTCTCAGCGTTATCATCTGCCAGAAAAAACCGAGAACCAACACAAGCTGTTGATACTACTTGGGTTAGAATCTTGGTCTGAATTTGAAGACCAATTATTGCTGCATAGAAGTAGTGTGAGCGACGCATTCGCCAACCTGTTTGCAGATAAACGCACTAAGGGCGAGCAAGCCCCAGTAAAGGAGCAGTTTGATTGGGACAATAAACAGCTCAATGAGCAAACATCTGAAATAGTTCAACTGTGGAAAGAAGGATTCAGAAACTACGGAGTACATGAAAGCTACGCCAGCTCTCTCAAAGCTCTGGCCAAAGAGCTAGACCGCATTATTGCAGTGGCTGAGCTTGATGCTAATGAAGCGATTATTAAGCTGGACCAGTTTTTCCATAGCTTGCCACCGGGTGGGCAATACTTTCGACTGTTAAAAGAATATCCCGCTTTGCTCGATAAGCTTATTCAACCCTTATTGCATTCTGACGCAATGGCTATCTTGCTGCAACAATCGCCGCACATCATCGATCGTTTTCTAGAGGACTGCGTGCCCTTATCGCCAGCTATGGAGTTGGATACTTCCACTATCTTTTATACACAAGATTTTGAAACACGACTCCAAAACTTACGCCGCTTGGCCAATGAAGAGCTTTATCTTGTCTATTTGCAGTACTTTAATGCTGAACTAACCGCTCGGCAGTTTGAGGCTAGTTTGAGTCATCTCGCAAAGTGTTTAATAGAGATATGCCTACAGGTGACCTGTGATGAGTTGCAACTCAAAGAATCGCCCATCGGGGTGATAGGCTTCGGAAAGCTGGGTATGGGAGCCATGATGCCTATGTCTGACCTTGACTTGGTGTTTCTATTTGACGATATCGAAGACTTGCAATTAGCGAGTCAATTTGCCAGCAAGCTAACCACCGTTATCTCGACGCCGATGAAACAAGGGAGGGTCTATGAGCTAGATACCCGTTTACGCCCCTCCGGCAAGTCTGGGGCTGCGACAATTAGCTTAGAGAGTTTTAGAAAACACCAGCTAGACCACACGCATACTTGGTCTCATTTGGCCTTGGTGCCGGCCAACTTTGTGGCAGGAAATAGAGATGTTGGCAGCAAGTTTACACAGATCAAAAATGAAGTCTTGTCAAAGCCACGTGATCTAGTTCAATTTAAAAAGGATTGTTTGAAGATGTTGGTGCGCATCAAGAAACAACGCACATTGGAAGGAGTCGAAAATCAGTTTGTCAGTAAACGTCGCTCTGGTGGTCTATCAGAGTTGGAGTACTTGATTTGCTGTGAAGCGATTCTGCAACATCAAAATAAGCCACTAGCTTGGTCGAGTTCGTTTGATGAGTTAGCAGCAAGTTTTGCTATAGAAATGGGCGCTAAAATTGACGACGGCTTATTATTTATGCGGGATTTTCAACTAGAGGTGCGCTTATTTGGTGATGAGGCGCGTCCTTTGAGTGAACTCAGTTTGTTGGTGAAAGAGCATATCAAGAGCATATTTAATGTTGATTGTGTTGAGCAGGCTGAAATACAAATGCAATCTTTCACCAAAATGACGACAGAATTTGACCAACGCTTTTTTAAGAGCGTTGATATCAAAGAAATGGAAGGCTGGCAAGAGCAGCAGATTCGATGGCATTAAGGACTTGTTCGGCTTTAAGAGTATAGAATTACGCAACCGATAATCGATAGCGGTTATAATTACACCGTAAAAATAAACACTGCAATAAAATGAATTGGTTAGATCGAATAATTCCCCCTAAGATTAAACAAACCCGTGCTGACGGCAAGGGTGTGCCAGAAGGTTTGTGGCGTAAATGTGGGGGCTGTAAAGCCGTGTTGTACGGCGCTGAATTGGAAAATTTAAATGGGGTCTGCCCAAAATGTGGGCACCATCACCGCATCAGCGCGATGCAGCGCTTACGCGGTTTTCTTGCAACCCAAGAGCTTAACCTCATTGGCGAAGAGGTAAAAACCAAAGATGTGCTCAAATTTCGAGATATTAAAAAATATAAGGACCGCCTATCTGACGCCAAAAAGAACACAGAAGCATCAGAGGCTTTAGTGGTGGCGAAAGGCCAACTGCTAGGCATGCCCGTGGTAGTGGCTGCATTCGATTTCGGTTTTATGGGGGGCTCTATGGGGTCAGTGGTAGGGGAGCGATTTGTACGTGGCGCCGAACTCAGCTTAAAAGAAAATATTCCCTTTATTTGTTTTTCCGCTAGTGGCGGCGCCCGAATGCAAGAAGGCTTGTTCTCGCTAATGCAGTTGACCAAAACTGTTGCGTCACTTAAGCGATTAAAACGAGCGTCAATACCTTATGTTTCTATCTTAACCGATCCAACTATGGGCGGCGTGTCGGCCAGTTTTGCGATGCTCGGCGATATTATTGTGGCTGAGCCCAATGCGCTTATCGGTTTTGCTGGACCAAGAGTGATTGAACAAACGGTGCGAGAAACCTTGCCAGAGGGGTTTCAAAGAGCGGAGTTTTTACTTGATCATGGTGCGATTGATATGATTGTTGAGCGCAATGAGTTGCCCCAATGTATTCATACTTTTTTGTCCACTGTAAAAATGAATAATCAGTCTGTTAACCCGATAGAATCAGTTGCTTAAGCAATAATTTGACCCCTATTCGCAGTTAACAGCAATGCAACCAAGAGACGTCAATATCTGGCTTGACTATATACAAACACTGCACTCAAGAACCATCGAGATGGGGCTGCAACGGGTGACTGAGGTTTGGCAAAAGTGTGAGTTGTCCATAAACTGTCCAGTTATCACTGTGGCAGGCACCAATGGTAAAGGCTCTAGTGTTGGTATGTTAGAAGCCATTTATCGCAAGGAGGGCTATAAAACAGGGTCTTATACCTCTCCACATTTAGTGCATTATAACGAACGCATCACCATTGCAGGTGAACCCATTGGGGATGCGGAACTGATAGCGGGTTTTGAATCTATAGAATCAGTGCGTAGAGAGATACCACTGACTTATTTTGAATTTGGCACTGTGTTAGCTTTGTATTGCCTGCAGCAAGCTAACGTGGATATTATGATATTGGAAGTGGGCTTAGGTGGACGCTTAGATGCCACCAATATTATTGCGAATGATGTAGCACTCATTACCTCCATCAGTGTGGATCATGTTAGTTGGCTGGGCAATGATAGAGAAGTTATTGGCGCGGAAAAAGCCGGCATCATTAAGCCCAATGGCATAGCAGTTTTTTCTGGTATGGACAGACCCGTTTCTATCGATAACACAGCGACTGCCCAGGGTGCGAAGTTGTTTGCTGCCGGCCGTGACTTCAACATACGTATAGATGACGGCTCTTTTGATTGGGAATTTGAAGATCATAGTTTAATTAATGTAGAAACAAACTTGATCGGTGACCATCAGATGGCTAATGCGTCGGGTGTTTTGACGGCAATTCATTTATTAAACGAAGTATTGCCGGTGACGGAAAGTAATATTCGTTTAGGGTTAAATTCGGTAACGATTTGCGCGAGACAGCAATGGATTGAGGGAGAGCCATGTTTGTTGCTTGATGTTTCTCATAATGAGGATTCAATTGAGCAACTAGTTGAAACCCTTCAGGAGAAATTGATGCTTGGAGATGGCAAGATACACGCGGTGTTTGGCGCTTTAGAAGATAAAAATATCAGTCAAGCAATAAATCAATTGCTCCCGATTGTAGATAAATGGTACCTCGCTTCTATAGCCGGAGATCGCGGTCAATCAGCTGAAGCATTATTGCAAAATTTGAACCAAACATTATCACTAGAGGCCGAACTGCACGATGCGCCTGTTGCCGCTTTCAGGTCTGCAAAGAAAGCGGCATTATCAATAGATATTGTTCTAATCTTTGGGTCGTTTCATATTGTCGGTGATATACTCGCCGACCTTTCTTAAATCGCTAACTTCGCAACGTATTTTGGATTCAACCGTTCCTGATCCACAGCTCAAAAACAGAATATTCGGCGCTATACTGCTGGTTATTCTTGCTGTACTGCTGATTCCTATATTTCTAGGTGAACCACGCAGCAATATCGAGATTCCCCAAAAGGAGAACAAAAAGCTTTTCCAATCTAAAATCCAGCCATTGCCGGGTTCTGAAGGCGGCGTAGATCCAAGTACGATCCTAGGTAGTCAGGAATTAGATGTGCCGAAGACAGAAAACACTGAATCAACCGGCTTGGTCTTGAAGCAACTAGACACCAGTTCTGCGTCAGAAACGCCAGACGAGCAACAAAGTGAGGACGTGACCACGACTGAATTGACTACAGAAAAGCCGGCAAAAGAATCCACTCAAGAAGTGGCTGAACCGACTGAACCGATCATTGAAGAAGGGTGGGCACTGCAAGCAGGCATTTTTTCTAAAAAAGCCAACGCTGAGTCAATCATGAAAATATTATCACGTCACGGTTTCACACCCAATTCAAGTCAAACACAAGTCAGTTTTGGTGAAGCAACCCGCGTTTGGATGGGGCCGTTGGAAAGTAAACAAAAAGCCCAAGAGCTTTCTTCTAAGTTAGAATCGATCATCGGTAGTGGTGGCTATATCGCCCCGTACCCGTTTAAATAGATTAAACTCCTTAACAATCAATTATGAGTAACTCACTAAGGTACATATCATGAGCTTTGCATGGTTAGACGTTGTAGTGATAGCGTTTGTCGCTATCTCGGTGCTAGTAGGCATTTTTCGGGGCCTGGTTAAAGAGGTGCTATCATTAACTTCATGGGTGTTAGCTGCTTTTATCGCCTATCAAAATGGTGAGATAGCTGCGAGTTATTTAGAGTTGTATATCAAAGAATCGATGCTTGCATTAGCAATAGCTTATGTTGCCGTGTTCCTGATTGCATTAATTGGACTGTCAGTAGTGAGTTACTTAATCAGTCGTTTGTTCAACGCCACGGGCATGAGCGCAATCGATCGATCATTGGGCAGCATGTTCGGTGCTGTGCGGGCTGCGGCAATCATGGGTATTCTGATTTTGATCGGCCACTTTTTGAATTTAAATGATCAATCATGGTGGACGGATTCACAGTTGCTAGACTATTTTATCCCCGTTGCCGATTGGATAACCTCGTATTTGCCTGAATCAATTGTTGATAAAATCCAACACACTTCAACGCCAAGCGCAGCAGAGGCGGCTGCTGTGATAGAGAGTACTATTTCAACCGACGCAGCCGCGACGATGACTACTCAATAAAACTTAATCAGTAGCTCAACTACTCAAACTTATGTGCGGCATCATTGGTCTGCTAGATTCTTCTCCTGTTAATCAAGCGATCTATGATGGCTTAACAGTTTTACAGCACCGTGGTCAGGATGCGGCGGGCATTATCACCTACGACGGGGATAAAGTTTACCTAAGGAAAGATAATGGCTTGGTGCGCGACGTATTTCATACTCGCCATATGCACCAGCTCAAGGGCAATGTTGGCATCGGTCATGCGCGTTATCCTACTGCAGGTGGTGATTCTAGAGCTGAAGCACAGCCTTTTTATGTGAACTCGCCGTTTGGTATTGCACTGGGTCATAATGGCAATTTAACCAATGCGGATGCTTTACGCGAAGAGTTGTTTCGTCAAGATTTGCGACACTTAAATACCGCCTCAGATTCTGAAATACTGCTTAATATATTCGCTCATGAATTGCGCAAAACCCTAGACGATAGCAGTTTAACAGCCAGCGTGGATAATATTTTCACTGCTGTTTCAGGCGTGTTTGAGCGTTGTAAAGGAGGCTATGCCATTATTGCAATGGTGATCGGTAATGGTCTATTGGCTTTTAGAGACCCAAATGGCATTCGCCCTTTAAGTTATGGGACCCGTAAAAATAAAGAAGGTCTGGCTCATTTATTTTCATCAGAAAGTATCGCTTTTGATGTCTTGGGTTTTGATTTGGTCGATGACGTGCAAGCTGGGGAGGCAATCTATATAGAGATGGATGGCACAGTACACCGAAAAATTTGTGCGAAAAAGCCGAAGCTTACACCCTGTATTTTCGAGCACGTTTATTTAGCCCGTCCAGATTCAATAATTGATGGTATCGAGGTATACCAAACCCGTATGCGTATGGGCGAGGCCTTGGCAGACAAGTTAATGCGAGTATGGCCAGAGCAAGATATTGATGTCGTTATTCCTGTGCCTGATACATCCCGGCCCGCCGCTCACCAATTGGCTACCAAACTGGGATTGCCATACAGAGAAGGGTTCATCAAGAATCGTTACATCGGCCGGACTTTTATTATGCCAGGCCAACAAGAGCGTAAGAAGTCAGTACGCCAAAAACTCAATGCCATGCGCACCGAGTTTGAAGGCAAGAACGTGTTACTGGTGGATGATTCAATTGTACGTGGCACAACATCCAGCAAAATCATAGAGTTGGCAAGAGAGGCCGGTGCAAAGAAAGTGTACTTCGCTTCTGCCGCGCCGCCTGTTCGTTATCCCAATGTGTACGGTATTGATATGCCGTCTTGCCACGAATTAGTGGCCAATGGGCGCAGTATTCCTGAGATAGGCGATGCGATAGGGGCCGACTGGATCTTATACCAAGATTTAGATGACTTGATAGAAGCGGTGAAATTCGGCCAGGATAAGGTGACAGAATTTGACTCTTCGTGCTTTAATGGCATTTACCCCACAGGAGACATTACGCAAGAATACTTAGATTCAATCGAGGCTCAGCGTAATGACCAAGCCAAGCATAATCGTGTTGAGAGTGATTTAGATCCTTCTGAATTAGCGGTTATTCAAACCGCGGTTGCTTAGGCAAGCTAGGTCGCGTAGTTCGCACCAGATAGGTGGTAGTGCTATCCGCTTGAACACTACCCTAGACGTTATATTCTAAGTTGAGTTCGCCATCTGAATAGGTCAAAGCGCTTTTGTGATCGTACCAATCACCCAGTACATAGCGCTTTACCTCTTTGCCGTTAACCATATGTGAATGCACATTGGGCCGATGAGTATGGCCGTGGATGAGTAAATCAGCATCAAATTTGGCTATCGCCTGCTCAACTTCACTTTGGTTGACGTCCATTACCTCCATCGTTTTGCCTTGTTTAGCGGCTTCGCTTTGCTCTCGAATGTCTTTAGCGAAAGCCAGACGGTGCTCTATGCTTTGACTTAAAATGTTGCCTTGCCACTGAGAAGACAATAGGGTTTTGCGCAATGCCACGTGCTCAAGGTCATCAGTACAAAATACATCGCCATGCGAGAGCAGGGCGCGTTGTCCATCAAGGTCTATAAGGGTTAGATCTTCAATTAGCTTAATGCCAGTGCGCTCGCAGAAACCCTCTCCTACTAGAAAATCTCGATTTCCTGCCATAAAAGTAACAATCGTGCCGTTATCGACTGCTGTTTTTACGACGTCCTCTACAGTTTGAAAGCCTAACTCGCGCGCGCCGTCGTCGCCGATCCAATAATCGAAGAAGTCACCCAATATATAGAGCTCGTCCATTACCGTTTGCTGCATGAACTTGGTAAATAGGGCAATTGAGGCAGGTCTATCTGCTGATAAGTGTAAATCAGAGATGAAAGCGATGGTCATAATGGTTCCGTTGATAGCGATTAGGTATACTCCGCGTCTTTATTAAACCTAGAAAACTCAATTTAACGCAAAAAAGATGTGCAGCTAATTGATATGAATAAGATAGTTAGAAAATGTGAGGTCACCTTTTTGGTGATGAGCACTTTTCTAACTACTTAAGCAGATTAAGTAGTTCCGCAGACTTTTGTGTTTCAATTGTTTTTTCTAGGTTAAAGCCCGCGATTCGGATTTTAACCCAAGCCACAGCAAATGCTACATATATACAATACGCTTAACCGCAAAAAAGAACTATTTACCCCTATTCAAGCTAATAAAGTGGGCATGTACGTCTGCGGCATGACAGTCTACGACTACTGCCATCTAGGCCATGCCAGGGTATTAGTGGTGTTTGATATGGTCACTCGTTACTTGCGCGAAGCGGGTTATGACGTGAATTATGTGCGAAACATTACCGACATAGATGACAAGATTATCGCCCGCGCTAATGAAAATGGCGAAGAGTTTACTGGCTTAACCGAACGCTTCATCGATGCAATGCATGAAGATGAGCGCATTTTAAACGTACTAGAACCTGATCAAGAGCCGCGCGCGACGGGCCATATAGATGGCATTATTAAAATCACTCAAATCTTGATCGAAAAAGGCTACGCCTATCAAGGTGCTAACGGAGACGTATATTACCGAGTAAGGCAATTTGAAGGCTACGGCAAGCTATCGGGCAAGAACGTAGAAGAGCTGCGTGTAGGTGCTAGAGTGGAGGCAGACAGCGATAAAGAAGACCCGCTAGATTTTGTGCTTTGGAAAAGCGCCAAGCCAAATGAGCCATTTTGGCCTTCTCCCTGGGGAGATGGACGCCCAGGCTGGCATATTGAATGTTCAGCTATGTCTACCAGTTGCTTGAGTGACTCCTTTGACATTCATGCTGGCGGAATGGATTTACAATTTCCGCATCACGAAAATGAGATTGCACAAACTGAAGGCGCTACAGGTTGCCAGTTTGCCAATGTGTGGATGCATAACGGTTATGTGCAAACAGACAAAGAGAAAATGTCTAAGTCTTTGGGTAACTTTTTCACCATTCGTGAAATATTAGACCAAGACAACAACCGCGAGCGTATGGGTGAAGTGATTCGCTTCATGGTGTTGGCCAGTCATTACCGTAGTCCTTTGAATTATTCTGACGATACCCTGGCTAACGCACGTGCCGGATTAGAGCGCCTTTATAAAGTGAAACACCGCGCGGCTGGCATCGCAAAGCAAGATGCCTGTACCAGTCGTGATTTTCGTGCCCGCTTCTACGAGGCCATGGATGATGACTTTAATACGCCAGAAGCGGTGTCAGTATTGTTCGATTTGGCTCGGGAGATAAACAAAGGCTTAGACGATAAGTCAGAAGAGGGCGCCCAGAACGCCTTGATGGGCGCTTTGATCAGCGAGTTTGATCACCTGTGTTCTGTGCTGGGCATTGTTACTTTGGACGCTGAAGCATTTTTAGGTTTAGGCGGCGGTAATGAAAGCGGCGCCGTAGCCGGTGATTTAACCGCAGCAGAAATTACCGATCTATTGACTGCAAGACAACAAGCCAAGCAAGATAATGATTGGGCCAGCGCAGATCGAATTCGCGATCAATTATCAGCACTCAATATTGAGATAGAAGACAAGCCTAACGCAACATCAACTTGGCGTTTAAAGACTTAGCGCTCGCGGCTTATGCCTAGTAGCGTCAAGCTCAAATAAGTGTTTGATTGCGGTTGTTTCTTGTGAATTGAATCGTTACAATACGCGCCCCTTTTAAGGGTGGCCGCAATAAGGCGATCACACCCTCTTAACTGGTGCCCACAATAGGGGGGCGTCTGGTAATTGGGTCGAACAATTTCGACAACACATATTTACAGGAATCCATCTAATGGCTCTTACTTTTGCCGATCGCGAAGCGATCATTAAAGACCACGCACGAAGTGAAGGCGACACCGGTTCAACTGAAGTACAAGTTGCACTGTTAACTGCTCGCATCAAAGACTTAACTGAACACTTCAAAACTCACATTCACGACCACCATTCACGACAGGGCCTTTTGCGTCTTGTTAACCGTCGTCGCAGCTTACTTGACTATTTGAAGCGAGTAGAAGTTGAGCGATACCGCGAACTTATCGCGAAACTAGGTTTACGTAAGTAAGCTGCAAAGGATATTAAAGTGAAAGAGATAGTTAAAAAGTTTCAGTACGGTGAACATGAGTTCACGTTGAAGGGTGGCAAAATTGCCAAGCAAGCCAACGGCGCAGTGATTGCGAGCCTTGGTGATACAATGGTGATGGTTACTATTGTTGCGCGTCAAGACAGCATTGAACGCGATTTTTTCCCATTAACAGTAGATTACGAAGAACGCTTCTACGCTGCAGGTAAAATACCTGGCGGTTTCTTTAAGCGTGAAGGACGCCCTTCAGAAAAGGCAATTTTAACTTGCCGTTTGATGGATCGCCCAATCCGCCCATTATTCCCTAAAGACTTCAAACAAGAAGTTCAGATCGTGGTGACGGTTTTATCGGTTGATCCCCAGATTGATCCAGATATCGTTTCTTTGGTGGGTGCATCAGCAGCGATTGAAATCTCAGGGTTACCATTTAATGGCCCAATGAGTGCAGCGCGTGTTGGTTATGTGAACGGCGAATACGTACTTAACCCAAGCCAAGCAGTGCTTAAAGAAGACTCTCAGCTAGATTTAGTGGTTGCGGGTACTGAACAAGCGGTATTGATGGTTGAGTCAGAAGCACAAATGTTGTCTGAAGAGACGATGCTTGGTGCGGTTATGTATGGCCACCAGCAACTGCAAACAGCCATTACTGCTGTTAAAGAATTTGGCGCTGAGTTTGATATTACGCCAAGCACTTGGACAGCTCCTGAAAAAGACGAAACTACTTTTGAGGCGGTTAGCGCAGCAGTAGGCGTTGATTTAACAGCGGCATATCAGGTGGCTGAGAAAATGGATCGCTACGCAGCGATTGGTGAAGCAAAAACTAAAATGCTTGCAGCGTTAGTAAACGATGACAGTGCAGACGGTTATGAAGGCAAATGTAAAGATGCGTTCAAGAAACTTGAAAAGCAAACTGTTCGTGGTCGCATCATTGCGGGTGAGCCACGTATAGATGGGCGTGATACCAGCACAGTACGTCCTATTACTGTTGAAACGGGCATTTTGCCACGTACTCACGGTTCTGCTTTGTTTACACGTGGTGAGACGCAAGCTATTGTTGTGACTACATTAGGTACTGACCGTGACTCACAACGTATAGAAGCACTAGAAGGCGAGTACAAGGCTCCATTTATGTTGCACTATAACTTCCCTCCTTACTGTGTTGGTGAGACGGGTCGCGTAGGTTCACCTAAGCGTCGCGAAATCGGTCATGGGCGTTTAGCTTATCGCGGTATAGCAGCCGCTTTGCCTGATATGGACGAGTACCCATACACCATCCGCGTGGTCTCAGAAATTACTGAATCAAACGGCTCTAGCTCTATGGCTTCAGTTTGCGGCACAAGCTTAGCGCTAATGGATGCCGGTGTTCAAATGAAGGCGCCTGTTGCAGGCGTGGCCATGGGTTTGATTAAAGAAGGTGAAGATTACGCAGTACTGTCTGATATCTTGGGTGATGAAGATCACTTGGGCGATATGGACTTTAAAGTGGCCGGAACTGAAGACGGTATCACTGCATTGCAGATGGATATCAAAATCGACGGCATTACTGAAGAAATCATGCAAAAAGCCTTGGCTCAAGCTAAAGACGGACGTTTGTTCATCTTGGGCGAGATGGGCAAGGTTATCTCATCAGCTCGTGAAGAAATGTCTGATTACGCGCCGCGTATTTTGACCATGAAAATTCACACTGACAAGATTCGTGACGTTATCGGAAAAGGCGGAGCGGTTATCCGTTCTATCTCTGAAGAAACCGGCGCGACGATCGATATCGATGATGACGGTACCATCAAAATTGCTTCTAGTGATAACGAAGGTAGCCAAGCGGCTATTCGTCGTATTGAGCAGATTACCGCTGATGTTGAACCTAATATGGTTTACGAAGGCAAAGTAGTTCGTTTGATGGATTTTGGTGCATTCGTCAATATCTTACCTGGGCGCGATGGTTTAGTGCACATCTCTCAAATCTCTCATGAACGTGTTAACACAGTAAGCGATGAGCTATCTGAAGGCGATACGGTTAAAGTGAAGGTTTTGGAAGTAGACAAGCAAGGTCGTATTCGCTTGAGCATGAAAGCCTTAATTGAATCTGATGCAGATACTGCATCTGACGCATAACCTCTTATTCTGGAAATACTGATATGGTAACCATTAGACTAGCACGTGGCGGTTCAAAGAAGCGTCCATTTTACTCAATCACAGTAGCCGATCAGCGCTTTGCGCCGACTAAACGTTTTATCGAGCGCATCGGGTTTTTCAATCCAAGTGCACGGGGCAACGAAGAAAAACTACGCGTGGATTTAGAGCGAGCAAACCACTGGATGACCAATGGCGCGCAACCTTCAGATCGCGTTGCGGATTTGATCAAGCAAGCTACAAAAGCGGCTGCGTAACTGCCTTATAAAGCTGTATCGACTCAGCGTTAGCTCTGTCGATGCAGTTCTTAAAGTGTAATAGGTGATGCATTTGACTAACTCAATTGAATCGAACCAAATAACACTAGGCAAAATACAAGGCCCTCAGGGGCTTAAAGGCTGGGTTAAAGTATATTCGTATACCAGGCCGGCTGAAAATATATTCACTTACGGTCATTGGCAATTGCTAAGTAAAGTAAGTGAAAAGGTCGAAATAGAACAATTTGCAGCAAATGGCAGCAAGCTTAGCGTTAAATTAGCTAAGGTGGATGATCGAAATGCCGCAGAGCTTTTGAAAAATGCGACGATCGTAGTTGATCAAACGCAGTTAGAACCTTTGCAAAGCGAAGAGTTTTATTGGCACCAATTAGTGGGTTTGAAAGTAGTAGATTCGAATGAACACTTATTGGGCACAGTAAAAGAATTGATAGAAACTGGCGCAAATGATGTGTTGGTGATTGAAGGTGAAAAGGGCAATGCCTTAAAGGCTATCCCTTGGGTACCTGACGTTATTAAGAAAACTGACCTCGAAGCGGGTGTTATTTCCGTAGATTGGCAGTTTGATGATTAATTTAAACGATTGATGATGAATATCGATATCGTTTCCATAATGCCTCAGATGTTTGAGGCCTTGAATTATGGAATGATAAAACGAGCAATTGATCACCAAGCTTTAAATATTGAGCTTTGGAATCCAAGAGATTTCACGCAAGATGTTCATCGTACTGTGGACGATCGACCGTATGGTGGTGGCCCTGGAATGGTGATGATGGCGCCGCCTTTGAGTGCAACATTAGATGCAATCAAAGAACAGCAAAGGCAGCAGGGCAACGTTGCCCCAGTAGTGTTTTTAACACCACAAGGTAAACGTTTAGAGCAAGCGGATGTTAAAGAATTTGCTCGGTTACCTGCATTAACTTTACTGGCAGGGCGTTATGAAGGTGTCGATGAAAGATTAGTTCGTAGTCGAGTAGATATAGAAGTCTCGATTGGCGATTATGTTTTAGCAGGAGGTGAATTTCCTGCGATGGTGTTAATAGATGCGGTTTCGCGTTTGTTACCAGATGTTTTAGGTAACGCAGAGTCGATTGTGACTGAGTCATTTGAAGAAGATGGTTTAGATTACCCACAATATACGCGACCGAATGTATTTAACGGTGAAGCAGTACCCGATGTATTGTTGAGCGGTAACCATCAAAAAATAGCAAGCTGGCGTAAGCAGCAAGCAGCAGATCGCACCAAACAACGGCGGCCTGATTTATTAGATGCCTCTACATAATGTAGCGGTGACTTAAATTAAGCCAAATGAATTTTTAGTAAATTGAAATAGAGAAACGGTTATGACAACCATTATTGATGAAATTAACGCAGAGCAAATTAAAACTGATTTACCTGCGTTTGCACCTGGTGACACAGTAAAAGTAAGCGTACTGATTCGTGAAGGCGATCGTCAGCGTACTCAGGCATATGAAGGTGTGGTTATTGCGAAGAAAAATCGCGGTATCAACTCTTCCTTTACCGTTCGCAAGATGTCATCTGGCGAAGGCGTAGAGCGTGTATTCCAAACGCATAGCCCATTGGTTCAAGAAGTTGAAGTAAAGCGTCGTGGTGATGTACGTCGCGCGAAGCTATACTACTTGCGTGATCGCACGGGTAAATCAGCACGTATTAAAGAAAAGGTATAGGCCACGTTGGGCCGCATTGGCGTATTTATTCGAACTAAGTACGCCACTTAGAACCTAATCGGGTGGACATGATGCCTCGGTTGTTTTCTATACCAAGTAAGTTCAGGCGCTATTTAGTTGCCTCTGTTGCCATGGCAATTGGGTTAGCTTCAGCGCCTGTTTTTGTTTCTGCACAATCTACAGAAGCACCTACTTCCATAATACTGCCTGCGGACCAGCAAGCGTTGAATACGCTATCAAGGGTGCGAGCGCTGGTCAAAGCAGGTGTTCCAAACTTGGCTTTAAGTCAACTACAGCAAGGGCAATCTATTACGTTTGTCAATGAAACATGGAAAGCGTGGCATCAACAAAAATGGAGTTTATTCGAACAACTGGAAGATTACGAAGGATTGGCTAAAGATATCCAAGCTTTGCCACCAGCGATTGCTAAGCAAGCGACTCACTTTATTCTTCCTTACACCGCTTTAGCGCAAATATATTTGGGTCAAACCACCCAAGCAGGTAGAACGCTGCAATCTGTTATTTCTGACCCTTTGACATCAACAGAAGAGCGTAAGCGTGCCAGGCGGTTTATGATTCAATTACACGTAAAGCAGGGTGATTATTTCAACGCCCAAGTAGATGCCGGGCGTTATCATGCCGAATTTCAACCGCAAGAAACTGACTGGTTTATTGAGCGTGCAATCATTGAGTTCTTGGCTGGAAGAGGTGAACTAGCAGTACAGATACTGGCTCCAATTAACGCAATCAATGCCAAGTTGTTGCAAACGTTCTTTCGTTACCGTGTGGGCAAGATAAATCGGGTAGAGGTGAATTTAAGCTTGCGTACCCAACTTCAACGAAAGCGAATAACCAGAGGGCAGATTAAGTTCGCTCATGCTATCGGCGCTAATGTTGCCAAATTGGGTCAGTCATCAGAACGCATTTTATTAGAGGTTGCCCACTTAGAAAAATATTACTTAACGGATGCGGTAGATTTATACCCTAAAATTATTTCTTTTGACGATGGGCTGTTAAATAGCACTTATCTCAAACTGGGTGAAACTTTGATCAATGAGGCTGGACTGATCGGTTCTAGTATGGGGCAATGGTATTCCTTGGCGAAACAATTAGAAGGTTCCGGTAAGTTGTTACAAGCAAAAGCACTTTACTCGCAAGTATTTCAAGATAAAAGTAATCCTGTGCTGAGAAGTGCGGCGTTGAATCATTTTGTGGAAATTTTGTTGCAAGGAGAAAACCTATCGATACTTAAGCATTTATTCGCGGACTCAGATCAATCTATCGGCAACCTTAAAGGGTTGAACAGTGCGAGCAGTGCTCGCATCTTGAATTATGCTTTAGAACAAAGCGATGCTGATTTGATCGCCCTTATAGCGCCGCATCTTGGCAACGCTCCGCCCTCGGTGAAGTTGGAAGATTGGTTATTGCAAAAAGCTAGAATTGATATTTTTTCGGGGCGATTTTCTCAGGGCAAAGACAAACTTATTGAGTGGATAGACGCCTACCCTGTATTGACAGGAGAACAAGTCGACAAAATACTGCAGCCAGTTTACGATTTACAAGCAGCTAACGAAAATGTCCTTAGCTTAGAATTATTCGATTTCATTTCAAGTAAAACTCAGTCTAAGCGCCATAAGCGTGAAATTCTATTTTGGAAAGCCCAATCGTACGACAGCATGGGAGCGCGCCTTAAGGCGGCTGCATTGTACTTAGAATCAGCCTTGGTTCAGAACAATGGCTTTGATGAGTGGGGACAGTCTGCACGTTACCACGCAGCTTCGACATTAATGGAAGCCGCGTATTACGAAGACGCAAAACGCTTATTTGGAGGCTTGCTACTCGCGACTAAAGACAGTGCTCGGCTAACGACAATCAAACAATCATTACAACGGCTGTGGTTGCTGAAAAATAGTGTTCAAGGTGGCTAAGTATTAGTCAATCAACTGAAACAACAGGCCTTGTTTCGGGCGATCAACAGCTGATTGATCGTTTTCTAGATGCTGTGTGGTTGGAATCAGGCTTGAGTCAGAACTCTTTAGCGGCATACCGCAACGACCTCACTATCGCTAGCCGTTATTTTCTTAAAAACAGCGTAGTCCTAGGAAAGGCCAATAGAATTAATCTGCAGTCATTTTTAGCGACAAGGAATCAAACTGTTTCCGCTAGAAGCGGTGCGAGAACGTTATCTTCGTTAAGACGCTTTTACCGTTGGCTGCTACGCGAAGGCCAAATAGTGGTTGATCCCACTGCACATATTGAGCCACCCACGATAGGTCGATTTTTGCCCAAGACGTTGTCAGAAAGCGATGTTGAGGCTTTACTTGCGTCTCCTGGCCACACGGACTTGGGAGCACGCGACCGAGCGATGTTAGAACTATTGTATGCTTCTGGTTTGCGCGTATCTGAATTGATACATTTGGAAATGGGACAAATAAATACCGAGTTAGGTGTCATCAAGGTATTGGGCAAAGGAAATAAAGAAAGATTGGTGCCCGTTGGAGAGATTGCTTTAGATTGTATTAAATCCTATTTAAGTCAATCTAGGAATGAAATCTGTCCGCAAACGCGCAGTGCCGCTTTATTTATTACCAAACGAGGCTTGGCAATGAGCCGGCAAGCATTTTGGCAAATCATAAAACGCTATGCCAAAAAAGCGGGCATTAGCAGCGAGGTTTCACCTCATACTTTACGCCATGCGTTTGCTACTCATTTGTTAAATCATGGTGCAGATCTAAGAACTTTGCAAATGATGTTAGGCCACGCTGATTTATCGACTACTCAAATTTATACCCATGTGGCTAAAGCAAGATTGCAATCTTTACACAAACAACATCATCCACGTGCTTAGATGAGTACTGAGATAAGCGGAGTAACTAGTATACGGGGATATAAACCGTATCTTTTAATGCTATTTTTAAATGCTTTTGTCGACCTTGGTCACAAAATCATCATTCAAAACACGGTGTTCAAAATATACGACGGCCAGACTCAAGTTATTTTGATTGCTGTTGTGAACGCAACGATACTTTTGCCCTATGTGCTGTTGTTTACGCCTGCCGCCTTCTTGTCTGATCGCTTTCAATTCATAAAAGTGATGCGCTTTAGTGCTTGGCTAGCCACTGGTATTACCTGCTGCATTTGTTTTTTTTATTATACGGGAAGATATCAAGCTGCCTTTTTGATGACATTGGTGCTGGCAGTTCAGAGCGCTCTATATTCACCAGCAAAATACGGCTACATCAGACAATTGGTTGGGGCCAATCGTTTAACCGAAGGCAACGCGTTGGTGCAAGCCACCACGATTATCTCGATTCTCTTAGGTACCCTTATTTTTTCGATATTGTTCGAGAAACTTCTTTCAGGCCATGTTTACCAAAATGAAAGCGAGATATTACAACTTATCGCTCCCGCAGCATGGTTGCTGATTATTAGTTCCGTTGCAGAATTAATCAGTGCTTATCGATTGCCAGAAGATGAACCCAAGGAGGTGGGGGCCGCATTTAGTTGGTTGGCTTATTTTCGTGGCCACGCACTGAAAGATAACTTAGCACAAGTTACTGGTAACAAGGCAATATGGGGCAGTGTCGCTGGCTTGAGTGCCTTTTGGGGCGTATCGCAGATGATATTGGCTTCTTTCCCCGCTTATGCAAAAGTCCACTTAGGTGAACTTAACACGGTTGTGATACAGGGCATTATTGGTGGTTCAGGCGTTGGTATTCTGGTTGGTTCCCTGTTCGTTAATCGCTTCTCGAAAGGCAGGATAGAAAAGGGGTTTATACCGCTAGGGGCGGTAGGTCTCGCGCTGGCGCTGTTACTGATTCCTTTGTTAAGTAGTAAAATGGCATTGCTAGGTGCTTTCTTTTTAGTTGGATTGTTTGGTGCCTTTCTCATTGCACCGCTTAATGCGCTTATTCAGTTTAATGCCGATACCGCCAAACTAGGTACGGTAATAGCAGCGAACAATTGGCTGCAGAACTGCTGTATGTTGAGTTTTTTAGGGGTAACCATATTGATTGCGTTGACCGGTTTAGACAGTATATGGCTACTCTATTTTGTGGTGGCAGTGGCGTCTGTCAGCGCTATTTATAGTGTGAAAGTGCTATTAAGACCGTTTCTGCAACTATTCTTAGTTTTGATGTTCAAGATGAGGTACAAAGTTGAAGTGTGTAACAAGCAATACGTACCAACTGACGGATGCGCTTTATTGTTAAGTAACCATATTAGCTGGGTTGATTGGGCTTTTGTGCAAATGGCCATACCCCGTCAACCGGTACGATTTGTTATAGATAGATTATTTTATGATTTTTGGTTACTAAATTGGCCGCTTAAAGAAATTGGGACTGTTCCTATCTCTGTTACTAAAAATCGTCTATCGATCAAAGAAATTAATCAAGCGCTGAAACAACAGCGTGTCATCTGTCTGTTTCCTGAGGGGGGCATTAGTCAGGATGGCTCGTTGCAAGCGCTTAAGCGTGGCTTCGAGCTCAGTTTGAAAAATTCTGGCGCAGCGGCAGTGCCGGTGTATATATCGGGCATGCAGGGTAGTTTATTTACTCGCAATAAACCGTCGGTGTTTCCTTTGAAAAAATGGGTTAACAGAAGGAAGGTCGAAGTGCATTTCTCTCAGCATTTAGGCGACAATGCTACTGTAGGAGAGGTTGAAACAGTTCTCAAAAATTTTGAAACCATTTCAAATTAGCAATTTAGGTGTGACAAGGCTAGCTACAAGCTAGTACTCGTTGTTCTTTGGCCAGACGGCCTTGATTGCTTAATTTAATAGTATCAATCTTTCTAGTTGTGCTATCACTGGCGCAGATTCTAAAATTGCCACTGGTACGGATTAGGCCATCTGGATCTATTTTGACTGACTTTGCCCGACCAGCTGCATTTAGGGTCACGTTAATGTTTAAAGGTTTAGCCGGTTGATAACGTGTAATAAGGGTATCAGCTATGTCGTATCGTCGATTGCTATTTTTGTCTAAATAGCTCATCCAACCTTGGTGCCAATGCCTAGATTTAAGGCAAATCATGCCATCTTCACTGGGACATATATAAGCAACGGAGTAGTTTGCTTTGGCATTAATTCTAGCTTCTATAATGTGTTGCATTAGCCGCTCCTGGGTTGCGGTTATAGTGGTGCGTGACACCATAGCCATCCCGCTTGGTATGCCCGAGACAAGAATGAGGCTTAATATAACCAGCGCCAATAGGCACTCTATTAATGTCATGCCGCTTTTAGGGCATAAAGCGTTTTTTTGTAATACATCCATGTCATTCGGTGTTCTTCCTTAACGTTCAATGAGTTTGCCGTAGTAGATCAATGATTAAAGTGACAAAAAGCACGTTAAGCTATAATTATTAGTCAAAAGGCCGATAAAAATTGATAAAAGGTTGAAATAATAAACTAACGATAGTACATTATAAATTTGATTGCGGGACAGACAAGTGAAAGGCAATCAACGGTTTTAAGGAGAGTGGTGATAGACAATTTTGTGGACGGGGTGTCTATGTAAAGGGTCTAATAAAAACTTGCTACTCTTCTTTTTCTATTTCTCAAATTCATCTTGTATCTAGTTGGAACACGTATTGTTCCTATTGGCAATATGAGTTGGCTTGTAACCGATTATTAATTGTCATAATCCGACATAGAGAGCGTAAGCTCAAACACTGAATAATAATTAACGTTAGGAATTTATCATGGCAGCAAAAGGGGCTCAATTGCAGGACCCATTTCTAAATATACTGAGAAAGGAACGCATCCCAGTTTCGATATTCTTGGTGAACGGCATTAAATTACAAGGACAGATTGATTCATTTGACCAATTCGTTATTTTGTTAAAAAATAGCGTAAACCAAATGATATATAAGCACGCTATATCGACCATCGTTCCAGTGAAGTCCGTCAGTATTCCACACGATGGAAATGGTGAGCCAACCATTGAAGAAGGCAAACAGCCCAATTACTAGAAAGCTCGTTTATAATTAATGAGTTATTGGAGAATTAGCAGGTGGCTAGTACCGCATTTATTGCGTGCTAGTATAGATAACGCGTACGGGGGCTAATCTGTTTTCCTCTATTAGTGAAGCTCGACCCGGAGATGTCGAGGTTGAAGTTGAGCGCGTCATCATTATTGATCAAACTCATCGTCAGTTAAAACAACGCCTAAGTGTTGAAGAAACCATCGCCCTTACGCATTCTGCTGGCGGCGAAGTGATTCAAGTATTAACCGCTCTACGTGATAAACCCCATCCAGCCAGTTTTATTGGGTCCGGTAAAACTGAAGAGCTTAAGCAGTTGGTCGAGGCAGAACACGCCACCTTGGTGGTCGTTAACCATGCTATCTCTCCTATTCAAGAACGTAAGCTAGAGCAGGCTTTAGATTGCCGGGTGTTAGATCGCACAGGCTTAATATTAGACATCTTTGCTCAACGCGCTTCCTCTCACGAAGGTAAGTTGCAAGTAGAGTTGGCGCAGCTTAAGCATTTATCCACTCGGCTAGTGCGTGGTTGGACACACTTAGAGCGTCAAAAGGGGGGTATCGGGTTAAGGGGGCCGGGTGAAACTCAATTGGAAACCGATAGACGGTTAATTGGCAAGCGCATTAAAACCCTAAGCTCTCGATTAGACAAACTCAGCAAACAACGTCATTTGCGCAGAAGGGCGCGCGGCAAGGTACCAATCCCCGTAATCTCACTATTAGGTTATACCAACGCGGGCAAGTCGACTCTGTTTAACCGGATTACGGGTGAAGATATATATGTGGCAGATCAGTTATTTGCTACGTTGGATCCCACCATGCGACGACTAAAGCTTGACGGTTTTGGCGACGTTGTGTTGTCTGATACAGTGGGTTTTATAGAGGACCTTCCACATACACTGGTGAATGCGTTTCACTCTACCTTAGAGGAGGTGGCTAACGCATCCGTGTTATTACACGTGGTGGATAAATCTGACGAAAATTATCTCTCTCATATTGACGAAGTAAACAAAGTTATAAAGGAGATTGGCGCAGACGATATTCCCTTGATATTAATTTATAACAAGGTCGACCTGTGTGAGGAGAGCGCGGGTATCAGTGATTTAACGCCAGACGACCAACAGCGTTACCAAATTCAACTATCCGCGCAGACTGGCGAAGGAGTCGAGTTAGTTAATGAAGCGCTAACGCAAATTTTAGCTGAAGAGCATTTGGAGTATGAACTCACAATGTCTTATGACCAAGCAAAACTGCACTCTGTGGTGCATCAAAAGTTTACCGTGTTAAGCGAACAAGAGACTGATCAAGGCTGGTCTTTATCAGTATTGCTTGATGGCTCTCAACTAGGCTGGTTAGAAAAGCACGAGGCGGGCAACTATATAATTAATCAGTAGTGAGATAGACGAAGTTCGAAGCGATATTATGACTGCGTTTATTGCTGGATTTTCACAGGGTTTTTCTTTGATTTTAGCTATCGACGCGCAAAATGCCTTTGTTCTAAAACAAGGTTTGAAAAAGCAACACGTATTTCTGATTAGCCTTATTTGTGCAGTTTCAGACGCCATATTAATTGCTTTAGGGGTTTCAGGCTTCGCTGTAATTGTCAGTGAGTTTCCTCTTATTGAAAGAATAGCCCGCTATGGCGGCGCCGCATTTCTCATAATTTATGCTTTAAGAAGCTTTAATTCGGCTTATAAGAATACCCACGCAATGCAAGCTGCAGCAGGTGTAGTTGAATCCGCTTGGAAGGTTGCTATAACCTGCTTGGCCTTAACTTGGCTGAATCCCCATGTGTATCTGGATACGGTGTTTTTATTGGGTTCAATCTCCACCCAGTATAGTGATCATAAAGGCCAGTTTACGGTTGGTGCTATCTTGGCATCTTTTGTGTTTTTTTCTCGCTTGGGTATGGTGCAAGGCTTCTTGAGCCAGTGTTTGAAAAGCCCAGTTCATGGAAGGTACTAGAGGTAATTATTGGCGTGGTGATGTTGCTGATTGCGTTAAAGCTATTGTTAGGCTAACTTACCGACTTATATCGGTACTTATCTAATTCAGAAGGACAAACATGAATCAAACAGCATTTATCAACGGCTCGGTCATTACCGTTAATCAGAAAGGCGATATGGCTCAAGCGGTATTGGTCACTGGCCAACACATCTCAGCTGTCGGCTCGAACCAAGAAATCGAATCGCTGATCTCTGAATCGACAAGTGTGATTGATCTAGCTGGACGGACCTTAATGCCAGGATTCATTGATGCCCATAACCATTTAACTCATCAAGGCGCGGCGCTGGGAGCAGTTGATTTCTCTTTTTCAAATGTGGCTTCAATCGATCAATTACGAAAGGTCATTAAACAGGCGACTCAAACGATTGATAAGGGACAATGGATAAGAGGCTGGGGCTTAAACCATGAGAAATTTCCTGATGGCCGCGAGCCCACACGGTTTGATATAGATGATATTGCCCCAGATCACCCCGTTTGCGCAGTACATATCAGCGGACACAATGTGCTGGTGAACACCCACGCTTTAAATTTAGCGAACGTCGATGAAAAGACGCCAGATCCGGAGGGCGGCAAGCTATCGAGAAGCGAAACGGGACAGATCACCGGTTTTGTTTATGATAGCGCGCAGCAATTAGTGATACCCACCAGTGTGAATGTCGGCCATCACGGGCCAGATATTGGTTATGATATCTCGTTAGATGAGCTGGTTGCTGATATAGATCGAGCTTGTAAAGCATATCTAAAAGTGGGCATAACCTCAGTAGTTGACCCACAAGTTACTACCCGTGAGATGCCGGGTTATATGGAAGCTAGAAAGCAGGGTAAGTTAACGATAAAAACCACCTGCATGTACCTATCTAACCATCAAGATGCCATCAATGAGTTGGGTATTACTGACCACATTGGTAATGATCTATTGTCCATTGGCCCAATGAAGTATTATTGCGACGGCGCGCTAACGGGAGGGACCGCTTTGTTTTATAAAGATGAGCCGCAGGTTGAGTCAAAGTGCCAGTGCAACAAATCAGCAGGCCGTGGCTATACCTATTGGCCAGATATTGAGGCATTTAAAGAAGCCCTGATCGATACGCACGCTAGGGGTATGCAGTTTGGTGTGCATACGCAAGGCGATATGGCTTTAGATATCGTGTTGGATGCCATTGAAGAAGCGCATAAGCGCCACCCCCGTAATGATACTCGTCATCGAATTGAGCATTGTCACGGGGCTACTGTGGCTCATATAGAACGCATTAAGCGGCTAGGCATCATACCTATCACACAACCTGGGCAAGTTGAAGAATCAGGTGATGATCTGATTGCTACTTACGGCGAGCGGCGAGCGCTCAAGTTCTGCCCGCTAAGAGATATGTTAGATAAGGGCGTACGGCCTGTTGTTAGTACTGATGCGTTCGTACAATCTTACAAACCTTTTGACGCCATTAGTGGTGCAGTAAATAGAATTTCAACTAATGGAACCAATATGGGTGAAGATCAGCGTATTAGTGTGATGGAAGCCATTAGAGCTTACACTTACGATGCGGCTTATTCTGTGTATCAAGAACAAACCAAAGGCTCCATTGAAGTTGGAAAGTTGGCTGATTTGGTCGTATTAGAAACCGATATACTGTCAATTGAACGAACTGATATTGCCAGCCAGCAAGTCGCTATGACTATCAGTAATGGCCGAGTGGTATACGATTCGACTACTGGTTTGATATGACAGAATTATGAGTGGCTCTTAGTCCGCAGCATATCGATATGCATGATGCCATCTTCATCATAAGCATCGGAAATACTAGTAAATCCGAAGCCGACGTAAAACGCTTCTAAGTACACCTGAGCGGATATTTTTATTGCGTCTTTGGGGTAGTCTTGATCCAGTTTTTGCAATGCCTTGCTAATCAGTTGTTTGCCTGAGCCCTTACCCCGAAATCGATTGTCGATCAAAACACGGCCAATCGATACCTCTGGAAATTTTATGCCCGCCGTGAAAACCCTTAAATAGGCTGCAAGCGCATCTTGGTTATCGCCATCCGACGCATAACCAAAAAGATGATGGGCGAGGGGGTCTAATGAATCGATGTCTGGGTAAAGACATTGTTGTTCTAGAATAAATACATCTTGGCGCAGCTTGAGCATTTCGTGCATTTGTGCCGCCGTGATTTCATCAAAGCGTTTCCATTGCCATTCAATCACGAGCTAAAGTCCTCACGCAGTGTTTCGACATGCGGCGCATCTAGGGCTCGGCCAATTTCGTGTCCAGAATAAGTGGCGGCGGCGATCAATCCTGGCGCCAAACAATCTCCAATGGCATTGACAGTGATAATGCCTGCATCTTGCCACTGGTCTTGTTGATCAAGTAAATCAGTTGATAACTGATCGTTGGGTAACCTAGAGGTGACGGGAATAAGTGCGCTACATTCGATTGTTTTTGGCTTCCCTGAGTAAACACATTCAAGTGTTAGGCTTGCGCCGTTCATATCCAACAACTGATGCAATGGAATAATTTCCACATTCAAATCGATCAGCCTTTTTTGAATTCTTGATTGCTCTAGTGTATTTGTCGACCATTGAGCCACCACCGCAGACGGCGTAACATAAATGGTTTTTCTGTCGGTCTTTGCAACCAACTCAGCGAGTACACTGCCGAGGTAAAAACGATCGTCATCAAAAATAACAACCGGGCCATTGGGAAGGATCTCTGGGCCATCGCGCATCAAGTTGTCCGCGCCTATTACGTGTTGGTTCTCAAGAAAGGGCAACGGTTTTCTGTGCACCCGTCCTGCACCGTCTGTTCGCCAACTCGCACCAGTCGCCACAACCACATTTTGAATGCCGTAACTCAGCACATCTTCTGGCGACAATGAGCTATCTAAATACATATCGACATTGGTCATTTGTTGCAATTGGCCTACTCGCCAATCTCGAACGCGTGCCCACTGGGCAAGGCCCGGCAATGCGCTTTCAAGCGTGACTCGTCCTCCCCAATGTTTGTCAGCATCAGCCAGTGTGACTTCTGCGCCGCGCTTGGCTAAAACATGGGCTGCTTCCAGACCCGCAGGTCCGCCCCCAATGATTAAAGTAGGTTTAGGTGGTGTGGTACTACTTACAATCTCAGGGTGCCACCCGCGGCGCCATTCTTCACCGACGGTGGGGTTTTGCGTGCAACGCATTGGCACACACATGAAGTCGCCGCTGACACAAATATTGCAGCCAATACATTCTCGTATTTCTTCACTGCGGCCTTCTTTTATCTTATTAGGTAGAAACGGATCCGCGATGGAAGGGCGAGCGGCCCCAATGAAATCTAACTTTCTCTTGTTGATTAGATTAACCATGGTGTCGGGTGAGGTATAGCGACCAACGCCTACTACTGGTTTACTGGTAGCTGACTTAACGAACTCGGTGTATTTATCCTGAAAGCCTTCCTCAGAAAAGCGAGAGCTTTGGCTGTCATTTGACCATCCAGATAGATTAACATCCCACAAATCAGGTTCTTCGGCCAGCGCTTCGATGATGTCTTTTCCTTCGACGTCATAGCGCAGACCTTCATCTCCCATTAACTCATCGACGGCCAGTCTTACCGCTACCGCACAAGTATCACCAACCGCCTCTTTGGTGTCTGCTATTACCTCGCGAAATAAACGCAAACGGTTCTCAAACGAGCCACCGTATTCGTCGGTGCGATGGTTGTGACGGCTTAAGAGAAAGTGCTGAAGCAATGTCATATCATGTCCTGCGTAGACATAAATGATATCAAAGCCCGCTTTCTTAGCCCGTATGGCCGCATCTACATGCCATTGTCTAAATTGACGGATGTCGCTTTTACTCATGCCTTTGGCTTGCACTGGATCATCTGAGCCAACGATAGCGTGTGAAGGCGCAAGCGGCGTTACGCGGCTGTATCGATTGCTGGTGTGCAGTCCATTATGGACTAGTTGTATCGCTGCCAAGCTACCATGCTGATGTACGGCAGCGGTCATCTTTTGTAGAGTGGGTATATCTTGTTCGCTCCATAGGCGTGATTCGTTTGAGGGAGTGATATCGGAGCTGGCATGAATTTCAGTTTCTTGCGTTGATACTACACCCCATCCACCTTGAGCTTTTACGCCTCGATGATGTGCCTCGGTATTTGGATGACGATAACCCATGCCGGTGCAATGTGGAACTTGATAAAAACGATTAGGGGCAGTGACAGGCCCTATTTGGACAGGCTCAAATAATACATCGTATCGAGGATTGCGCATGGCGTTTTATGTTCTTTTCATTTGTTGGCGCAATACAAATTTTTGTATTTTACCGGTCGAAGTTTTAGGTAGCTCCATAAACACGACTTTGGTGGGGCACTTAAAATGGGCAATTTTGTCACGACAAAATGCAATGATGCCGGCTTCGTCCACTTGCGGGGAATCATCAGTTGGTTTTGTTTGTAACTCGACGAACGCACAAGGGGTTTCACCCCACTTGTCGTCAGGTTTTGCCACTACCGCTACCGCAGAGACTTGTGGATGGTCATAGATACAAGACTCAACTTCAATAGATGAAATATTTTCACCACCAGAAATAATGATGTCTTTAGAACGGTCTTTAAGTTGAATATAGCCGTCTGGATAGCAGACGCCTAAATCTCCTGAATGAAACCATTCTCCTTCAAAAGCTTCTTTCGTGGCTTCAGGGTTTTTATAATAGCCCTTCATGATGTTGTTGCCTCTGAAAAATACTTCACCCAGTGTCTCTCCATCTTGAGGAACAGCTTGCATTGTTTCAGGTTCAAATATTTGTATTGATTCGCCCACGGTGTAATTTACGCCTTGGCGTGCATTTTGCGCTGCTTGTTCTTCTAGTGGCAACCTATCCCAACTGCTTTGCCAGGCGCATACAGTTGCGGGTCCGTAGGTTTCAGTTAAGCCATAAACATGGGTTACCTCAAAGCCTTGTTGTTGCATTTTTTGTAAAACAGAAGCGGGTGGCGGCGCGGCGGCGGTCATCACTTTGCAAGTGTGATCAAATTCTCTACGCTCCGTTTCGCTGACTCCCATCACCATACTCAGTACGGTCGGCGCACCACAAAAGTGGTCGACTTTGTTTTCGGCGATGGCGTGGTAGATGTTGGCGCCGTTGACTTTTCTCATGCAAACATTAGTACCCGCACGCGCGGCAACGCTCCAAGGAAAACACCAACCGTTGCAATGAAACATCGGCAAACTCCACAGGTAGGTGGCATGCTTTGGCATGTCCCACTCTAGGATGTTACTCATTGCCGTTAGGTAGGCCCCGCGGTAGTGATATAGCACGCCTTTAGGTTTGCCTGTGGTGCCTGAGGTGTAATTAAGTGACAAATTGTCCCAGTCATCCACCGTAGCGTAGTCACTGAACTCAGGATCACCGGTTGCGATAAATGCTTCGTATTCTTGTTGGCCTATAAGTGTCCCAGCAGGCGCTTTTGGGTCGTCGATATCAATAATAATCGGTGGTGAAGCCAGTGTTTGAATAGCTGTACTAACGACATCTGAGAACTCGCGATCACATACCAATACCTTGCACTCACTGTGCTCGAGGATGTAGGCGATGGTGTCACTGTCTAAGCGGCAGTTAATGGCATTAAGCACAGCACCTAGCATCGGCACACCAAAGTGCGCTTCGTAAAGTTCAGGTGTATTGGCGGCGATATAAGAAACCGTGTGGCCTTTTTGGATGCCTATTTTTTGTAAAGCGCTGGCCAGTTGCTTACAGCGTTTTAATGTTTGCTGCCAAGTAAACTGCTTGTCGCCATAAACAATGGCGGTATGCTCGGGGTATACAGCTGCTGAGCGACTTAAAAATTGAATGGGGTTAAGCGCACTATAGTTAGCTTCACGCGGTTTAAGGTAGTCTATATTTTCTGCCATACCTAACTGTTTTGGGGGCTATTTTTGTGACTATTTTGGAGGTTATTTTGTCGAAGAATAGGGCGAGTCATACAAGTAGGGCCTCCTTCGCAAGGAATGCATAACTCATCGGCCTGAAAAGTAATCACTTCACAACCTGCTTCTCTCATTAAGGCTTGGGTTTTAGGAAAACCATCTACCGCAATACAGTGCTTAGGCGCTGTAGCCAGCACGTTTAAATTTAAGCCTAAGCTGGCTTCAAACTCATCTTCCGGTGCTTCAATCAACAAATATCCCATCTCCTGCATCAGTTGATACAACGCCGTGGGCATAAGGGGGGCATAGACCAAGGCGACTTTTTCAGCCAATGGGCTGACCACAGACATTAAGTGGAGGCAAGCTTCGCTGCCTTTATACACGGGTAAGTCGAAATCGAGCACGTTAATACCTTGAGGCTCTAAAATAGTGCGGACCTGTTTGACGCCTTCAATGTTGGTGCGAAACCCGCGACCAACCGCGAGCGTGATGTCATCCAACCAAAAGCAGTCGCCGCCTTCAAATTTACCGGGCGATTCTAAAATACCAATAATAGGGATGTTTTGATCTTGATAGAAAGCTTGGTGTAACTGGGCTTCAGGTTCACGTAGCGACTTCCCAGGCTTTAAAATAATCGCCCCCGCTGGAGTCATAAAAGAAGGATCGTAAGTGAAAACTGAGTCGGCTAAGCCGTCATCTTCATCCGATATCCACAAAATTTCACATCCTGCGCCAGATACCAAATCAGTGAAGCGTTGATATTGTTCTGCTAATTTAGTGGCGTTTAGGTCTTTCGCGTAATGCCATTTCTTTGAGTCCGCATTGAGCAATGCCTTGCCAGGTTTACGCATGGCGACGCGAGTGAGAGGGGCCACCATACTTGAGGTGCCATATAATGCTTGATTCGATTCAGTAGTCATGGTGTTATTTTAGGCCAAAGAAAGGTTTAACGCTTAGGTAGACAATACCGCAAGCAATCAGGGAGTAAATCAAAAACTGTCCGGGTCGCTGTTTAAAGATACTCCACAGCGTTTCGTGTCGGTCGTGTTGTTTGTCATCAGCTAACTGGGCATTGGCCTCACGGTAACGACGGTCTTGATAATGAGTTAGTAATTGGCTAGCGGTATCAAACTTGCTATCACCATCAACCCAAATGGCGGCAGTACCTAAGCCTAAAAAACCACCACTGGTTTCTCGATAATTAATATCATTCTCATCTAGCAATGACCTCACCTCGATCGCTTCATCTTCGGGTACGTTTCTAAGGCGAAACAATAATGGCATTACACGGCGTCCAAAAAGGTCAGTGCTTGAGTGTTACTGGCATCTGATTGTAGGATGAAACGTTGATTTATCAGTCGAGGGTCAGCTGCCAAGGGTTTGCTTGGTCCAGCAACCCACCGCGCCTCTGTTATCTCTGGAAAGGTTACGGAGCCCGTTTTGTCAATATGATCTGGCACCGTAGTAATATCCAATAAATTACATCTCATGAGTGTTTCTTTGTATATCTGACCGCCGCCGATCACCCAGATATTTTCATCTTCAGCCACGGCGTTAAATGCCGCATCGATAGAGTCGTAGCATTCAACATTGCTCACGCCTTTGCGGCTGATAACGATGTTCCTTCTTTTTGGTAAGGGCTTACTGCCAATCGACTCCCAAGTATTTCGACCCATTATCACCACTGAGTTTAGGGTCACTCGCTTAAATCGTTTGAAATCTTCGGTGTAATGCCAAGGGATCGTATTTTCAGATCCAATCACGCGATCTTCGGTCATTGCAGCGATTGCGCCGATAATTCTCATACCGCTACTTTGAAGTTTATTTTTGGAAAGGGGTTATACCCATCTAATACAAAGTGCTGCATGATGTCTGCAGTATCTAATTCCAATAGACTATGGATGTCCTCAATGGATGCAATTTGATCACTGATAGTTAATTTGGGTAATGCTCTGGGTTCGCGTAGTAGCTGCTTTTGCAAACCAGGTAGGTGATCATACTCTGCCATGGTCCCATCAGCTTTGCCGGTATAGACGTGTGCATCTATTAAAGTATGTCCAAACTCACCCACTTTCATGCCGGTAAACTTTGCGATGAGTTCTAACAAAAAAGCATAACCTGCAATATTGTAAGGCACGCCGAGCGCAATGTCAGCGCTACGCTGTGTTAGATGTAGACACAATCGCGGCACTCCATATTCGTCATTTTGCGTATTAAGTACCCAAAACGCATGGCAGGGCGGCAGTGCGCTGTTTTGAGCGTTGCCAGGAGACCAAGCTGAAACCACCAATCGGCGACTCATTGGGTTGTGTTTGAGTTCGCCGATGACATAGGCGATCTGGTCGTTAAAGGTTTGCTCTCCCGCAGGATTTTGGGTGGGGAAATGACGCCAAAAATTGCCATAGGCGCTGGGTACCTTAGATGTTTTTGGATCAGCCCAAGGGTCCCAAAATTTGCAGCCGTGTTTTTGCAATAAACGGATATCGGTGCTTCCTGATAAAAACCACAGATTTTCAATAACAATATTCTTCCACGAGATTTCCTTGGTCGTGAGTAAAGGAAAGCCTTCGCTTACATCAATGCTGTAGTTAATGTTGAAGGTGGATAGCGTGTCTACCCCAGTGCGATTGTGTTTGCGGGTGCCTTTAGTTAGGGCAGTTTGTACGGCGTTTAAATATTGCTTCATTGTTTTTTCCGAGGTGACCTGATGATTAGGGTTCCTTAAAGTAAAACTCTAGCGCTTCTCGCGCCAAATCTCCAGATTTTACGTACCACTTTTCTTTGTTTATACACATTACTGCAAAAGCGATTCTCTTGTCGTTATGGATTCCATAACCGATGATCCAATCATAACTGCCTTTGGGGTTATTGCCGCGCAGGTGACCAGTTTTCGCGCCAACCACGGCATTTTTAAAGGCTTTTTTCCTAGAAAGCTTTCCGATATTTTTCCGGCCTGAGCCGTCTTTAACGGTTGCCTGCATGAGCTTTTGCATACGCTTGCTAGTTTGATCAGTAATCACATCAATGGAGGGCGGCGATGATTCATAGAGCATATCGCCGGCATCGTTGTGAACGCTTTCTACCACGGAAGGGGGGATTAGTCGGCCACCATTGATAATGCTGGCGGCGATGGCTGCGCCATGTACTGGGCTCAGCGTGTTGGCCCGTGTATAGCCCGACGCAGCTTCTACAACTTGCCACTCATCGTTCTCATCGATATTGACGCTGCCATTGTCAAAATCAAAATCTGAAGTGAATTGGGCATTGTACCCATATTTGAGCGCGTAGCGACTGAGCTTTTCTGCCCCTAATTGCTTAGCGCCGATGCGACCAAAAATTGGGTTCACTGACTTGGCGAAAGCGGTGGTAAGACTCATGTCGCGAGTCCATTTGTTGCGTTTGGTGCTAAACACTTGGCTTTTATACAAAGAAGTCGACTTCCCGTTAAACGAATAAACCGTGTTTGGCGTCGCGATTCCTTCTTCTAACACAGCAACAGCGGTTATTAGCTTAAAGGTAGAGGCGCCGGGATAGGTTGCTTTAAAGGGCAAGTCTGCGCTGGGGCCGTTATCGCGCCTTGATGATGTCATTGCCAAGACCTTGCCAGTATCTGGGTCGAGGGCGACGAAACTGGCGTAATCAGGGTTGTAGCGTTTTAATCGTGCCTCTGCCCAGGCCTGTAATGCAGGGTCGAGCGTATACGTAATGTCTAAGGTTTGGTCTTGGTGACGTATTTGTGACGGATACTGACCTTGATGAATGAATGGGGTTAACTGTTGCCGCAAGCCTTTTTTGGTCAATGGTTGAGTGGTAACTTGTGCGGTTACCTTGTATTCAGGCTGTTGTATGTTTGGGTTTACTGGCTGCCATTGCTTGGCAATTAAACCCACCGCTGCTATGGCGAATAAACCGATAACCACCACCCTAAAAGGGCGTCTGTGCGGTTGTTGATAGGCGAGCGAAGGAATGCTTTGCTCATATGGGCCACGTTTACGGAACATCTATGGTTTGAGTAGGGTGTCTTTCGCTGCGTTAATTTGAGCCGCCAAATAATTTGAACCCCCTCGATCTGGATGGAGCTTTTGCATCAGGCGTTTATGGGCGCTTTTTATGTCTTCCTCGTTGGCATTACTCTCTATGCCTAAAATTTCGTAGGCTTGTTGCTTGCTTAAGGCGCCTGACTCATTTAGTGTATTCGACTTCGGGGCTTCATGGCTATTACGCATCGCCATAAAAGCATGGATGGCAGTTCTACTTTGAAAATCTTGCTTGCAAGCTTCTAATAATAAAGCCAGTTGCTCGATATTTAGTTGACTGAGCTTTTTGCCTTCGAACTCGCCCTGAATAACTGTGGCGTCTAGGCCTTTATTGCTGAAGTCATATTGCACAATCAACCACTGAGTCGTTAATTTAGTGGGGCCAAGGCTGCGGCCAAAAAGTTGAAATAAGCCTTTGAAGGTCATTATCTTTCGATAAAAAGGAATGACTGCGGAAATCAATGCAAATAAAACCGGTATCTTGCCAGTGATAACCAATAACAACAACGCGATTCCCACGCCATAGAGAAGTATATTTTTAACCGAATCGTTACGCTGCCGATCGTCCGCTTTGGAATACCAACCAATAAACGCCATGATGGCGATTAAGGCAAGCAGCGCTAGGAAAACACGAACGAACATTTAGGCTAGGATGATGTTCAGCTGATTATCGTTCTAGCAAAATGCGTAACACGCGGCGCAAGGGTTCTGCTGCGCCCCAAAGCAATTGATCCCCAACCGTAAATGCGCTTAGGTATTGATTACCCATTTGCATTTTTCGTAAACGCCCCACGGGCACGGTCATGGTGCCGGTTGCATAAGCAGGCGTTAGTTTTTGTTGCGAAGGCGCACTTTGATTGGGAATGACTTCTACCCATTGGTTTGCTTCCCTAATCATCGCTTCAATTTCATCCAACGGGATATCGTGCTTAAGCTTGATGGTTAAAGCTTGCGCATGGCAGCGCATAGAACCGATACGTACGCATAAGCCGTCAATGGGGATGAGAGCATCGCCGTGGTGACCTAGTATTTTGTTGGTTTCAGCGGGTGCTTTCCATTCTTCGCGGCTAATCCCGTTATCCAAGTCGCTGTCTATCCAAGGAATGAGGCTGCCTGCTAGAGGTACTTTCCAATTATCTAAGGAAAAGTCGTTGGAATGGAGTGTGTCTGTAACGGTTTTATCAATCTCCAAAATACTAGAAGCTGGGTTATCAAGTAAATCGGCAGCGGCCGCTTTGATCTCGCCCATTTGGGTAATGAGTTCACGCATATGCTTGGCACCAGAGCCCGATGCGGCTTGGTAAGTCATGGCGGTCATCCACTCGACGGCATCTGCGTTAAATAAGCCGCCTAGGCCCATTAACATTAAACTCACCGTGCAATTACCACCGATCAGCTTGGTGATACCTTTGTCTAAGCCTTGTTCAATGACCGATAAATTGACTGGATCTAAGACAATGATGGAATCAGTGTCCATTCTCAAGGTAGAGGCTGCATCAATCCAATAGCCTTTCCATCCAGCGTCAATTAGCTGTTGATAAACCGCAGTGGTGTAGTCGCCGCCTTGGCATGTAACAATGGCATCAAGTTGATTTAATGCGGAAATATCCATGGCATTTTTAAGCGGTGCACAAGTTTTTCCAATGTTCGGTGCTGCTTGGCCTAATTGTGAAGTGGTATAAAATTCCGGTTCATCGATTAACGTAAAATCACCTTCTGCCACCATGCGTTCTAATAGCACGGAGCCAACCATGCCTCGCCAACCGACGAAGCCTACTTTCTTAACAGCCATTTAAATAGTTTGTAGAGTTATAAAGAGATCGCAATTATAGCGAATCGATATTGAAAATACGCTGCTACAGTATTAAATTTAGGAGAAGATTCATTCAAAATACTGGTCAATTTTACAGTATTTGAGCTTAAAACCCATTTGCGCCACCTATGGCATTGATGTTCGTGGATAATTAAGGTAAAACGCGGTTTGGTTATGCATGCGACTGGTTATTGATTAGCTGTAACTCTGATGTTGATAACGTGATTTAAATGACGACTATCGTCATGCCCCCATCAATTTAATTTTTAAGATAAAGAGGTTTTAGTGGAACTCACTGGTGCTGAGATTGTTGTGCAAAGTTTGCACGACGAAGGCGTAGAATTTGTATATGGTTATCCAGGTGGTGCAGCCTTGCACATCTATGATGCGATATACAATCATGAACATATTAAACATATATTAACCCGCCACGAGCAGGGTGCGACGCATATCGCCGATGGATATACACGCTCTACGGGTAAGACAGGCGTTGTATTGGTGACTTCTGGTCCGGGTGCGACTAACGCGGTCACGGGTATAGCAACGGCATTCATGGACTCTATTCCCATGGTGGTGATCACGGCGCAAGTGCCCAGCCCATTGATCGGTACTGACGCGTTTCAAGAAGCCGATATCATTGGTATTACCCGCCCATGTGTGAAGCACAACTTCATGGTTAGGAACGTCAATGATTTGGCCGAAACTATAAAGCGCGCTTTTCATATTGCGGAAACAGGCCGGCCTGGGCCGGTTGTCGTTGATATTCCGAAGGACGTCACTGCGCATAAAGCGCATTACCATTATCCAGAATCGGTTTCTATTCGTTCTTATCAGCCTATTATTAAGGGCAACGATCGTCAAATTCGCAAGGGTTTGGAATTATTATCACAAGCTCTTCGGCCGATTATTTATGTGGGCGGCGGCGCGGTGTTATCAAATGCTTCCACTGAGTTGACGCAGTGGGTTAAATCAACTGGTTTGCCAATAACACAAACCTTGATGGCCCTGGGTGCGTATCCAGCGCCAGATAAGCAGTTTATCGGCATGTTGGGCATGCACGGCACTTATGAAGCTAATATGGCCATGCATGAGGCTGACTTAATATTCGCTATAGGGGCTCGATTCGATGACCGTATTACGGGAGATTTAACCAAATTCGCCCCGAAGGCCAAGGTGGTGCAAATCGATATTGATCCCGCCTCAATTGGAAAGAATAGGCAAGTAGATGTACCTATCGTGGGCGACGTTAAGGTGGTAATGAATCAGATCATTAACGCGGCAAAAGAGATGCCAGCGCATGATGCAGAACGAACCGCAGATTGGTGGGCCCAAATTAACGACTGGCGTTCAATTGACTGCTTGGCGTTTGATCTCAGCGACACCGTTATCAAGCCCCAACAGGTAATCAAAGATTTGTACGAAGTCACGGGTGGTAATGCCTTTGTTGCTTCCGACGTCGGTCAACATCAAATGTGGGCGGCGCAATACTATGACTTTGACGAGCCTCGTAAGTGGCTCAATTCAGGCGGCTTAGGTACGATGGGCTTTGGTTTGCCCGCCGCAATGGGAGCACAATTTGGTAATCCTAATGCTGATGTGGCTTGCGTTACAGGTGATGGCAGTATATTGATGTGTATCCAAGAGCTCGCGACTTGTTTGCAATATTCTTTGCCAGTAAAGGTGTTGTGTCTTAATAATCGCTACTTAGGGATGGTCCGTCAATGGCAAGAGTTTATTTATGAGCGTCGTTATTCGCACAGTTATATGGATTCATTGCCCGATTTCGTGAAGCTCACGGAGAGTTTTGGCCATGTTGGAATGCGTGTTGAAAAGCCCTCTGATGTGAAAGATGCAATTAAAGAAGCATTCTCAATGAAAGATCGTTTGGTGTTTATGGATATCATTACAGATCAATCAGAAAACGTTTTCCCGATGATTCCAGGCGGGGCAGGTCATGCAGAAATGGTGTTACATCCTAGCACCAAGAAGCCAAAAGTAGGGGGTGCCTAATGCGTCGTATAATTGCTATGTTAATGGAAAATGAATCGGGTGCTTTGTCGCGTGTGGCAGGCTTATTTTCGGCTCGGGCATACAATATTGAATCGCTCACCGTCGCCGCGACGGAAGATCCTACTTTGTCGCGCCTGACCTTGGTTACGATAGGGGATGACAATAAAATTGAACAAATACTTAAACAAATCAATAAGTTGATTGATGTTGTTAAGGTGGTTGATCTTTCCGCTAGTGCCCATATAGAACGGGAAGTTGTATTGCTTAAAGTCATCGCAAAAGGCAACGAACAGCGTGAAGAGGTTAAACGTTTGGTTGATATATTTGACTCGCATATTGTAGATGTGAGCGATACCACTTATACGATTCAAATGATTGGTGACGCGGATCAAACCGATGCTTTTATCAGTGCGATGCAAATTGCAGATATTGTAGAAACTGCTAGATCTGGTGTCACCGGTATTGCTAGAGGTAAAAAAGGTCTAAAGGTCTAAAGGTTTAATTCCCCTTTTGCTTATACTAGAGCCCTAAAGCATGGCTATTTCGGCCATGCTTTTTTGTCTTAGCTCAGGAAACTATTGGCTCAGGTTAAACTAAGCCAAACTAAACCAGGCTTTATGCTTATATAATACCCCTGTGACGAACACCCCTTTAAACGCTAGGAATACCAGCACGGGCAAACCGGGCACCTGATGTCAGTCTGACCATCGGTGTTAATATGCATCAATATCGAGAATTTTAAACCTATTTATAATGACTGAAAATACACCTAGTAAAGGCGTTTATATACTGCCCAGCTTATTTACCACAGCGGGACTATTTTTTGGCTTCTACGCTATTATTTCTGCCTCGCGAGGCGAATTTGACGCTGCCGCTATTGGCATACTTATCGCGATGATTACCGATACTTTGGACGGCCGTGTTGCCCGTATGACTAATACGGCCAGCGACTTTGGTAAGGAGTACGATAGTCTGGTTGACTTGGTGGCCTTTGGCCTGGCTCCAGGGTTAGTCATGTATTTCTGGGCTTTGCAAGATTTGGGTAAAACCGGTTGGGTTATTTCATTCATCTACGTTGCAGCAACTGCGCTGCGGCTTGCTCGTTTTAATACCATTACCTCTGATGATAAGCGTTATTTTGTGGGTTTGCCCAGCCCTTCGGGTGCTGCATTCGTGGTGTTCTGGGTATGGACATTTCACGACTTTGCTGTGACGGGGTTGTTTATTTCCATTGTGAGTGCGCTCATCACACTTATCTCAGCAATGTTGATGGTTAGCGGTATTAAATTCCGCAGTTTCAAAGACCTAGATGTCAAAAGTAAAGTGCCATTTGTTTTTGTTATCGCCTTCGTGTTTGTCATTTCTTTGATCACCTTTGATCCGCCACGTGTGTTGTTTTTAATTTCAGCAGCGTTTGTCTTGTCTGGCCCAATTTCATGGGTGATGCGAGTTTCGAAAGGTGAGGAAAAGTGGAAGTCCATCATTGAAGACCCAGAAGACTCCTTGCCCTTTGAAGAAGACAAAGACGACTAGCCATTGTCTATTTTCTAGAACTTTCAATGCTTACGTGCTATCGCTCTTGCCTATTGCATAGGTACAGTGGCATCAGTGCATTAGACTGATTGCTAATCGTTTTAAGTCAGGACACAAGTTAAACTTTAATTTTATTGTTATCACCCAATTTTTCTTATGAAACCACCTGTAAAAGTCGCTATTACCGGTGCTGCTGGCAGCATCGCTTATTCTCTTATTTTCCAAATCGGTTCAGGCAATATGCTAGGCCCAGATCAGCCAGTGATTCTTAATCTGATCGAAATTGAACCCGCCATGGGCGCCTTGAAAGGGGTTGCCATGGAAATTGACGATTGCGCATTTCCTTTAGTGCAGGGCGTTAATTTAACCAGCGACCCGGAAGTGGGCTTTGCTGATATTGACTTCGCGTTATTGGTCGGCGCTCGCCCGCGCGGTAAGGGCATGGAGCGCAAAGATCTATTAGAAGCCAACGCGGCTATTTTCTCAGGTCAAGGTAAAGCACTGAATAAAGTGGCTAAACGCGACGTTAAAGTATTGGTGGTGGGTAACCCTGCTAACACCAACGCGCTAATTGCAATGCATAACGCGCCAGATATTCCTAATACACAATTCACCGCGATGACACGCCTCGACCATCAACGGACTTTATCGCAGTTGGCAGAAAAAGCCGGTTGCTTAGCGATTGAAGTTAAAAAGCCTACTATTTGGGGTAACCATTCAGCCACACAATACCCTGACGTGTTTCATGCGGAGATTCAGGGAAAGCCTGCGATGGAAAGCTTAGATCAAGCTTGGTTGGAGAGTGATTTGATCCCGACGGTACAAAAGCGTGGTGCGGCCATTATCAATGCGCGTGGCGCTTCTAGCGCTGCGTCTGCAGCCCACGCTGCAGTGTGTCACATGCGTGATTGGGCGCTGGGTTCTGCTGAGGGCGATTGGGTAAGCATGGCGATCAAATCAAATGGCGATTACGGCATTGATGAAAATTTAATCTACTCATTCCCCGTGGTGTGTAAAGACGGCAAATACGCCGTAGTGCAAGGCTTAGAAATCAGTGATTTCAGCCGTGAGCGCATGACTGCCACTGAGCAAGAGCTACAAGAAGAACGCAGCATGGTTGAGCATCTATTTGCTTCGTAATTCAAACGTCTTTTTAAGAGCAGGGCGCTAGCATGGAGGTTAGCGTTATCATTCCAACTTATAATCGCGCAGATAAAACCTGCGCGGCTATTGCTTCAGTTATCGCACAAACGCATGCGCCAACAGAAGTGATAGTGGTAGATGACGGATCAACGGATGAGACCTTGAATACGATTTCATCACAGTTTCCCACTGTCACTTTGTTAACTCAAACTAATGAAGGGGTGAGCAGTGCCCGAAATACAGGAATAATACAAGCTGCTGGTAAATGGCTGGCTTTTTTGGACTCTGATGATACGTGGTTGCCAGAGAAGTTAGAAAAACAAGCTGCGGCCAGCAAGGGTAACCCTCAAATAAAAGTCATTCATAGTGACGAGATTTGGATTCGCGACGGGGTTCGGGTTAACCCGATGAAGAAACATCAAAAGCCAACAGGTTGGATTTATCCTCAGTGTTTGCCCTTGTGCTGCGTATCGCCTTCTAGTGTGCTTATTGAAGCAGCGTTATTCGACGAGGTGGGTCTGTTCGATGAAGGTTTACCTGCCTGTGAGGACTACGATATGTGGCTGCGAATGTTTTCTCGCTACCCTGTTCATTTGGTGAATGAAGCACTACTGGTAAAAACAGGTGGACATGAAGATCAACTTTCTAGAAAGCATTGGGGAATGGATCGTTTTCGCGTCACAGCGTTGCACAATATTTTACAAGCTGGTCTACTAGACAATGCCCAAATAAAAATAACGACGGATGTCCTAAAAGCAAAATGTGATGTTCTTATAGCTGGCGGCTTGAAGCGTGGTAACACAGACTTGGTAGAGCAGTGCCAATTCATCTCTGCTAGTCATTAACCATGCGGTCGTTAACGGTTCTAACTGCCACTAAAGCAGAAGCCGCCGCGCTGATTAATCACTTCAAGTTGGTTAAGGGTGAAGTAGGGCAAAATAGTTATCACAACCAGAACTTAAGCGTTGTAGTGACAGGAATAGGCAAACAAGCAGCGTACCAAAAGGTTAAACAACTAGTTGAGGGTGGTTTAGGGGTTGATGCCATAGTGAATATTGGGATCGCAGGAGCCAAAGAGTTAGCGGTCGGTAGTTTGGTCTGGCCAAGACGGGTGGGTGACGTAATTATCAATAAGGGCCTGCCTGAACAGCAAACTAGCGCGATGCAGGTGCTCTCTTCAGATAAGCCCACACAACCAACAGAAGTAAGGATAATTTATGACATGGAGGCGCAAGGAATTTGCGATGCATTGACCGCAAAGACAAGCCACGTTCAGGTGTTTTGTGCTAAAGTTATCTCTGATAATGAACGCCATTCGCACAAGCAAATTAGCGCCCAACAAGCCACTGATTTGATTCGGCGCCATCTTGTTGAATTCGAACGAATGTTCGAGCTTATAGCGCACACTACAGCCGAAACCTACACCTAAGCCATGCTTTATAGAATACTGATCTCCTTTTTTGCGATCTTCGTGCTGTCATCCATCAGTATGGCTGCTGAATTGCCGGCGACTACCGATATTGATAATACTGAATTGACCCTAAATGATTCGGGCTATTGCCAAAAGGCGCTTATTAAAGTCTATAATCACGGCTTATATTTGACGCAATCATCAAGCAGTGTGGCTGCCATTGTTGCAGCAGACGAAACGCAAGCCATTGAACTGGTGGTTACGTCTAGATTAGTCACTGCTGTAAATATTAGAGATGCGTTTGACGAAGGTATTCGCCGTTCAACCAAGAATCAAACTGATGCTATTAGCAGCGAAATAGCGTCATTTTCATCGGTTTTTGCAAACAGGGTTGAGAAGGGTGACCAATTTTCATTTACCTATACGACTGAACAAGGCACTACTATTATGAGAAATGGCGAGCAACAAAAGGTGATTGAGGGAATCGCTTTTAAGCAGGCGTTGTTCGGTATTTGGTTGTCAGCTAATTCAGTTGATCAAAAGCTTAAAGTTAAATTACTGGGGTAATGGAAAGGCTCTAACTATGGCAAGCAATGTAGAATCATTACGGCAATCACCCCGATTGCCACCTCAATCGACAGAAGCCGAACAATCATTATTGGGCGGTTTGATGTTGGAGTCACGTCACTTTGACGAAGTATCCAATGAAATCGATTCTGATGATTTCTATAATCAAAACCACACCCGTATCTACGTCACTATTCAGCGCCTTTTAGAACAGTCTCAGCCGGTAGATGTGGTGACGGTTTCGGAAGAGCTAGAGCGCAACGATGAACTTGAACGAATTGGTGGCTTGGCTTATTTAGGGACACTGGCTAACAACACGCCCAGTACGGCCAATATTGTCACCTACTCAAAGATCATTCGCGAGCGGTCTATACTGCGCAAATTGATCAATGCGTCGACCGATATTGCCGATTCAGCCTATAACTTAGAAGGGCGTAAACCACGAGAAGTATTAGATAGGGCAGAGCAAGCTATTTTTAATATTTCAGAAACTGATGGCCGTAAACGCGATGGTTTTCAAACCATTACCAATTTAGTAGCGAAATCAGTTGACCGCATTGAAGCGCTAAATGAAAGCGGTAGTTCGATTACCGGTATATCCACTGGCTACGCAAAGTTAGATGACAAAACTTCCGGTTTACAACGGGGCGATTTAATCGTGGTTGCCGGTCGACCATCAATGGGTAAAACCTCATTCTGTATGAACCTAGCGGAATATGCAGCGATAGAGCAAGGCATGAAAGTCGCGGTGTTTAGCATGGAGATGCCGGGCGAATCATTGGCCACTCGCCTTATTTCATCCTTAGGTAGGGTGAATTCGAGCAAGCTGCGTTCTGGGCAGTTATCTGATGAAGATTGGCCTCGGATTTCCAATGCGATACGTTTGCTTAACGAGGCCAAAATTCATGTAGACGATTCAGCGGGATTAACGCCTATTGAAATTCGTTCTCGAGCAAGACGATTGGCGCGAGAATTAGGCGGTTTAGATATGATCGTCATTGATTACCTGCAACTCATGCAATCGTCTGAAAGCAATGAGAACCGCGCGACCGAAATATCGCAAATGACGCGTTCATTAAAGATGCTGGCCAAGGAATTGGATTTGCCGCTGATTATTCTCTCACAGTTGAATCGCAGCCTGGAACAACGACCGGATAAGCGCCCAGTCATGTCGGATTTACGTGAGTCAGGTGCCATTGAGCAAGATGCTGACGTCATCTTTTTCATCTACCGAGATGAAGTATATGACGATGAATCCAATGATAAAGGTATCGCTGAAATTATCATTGGCAAACAACGTAATGGGCCTATCGGTAAAGTAAAGCTAGCTTTTATCGGAGAATTTACTCGATTTGAGAATTTGGCGCCCGCTGATTTCGAAAGCTTTAATAACTAAGTTCGTCACCGGGTTAGTCGCTGTATGCAACATAGAGTTTGGGCAGAGATACATGCGTCTGCTGCTAAGCACAACTTGGCCGCTGTCAAGAAACTAACACCCAGCGCAAAGTTAATGGCGGTACTTAAAGCAGATGCTTATGGCCACGGCCAGCAGTTTATGGCCAATACCTTTGATAACGGCATTGACGCTATTGCCATCGCAACAATTGAAGAGGGCGTCCGCCTTCGTGAGCTGGGTTGCATCCAGCCCATCGTATGCTTAAGCGGTCTTATTGACCCTACTCAACTAGCATTATGTACCCTGCATAACATTACGCCAACGTTCTATCAACCAGAGCAACTACAATGGTTGGCAGCTTATGAGGGGGAAATAAAGGACAGCTGGGTGAAGATAAATACAGGCATGAATCGTTTGGGGTTTGAAATTGATCAGGTTGATGCTGTGGTAAAGCAAGTGACTGCCAGTTGCAGCGGCACAGTGGGCATCATGTCGCATTTTGCCAATGCAGACACGCCAGATGACCCACACAATGACTACCAGATTTCTCGATTTACCTCAGCCATAAAACCATTTTCTGATGCGGCTTTTTCAATGGCCAACTCTGCAGCTGTTCTAAAATTGCCTCATAGTCATTATGACTGGGTGCGCCCTGGGGTGGTGCTATACGGCGCTTCCCCCTTTGCCGAGCACACCGCTGGTGACCTAGGACTTAGAGCGGTGATGTATTTGAAATCGAGCTTGATAAGTTGTTACTCTATCAGCGAAGATGACCGTGTAGGGTACGGCGGCATCTGGGCAGCTAAAGATACGACTCGCATTGGGGTTGTTTCAGCTGGCTATGCAGATGGTTATCCGCGTAATGTCAGTGACGAGGCTTATGTGCTCATTAATCAACAATCCGCACCGATTATTGGACGTGTCTCAATGGATACACTGGCGGTAGATTTAAGCAGTTTAGATGACTGCAAAACAGGCGATGATGTAGAGTTATGGGGAGAACAGCTCAGCGTGGATACGGTAGCAAAATGGGCAGGAACAATTGGTTATGAATTGTTATGTAAGGTTGGTCAACGAGTTGCGCGCATCAATATAGATTAGTTATGGCCAAATCCAAAACAGTTTACTTGTGTACTGATTGCGGTAGTGTCGCCCCTAAATGGGCAGGGCAGTGCGGGGACTGCGGTGAATGGAATACCTTGATTGCACGGGTAGAGCAGGGCACATCGGTTGCTGCTAGACACGCTGGCTTGGCGCCAGATTCAAGTGTTATAGAGCTTAAGGATGTTGATTTGCAAAAAGTCCAACGTCTATCTACCCATAGTGCTGAATTAGATCGAGTATTGGGCGGCGGCGTGGTGCCGGGTTCAGTGATTCTATTAGGTGGTGACCCAGGTATTGGTAAGTCGACATTGCTAACGCAATATATGGCGAAGATGAACCGGCAACAATCCGTGTTATACACTAGCGGCGAAGAGTCAGCTCAGCAAATTGCCATTAGAGCAAAACGCTTAGGCGAAGAAACTCAGTCACTTAAGGTGATGGCCGAAAATCGATTGGAGCCTATACTGCAAGCTGCCCAAAAGACGCGACCGGATGTTTTGGTGGTTGATTCGATACAAACGGTCTACACCGAGGCCATAGAGTCGGCACCGGGCAGTGTGACCCAAGTAAGAGAATGTGCAGCGCGATTAGTGCGCTATGCCAAGCAAAATAATTGCGCGGTAATGTTAGTGGGGCACGTCACTAAAGAAGGCTCGTTAGCGGGCCCGCGTATATTAGAACACATGGTTGATGCGGTATTGTATTTCGAAGGTGACACCGCCAGTAGTTTCAGGCTCATTCGCGCTATTAAAAATCGCTTCGGTGCAGTCAATGAAATAGGCGTGTTTGCCATGACTGAAGAAGGCTTAGTTGACGTAAGCAACCCATCAGCCATGTTTGTCAGCCGTTTCAGTACGGAAGCTGCCGGCAGTGTTGTGTTGGCGACCCAAGAAGGTTCACGGCCGTTACTGGTTGAAGTGCAAGCCTTGGTGGATCAAAGTGCATTAGGCAACCCACGACGACTATGCGTTGGTTTAGAGCAAAACAGGTTGGCGATGTTGTTGGCAATTCTCCATCGACATGGAGGTTTGATGTTGAGCGACCAAGATGTATTTGCCAATGTCGTGGGTGGCATAAAAGTCACTGAAACAGCCTCTGATTTGGCCGTGGTGATAGCCTTGATTTCGAGTTTGTTGAATCGTTCAATAGGCAGTAAACTGGTGGCGTTCGGAGAGTTAGGATTAACAGGAGAAATTCGCCCGGTGCAAGGTGGACAAGACAGAATTAAGGAAGCTCGAAAACTCGGGTTTGACAGCGTTATGTTGCCAAAAGCGAACGTTCCGAAAAAACCGGTGTCGGACATAAAACTGGTGCCGGTAACGCACATACAACAAGTACTAGAATTTTTACAATCACACTAAATATGATCAACAATATGCTTAAAAAAACACTTATCGCTTCTAGCCTCTCTTTTTTAATACTTAGTGGTTCCTTGTCAGCTGAAACTGATTTAACTAATGCGCTCGACAAAAAGAGTTACGCTTTGGGCATGGTCTTTGGCCAGCAAATTTCAGACAATCTTGACAAAGGGCAATTCGAAGTTAACACAATCTCAGTGATTGAAGGTCTGTCTGCAGTCTTAAGCGGCGGTGATACACTGATGAATCAAGCTGAGTTGCAATCGTTCTTGCAAGAAGAGCAAGAACGGCAGGCGGCCAAAGCTAGCGAACAAGCGGAGTCGGCGGTGAAGGAAGGTCAAGCTTTCCTAGAAGGTTATGCTAAGGAAGAAGGCGTATCAACCACAGATACAGGGATTCACTACAAGATACTTGCTGAAGGCACAGGAAAACAACCATTGGAATCCGATACAGTTCAGGTACATTATGCTGGCACCCTAAAGGATGGTACGGAATTTGATAGCTCTTATGCTCGCGGTACGCCTGCGGAGTTTCCAGTTAGTGGTGTAATTAAAGGTTGGCAGCAAATATTGCCGATGATGAAAGAAGGCTCAAAGTGGGAAGTTGCTATACCATCAGAACTCGCTTATGGCGAACGTGGTGCTGGCGGCAATATCGGCCCTCATCAACCGTTGGTATTTGTCATTGAGTTGCTTGAGATAAAGTAAATACTACTCAAAGGCTGTCCATCGTAGGGTAAACAGCGGGTAATTTAACTCGGAAGTATTAGCCGTACTCCGATATATAAAAGTCAATAATGCAGTGCGCATTATTGGCTTCTTTGTTTTATTTTCTAGCGGCGTCTACGCTCCAAATACCTGCACCCTTACAGGAGATAAACAGGAACACAAAGCAGAACATAATTGCTAGCTCGCCACCGTTGAGCATGGGCAAGAGTGGATTAGAGCCAGGTACATGGAATACCCAGTAAGCCACCGCCATGGTGCCACTGCAAATGAAAGCAGCTTGACGAGTAAGTAGGCCTACCATCAACAGTAAGCCCCCGATTAGTTCAACTCCTCCTCCCACTGTCATCATGGCGTTTAGTTCGGGGCCGGCTTTTGGAAAGTCTAAAAATTTCTGTGTACCGTGCCATAAAAATAAAAAGCCAGTCACTATTCGCATTAGCGCGTAACTTTGCGATTCGTACTTGTTTAAAAAATGCATTGCTTCTCCTCGGGTTAATAAAATGGACTTGTATCAGAACTTACGTGCTTACTTATTAAGATTACTACATATTGATTTGCCACTAGTTTAAGATACTCCCCTGATCCCCCTCCCCCTGATGCGTCAATTGTTGCCAGAGAGGCCTGGCGCAGCACTGTGCGATCACGATACGCTGGCGATTGTACGCCGTGGCGGCCAAAGTGGTCAGAACGGGGAGTGGATTATATGTGAAGCTACAGAAAAAACACAAAACACTGCTGGAGCAAGTGTTACGGGCATTGAAGGAACTTGAGCCACCTCCGATTTGACGTAATTCTTCGCTGTGAGAACGAGCGTCCTTAGGATAGTTGTGTCTAAAATTACACATTATGGACTGAAAGTGCGTCAAGAGACAGTTTTCGACTTACCTATGCGGTCATATTTGCCTGTGCTTGATAAAAATCAGGCTTGAAATCTGAGTTTAGAAGTTTTTAGGGTATTAGCGATCTCTATCTGGGGAGCACCAATGTCTGGGTCAGTGGAATTTCCCTTGGCTGCGGACTTATCATAGGCGGGGAAATGATTATCTTCAAACGCAGATGAACGCGCGGCCCTACCCATTCCTTTTCTGACTCGCGACTTCAGCGAGTTTGCGTTAGAAAAACCGTCATGCGTATGTCCATGTAAAATAGCAATAACATTGTAATCTCGTATGGCATTCCAGAAGGCCAGTTGTTGAGATGCAGAAATAGCATCAGAATCAAAGGATGCGTAATGTTGGATAATCACCACTGGCTTTCCTATAAGCCCATCACTTCTACTCGCAATAGTGAAAAAGTCTCAGATTCAGGACGTGCCGGTGTCGTTCGTAACGGCTATTTGCCAGAACGTGAACTGCATACTGGGATTGGCCCAGTCAAGGTACGTATTCCCAAGGTGCGCTCCCGAACTGGAGTACCGATCTGCTTTAGTGCCGCCGTATGTGCGTAAGACGAGAACACTAGAGGCGGCCCTGCCTTGGCTGTATCTCAAGGGTGTCAGCACTGGAGAAATGGGGGATGCGCTGAGTGTGCTATTGGGTCAATCAGCGACTGGGTTATCATCAAGCACAGTAAGCAAACTCAAAGCAACGTGGTCTCTGGAGTGCAAGGATTGGAATAAAGAACGTTTAGATTCAAGATCGATGGGTTTATCTATGGGCAGACGGGATACACAGCGGTCTGCGCGGCGGTGAGGGCCAGCTGTGTGCCTTGGTTGTTATCGGAGTGAACGAGCGTGGTCACAAGAAGTTACTGGCGATTGAAGACGGTGAGCGAGAGTCTACGCAGAGTTGGCGAGAGGGTTTGTTGGCGCTCAAGGAGCGAGGCATAAATCAAGCAGAACTGGGCATCGGTGATGGCGCTTTAGGCTTCTGGAATGCCCAGGAAGAAGTCTATCCTGCTACTAAACATCAACGGTGCTGGGTACATAAAACAGCAACTTACTGAACAAGCCACCTAAATCGGTGCAGCCCAAAGCAAAAGCAGCACTGCATAACATCTGGCAGGAAGAAACTGAAGAAGCGCCGCAAAGCGCCTATCAATTATTCATTTAAATCTATCTAGACAAGTATCCCAAAGCCACACAGTGTTTGGAAAAAGATCGCGAAGAGTTAATGGCGTTCTACTCGTTCCCTGCCAAGCATTGGGTGAGCATACGTACTACGAATCCAATTGAATTAACCTTCCGGCTATCCGACACTGCACCAAACGATGCAAGGGATGCAAGGGATGTCTTAGCCGTGATGGCATGTTAAGCATGATGTTCAAACTGGGTCAGTGCGCAGAGAAAAAGTGGAACCGAATACGCGGGTTTGACTATCTAGCAAAAGTGATTCAAGGGGTTCCATTTAAAGATGGGATAAAGCAAACTAATCCCTATTCAGACCAAACCGAGGCCGCTTGAAGGAAATGCCTCATACACCAGATTCGGGCATAACTCTGTCCTGGTTAGGCTTTGCTTATCAAAAATTCGGGCAATCAAAGAGTGCAATTGATGCCTACAATCAAGCCCGCAGCACAATCAGAATGATATGCAGGCTCACTTTAATCTAGGGTACGAATTGAAGAAGGTGAACCAATGCAGCAAAGCGATTGTGCATTTTAACAAGGTATTGGCACTACAGCCTGATTATAGTAAATCGCATCTGCATCTCTCCACCTGTTATGAGCTGTTAGGGAAAGCGGAACTGGCAGAACAGCATTCACTACTTCACACAAGCGGCCAAGGTGGTGAAAATTAAGCCATAATCATGTGCACCAAGAGAAAGATAACGAAGAAGAAACTCTATTTCGGCATTACGCCCGAAGCTCTTAAACCAGTCTACATTCAGCTCAAAAAATAAGACATCTAATTTAGAAATCTCGAAAGTAGGTTCGCTTTTGTTGACTCCTTTACACCTGATAAAATAAAAAGCGCTTAGATGAGTATATCCAAGTGCCTTTTTTACGTTTCTCCTAGTTCTAAAGTGCGCTCTTCCTTGAGCTTATTTTGTGTTGATAACTCGCTTATCTTCCGTATACATCAATTCCCGGCAGTGGACGATGGTACTTAACAACCTTGCTGTAAGCTTCAGATGCCGCCAACACGCCCTTGTCAACGTCAACCGGTAGACCTGCTTCTTCAGCTGAATATAGGAAAGCAATAGCAGCCGACAGCGCATGTTGCGGCTGGATGCCACCTGTCGCACAAAGTCGCCAGCCCAGATCAGGTGCGCCTGGAATTGCCGCCGCTTCTACAGCGTGTTTGAAGTACATGATGTTCAGCACTTCCATGATTTTTTTCTCACCAAAACCTGTTGGCGCTTTAACCGCCGTTACCGCATTAGAGGCAGTATTGATATCCTTTGCTACCAGATCAAAGCCAGCGGCCTGCACGGCAGCGCGGTAGATATCGGAACAACCCGCATGGCGCTCACAAACGCGCTCAATACTTTCGATTGCATGTGCATCCAAAGCCGCAGCAAATTGGGAATAATCTCCGGGAGTCTCGATGTGCAGACCAGTAGCTTCCATGGCGTCAATCATCTTGCCAAGGTTTAGATAATGTTGGCCTTTTTTAATCCCAGCCTCTTGCAGCAGTTTGTCAGATTCACGAACTTTTTCTATTGCTTTGGGACTAAGAGAAAGCATGCCGATACCGGGCGTACCCATCATACCTTTCTGACTACAGCCAGCAAGTATGTCGATTCCCATCTCAGTCATAGAACATGGCATCGTGCCGATGGAAGAAATGCCGTCAGTAAAAAGCAATGCCGGATGGTTTAGTTCATCCAGTAAGTCACGTAACTGTCTAGGGTTAGTCGTTACTCCGGCGCCCGTTTCGTTATGAGGTGCCATCACCATTTTGACGTCGCCGTTGGGGTCGTTTGCTAACACTTCGCGGCATTTAGCCAATGGCAGATCTTCACCCACTTTAGCTTTTAGGCGAAGCACATTTCTGCCCAAGTTTTCAACGCAGTTGCCCATGGCATTGCTGAAAGCACCGATCTCTAGCGTTATGATCGCTGGTGTTTCTAGGTCTGCTTCGCCTGGTGTACGCAGAGCGCCAGCAGCTGCCTCTGTTCCAGAAGTGCCAGAGCCGGTAAAGAACAAAGCCATACCACCTTCTTGCATATCAACTAGTTTCCCGTAATCTGCCCGAACCGCGGTAAAAAAACTTGCGGCGCCGGGGCCACGCATACCACGTGTTTGGTTAGACGAAAACTGGGTGACTAACTCAGAACCAAAAGCGGGACCTGGTGTGACGTTAATGATCTTATTATGAGGAGACCAAACAGGCTGTTTATCGTTAAGAAAATCGTGTTCCAGTGCGCCAGCTTGATCCGTTTCGATAAGACGTCTAAGTCCGGAAAGTGGAGAGATTAATTTATTTGTCATTTTGATGTATTCTTAAATACTTACACAATTGTGATTTGCCACGTTGTTAGGGGCAAGGGTGAAAACCTAATTACTCAAGGTTATTATCCGAAGTTTATCGAACTCAGATAATCAATACCAGAATGGCGTCTAATTCGATTGCAACAGGTTTCGATATGGTACTAAGAAATTAAACTTTAGTGGCGATAATTCCAATCTGGCAACTTACCGAACCTATAAGTTTTGCCTCTATGTCCTGTTGCTGAAATATCGGATCATATATTCGATTTAACTTTATACTATAAGCCATGTCGAGTACGCACTGAGTAGAGTGGTGGGGACTGCCTTATCCCTGAACAATCAACAAGAGATGACCACGGCGCTTAACTGCTCTTAGTCGGTGCGTAGGCGAGATAGTTGCGCTGCGTAGCGATTTGATCTGCTACGTGTTTGGCATCGTGCCAAACCCACCAGATAAATGATGAGCCTCGGCGTGATTGCCACGGCAAACCCAGAAAATAAATGCCGGGCTCTACCGAAACACCACGCTGGTGCTTGGGCTTACCGATTTCGTCAAAGGCATTAACCTCTAACCAACTAAAGTCTTGAGCAAATCCGGTGGCCCATATAATTGCGGTAACGCCGGCGCCGGGTAGATTTAGCTTATCCAGCGGGTTAATAATACAATCGGCATTCGGACCGAATTGACGAGCTTCAGGTTCTAGGGGTAGATCTAGGCCATTGCGCTCTATATAGGCATCAGCATCATCTAACATCGAAAGGGAGTTAGCGTCTCCGTTGGCGATATTGGTCGTGAGGTCGGGTGCGAAGCTTAGGACACCATCCTCGTACTTCTGCGTCATACCAACAAGCATCATGCCATTAGCAGTCAGCGTTCGAAAATCTATGGTGTGACCGCCTCGCGCGCCACTAACTGAAATCGTAACGTGTTCTTTACCCGGCTCTTGGGCTGCTATATCCCACAATCCCAGTACGCCTAGCCACCAAACATTATTGCGCCCGCGGTAGCGCCGTGGAAAGCGGTCATGAGGTCCAACGGATAGGTAAACCTGTTTACCCGAACGCATCAGTTCGTCAGCAATTTGAACGCCTGAAGAACCCGCGCCCACCACCATCACCGCACCTTCTGGTAATTGACTCGGATTACGGTAATCAAAGAAGTGCATTTGCAATACATCTACTGTTCAGGTACCACTGGTGGAATAAAAGGGCACTGAAAAGCCCCCGTGGCAGGCACCACGTTATTGGCCTCGATGATACCTGTTGATGTTTCGAGATGAAAGCCGGGGCGACCGATATTGCGTTGAACCTTGGTGACTTCAACACCGCAACGAACAGGGGCATTGAACTGTTCAGCATAAGCCGCGAAATAATCGGCTACCTGTTCCTTGGGAATGAAGTCATCAGGGTGCGCATCGGGTATCGCCATACTAGGGAAGCAATCATGCCAAGCTGAGCCGTCTGTGAGCAAAGAGTCCCATTTACCAGTGCGCCATCGTTCCGCTACACGGTCTTTTTCCAAAACCAAGTGCGGTACGCCATTTTTGCTCAAGTGCTCACTTATCGCCACACCCGCTTGACCGGCACTGACTACCAGCGTGTCTATTTTCTTAATTGACAATTTCAAATCCTATGTTGTTTTCAATAACCCAAATCCCCAAATAGAGATCGCTAATACCCTAAAAGCCTCTGAACTCAGATTTCAAGCCTGATTTTTATCAAGCACGGGCAAATATGACCGCATAGGTAAGTCGAAAACTGTCTCTTGACGCACTTTCAGTCCATAATGTGTAATTTTAGACACAACTATCCTAAGGACGCTCGTTCTCACAGCGAAGAATTACGTCAAATCGGAGGTGGCTGAAGTCCCTTCAATGCCCGTAGCACTTGCTCCAAGAGTGTTTTGTGTCTTTTCTGTGGCTTCACATATAATCCACGCCCCGTTCTGACCACTTTGGCCGCCACGGCGTACAATCGCCAGCGTATCGTGATCGCACGGTGCTGCGCCAGGCTCTCTGGCAACAATTGACGCATGAGGGCGAACAAATTGTAGGACAGAGCACTGATTAGAAAATATAGCGCATTGGCTTCGACGTTCGAACATGGCAGCGTGTCACCACCAAAGTCCAGCTTCAATTCCTTGTTCCGATTCTCGCTGTTTTCACCGCGCTGATGGTAGCAATGAATAATTTGGCTATCACTCAGCATGTCTCGGTTGGTCGCAATCGCGCGATACACATAGCCATCTAGGTTTATTTCGTCTGAGCCGTCTTGTGACTCTAAATCCAAACTCGCTTGCCCTTTGATCAACTTTCGCTGAATGATGAGTGTAAAGGCCTTCTCATAATCACCGATACAAAAGCGGGTTCGGTAAGTTTCTTGGCCATTTGTCACGTGACTTTCCTTACCAAGCAAAGGCTACCAGTCTGAATCACCCGCCACGTCGATCTGCGTTCGCATTGCTTTATAAACGCCACATTATTCTATGCTGGTGGCACATTTCCTTTGCGAAAATCAACCGCTACGACTTGGCCGGTCTGCGCAATATGTCCGACCATTGGCATGAAGCCTTTGTTCTTGTTGTCAGTCCATTGCGCTTCGGCCTTGTACGCAACAATCTCAGTTGCGTCGATGTCCAGCGTTACCTTTTTACAGGGGTGCAAGGCCGACTGTAACAGCGCTTGATTGACCTTTGCCCAAGCCGACTGTGCTTCTGGCTGACCACCCATTCGCCGTAGCCAATCGCCAAGCGTAGTCGCCTTCGGCAGTTGATTAATATCCAACACGGTACGCAGCGCCTCATCATCATGCATACGGCGAACATCGTCCAGATGAAAGCCGCTTTCATGCTGCATTAAAATAAGCGTATTGATGAACTCGGAAGTCTTATACCCACGATTAGTGTTGGGCCTGTTGGGCGATGGGAAGTGCTCATCAACACGCTCAGTAAGCTTCAGGTGCTTCATTAACTGAGCAATAGCCAATAATCCTGCGCGAGAGGTAAGTAAATCGTTCGTTGTGTCGAGTTTGTAAGGTAAAATGATCGTGAGGCTTGAGTTGTTGCACCCATTGGGTGATGGAGTGATTTGTCTCAAACCTTTATACAGCCAAGGCTTTTAGCTTTTTATCAATCTCTATCTGGGGATCAGGGTTAAACGGCTAGATTGTAATATTGAAAATTTTATGCTTTGGTTGGATTTCTTGAAAAGTGGCTCTCTTATTAGTAGACAAATCAAGTTATTTAGCGAGGGTAAATAGTTACCTAATGAAATGACTCATATTTAAACGCCTTCCCTCATGAACTTAAAACTAAATCAATTAGAAAATTTGGAGCGCGACGGCTTTCTTGTGTTGCCAGATGTTTTTAGCGACGAGGAGGTTGACGCAATCAACGCCCGGATGCCGGCACTGTTCGAACAATCGCATGAGGCTAACATCGTCGAGCGAGACTCAAATACGGTGCGCACTGTAATGGGTTTGCATCTTCGAGACGAATTCTTTGCGCGATTGATTCGCGACCCAAGGTTGGCTTCACCCGCATTGCAGGTCCTACAAGCACCAATTTATTTACAACAAATCAAGGTCAATGTGAAAGCCGCATTTACCGGTGAGGTGTGGCAATGGCATTATGATTTTGCGACTCATAAAGAAGAAGACGGTGTTGAATCGCCGTTGGCACTTAATTTACACATCTTTTTAGACGATGTTTCCGAGTTCAACGGACCACTGTATTTTATTCCTGGCTCGCACCGTTTTGGCGAGCACGGCGCTACTTTGGATGACCAAACCACCAGTTATCCGTTGTGGGTATGTGATCAGCAACATGTGTCCGCGTTAGTAGCGAAAAATGGCATTGTTTCCGCCACGGGTAAAAAAGGCACGATGTTGATCTTCCACGATACGCTTGTACATGGCTCGCCGAATAATATGTCGCCTTGGGACAGGGCTATCTTTTCTATCGTGGTTAATCCGGTTTCTAATGCCTATACCAAACCGACACGCCCAGACTATAAACATCACCGTGACATAACCCCTATTGAGCCGCTATATAAATGAATTTAGGAAATTTAAAACAAGCAGAAAATCAATTTTTGCTGCGCTATGCAGGCGGGTTTGATAATCCAGAAATACTAGAGCTTCGTAAAAAGCACAGGATATTAAAATTGGTTGAAACAACGCAGGAGCTATTCGAGGAAAAGAATTTCTACAACGTCGATCAAATTGTTGCGGCTATGGTGAAGGTGGTGTCGCGTTCGTCGATGGTTTCATTATTTGAAAAACCCAAGTTTAGAGATTTTGTGAAAAGCCTTCATGACACCGAGAAAGAGGCCCTTGCTCAGGCGTTATATGAACAACTATATGGTGATCAAGCTTATGGTTTTGAGCAAATGATAAATTTATTGCGAATTGAAAAGCTCGCAAAATGGACATTGGTGAGCGTTATTCCTTTCTATTTTCGACCTGAGAAAGAAGTATTTGTTAAACCGACGACAACCAAAGGAATAATCCAGCAGCTGGAAATTGAACTGGTCTATAAACCCCAACCAAGCTGGGCCTTTTACAAAAAGTATCGACAAACTATAAATAAGGCCAAGCGGAATGTTGATCGTAGCCTCCGAAGTAATAATGCCGCATTTTGTGGGTTTTTGATGATGAGTAAAAATTTATGACCGAATATAAGAATGAACTGGGGCAAGCCGTTGGCGCACCGATAAGCGATTGGCGAGCAGCTACTTGGCCTAGGGACATTCCGATGGTGGGTAAGAGCTGCAGGTTAGAGGCATTTAGTGCCCAGAAACATATCGATGACTTGTACTTGGCGTTTATTAAAGACGCTGCAGGAGGCAATTGGACTTATATGCCTTATGGGCCATTTGATTCAAAAGAAGCCTTTGCTGAATGGGCGCTAAGTACTTGTGTGGCTCAAGATCCAAAGTTTTATACGATTATTGATTGTAAAACGGACAAGCCAGTGGGCATGGCTAGCTATTTAAGGATTGACCCGAACGTGGGTTCAATCGAAGTAGGGCATATCCATTTTTCGCCTTTATTACAAGGCACTACATTGGCTACTGAAGCCATGTACTTAATGATGAACCAGGTGTTTGATGTTTGGGGGTATCGCCGATACGAGTGGAAATGCGATTCTCTTAATGCGCCTTCTAATAAAGCGGCACTGCGTTTTGGATTTAGTTTCGAAGGCATCTTTCGCCAAGCGACTATGTACAAAGGGCGGAATCGGAATACTGCTTGGTACTCTATTCTAGATTCAGAATGGGCTGCCAATAAAGCGGTGTTTGAACAGTGGTTGAGTGGTGAAAATCTTGATGGGGCAGGTCGCCAGTTGAAGGCTTTAGCGAGCTTTCGTTTGGGGTAGGTGTTCTTGTTGACGTGGATTGCCGCGCTTCGCTCGCAACGACGAGGTTTTAACTTTGGCGTCATGCTGAGCGAGAGGCTATAGTGTAGACATGGAAAGGAATCCCTATATTTATATACTGACTAATAAGCGTAATGGCACGTTGTACACTGGTGTTACGAGTAATTTGCCTAGACGGATCAAACAGCATAAAAATTACCTCCAAGAAGGGTTTACTAAAAAGTATAGGCTAAAACGGTTAGTGTACTTCGAGTCTGCTGAAATTATGGAAGTTGCAATAACACGAGAAAAGCAGATTAAGGCTGGTTCTAGGAAAAAGAAAATCGCACTAATTGAAAAATGTAACCCGGGTTGGTTAGATTTATATGAGGGACTCTTAGAATAGCTTACTTCTATGCTTCCCAAATATCGTCGTTGCGAGGAGCAAAGCGACGCGGCAATCCAGCCGCTGTAAAAGCCTACTCCAAAGTAACCAGCAAACCCCCAGTTTTAACATAAGAATCAATGGACATCAGTCGGACTGTTCCTGCAACCCCGAAAAATCGTCGTTGCGAGGAGCAAAGCGACGCGGCAATCCAGCCGCTGTAAAAGCCTACTCTAAAGTAACTAGCAAACCCCCAGCTTCAACATTAAGAAGCAATGCACATCAGCCGGACTGTTCCTGCAACCCCGAAATATCGTCGTTGCGAGGAGCAAAGCGACGCGACAATCCAGCCGCTGTAAAAGCCTACTCCAAAGTAACCAGCAAATCTCCAGCTTCAACATAGGAGCCAACGTGCACTAATATTTCGCCGACTGTGCCTGTAGTTTCAAACGTTAAGGTACTCTCCATTTTCATCGCCTCAAGCGTTAATACACTCTGACCTTTAGAGACCTTGTCGCCCGTTTGGACGGCGATATTCACCACTATCCCTGGCATATTGGTACCGATGTGTTTGGTATTCGAAGCTTCAGCCTTTTTATGCGCCACCACGCTTGACGTTAAACTCTTATCCGTAACTACGACCTCACTAGGCTGACCATTTACTTCAAAAAATGCCGTTCTACGGCCATCTTCATGGGCCTCACCGACCACTTGAAATTTGATAATAAGTGCTTTGCCATATTCTTCATCAATGGTGATCTCTTCGCCGTGCTTTAGGCCGTAGAAAAATACGGGAGTAGGCAAGTGACTAGTATCATCAAACTCTACTAAGTGCGCATGTAAGCCTTCATAGACCTTAGGATATAAAGTGTGTGCCAGCGCATCACGCATTGTAGGATTGGCAACACCCAAGGCGCTTAAATCAAGCTTCACTTGCTGAAAGTCTATGTCGTCTAAGCTCTCACCCGCGCGTTCCGTCAAAGGTTGTTCACCTTTCAAAATCCGCTTTTGTACACTCTCAGGAAAACCGCCATAAGGCTGCCCCATTCGGCCGCTCATTAAATCGAGCGTAGAAGCAGGGAAAGCCAGCTCTTTGTCCGAATCGGTAATGTCAGCTGCGGTTAAATCGTTGGCCACCATAAACAAAGCCATGTCGCCCACTACTTTTGAGGTAGGAGTTACTTTGACGATGTCTCCAAACAGCTGGTTAACTGACGCATACATCTCGCATACTTCTACCCAGCGATCCGCTAAGCCTAGTGACCGCGCTTGCTCGAAAAGGTTAGTGTATTGGCCACCTGGCATCTCATGCTTATATAAGTCGGCGGTAGCAGGTAGGGTCTCCGCTTCAAAGGGTGTATAGAACTCACGCACACTGCGCCAATAATCAGCCAGTACATCTAATTTGTCAGTATCTAAACCGGTGTTGCGTTTATCAAACTTAAGCGCTGCGGCGAGGGTGTTTAAGTTCGGTTGCGATGTGCCGCCGGATAAGGGTGCCATTGCAGCGTCTGCAATATCTAGACCAGCCTTAGCTGCATTAAGTATCGCTGCCGCTTGCATGCCTGAGGTATCATGGGTGTGGTAGTGAATAGGGATAGATATTGCTTGTTTAAGCGCATTAAATAAGAGCGTGGCGCCATCTGGTTTAAGCAGGCCCGCCATGTCTTTGATGCACAAAATATGGGCACCTGCGTCTTCTAATTCACGCGCCATTTTTATGTAGTATTCAAGTGTATATTTGGTCCTGGTGGGGTCAAGCAAATCTCCGCTGTAACAAACGGCGGCTTCGCAGATGCCGCCAAACTCTTGCACGCTCTCCATGGCAACGCGCATATTAGGCACCCAATTAAGCGCGTCGAATATTCTAAACACATCCATTCCCGCGTCGACCGATTCGCGAATAAATTCGCGCACCACGTTGTCTGGATAATTAACATAGCCCACCACACTAGAGGAGCGCAGTAACATCTGAAATAAGATGTTCGGCACTCGTTCGCGCATATCATTTAAACGCTGCCAAGGGTCTTCCTTGAGAAAGCGCATTGAGGTGTCAAAAGTCGCACCGCCCCACATTTCTAGTGAAAATAATTCAGGTGCCATGTGAGCATAACTCTGTGCAACGTTAAGCATGTCAACGGTACGCATACGGGTGGCAAATAAACTTTGGTGTGCGTCCCGAAAGGTGGTATCGGTTATCAGTAAATTTTCTTTGTTAAGAATCCATTTCTGTAAACCGTCGACGCCTTGTTCTTTGAAGATATCTCGACTTCCCTTGGGGGTCTCTAAACCAAAGTTGCCGTCGTTGGGCAGTGGTACAGCTGCGCGCCGCACAGACACGGGGCGGCCCTTAACCAGTTCGTTGCCATTAACAATGGTGTTGGCAATGTAATGCAAGATTCGCGAAGTGCGGCTTTCTTCCATTTTAAATTCGAGCAATTGCGGCGTGGTATCGATAAAAGTGGTGCTGCAAAGACCTTCACGGAACGTATCGTGTTCTAACAAGCGTAATAAAAAGGGGATATTGGTTTTTACGCCGCGCACCCTAAATTCGTTCAGTGCTCGAGTCATGCGCGTAATCGCTGCATCAAAAGTGCGTGCACGCGCACTGATTTTTACCAGCATCGAATCAAAAAAGGCCGTCACGATAGCACCAGAAAATGCGCTGCCCGCATCCAAGCGAATACCGATGCCACTGGCTGAACGGTACTGCGTTAAGCGGCCATAATCAGGCATAAAACTGTTGGTAGGGTCTTCAGTAGTTATTCGACACTGCAGGGCAAAACCGTTAACTGTGACCGACTCTTGCGAAGGAATATCAATTAATTCGCCATCAAGGTGGTGCCCTTGTGCTACCAATATTTGCGCACGAATAATATCAATGCCCGTGACTTCTTCCGTAACAGTGTGTTCCACCTGAATGCGTGGATTTACCTCAATGAAATAGAATTTTTGTGTCTCATCGTCTAATAAGAATTCAACTGTGCCCGCGTTCTCGTAATCTGAACTGGCAGCAATCTTACAAGCGGCGGCGCAGATACTTTGGCGAATATCTTCAGCTAAGTTTGGGGCAGGGGCAATTTCCACTACCTTCTGATATCGACGTTGCACAGAGCAATCGCGCTCATGTAAATGGACCAAGTTGCCGTGTTGGTCGGCTAGGATTTGTACTTCAATATGTCGTGCTTTGGTAATTAGCTTTTCAATGAATATATCTTTGCTGCCAAAGGCTGAAAAAGATTCACGCTGTGAAGCATGGAATGAGGCTTCAAAATCCGCTTCACTCATCACCTTGCGCATGCCACGACCACCACCGCCGTGCGCCGCTTTGAGCATGATCGGATACCCTACAGACAGCGCAGTTGCTAGGCCGTCTGCTAAGTCGGTAATTGAGCGATTAGCCCCGCCCAGTATCGGTACTTCAGCCACCTCTGCCATCGCGCGCGCAGAGGTTTTGTCACCCAAGGAGTTTAAGGTTGTAGTTTTGGGCCCGACAAAAATAAGTCCTTCTTCACGGCAACGCTCTGCAAAAGTAGGGTTTTCAGATAAGAAGCCATAACCTGGGTGAATTGCATCAATGTTTTGTGCCTTGGCTAGGGCAATGATTTTTTCAATGTTTAGGTAATTCTTAATCGGTTCACCGGCCTCACCAATTTGATAAGCCTCATCCGCATGAAAGCGGTGTAGTCCATATCGATCTTCGTAGCTATACATTGCCACTGGGGTAATGCCTAGTTCACGGGCGCTGCGGAAAACACGAATGGCAATTTCACTGCGGTTAGCAACCAGCAGGCGTTTGATGGGTTTTATCATTGAGTGCGATTTAATTGGAGTTAATTAGACTTTGACCTGATGGTACGAATTATTACGAGTTTGGGCAATAGATAGTATTGAACTTGTCGGATTAGTAAGAGGTTAATTTGTTGAGACCCTAGCATCACTTACTGCGCTAAAAATACTTCGTTATAAGGTCGTGCTCATGTGTAAACACAGGCTACGCTTGTTCGTTCACTTTTGCCTAACCTTATTGTCGCTCGCTACGTTATGTTGGGGCTTCTATATTGTTACTTCTTTCCAAATCCACTGTCTTCCAATAGAGAGAATATCGTACCCGGCCAAGACGGGGCGTCTTCATCAGATAACCAGGCTTGTCGATAGGAACTGGGCTTTTTGCCAAAGCGATTGATAAACACTTTACTGAAATGCGACATGGAATTAAAACCACTGGCGGCGGAAACTTCGCGTATTGGCATTCTAGTGCTAGTTAGCAATACCCTGGCGTATTGTAGCCGCATTAATTGGCTAAATTGCACGATGGAACAACCTAGGTATTCTTTAAAGTAGCGTTCTAGTTGTCGCTGCGAAATGCCCACTATCTGGGCAATTTCTGGCACTGATAACGGCTCCAACATGTTTTCTTCAATCAACTTGATCGCCCGATTAACGTAAGGGTGAATATGGCTGTGACTACCTCCGTGGGTATGGCGTTGCAGGGTGTTTGCGGGTCGAACGGGGTGATAGATCATTTGATCCGCTATTTCACTGCTTAGGTTATCCCCAAACTGCTGATTGACGAGGTGTAACATTAAGTCCATACCAGCTGTGCCACCCGCACAGGTCATTAAGTTTTTATCGATGGTGTATAGGTGCTCATTGGTTTGCACTTTGGGAAATAATTCAGCAAAACCCGCCATCATTGACCAATGCGTGGTGGCCAATTTCTCTGATAATATTTTTGCTCTGGCGAAGGTGTAAGTAGCCATTTCTACGGCGCACAGTGTGTCGCCTCTGTAGTTCAATTTATGCAACCAATTGAACAATTCAATTTGTTGGTAGTGTTCACAACCCCAGCTGCCTACTACGAAGACAACATCATATTGCGTGCTGTGGGAGGCGTCTATTAAAGTGCAATTGATTGAGAGTTGATTGCTAGACGTAACCTGTTCTTCATCGAACGATAAAAAGTTCCATCGATAAAGTGGTGATGGCGATAGATAGTTGGCAATTCGCAAGGGTTCTATCATGCTGGTGACAGCCATCATATTGAATCTGGGAATCAACACGAACGCGTAATTGAGAGCTTTGCTGGTGACAGAGAACGGTGTCATCTATTGATCAATGAAAGGTGATGGCGAATAATTGCTACTTTAGACGATTAATGACAAATCTGGAAGCGAGAATTGCGCAAAATGCAGGACTTAATTTCACAACAGAATCTGCATTATGAACTACGACGTAATAGTAACTTGCGCGGTAACCGGCGCCGGTGACACTTTAGCCAAGCACCCTGGTGTGCCTGTTACCCCCGAACAGATAGCGGATGCGGCTATTGAAGCAGCTAAAGCAGGCGCGGCAGTTGCACACGTTCACGTACGCGACCCTGAAACAGGGAAAGGCTCACGTGACCCGGCATTATTTAAAGAAACCGTTGAGCGTATTCGTGATTCTGATACGGACGTGGTTATAAATTTGACAGCAGGGATGGGCGGAGATTGGGTGCCCAGTGCAGATGACCCGTCAATGCCTGGACCAGGCACTGATATGATTGGCCCAGAAGAGCGGTTAATTCATGTTGAACAATGTCGTCCAGAAATATGCAGCATTGACTGCGGTACCATGAATTTTGGTAACGGCAACGAAATCTATATATCAACACCGCCTACCTTACGTAAGATGGCCGAGTTGGTGAAAAGCTGGGGCGTGAAGCCAGAAATGGAAGTATTTGAGTTAGGCCACATCCGTTTTGCCAAGCAAATGGTAGCCGAGGGTTTAATTGCCGATCCGCCTATGTTCCAACTATGCTTAGGTATTCCGTGGGGCGCTGACCAAACCATTGATACCATGAAGTGCATGAAAGACGAATTGCCGGATGGCGCTGCTTGGGCAAGCTTTGGTATCTCCCGAATGCAAATGCCAATGGTGGCTGCTGCTGTGGTAATGGGCGGAAATGTACGCGTTGGATTGGAGGACAATATATATCTTGATCGCGGTGTTCTAGCTTCAAATGGCGATTTAGTCACCCGCGCAGTTGAAATTATCGAACGCCTAGGTGCACGAGCGGTTACGCCTGCTGAAGTGCGCGAGCGATACGGTTTGAAGAAAGGCTGAGCCTAACGGTAAGAGGTTACAAAATGGATATTAAACTAAGCCACGAGAATCAGTTGCTGCGTGATAGCGCTAGAGCATTTATAGACAAAGAGCTGATTCCGTATGAAGAAGAAGTAGACCGGGTAGGCCTAGTACCGCTTGAGTTAGGCCAGCATATACAAGCCCAGTCCATAGAGGCGGGTTTGTATTCAGCCAACCTGCCTGAGTCGGTTGGTGGTGGTGGGTTGGATTACACCAGTATGGCGGTTATAGAGCGTGAGTATGGCCGTACTTCCCATGCCTTGCATTCTTGGATTGGTCGGCCTACAGAGCTACTAATGGCCTGTAAGGGGGACCAGATCGAACAATACTTAACACCTTGTGTTAAAGCGGAGAAACGCGAGTTGTTTGCGCTGACTGAACCTGAAGCGGGCTCAGATATCATGTCCATGAAGTCTAACGCACGCCGTGATGGAGATGATTGGATCCTTAATGGCTCTAAACACTTTATTTCTGGCCCAGTCATGCCAGATTTTGCCATCGTATTTGCGGTAACCGGTGAAGATGAGACCCCGCGCGGTCCCAGAAAGCGCGTAACGGCTTTTTTAGTTGATGTCGGCACCAAAGGCTTTGATATATCTGTAGGCACCAAGTGCGTTAGCTATCGCGGTTATCACACCTTTCAATTGAGCTTTGATAATGTGCGCTTAGGGCCGGATCAAATTTTAGGTGCAGAGGGTAAAGGGCTTGAACTGTCAGGTCAGTGGCTCGGAATGGGCCGTATCTGGGTAGGGGCAACCTGCGTCGGCAAAGCTGAAAGGCTTTATGAACTAGCGGTCGATTGGGCGGCAAACCGTAAGCAGTTTAAAAAACCTATTGGCCAATTTCAGGCCACCGGCTTTAAGCTAGCAGATATGGCTATCGGTATTAAGACGGCTGATTTGTTGGTGATGAATGCCGTAGAAAAGGCGGACGATGGCAATATGCAAGACAGCGATGCTGCCATGGTAAAGGTATACTGCTCAGAGATGCTTAACCGCGTAGCTGACGACACGGTGCAAATATACGGCGGCATGGGCTTGATGGAAGAGCTTCCTGTACAACGTCTATGGAGAGACTCACGGCTTGAGCGTATCTGGGACGGTACCTCAGAAATTCAACGCCACATTATCACTCGATCAATTCTTCGCCCTCTAGGTGCATGACACCGCTAAAACGAGACAACGTTGATCGACTGTTAAATCCGCAACACGTCGCCGTTATCGGCGGACGTGATGCGGTGACGGTGATAGGTGAATTACGCCGTATAGGTTATGCCGGTGAAATATGGCCGGTAAATCCTAAGCGCGACAGTATTTCGGGCTTGGCATGCTTTGACGGTGTTAATGATTTACCCGCTGCGCCTGACGCCACGTTTTTAGCCATACCCGCAACGCCCGCGCTGCTTACAGTAAAAGACTTAGCTCGTCGGGGAGCTGGCGGCATAGTGTGTTATACCGCTGGCTTTAGCGGTGATGGTTCAGAAGGCGGGGAAGGGGATCAATCACTCATCGACGCCGCAGGCGATATGGCCTTGGTAGGCCCTAATTGTTACGGCATTATCAACTATATTAATAAAGTCGCCTTATGGCCATTTGCACATGGCGGCTTTTGCCCAGGGTATGGCGCTGCCATTGTGACGCAAAGTGGTATGTTGTCTTCAGACATCACCATGAACCAGCGCTCAGTACCACTGGCTTATATGGTGTCGGCCGGTAACCAGTCTAGCTTGGGTTTAGAAGATTACATCGATGTGCTATGCGAGAAGCCGGAAGTTCGAGCCTTAGGACTACATATTGAAGGCTTAAAAGATATTCAACGATTTATTGACGTTGCGCAAAAAGCGTTAGCTTTGAACAAACCGTTAGTCGTGCTCAAAACCGGCACTTCAGCTATCGGTGCTGAGTTAACCGTTAGCCATACAGGTTCCTTGTCGGGCACGGCAGAAACCTACCAGGCATTATTTGATCGTTTAGGGGTGATCAGCGTTTCCAATCCAGCCCAATTAATTGAAACCCTTAAATATATTTGTGTAGCGGGTATTCCCAAGGGCAATAAGGTGATGGGTTTCACTTGCTCAGGCGGTGGTGCCACCATGCTGGCTGATTACGCTGAAAAAATCGGTTTAAACTTTACTCGGCCCAGTAAGGCGGTAGCAGTTGATCTAGTCAGTAAATTGCCCAGCATCGCACAAGTATCCAATCCGCTTGATTACACCACGCCAATTTGGGGTGACCCCGAAAATTTACAACCTGTTTTTAACGCCGCCTTTAAGGATGACTATGATAGCGCGCTTATTCTGCAAGATTATCCACTGCCAGATATAAACGAAAGCAAGGTTTACTACGCGAACGATGCGCAGTGTTTTATCAATACCACATCCAAAGTGGGTTTACCTGCGGCTGTGTGTAGCACCTTACCTGAAAATATCGATATGGATACTCGGCAACATTTAATTGAGAACTCGGTTGCACCGATGCAGGGTATTCACGAGACCTTGAATGCGATAGCAGGAGCGGCGCACTATGGGTTGGCACGCAATGCCCTATTGAATCAGCCTTCATTGGAGTTGGTTCAGAAAGAGGGCAGCTCTAGCGGCGTTCGTCAACTAGACGAATGGAGTAGTAAGCAGGCGTTACATGACGCAGGTTTGCAAGTGCCAGAGTCCCAATTACTAACCCAAGTACAGATTGATTCGGGCGCGGTGGAGGTCAGTTTCCCCGTCGCCTTAAAAGTCAATTCGGACCAAATTGCCCACAAGACAGAGTTGGGCGCTGTGGCGCTCAACTTGCGTGACCTTGCCGATATACAGCAAGCGGCTGGCAGCATGGTCCAATCTGTAAAAGCGCATTCTGTAGATATAACAACGGATGTGTTTCTAGTAGAAGTAATGCAAGAGAAGCCACTGTTGGAACTAATGGTGAGCGTGAGGTCACACGACAACTTTGGTTTGGTGATGACCTTGGCAACGGGCGGCGTTATGATTGAGTTGTTACAAGATGCGGTAACGTTGATTTTGCCCGTGAATCAAAGTGAAATCGCGCAGGCGTTGATGCAACTAAAGTTAGCGCCTATGCTTAAAGGCTACCGAGGCAAACCTGCGGTAGATATTGAGCGCTTAAGCGACGACATACAGAAAATTGGCGAGTTTGTGATTACGAACAAAACGACCATCGCCGAATTGGAAATTAATCCATTATTTGTCTACCAAGACAGGGCGGTAATTGTTGATGCTTTGATGCATAAAGTGACTAAAATCTCGGATGCCGGCATTGTGGCCTAGGCTTGTTTACAGAAACGGTTATGAGGTATAGTTTGAGGATGGTATTCAGTTCGTTAAACAGCCCAAAAAGAAACATTGGGGTAGCCACACTATCGCTCCTTAAGTCTTTGCAGCTAACGAAACGGTCAATGCCATCTCTTCTTATTAAAGCCTCACGACTGACCTTAGTAACGCGTTCTTTGAACCCGTTGATTTGGGTTGAGTGTTATTTATCATTGGTGGCTGCTGTGGTACTTAAAAAGCCCTGGTTAGGTCTGCAATATTCTTAAAGCTGTTCGCTGAAATAGTGATGAATTGTCTTCTTAACAAATTAGTTAACACCGATATAATATTCACCGAACACCCGTAAATATAAGTGGTCTGAGTTATCTCTGATCGTTATCACCCAAAAATTTAACTAAATATTATGAGCAATACAAACAAAACTTTTGAGGTTACTAACCCAGCAACGGGCGAAGTATTAGATTCAGTGCCTGAAATGGGCGTTGAAGGAACGAAAGCAGCCATCGCGTTGGCGCAAGAAACCTTTAAGACATGGTCTGCCATTCCGGCTAAAGCGCGTAGTGAAGCGTTGATGCGTTGGTACAATCTAATCTTGGACCACAAAGACGAACTGGCCAAAATCATAACCGCGGAGTGCGGTAAGCCACTGGCTGAATCAATGGGCGAAGTTCTTTATGGCGCCAGCTTTGTGCAATGGTTCGCCGAAGAAGCTAAACGCATCTATGGTGAGACCATTCCTGCTGCTGCAAACGATCGCAGACTGGTGGTTATTAAACAACCAATTGGTGTTGTGGCAGCGATTACGCCATGGAATTTTCCGCTAGCGATGATCACACGCAAGGTAGCACCAGCAATGGCAGTAGGGTGCACGGTTGTACTAAAACCGGCTGCGGAGACGCCACTGACAGCTGTTTACTTAGACAAGCTTTCGGAAGAAGCAGGTATTCCCACAGGCGTGATGAATATCATCACCAGTGAAGATGCGATTGGCGTTGGTGAGGAGCTGACCTCTAGTTCAGTGATTCGTAAAGTGTCTTTCACCGGTTCCACCCGTGTTGGCAAACTGCTTATGCAGCAAGGTGCCGCGACCGTTAAGAAAATGAGCCTTGAGCTTGGTGGCAACGCGCCGTTCATCGTATTCGATGATGCAGATATTGACTCTGCTGTTAAAGGCGCGATGGCGTCTAAATATCGTAATGCGGGACAAACGTGCGTGTGTGTTAATCGTTTCTTGGTGCAAGATGGAGTTTATGATGAATTCTCGCAGAAGTTAACAGCCGCAGTAGAAACACTGAATATGGGCAATGGCGCAGACGATAACATTCAGATTGGGCCACTAATTTCAGTGGCTGGCGTTGATAAAGTTGAATCTCACGTAGAAGATGCGGTCGCCAAAGGAGCGGAGATTCTAACCGGCGGTGGTCGATCTGACTTGGGTGATCACTTCTATAACCCAACCGTATTAGGCAATGTGTCGCTAGATTCTAAAGTCGCCAAAGAAGAAACCTTCGGTCCGATTTCTCCACTGTTTAGATTTACCACAGAAGAAGAGGCCATCGCGATGGCTAACGACACCGAATTTGGCTTGGCTTCTTACTTTTACGCGCGTGATTTAGGACGTGTATGGCGCGTTGGCGAAGCGCTTGAGTACGGCATGGTCGGCATTAATGAAGGCATTATTTCTACGGAAGTGGCGCCTTTTGGCGGAGTTAAAGAATCAGGTTTGGGCCGCGAGGGCTCCCATCATGGTGCTGACGATTTTTTAGAGCTTAAGTATTTGTGCATGGGCGGTATCTAGCCCCAAACGAAGAGAGAATTATTATGAAATTTCAACTAGCAATTAACATGGAGCGCACATCTGATGCGCGAGATATGCGAGACGAGCAGCGCCATAACTTAGAAATGGTGCAAAAGGCGGACCAAAGTGGCTTTAGCACTGTATGGGCTGCAGAGCACCATGCATTGGAAATGACCATCGCGCCCAACCCATTTCAAATTCTGACTTGGTATGCAGCGCACACCGATAATATTCGCTTGGGAACCGCCGTTGCGGTCGCGCCGTATTGGCACCCCATTCGATTGGCGGGAGAAGCTGCAATGGCCGATTTGTATAGCGGTGGACGTTTAGAGTTTGGTATTGGCTCTGGCGCTTATCAGCGCGAATTTGATCGAATGCACAATGGCCTAAAGCAATCTGAAGGCTGGAAATATATGGCCGAGATGTTGCCTGCACTGCAAGCCTTATGGAAAGGCGACTATGAGCATGATGGTGAGTACTGGAAGTTTCCTACTGCTACCTCTGTGCCCAAGCCGATGCAAGTAGATATACCTGTGTGGATCGCTGCGCGCGCACCGGTTAGCTTTGATATGTCGGTAGAAAGGGGCTACAACATTATGTCCTGGCCGCTAACACGGCCTATGTCGGAGGCTGAATTGTATAAGCAGCATCTTGATAATTCGATGGCCAAGTTTCCAGGTGCCATAAAGCCCACATTTGCGATGATGCGCCATACCTCGGTGTATGACAATGCAGCGGATGGTGATGCGTCAATGAAAGCGATTCGTGCCACCTTAGGACGTTTTGCGAATTTATTCCAAAACCTGGGTGATGTCGAAAATGGCTTTCCAAAGCCATTGAGCGATGAAGCATTAGCTGCTTTTCCAGACTACAACCCAAATGTATTGGAGCAGAACTTAATGTTCGGCTCCCCCGATATGATTATCGAGAAGCTTAAGTTGTATGAGGCCTTGGGTGTGGATGAATTCATCTACTACGCTAGCATGGGCTTAGGCCATGAAGAGCAGAAGCGTTCATTGGACTTGTTTTGCAATGAAGTTATGCCGGCTTTCGCTTAAGTCGTAACCAAAATACAAGCTATCCAAATGGGCCAGTTAATTGCTGTCCCTTTTTTCGAATATTTTAGAGAATAGATCTATGTCTAGTTATGTTGAAGTTGTCCGAGACGGCCACGTTCTTGAAGTTAAGTTAAATAAGCCCAAGGTCAATGCGATTGACCATAAGATGAGTGCGGAATTGGGTGAAGCTTTTGCCTTGTTGCGTGATGATCCAGAGTTAAGAGTAGGGATTGTCACGGCTGAGGGAGATCGTATATTCTCAGCAGGTTGGGATTTGAAGTCGTTGAATGACGGCGAAGCCAAGTTAGATAACTGGTGGGAAGATGATGACAGCGATGGCGGTTTCGCTGGCCTGACTGAGAATTGGAACTTGAATAAGCCCGTTATTGCCGCCTTAAATGGCTTGGTTATCGGCGGCGGCTTTGAGCTGGCGCTTGGCTGTGATTTATTAATTGCCTCAGAGCACGTCGAATTCGGCTTGCCTGAAATGCCATTAGGTATCGTGCCAGATGCTGGCGCACTGCAACGCCTACCGCGGCGTATACCGCATAATATCGCCATGGAGATGTTGTTACTAGGTCGACGAATGAAAGCGGAGGAAGCCGCGCACTATGGCTTGATCAATAAAGTAGTGCCGAAAGAAGATTTGATGAAAACAGCGCGTGAATGGGCAGCAAACTTAGCGTGGGCAGCACCACTTGCAATGCAAACCGTTAAAGAGGTGCTACGTACTATTGAGTGTGAGCCTTTAGAAAAGGCCTTCCAGAAGATGCGCACCGATGAGTTACCGACTTATCGGGCAATGCTGAAATCAGAGGACGCCGAAGAAGGTGTACGCGCCTTTGTCGAAAAACGTGAACCTGTTTTCAAAGGAAAGTAAACATGTCAACAAAAAGCAATAATTCGACTGGTCGGCCTAATCCACAGGACGTTACGCGCGTAACCAGTATTGGCGCTGGACCGATTGGAGCGGGATGGGCGGCTCACTTTCTAGCGCAAGGTTATGATGTCGTTAGTTATCTACATTCTGCTGACGAAGTGCCGGCTTTTAACGACATTTTAGAGACAGCGTGGATTAGTTTAACTGCCTTAGGCTTGGCTGAAGGCGCCTCTCTCGATCGCCTCACTATTTCTCACGATATTCAGGAAGCAGTGAAAGATGCACAGTTCGTACAAGAAAGTGCGCCGGAGAGACTAGAGCTAAAACAAGCCTTGTACCAGCAGTTAGATCAATTCGTGCCGGAAGGCGTCGTGATTTCATCCAGTACTTCTGGCTTGACCATGACAGATATCCAGAAAAACTGCGCCAGTGCAGATCGTACGGTTGTAGGGCATCCATTTAACCCGCCTTATTTACTGCCATTGGTAGAGATTGTAGGGGGTGAGAAATCATCCGCTGATGCGGCGCAATGGGCTTTTGACTTTTATAAGTTATCAGGTAAAGAACCGCTAATAATGAACAAGGAAATTCCTGGCTTTATTGCCACGCGCTTACAGGAAGCTTTGTGGCGCGAAGCCTTACATATGGTTGCTAACGATGAAGCCACGCCGGCGCAAATAGATACGGCCTTAATAAACGGACCCGCTCCTAGGATGATGTTACTGGGCCAATGTATGGCTTTTCATGTGGCCTGTGGAGAGGGCGGTATGGCCACTAACCTTGATCAGTTTGGTCCCGCTTTGAAACTGCCTTGGACGCGTTTAGAAGCGCCTGAGTTAACCAAAGAATTACGTGACAAGATGGTAGACGGCTGTAACGAGATCGCTGCGGGTCGTCACTTTACTGAAATGGCGGAAGAACGTGACCGAAAAATAGTCGCCGTCTTGAATGCCGCGAGAGACGCTTAAAGCGCCAGCGACATGGCCGTTAGAGAAATACTCCAAATTGGACACCCCATATTGGCAGCACGAGCGGATGAAGTGGAAGTCGGCGAAATTAGTTCAGCTAAAGTACAAGGGTGGCTAGATGACATGATAGACACCATGCGTGATGCCAACGGCGCGGGGATTGCCGCTAACCAAATTGGTGTTGCGCATCGAATGTTTGTGATTGAAATAGGGGATAACCCGCGCTACCCCTACAAGCCTACTGTCCCTCTTACTATCGCGATCAACCCCACCATCGAGTTTTTAACTCAAGAAACCTTTGAATCAAATGAAGGCTGTTTGTCGGTGCCTCAAATCAGGGGGGTGGTCGATAGGCATGTAGAGATTGCAGTGAGCTATTATGATCGAGATGGC
>JBLIOD010000005.1:0-86313 GCA_047639475.1 Gammaproteobacteria bacterium
TTGGTTTTGGTTTTGGTTTTGGTTTTGGTTTTGGTCAAAATGACAGAAATTATTTTTAAGAAGTGCTCTTTCTCAAAATACATAGACAGCCCTTCAAAAACAGAAAGTGTGCTTTTGTTTAAGTCTAGGCCGGAGTTAATCATTTTCCCGAACCCGCTTTCTATACGCAAATCGGCCGCAATTTTAGTGACATGACCACAGTGACACTCTCCTTAAATTTGTAATGGATTGCCGCGCATCACTCGCAATGACAAAGCGAAGAAGGTCTGGGTCTCGAGCGGACAAACGCCATTGAGAGAATAAAAACCCCACCCATAATATGCATCGTCTATTCCACTTACGCCAAATAACCCGATGACTCTTTTAATCACAGTTGGTCGGCATAAAAAAAGCTGCCCGTGAGCAGCTTTTCATAGAGATTTAAGCTAGTAGCTTAACCCAAAACATTCGACGTCTAAGCATCCTTAAGCTTCGCAGATTTCTTTGACTTAGATTTTTTGTACCCTTCTGGCAGCACAGAAATACCGCTATCAAGTGAGCTATGCTGCTTAATTGTCACTAGCGTCTTAGCCCCAATGCCCTTTACTTTAAGTAATTCATCAAAGCTGCTGAAACCCTCATTTTTCTTACGCAGTGCAATGATGCGCGTTGATTTATCCAGGCCAATGCCCGGAATCATTTGTAACGTTGGTGCGTCTGCGGTGTTGATATTTACAATTTCGGCCGCGGATACGTGGTTGCTGAATGCACTTAACACCAGCGCAAATACTGCAAATTGAAGAGTCTTGATAACCTGTGAGTAATTTAAAATAACTTTGCTCATGATGTAATTCCTTTTAAATATGAATGTTGTGATAAACCGTTTCCTTGCTAATCAGCTTATCGGTTTGTACTTCGGTTGTGACTCGAACTCGCTCCACAACTTCAGTGGTAGAGACTATAACGGCAAGCTCACAATCAGAATGTGATGTTAATCACAAAAGAACAACAAACACGTTTTAGGCCTTATCTCTTGTTTTAGCCTGTTAGATTTGTTATATCAAAACCCTAACGCTCTGATAAGAGACGAACCCGCTGAGCCACTTCAGTGGCACTGGCACCATGATTAATTACGCCAGCCAAATTCGAATTTTTATCAACCAGGTATATTCGAGACGTGTGATCAACTGTGTAATCATCATTGTCTTCTTGTTCCGCCTTTTTGTAGTAAACACCGTAACGCGTGGCAACTTCCAGTAAGCGGTGTACTGAACTATTCAGGCCAGTGATATTTGGGTGAAAATAAGGTGCATAGGTGTTGAGCTTTTCCACCGTATCGCGCTCAGGGTCTAAGCTGATCAGCAAGCCCTTCACATCGACTTCCCCTTCCAAAATATTCATTGCCTCCGCCATTACCGCCAAACTGGTAGGGCAGACATCGGGGCAATAAGTCCAACCAAAGTAAACCAACACAGGCTGGCCCTTAAAATCTGATAAAGACACTTTGCCTGCAAAGCTATCCAATGTGAAATCTCCACCGGGATAAGCGTTGTACGGCACGTTCACTTGCCCGCGCTGCTCTTCCATTCGGGTTAACTGCCACTTATAGCTAAATAAACCCGCACCAATCGCTAGAGTAGCTAAAGCCAAAACTGATAATTTCTTATTCATAATATTTCTAAGCGGTTTTTATCCAAACTGCACAATCGTGAAATGCTGCTCCACCATCAGGATAAGGAGACTCAGCACTGATTAAAGTATTGATGCCCATGCCATTTTTGAAGGCGGTGCCAGGCCATATGCCCCGCGCTTCAAGCACACCAGCTTGAGCCCGTTCGCTGACCAATGCTTTGAGTTCAACCTCACCTTGATAGTTCCCTAAAACGACTTGTTGATCATTAATAATATTCAGCCTCTGAGCATCTTCAGGGTTGATATGTACGCCGGGTTCTTTCTCACCTTTCAACGAATGAGGAGACTGCGTAAAGGAGGTATTTAAGAACCGCCTCGCCGGTGGGGTTATCAAGCGAAATGGGTGCGCTTCATTGGCGTTGAATATTATGTCCCAATGCCCCGGCCAGGCAGGCATGATGCCTTTATGATCTCCTGCAGCTCGCCAATCTGGCTTAAAGCGAAATTTCTTGTCTGGCCAATCAAAGCCATTAAGGTAATTCATCTGTTGATGATCGCTAGCGCAATCGTGCCATTTTTTGTCCATTAATTGATCAAAACTGGGGTACTCTGAATCGCTCAAGGCTTGATCAATGACTTCTTTCGCACTTTGCTTGAAGGCCGGATGTTCTGCTCCCAACCTATCCGCCAATGCACAAACCACTTGATGATTTGAGCGTGATTTAAAATGCGGCTTTATCAACGGCTTTGCCACCTGTAAATAAGTGTGGCCAAAGCTAGTGTATAAATCATCATGCTCTACGAAGCTGGTAGCAGGCAAGATGATGTCGGCCATCATCGCAGTTTGCGTCATAAACTGCTCATGAACACAGACAAATAGATCATCGCGCATGAAACCTTTCTTAACGTACGCAGAGTCTGGCGTTACTGCCATTGGATTGGTGTTTTGGATGAGCAGCGCCTTCACTGGCGGGCCTCCTTTCAGGTCGGCCTCTTCACCGTTTAAGATTGCCCCGATTCGGCACATATCTAACTGGCGCGATTCAGGGCGCATCACGTCTGTCCCTTCTATGTAAGTTTTACTTAGGCCAAAAGTACCTGAAGAACCTAATAAGGCACCGCCGCCTAGTGCTTGCCAAGCGCCCGTTACAGCAGGCAAACAACTGACCGCATGCACATTATGGGCGCCATTACGGCTACGAGAAAAGCCAATGCCCAACCGGATAAAGCTCTTTTGCGTACTGCCGTACAGTCTCGCGAGCTTGATGATTTCTGCCTCGCTAACCCCAGTAATTGCTGCGGCCCATTTCGGTGTTTTATCTTTTAACGAAGCTTCTAAGCCCTTTGGGGCATCGGTATACTTTTGCATGTACTCCCAATCTGCCAAGCCTTCTTTAAATAGCACATGCATCATAGCTGCCGCTAATGCACCATCAGTACCAGGCTTGGGCGCAATATGAATATCTGCTTTTTTAGCAGTACCCGTTTTTGACGGATCAACCACTACCACCGTCACGTTTCGTTCTCGCTGAGCACGGCTAACATGCTTCATGAAATTGATTGAAGTTGCCACCGCGTTGCAACCCCAAATGATGATGATATCTGAATGTCGCACATCACGTGCATCAGCACCCCGCACGGCGCCGGCGCCCGCTCGCCAACCGGCATAGCCGATGTGTGTACAAATATTCCCAATACGGCCTGAGTAATTGAGATCACTGCTTAACCTTACAACCCCGTCGCGTTGCAGCTGCCCCATGGTGCCGCCATAAAAATAAGGCCAAACAGATTGACTACCGAAATCATCTGTCGCTTTCTTGAACGCTTCAGCCACGGTATCCAGTGCCTCTTCCCACGAAATCGCTACGAATTCACCACTGCCTTTTGGACCGATGCGCTTAAAGGGCGTTTTCAATCTATCAGGATGGTGCGTACGCTCAGCATAGTTCGCGACCTTTGAGCAGATAACCCCGAGTGTGTAATCATTGTCTTTCGCGCCCCTAACCTGACCAATGGTATTCTCATCAACTACCTCCACTTCTAAGGCACAGGCCGAGGGGCAATCATGAGGGCAAACGCTGTTTTTAAATTGAGACATAATCGATTTCAAAAGACATCTAGTAGCCAACAGAGTCTACTCAAGTCAGATCAAAAAGAAAGTGAAAAGCGCACCTTTCTAGGAGGCCGTAGTTTGCAGACAGACTATTTTTTTTGTGCCTTCAACAATTCCATCAAAAGGCTGTTTTCAGAATCTAACAATTTAGACACGCGGGATTTTTGCAATAGCTCACTAATTTGGTGTTGGCGATTTTTGTCGGTTAGCTGCTGTAGGCAATCTTTGAAGTAAGCAGGTTTAGATTCATCGTCAATCATATGACCCTGCATAGCCAACTTCTCTAAAGCAACGTGATGCTCACTTTGACGCATCCGTTCTAACAATTGGGCAGTATTTATAACCGCGTTAGCACCAATAGCTTGCCCCAATTTATGTAGTAGACCACTGCCTTTGAGCACTGTTTCATCATTTGGCACCGCACTGAGTGTTTCTTCGTTACCTGATAATAAGCTGGGCTGTTGCACTAAAAAGCTGATAACTTGGGCTACTGGCGACAAGGTATCGGGCCGATTCGCTGGTCCCTTGGGCTTACTCGCAACACTAGGTTTACTGGCTGATAACGATAGTTCATTTTCGCTCACGCCAACTAATTGGGTAAGCTGATTTATCATCAACTGCCTGAAGGTGCCTGCTGGTAAGTTATTCAACAAGGGCCGTGCTTTGTCGGCCAATTGGGCACGATGATCAAGGCGGCTCAAATCTAACGGCTCCGACAAATTTTCGAATAAAAACTCCGGTAAGGGCTGCGCTTGCTTTAGGCGCTGTTGAAAGGCCTCAGATCTTTCTTTGCGGACCAAGGAATCTGGATCTTCTCCTTGAGGCAACATTAGAAAGCCAACCTGCTTGTCATCCGTAAGCAGTGGCAACGCTGTTTCCATGGCTTTCCATGCTGCTTTCCTGCCAGCTCGGTCCCCATCAAAACAAAACACGATAGAAGGTGCAGCGCGAAACAATCGCTGTAAATGGTTTGGGGTGGTGGCCGTTCCCATGGTGGCCACGGTATTCTTAAAACCATTTTGGGCCAAACCAATAACATCCATATAGCCTTCTACCACAATGGTTTCTGCTGCCAAGCCAATATCTCGCCGCCCTTGATTTAAGCCGTAGAGTTCACTGCTTTTATGAAACAGCACCGTTTCTGGAGAATTAAGATACTTAGGCTCGCCCTTACCGATAATTCTGCCACCAAAACCCACCAATTTTCCGCGATAGTCTTCAATGGGGAACATAATACGAGCTCGAAAACGGTCATAGTGCCCGCCTTCGTCTTTCTCTATCAACATACCGGTGTCGACTAGTTGTTTGGTGGTTTGGGCATCTGAGCCTAAAGCAGCAGATAAATTATTCCACCCATCTGGTGCAAAGCCTACGCCAAATTCAACCGCAGTTTTTCCATCCATGCCTCTGTTTTTTAAATAGCTAATCGCCTCATTCGCATCAGGGTGCGATTTAAGTTGTTGCTGAAAGTAAGCTTTAGCTTTGCCTAATAAATCATGCAGGCCCTGATGATTAGCGACTGGTCTAGCAGACCCCGTCTCATCGCGCGGAATTTGCATTCCAGCTCGCCCAGCCAACATTTCTATCGCCTCGACAAACGCTAAGTTATCATAGTTCATCAAAAAACCCACTGCGGTGCCGTGCGCACCACAGCCGAAGCAATGATAGAATTGTTTCCCAGGGCTTACGTAAAACGAAGGTGTTTTTTCATCGTGAAATGGACAACAGGCCCGATGTTCGTGTCCTGCTCGCTGCAAAGGCACGCGCTGATCAATCAACTCGACGATATCAACGCGAGAAATTAACTCATCAATAAATTGTTCGGGAATTCTGCCCACTTGTTTTGGTTTGCCGGTTAGTTAGCTTGGTATAATCCTAAAAACTTCTGCTGAAATACGAAAGTCTGTACAACTTCTTAATATGCCTAAAAAAGTCATAAAATCATTCATCACCAATAAAGTGACCTCATGTTTTTTGACTTTTTTATTCATATCAATAACGCACACATCTTTTTCGCATTCAAGCCGCGGTTTCTAGGATAATCAACAGCCTAAACTCGCTTAACGAGCTATCGTAATGAGGCACCTTTAGTTGTCGATTCATTATCCGATAAGCCGCCAATATAAAGCAAGCAAGGAATCGTAACGGCACGCTTAATTCATTGATCTAAAGACCACTTGAGACCGCACAATGGTTAAATTATCGGTTATCGCAGTAGGGGAAAAAATGCCGCCGTGGGTAAACCAAGGTTTTGAGGACTATGCGAAACGTCTCAGAGGAAATACCTCTCTTAATTTGATAGAAGTGCCCGCTTTGAAGCGAGGTAAGAATGCCGATATTCCGCGCATACTACAACGTGAAGGCGAGACGGTACTATCTCAATTGCCAGATCATTGTCAGTTAGTGACGTTGGAACGCACAGGTAAACACCTTGATTCTTTGGCGCTGGCCAAACAATTAGCGACCTGGCAAACAGAAGGCCAAAGCGTGGCATTTGCACTGGGTGGTCCAGAGGGTTTAGACCCAGCTGTCATGCAACGGGCGAATCATGTATGGTCGCTATCAGCCATGACGTTTTCACACCACGTGGCCCGCGTAATGCTTGCTGAACAGCTCTACCGTGCATGGTCGATAAACCAAGGCATGCCGTACCACCGATAATCATGAGTAATCACATCACTAAACTAATACTGGCCTCCAGCTCGCCAAGGCGCAAAGAACTGCTAACACGCTTAGGCCTACCTTTCGACACCCTAGCCGCAGACATTGATGAAACAAAGCGGCCCAACGAATCTCCCAGTATCTATTGCAAGAGAATGGCATTCGAAAAAGCGTTGGTCATTCAAATGAAGCAAACCAGTGCGCTCGTTCTGGGCTCAGATACCAGCGTGGTATTGGGTGATACCGTACTGGGCAAGCCAGCCGATCGAACTACCGCCATCGCAATACTAGAACAACTCTCGGGGCAAATTCATCAAGTCATCACATCAGTCTGTTTGTTATCGCCAGAAAACGTGGCAGAAATTGAGGTTATTTCTAAAGTACAATTTGCGAAGCTAAGCCGACAGCAGATAGAAAGCTATTGTGACACTGATGAACCTTATGACAAAGCAGGCAGCTACGGCATACAGGGCTTAGGTGGCGTATTCGTTCAACATATTGACGGCGACTACAGTGCTATTATGGGCTTGCCATTAAATGCCACATGGAATCTTTTACAATCCTATTATTCTGCAATTCAATCTCAAGCTACCGCAATCAATGACGCCTAAAACTGAACAAATATTAGTCAACGTCACACCACAAGAGTGCCGCGTTGCATTGATTGAAAATGGCATGTTGCAAGAGTTGCATATTGAAAGAGCGGACGCCAAGGGCATTGTAGGCAATATTTATAAAGGCAAAGTCGTGAGAGTGCTGCCCGGCATGCAGGCGGCTTTTGTAGAAATCGGTTTAGAGCGCACGGCTTTTTTACACGCCAAGGATGCCCATTCAATGATTATCAACGGAGAGGACACTAATGAAGGCGATGAAAAATCCGAGCCCGCTATCACCTCGTTGGTTCGAGAGGGACAGGAAATACTGGTACAAGTCGTCAAAGATCCCATTGGCTCCAAAGGAGCGCGTTTAACCACCGAACTATCTATTCCTTCAAGAGTGCTGGTTTACCTGCCAAAAGCCACCAACATCGGTATATCACAGCGAATCACCGATGAAAGCATACGCGAAAACTTGCGTTCGATGATAGAAGCTACGCGAGACACCCACCAATCTAAAGGCGGATATATCGCTCGCACCACAGCGGAAAAAAGCTCTGAAAAAGAATTGCAACTCGACATGGAGATACTGGCAAGACTATGGTCGAAAGCCTCTCAGAAAGCTCAAAAAAACAAAGCCCCCGCACTGGTCTATGAAGACTTGCCTTTGTCACAACGCGTACTCAGAGATTTTGTAACCGATTCCGTTGCCGAATTATTAGTCGACTCTAAAGAAACGCATGACAAGCTTTGTGCGTTAGCGGCAGAAATTATCCCAGATGCCCTCCCGCTAATAAAACACTATCCTGGCGGTAGACCCATTTTTGATCTGCATTCTATCGAAGATGAAATCGAGCGTGCGCTGGGCCGTGAAGTGCCGCTTAAGTCTGGTGGAACTTTGGTGATTGACCAAACCGAAGCCATGACGATTGTTGACGTCAATACCGCAGGGTTTGTCGGCAAAAGGAATTTGGAGGAAACGGTTTTCAAGACCAATTTGGAAGCCGCTCAATCTATCGCCCGCCAACTAAGACTGCGAAATATAGGCGGTATTATCATCGTTGACTTTATAGACATGTTGGATAAGGGTCATCAGCAACAAGTCGTCAAAGCCCTAGAGCGCGGCCTATCCAAAGACAGCACCAAAAACAACCTCACTGATGTTTCCACCTTGGGGTTGGTAGAAATTACCCGTAAGCGCACCCGCGAGAGTTTAGAACGCTTACTCATGGAAGACTGCCCAGTGTGTAGTGGGCGTGGTGCCTTAAAAACCCCACAAACCGTCTGTAATGAAATTCTACGGGAAATTCTCCGTGAAGCCCGCCAGTATGAAGCCAGCAAATTTATGGTTGTGGCGTCCCAAGCCGTGGTTGATCGCATGCTAGACGAGGAATCTTCCAGTTTGGCTGATTTGCAAGAATTTATCGGCAGCCCGGTTCACCTGCAGGTTGAACCGACCTATTTCCAAGAAAATTATGATGTTGTGTTAACCTAAACTATCAATACACACCTTCTCGAAACCTGTAAGGCAAATAGTGCGCTGAAGGGCTAATTTCACCTGAGCGTAAACGCTGGACAGCTACATTTTGCTAAAGCTAACCTGACATGCTTAGCCTAATTTTGTCCGTTTAACCCAAAAGCTATTTACATGCAAATACAATATATGTGCCTCGATGGCTTGGCCATTGATACTTAACGCCAAGATCAGCAAACCCGCGATTTAATCCCATTCATGCAAGCGGATATGCCCGCCTACCGGCCCAATATAGATAATTATTGAGCGCTATGTTTTTCAAAAACTAGTCGATCATTGGACCCTTAGCTATCGCTCAAATAAATCGGTGCTACGAAGCCTTTCGCTTGAGGGTTTGGCATTGCCTATGCTAAATGCGGTTATGGCTGATTTCTCGTTCCAAAAATTCGTGGAGCATCTCTTTACATAGCGTCTTGGTGTCTGACACGGAAGGATCCATTTTGCTACCAGGCGCATCGGGCTCGGGAAAGAGTAATGCCTGCCTGTGGTTAAATCATATTGGCTTAACCTACCATACAGATGAACTGGCAATGATTAACCATAAAACCCATCAACTAAGTGCATTAAAACGGCCATTCACCCTGCGCAAAGAAGCGATAAAACGCTTGCGCTCGCACCTTCAGGAACGAAAAATACAGAAATGTCGCTGCCTGAAGCCTGAGTCCATCGACATTGCTCCGCCGTATTTAGATCAACCTTTATGGTTGCCACATAACCTGAAGTTTCGCTGCCATTACAAGTATTTGTAACACCCGGTATAGTCAAAATTGACCCTACTGTGCCAGATAGACCGTCGTAATCCCAACCAAAGTCACTTTCACGCTATCTAGTGACCCGAGCAGTGAACGCGCTACCGGTAATGGAGATGCATAGGGTTAAATCATCAAATGAGTCAAAGTCGTGACTCGCCTGAGCTATGGGTACAATTATATCCATTACCGTTTCAGCAAAACTGTTGAGCTTGTTACCAGCGGGGTCACCCAGTTGGCCAACATTTTGATTTTAAGTCTCATGGCTAAAATAGCAGTGGCCCAGAAGTGGCCGTGGTGGTCGCATGTGCAGGAAGCAGGATGCTATTAATAACAGTCCGTGTCCATTTTTCAGGAAGCATTGTGTGGGCAGATAAAGCACTGCCTGATATAACCATGCTCTTGAGCAAGGCGCGTCTTGGCTTATTACCGGCTGCTTTAGACTTGCTTATTGAATGAGCGGGTTTCTTTGAAGAAATATTGTTCGAGTTATCCATGACTTTCGAGTTATGCCTGAAAGTGGTGTATGGAGTAGTTAACTAAAAGCGGCGTATCGGGATGAATTGAGTTTACAACAACTTAAACTTCCACAGACATACGCCACGATGAAACAGAATAAAATTATTTCCTTTGAAAAGCCATAGCAAATCATCGATCCACTGCAAGAATTGATTCGAAATGGCGCAAGGCAACTCATTCAAACCGCGATCGAGAGTGAATTATCTGATCTGTTGGATCGCAATGGTGAAAAAGTCTCAGATTCAGGACGTGCCGGTGTCGTTCGTAACGGCTATTTGCCAGAACGTGAACTGCATACTGGGATTGGCCCAGTCAAGGTACGTATTCCCAAGGTGCGCTCCCGAACTGGAGTACCGATCTGCTTTAGTGCCGCCGTATGTGCGTAAGACGAGAACACTAGAGGCGGCCCTGCCTTGGCTGTATCTCAAGGGTGTCAGCACTGGAGAAATGGGGGATGCGCTGAGTGTGCTATTGGGTCAATCAGCGACTGGGTTATCATCAAGCACAGTAAGCAAACTCAAAGCAACGTGGTCTCTGGAGTGCAAGGATTGGAATAAAGAACGTTTAGATTCAAGATCGATGGGTTTATCTATGGGCAGACGGGATACACAGCGGTCTGCGCGGCGGTGAGGGCCAGCTGTGTGCCTTGGTTGTTATCGGAGTGAACGAGCGTGGTCACAAGAAGTTACTGGCGATTGAAGACGGTGAGCGAGAGTCTACGCAGAGTTGGCGAGAGGGTTTGTTGGCGCTCAAGGAGCGAGGCATAAATCAAGCAGAACTGGGCATCGGTGATGGCGCTTTAGGCTTCTGGAATGCCCAGGAAGAAGTCTATCCTGCTACTAAACATCAACGGTGCTGGGTACATAAAACAGCAACTTACTGAACAAGCCACCTAAATCGGTGCAGCCCAAAGCAAAAGCAGCACTGCATAACATCTGGCAGGAAGAAACTGAAGAAGCGCCGCAAAGCGCCTATCAATTATTCATTTAAATCTATCTAGACAAGTATCCCAAAGCCACACAGTGTTTGGAAAAAGATCGCGAAGAGTTAATGGCGTTCTACTCGTTCCCTGCCAAGCATTGGGTGAGCATACGTACTACGAATCCAATTGAATTAACCTTCCGGCTATCCGACACTGCACCAAACGATGCAAGGGATGCAAGGGATGTCTTAGCCGTGATGGCATGTTAAGCATGATGTTCAAACTGGGTCAGTGCGCAGAGAAAAAGTGGAACCGAATACGCGGGTTTGACTATCTAGCAAAAGTGATTCAAGGGGTTCCATTTAAAGATGGGATAAAGCAAACTAATCCCTATTCAGACCAAACCGAGGCCGCTTGAAGGAAATGCCTCATACACCAAGTTCGGGCATAACTCTGGCTTTTCCTTACGGTTTCAGAATTTCAGAATGGCTTAATAACAGCCATATGTAGCTACAGTATAATACATAATGGCTGATTTATTTAACCGCTAAATCAATTGGCTGTTTTGAGGCAGTTACCTATCCTGCTTTTTAGCCACACACCAACGGTAACTTTCGTTAAGATAGTGCTACTCAATTATTTCAGACGGACCATGTTATTAAGCAATTTAGAACAAATGCCCGGAAAGCGCATCGTCAAACATTTAGGCCTAGTTCAAGGCAGCACGGTGCGTAGTAAGCATCTAGGGCGAGACTTTTTAGCCGGCATTAAAAACGTATTTGGCGGTGAGCTATCGGCCTACACTGAGTTACTGCAAGAATCGCGCGAGGAAGCCGTTAAACGCATGACAAAGCAAGCCAGTGCCGTGGGTGCCAACGCCATCGTTAATGTGCGGTTTTCCACTTCGTCTATCACACAAGGCGCGGCGGAGCTATTTGCCTATGGCACTGCGGTTACCGTTGAAGACGAATGAACGGCTTTGATATATATATCTTTATCGTGTTACTGGCGATGGGGTATTTTGTGGGCTCTTATCTAGAAAAGCGCCATTATCAATCTATATTCAAGCGCGAAGACGAGTTGCAGGAGATTATATTGATCACAACAAAGACGCTGCCAAACGACGTTGATATAAGCCACGGCGATTTAGTGACAGGCTCTGTGGTAGTTTCTGTCGATTATTTCAAGCGGTTTGTCGCCGGCCTTCGCAACTTGGTGGGAGGGCGCGTTTCGTCCTACGAATCACTACTTGACCGAGGTCGGCGTGAAGCCATTTTAAGAATGAAGGCTGATGCGCAAGCACAGCAATCGAATATGGTTTTCAACGTCAAGCTCGAAACCGCTTCTATCTCTAAAGGTGCAGGCAACAGCATCGGCTCAATTGAAGTTTTAGCCTACGGCACGGCCATTCGTCGTTAAGGCATCAGCGTTTTAAGTGGAATACCAAAATCCGAAAATTCCGGAAGGGATCAACACCTCTAAAAACCACCCACTGAAAGACTTTGCGCTATTACTCATCGGTATTTCGGTGTTGCTGGTGTTCGCCGTGTTGCTGGTTAGTTGGTCGCTGCGCCTTGTTGGTCCATCGGTACCATTTAACTGGGAGCAGGCCATTGCGCAAAAACTGGTTGATCAAATTGAGGGCACCAAATATCCACAACGACAAGCCAAGCTACAACAATTAGCGAACAATCTAAGTGCTCTTCAAGGGTTACCTGACGGCATGACCATCACCGTGCATTATAGCGACAGCGAAACCGTGAATGCTTTGGCCACACTAGGCGGGCATGTAGTGATATTCCAAGGCCTGATTGACATCTTAGACAGTGAAAATGCGCTTGCGATGGTTATAGCCCATGAAATTGCCCACGTTAAATACCGCCATCCTATAGTAGCCCTGGGCCGTGCATTGGGCACTACAGTGGTGTTTTCGCTGCTCGGCGCGAGCGGCAATAATGTGACGACCCAAATGTTATCTAACTTTGGATTTCTTGCTGTGTTGTCTTTTAATCGCGAGCAAGAAAGTGAATCAGACATCAGTAGTTTATCAGCCGTTAACGCCCACTACGGACACACCAATGGCGCCAATGGCTTTTTTGTTAAGATGCAAGCATTTAGCGAAGGGTCAGACAAACAAGAAACAGCGTTTTTTTCGACTCATCCAAATACAGAAAGAAGAATTGAAGCCATGAGCCAACTTGCTGAAAAACAGGGTTGGCTAAGCTCTGGAACATTAACCCCGCTAGAAGGTTTTAATTAGGCAGCCATAATAAGAAGCCATTAAACACTAACGCTTAAGCTACAATTGAGCCATGCCGATCGATTGCCAAGTTTTTAAAAGCGCCAAACAGCCTGATACTTATTTGTATTTAGAAAGAAAAAAGCAGCATAGCGAACTCCCTGAAGGTTTATTGACTTTACTAGGCGACATTAACCCTATTCTGCATTTCAAATTGCACCCTGAGAAGCGCCTAGCACAAGCCAAGGCCATTGACGTAATACAGGCAATTCAAGAGAACGGCTTCTATTTGCAAATGCCGCCTAAAGGCAACATCCAGGTCGACCTACACAACCATGATCACTAAAATATTTTTCACCATGCTGGTGATCATAATTGTGGGCGTACTGTTTAGTAAACAACGCAGTAATTCGTCACCTACCACCACGTCTAATTCTGCTAAAAAATCTCCCCGAGCCAGTTTATCAACTAACCATCTGGCTTATAGTTTGGTGGCGCTACTGATTGTTGTATCCATTGTGTTAGCTTACTTTAACCGCAGTGAGGCCAATCAAATTATCACGCTGAACGTATACGGAACCACGGGAGTACACACACAGTATCAAGCTTATCAAAAGAATATTAACGGTCGTTCGTTTACCACTACCGACAACCGACAGGTTCAATTGGCCGAGACAGATCGCCTGGAGATCATTCAGCACTAAATCCCCTCTCATCAGTATGTTATCTCTATCCTTATTGAAGCGGTGCAAAGTGACTACCGCGCTACTGGTTTGCAGCGTGATCGTTGCGCTTATCAGCGGAATAGGAAGCCGTTTTGACGCTGTTTTACCGTTTCTTATTTCAGCCTACCTTAGTCCGGTTCTACCAGAAGTATTGTCTGGTGAAGCATGGCGATTAATCACCCCTATTTTTGTGCACTTTGGCGTCATGCATTTGCTGTTCAATTCAATGATGACCTTTCAACTCGGCAGCTTGCTCGAGCCACAAATGGGGATTCTTCGCTTCTCGTTCTTGATTTTGATTTTGGCCATCAGTTCAAACTTGGCACAATATTTCGCAACCGGACCAAGCTTTGGTGGATTATCAGGGGTGCTGTATGGTCTATTTGGCTATTTCTGGATGGCCAGCCGTTTCAATCCCACTTTTGACATGCGCATTAATCCTAGCGCCGTAAAGATGTTAATGGGTTGGTTCGTGCTTTGTTGGTTTAATTTTTTTGGCTTACTGGGGAACATCGCTATCGCGAACATCGCTCATACCATGGGCTTAGCGATGGGCATGATTAGCGCTATCTTTGTAGCCAAAGTGTTGATCACACGCTAGAAGAACAGCTGCAACTCCAACTTCAAATAATCATTATCTTTGAAGCCATAAGCGATATTGTCGGTCGCGATATCACCAAACACCTGAGCTTCAATACTTAACTTTGCGTCATTCCATATCCGTCTCGCACCTTCGATGCGAAAGCTGGTGGAGTCGTCATCTAAGTCTAAGAAACCACCCACTAATAGTTCGCTACTTTCCGCGTCATTAAACGCCAGGCGCGTTCCTAAGAACAGGTCATTTTGTAAATTAACCTGGCTGGCATCATCTCTTGAATCGATATGTATTTCTAGCAGAGCACCTACATCCAACAAACCTTCTTTTAGGCCATAAAAGCTGTATTCAAATCCCGCCACCGCTGCATTGTAAGATGCGTTAATTTGGGAATTATTCAGTGCCTCTAGCTTCCACAACCACGTTTCGCTCGTATATTGCGCTTCCACACTGACCTGTTGCATTTGGGGGTAATAGGCGGCGAAACCACCGGCACCATTTGATCGGATCGTGGGCTGACGTGAGGTACCATCAAACCACGATAGCCCGTAATCTAGCTGCCCTAGATAACCGTTTAGCCGTAGCGCGTAATCGACGTGATCGTCGCCGTTTGATGACTGAAATTGTGTTGCATTTTTGTCGACCGATAAGCCTAAATAAAAGCGACTGTTTGGCCCTAAAAATTCACGCTCACGAAACCCAGGTAAAACGAAGGCGGTCAACGTACTTTGCTCAAAAATATGGCTTAATCGGATCATCGGTTGGCCAAGCTTGTCCTCGCCATCAATGCCTTCTAGTGCATCAGTCTGGTTAATCACATCAACCAAATGATTCGATTCCGCTACCCCCCAAAATTCTTTACCCACACCCACTAGCAACTCCCAATCTCCCTTTGCCGTTAGTACATTCAATTCACGAATATCAGCGTGACTGCGGTTGCTGTCTTCAGAATCCCAACGCAAAAATGGTTCCAGTGTGAACTGAGAATCACTATGCTTAAATCGATGTGTTATGCGTGGTTGTAGGCTCAACCCTAAACGGCTATCACGGGCTATACCTCCCTCTTTATTGGAAAAAAACTGCCCCTCGACAGCGAACTCTGAACTGATTTCAGTTGCACCCACTGGGTGGCTAAGTAGGGTAACCACAACAAAAGCAGTGGTAATAAATTTCGAAGCTAAGCGGCGCATAGTCAGTAAGGTACGTTAGAAACTAAATGGGGTTACAGCAAACGCTTTAAGGCATTCTGATTGAAGTCTTTCTCAGTTAGGCCCGTACCAAATTCGTAGTTGGTCCAGTTCAATCGAGTTTTCTTTCCCGTTTGATGGTTTTCCATGTCAAAGGTACTGGCACGCCAGAAACCACCCGTGTACTCTGCATAATCACGGAAGTTCAACGTCTTGAGTAACTTATCCTTGCGATCATAAAATTCTATCTTGCTTGCACGGTAATGTGCCTTATCCACCCAGGTGACTTGCTTTGCGTAACCCGAATTTTCATAAGCAGGGTAGCGCTCAGATACCGTACACTGCATCGCATCACCACAAGCTTCGTCACGCAGGTATTTATAGGTATATTTTTCTACCTCCTGCGAACCCAAATCTTCGAACGCAAATTCACTGCCCATAAACGGGCCTGATTTGTTCTTAGATGATATTCGTTTCACCCGCTTCAACGCAGGTAGGTACAACCATTGATCATCTGCTTCCAAGCCGTGTGTAAAGGTAAGCATCGCTGTGCCGCGTACGTCACGCGGCTCTTTAAACAACGAGAGAGCCTTATCACCATCACCATGAACCTCTAGTTGCCTTGAAACGATCTTGCGTGTGCTTTGTTTGCCGGCACGGTTTTCCAAGATCATTTCCATATCGGCGCTGAAGTCCATCCATCCAGTGTCTCTGGCATCAGCTGCCTTGGCTAACTCTAAGCCTTTTTCTTCGTCAGTTTGCGCTGATAAAGGCAAAGCATTCAAAGTGATTAAAGCAGTTAACAAAATGGGTTTTATATTTTTACCTAACATAATCGTTCCTCGGTTAAGCGTTAGTCGAATTAGCGGGTTCGTTTTGTAACCAGCTATCAAAGCGTATTAGCAAAGCGGGTAACAAAAAGAAATCTACAAATAGAGCAAGTGCGACGATGGCCGACACTAACAAGCCCATCTCCGCGTTGAGTTCGAAGGCTGACGTCGAAATAATTAGAAAGCCTGCCGCCAATGCCAACGAAGTTGTCCATAAGGCAATGCCCACCGTCGTGAAAGCATACTTAACCGCTGCAATTGCATCTAAGCCTCGTTCTCTACGCGCCCTTAAGTATTTACTCATAAAGTGAATGGTGTCATCTACGACAATCCCTAAAGTCATGGCCGCCACCACTGAAAGACCTAATCCAATTTCACCATCTATCAGGCCCCACACGCCAAACGCCATTGCAGCGGGGGCTATATTGGGAATTAATGTGAGCAAGCCGTAGCGAACAGAACCCAATGCAAGCATCATTAAAAGTGAGATTGCCACCAAGGCAATGGACGTACCTAACAACATGCTTTTAATATTACGCATACCGATGTGAGAGAACATCACTGTCGGACTCGCGCCCACTGTTTTAAGTTCTGGCGTATTGGTTTGCATCCAGTCGCCTATACGCTGTTCTAAATTCAACATTTCGGTAGTCGAAATAGTTTCTAGCGTGACACTTAAACGCGTACGTTGCTTTTCAATATCGATTTGATTGTTCAAATCTAAGCCATATGGCAGCGACATTTCATACAGTAATAAGTACTGAGCGGCCAGGTCACGCTGCTCCGGCAATGTGTATTGACTGTTGTCATCGCCGTGCATACTACGGTTCACACGTTTGAATATATCGCTGAGTGTATTAACGTGTATGACTTCTGGTTGGGTACGTAACCAATTACTAAAGTTTTCTATTTTCTGCAAAAAGCCAGGTTCCGCGATCGCGCCGGAGTCTTTTGAGTCGATCGAAAAATCAACAAAGTACATGCCGGTTAGATTTTCGACGACAAAATCCGTGTCCGTTCTAAACTCAATGCGCTCGTCAAAATACTCAACAAATACGTCATTTAATTCGTTCTTCGGAATAAATGCGATAGTCGCTAATATTATGACTGACATCACTGGCAATAACATTCCACGTTTTACTATCACCCAGTCTGCCAATGCGGCCATGCCTTTAGAACCAAAAGCAGGCTTGGTTTTCTCTTTGGATGGCAATAAGGTTGCCAAAGCCGGCAACAAGGTACTGGCGTAAAACCAAGCAAACAAAACACCGATAGCGGAGATATTGCCTAAGTCATGGAAAGGCGGTGCGTCACTGAAATTAAGCGATAGAAACCCAATAGCGGTGGTAATAGAGGTCAAAAATACCGGGCTGAAATTAATACGTATACTTTCCGCCATGGCCGTTTTCTTGTCCAGGCCGTCCACGCGCTTTTGTAGCCAATTGGATAATATGTGTACGCAATCGGCCACCGCCAAGGTGAGGATAATGGTGGGCGCTGACATTGCGGGTGGGGTTAATTTGATGCCCATCCAACCAGCCACACCCATTGCCGAAACAATAGACAGCAATATGGTAATAAACGTAGAGACTGTACCCGTTAAACCCCGTAGTTGAAGCAATACCAATAGTAAGATAACACCGAAAGCTGCTGGAATTAAATGCGTCATATCGTACAATGTTGCTTCTGGGAAAGCATTGTTCATCATCACGATACCCGTCAAATAGGGCGTTAAGTCTGGATAAGTTTCAACGATATACTGCTTTAGTTCGCGAATGTGCTTGACCACTTCTGGGCCTTCAGCAGCTTCGTCTAACCCAGGCAACTCAACTGTCACATTGATTGCCGAAATACTGCCGTCAGGCGAAATCAAACGATTTACCAGCAAAGGTTCATTTAGTACTACTTGTTTAATTTCCTCAAGTTGTTGGTCAGTCAGTGAACTGGCATCTTCATAAAGATCTCCCACCAACAAGTCGTCATCTTCTGCTTGAGTGTGCTGATAGTTAGACAGGGAATCGACCCTTATAGAATACGGTGTTTGCCATGCTCGCTCGGTAATATCTGCAATGGCAGCTAGCGTTTTTGGCTTAAGCGCATTGCCATCTTGTGGTGCCAACGCAATGAGCACATTGTCATTCTTGGTGTAGGTATCTTGCAGCTGCTCAAAAGCGATAAGATGAGGATCATCGCCCGCAAAAAAAACACGGTAATCGTTGGTGAAACTCAAGTTTTTGCCGCCCATCGCAGCTAGCATCGCTACAACTAACGCAATAATTAATGTAGCAACGCGGTTATTTGTTACCCATTTTCCCCAGTTTGTCGCGAGTGTTTCTACCATGTCTATATGTACTCTGTAAGTAGGTGAAGTGTTTAAGATTGAAGTCGTAAGTTCTGTAAATAATCTATCATTGGCTGGCCGTACTGCATTAGCGTTTCCACGCTGCAAGCGCTTTTAGCAATCCCCATGCAACCGTGCATCATGGCGCAGACCATGAGTGCCAGTGAATGTGCGTCTACCTCTAATGACACTGTGCCCGCTGCTTGACCCCGTAGAAAAGCAGCCTCCATGGTGATTTGTTTATTTTGCCTTAATGCCTCAACGCTTTTACGCAAAGCTGGATCAATTGGCGCCATCTCAGAAGTGAAACTATCAAATGGGCAGCCTAATCCAATGTCGGCATCAGTCATGTTATCTTTAAATGCCAATAAACTCTCGATCAAACTGGCAATAGGGTCATCGGTGTTGGCCAGGCTTTTGACGAAAGTCGCATCAATATATTGAGTAAAGACCTCATCAACCAAAGCATGGCCTATCGCATTTTTACTATCGAAGTAATGATATAGCGCGCCTTTAGTTACTCCCGCCGCGTTGATGATATTCTGGATACTGGCCGCCTGAAATCCGTTGGCATGCACCTCCATAAACGCTGCGTATAAAATTCTCTCGCGCGTTTGCGTTAGATCGGCATGGTACCACACCATCCACGCATTAGATTTTTGTTTTAATCGGGCATTCGACTTCACGCCGGCAATTATATACCGACCGTTTGGTATGTCAAATCAAAATAGCAACATTGTTGGCGAAAGTTGAAACGTTAACGAAGAAAGAAGGAGTACAGGACTAACTTTTAGAACGCAGCATTGGTTGAAACATACACCCGTGAACCACCTAAATCACCAAAACCATAGGCGGCATCGATGCGTAACTCCGTGTTGACCCAAGATTTGAACTGCCAGCGTAAACCTATCCCTGCACCCACTTCCAAATCAGCATCAGTGATGTCTGCGAATGATGAATAGGCGTTGCCAAAATCTAACAGTAAGGCGCCACGTACATGCGGTTTACCAAATAAGGGGCGTAAGTATTCCGTATTCACTACAAAAAATGCGTCGCCTTCTAAGGTTTCTCGAGCAAATCCGCGCAGAGAATAATCACCGCTGAGATCATAAATTGATTCCCCAAAAATAGACCGCTTGCCGGAACCTAGCTGTATTTGGTAGTTGAAATTGGTATGCGGGATACTGCCTACTGGCAGATATCGTCGATAATAGGCAGTTTGGTATTGCAAATTTACATCCGAACCGAAACTTTCATCCGCCATACTGAATCGAATGCCAAACTGCTGACCAGAACGACTGTACAAGTTGTCGTTCACATTACGATAAACGATATTGGTTTCTAGGCTGATGGTGGTTGCATCAAAATACAGGCCTGCATCACCTGATTCCAGTTCATGGTCGTACTGTGAGTAACGCCCACCTAAGTAAACCAATAAGCCTTTGCTCGTACCTGATTTGCCAAACCATTTACCGACTCCAGCACCCACAGATACATGATTTCGCTCGTAGATGCCCTTCAACCCTTCGCGCTCTTCATCAATCCCGACATTAACCAAGGTGGTATCAAAGGAAGCTGAGTAATCAGTGCCCACGATACGAGGGTACAAATATCTAAAGTTTATTCTAGACTCTTTATTCCGACTGGCTCCATCGTACTCCTTTTGCGCAATGGTTAAACGCACACGCTGATTCAAGCCTTTAAAGTTATTATCTCGCCAATCAACTCCCAGGGTAACGTCGCCGTCTCCATTGCGATTGATACGTGGCAACACATACCAGTCATGCTTCTTTTCTTTTACGACAATATTCAACGTTGGCTCCCCAGTGTTATTGTACAAAGCTACTTGTACCAATTCAAACAATCCCAGCGCCATGATAGCGTCTTGCGTGTTTTGCACATCGAGTTCAGAGTACTCAGACCCAGACGGCTTCACCACCTCTTGCGCTATCACCCTTGTATCCGTTTTTTGATTGCCCGTGATTTCAAGTTTAGGTGGGAGGAAATTATCAGCCATCACTGTCCAAATTGGCAATAAAACAAAACACGCCACTGATATTATTCTAGTTAACGAAATCATGCTGAGGCTTTATTATTTTGTGCGGCGCGAACTAACGTAATGCCCGTTAAGATCAAACACAGCGCTATCCACATTCTAAGGTGAGGCTGCTCGCCCATAAACATAACGCCTATGCCGCTACCTACCAAGGGAATCATGTAATTGACTTGCGAAAAATTGGTAGCGCCAATTTTACGCACTAATTTGAAATATAGCAGGCTTGCAATAGCAGTCGGAAACACCCCCAAGTAGATAATAGGGAACAATGTTTGACTGTTCCACTCATAGTCCATCGGTGATTCAAAAATCAGTGCGATCGCAAGACTTGCGATCGCTGCTAAAATCATTGCGCCGGTTGCTATTTGAATGCCTGACTGATGGACATTACGGCGAACAAAAATAGTGACCGAGGCGTAAGAGATTGCTGCTAACACCGTGGCGGCCTCTCCGGCAATAGTTTGCCCTAAGCCTTGGAGTGTGGACACTCCAACCAAGACAATCAAACCAGAAAAACCGAAACAAACGCCCACCAGGGTAAGGCGTTTAAACGGCTCGTCTTTAAGAAAAAAGTGCGCCAACATTACCGTAACGATAGGCATCACACCCATTAACACCGCAGCGGTGGAGCTGTTGATGAACATTTCACCCCAAGAGATAAGAGCAAAAGGAACTGAGTGCCCTAACAAACCCACCACCCAGTAATGCCATAGCGAGATCGGCGACAGTTTCAAGCGCTGATCAGTGGTTAGGCGCATCCATGCATAAAGAATAAAAGCCGCAAAGATAATCCGTCCTGCCACCAAAGTAAGTGGACCAACTTGGTTAACCCCTATCTTAATCATGCCAAAAGATGATCCCCACAGGAGCGCCAACAAAAAGAGCACTAGATAATCAGCGTAGCCTATTTTCATTTTATTAGATGTCCGTCCTTAGTAAATTAGCGAAGCCTTTATGATAATTTTTAGCGTTAACATCGAGGCGTAGTATATCGGAAACATACTTTAATGAAACGGCTTTAAGCCTCTGTTTAACTTCCCTTGATTCTATAAAGTTTCGCCCTATAGATGAGCATTTCTTTTTAGATCAGCTCGTGTACGGCGGTCTTTTTTATTAGGTTTACCTGCTATTAAGTTTTCTCTATTTTCTAACACTTGTGTTTGGCGCAGTTGACGGCGACTGAGACTTTCATCGCTCTCTAAATAATAGGTTTGCGCAACCTTGGCCGCAACCCGTCTTTCAGCTAGGGTTAATACCTTTACCTCATAATTAACCTGGTTCTTACGAATGGTCAATTGATCATTCACACCCACTAATTTGGCTGGTTTTGCACGTTGGCCATTCACGGCAATATTTCCACGTTTCAACGCCGCAATCGCATCTTGGCGCGTTTTATAAAAACGTGATGCCCATAACCAACGATCAATCCTAACTTTTTCTGATGAGGAAAAGTCTTTATTCATAGTTTAAGGGTTAAGTACCACGTTATAAGCGACGATAAAACCAAACTCAAGCTGGTTAAACCAGCATGAGTGAGAATATACAGTTTACATTTATTTGCTACCTGACGACCCGTATTTTGACCGCGGTTTAACGACAAATAGTTAAGCGCTTGATAGAAACGCAACTTACACTGAGATCTTAATAAGAATAGTGCCCCTAAAATGAAGATAGCACTTCTAAAAGTCTAAACAAAAAAATACAATAGCCCCATGAAACTGTTAACTGTCCTTTTCACCTTGCTACTGAGTCAAGCTAGTTTTGCGCTGGGCCCATTGGACGGTGAGGCCACCATTGAATGGTGGAATACAGAGCTATCAGACAATGTTTTCGATGGCGACATTGATGCTGGCACACTCAATCTAAACGCCCAAGGTTGGTGGGACCAAGGTTGGGGGATTCAGGGAGGCATTAGTCTATCTGATAGCAGCAGTGGCCAATTTGAAGATCAGCAGCGTTTCAACTTTAACCTCAATCGCTACCTATTTTCTCCTACCGATAATACCTACATTTCAGCGGGCTTAGGCTGGGAAAATATTCAATTGAAGTCTGGCGACAGCACTAATGGCCTACGGCTTTCATTACGCGGACAAATAGGCTTTATTGGACTTGCCAGCCTATATGGGCAATCGACTTGGTTACCTACCTTGGGCGACACCAATGATTTTTCAAACATATCCGGCACCGAATTCGAAACGGGCATTGTGTTCGAGCCACTGCCATTTATCTCCTTGAAGGCAGGTTACCGACGCTTTAAACTTGACTATGATTTTAGCGGCAGCACTGGTGGCACGACTTCCAGCGGCTTCATTCTCGGAACGGGCATTCATTGGTAGGGATTCATGAGCGAAACATTGCAGCAAGAAGGAAGTTTATTGCAAACCCTACCTGAATCGATTCAACTCGAACTTCGAGGCAAAGCCTACACTCAGCGCTACCAAAAAAACGAACAAATAACGAGACAGAACGAGCCCAGTAGCGATTTATTTATTGTCCATTATGGCACCGCCAGGGTGACCATCTATAGCCCTTCAGGCATAAAATTGACCTTTACTGATATTAAAGCCAGTGAGTACTTTGGTGAATTGGCGGCCATTGATGGCAAGCCTAGGACGGCAACAGTGATTGCAGTCGAAGAAACCTTGGTGACTCGAATTCCAGAAGAACGATTCAACGAGTACGTCGCAAACCATCCTGAGTTCACCAAGCTCGTGATGCGAAATTTATGTAGCATAATTCGCCGCTTGAATGAGCGAATATACGAATTCACCACTTTAGACGTACGTCAACGCATACATAGCGAACTGTTGAGAATTGTAGAGCGGTTGGAGGTTATCGATAATACCGCCGTTCAAGATTTGCCACCCACCCATGCTGAAATAGCTGCACGAATCAGCTCACACCGAGAAGCCGTTAGCCGTGAGTACAACAAATTGCAGAATGCCGGCATCCTGGAAAAGCGCTCTAAACAGCTAGTGTTCAAAGATGTAGCTGCGCTACGTGATCTGGTTCACCAAGAAGCAACTAAACAATAACAGACCGTATCCAACTAGAGCGTTGTAACCTCACTGATCTTAAAAAAGGCTTATAGTTTTACCCTTATAATGTGACTAAAACTGGCTTCTCCCTTAGCGGGCACGTCCACCAACCATACCGCTGTGTTCCCCACTTTCTCGTCAGCCGCTTTGCCACTCAAAATCTGCCATTCGCCTGGAATAAATTCTTCCACTCTAACTTGCACCGGTACACCTTTGGCGTTGAATACCGTGGTACGCACAGTGGTTTGAGTTTGTGTACGATAAGGTTTACTAACGGGAAGTTGTTCGAACTTTAACTGCTCTCGCTTGGCGGTAATATCGAAAGCGTTACCCGGATTCAGGCTCACTATTTTACCCATTGCGGTGTGATCAACATGGTCTTCTCCTATAAACAAAGTTTGTCCATTTGCCCCATTTTGATAAATTCTAACGGTCCCTTTGGGTAAAGGATTACCCAAATTACTGTTTTTGTCATTAACAAACTGTAGTCGGGTCGCCACTTCTACATCGGACTGAGTTTGTCGTTGAGGAGACATATAAATATGCGACTGCAGCGTGGCGACATAACTCTTCTTAACCGGTACAGCGCTTGCTGCAAACAAAGCCGCTTGCTTAGTTTGGTTATTTTTTAGATCTGTGGGTCGATTAAGTTTGTATAAATGGTAATCAAACGCCCCCTCTTCCGTAAACTGATTACTGGCTTTGCTCATCACTGCCATTTCATACACCATGTCCTGACGGTGGTTCAATTCTGGAACCGTATTTACCTCACCGGCAACTAGCTGTAATTGAGCATTGTTGTATGTGGTGCCGCTTTGATTAGTTAAGGTTACCCACGCATTTAAATTCAAAAAGGTTTCTTCCTCATTTAACTGCGCGATATAATTGGCCTCCCAGCTCAATCCTTGGCTTAAATAATTTAACTCTAGATCTTGAGCACCTTCATGGGTATTTTCCAAGGTCATCAACAAAGTAGGCCGCGCTCTGAAATTGGCAGGCACCGAGGAGAACACAAAATCATTGGAGCCTTGGCGATAAGTTTCAATATGATCCGAAAACTGTAGCACTACCCCACCTTGAGTTGACAATACCGTTGCTATCCGCTCGGTGCGCTCACCTGTGGTTGGATTGCTTGAAAGTACGCCCACTGTCTTGCCCAAGTAAGCGGTAAGTAATGCTTCAGGGCTGAGCAGATCAAACTCAAAGTTTTGTTCCAATAGATTCAAAGAACTCGCGCTAGATAAACTCCTGAGCTGCGCAGTTTCTGGCTTGATTCGTCCACTGATATCCTCAAACGCTAAGTCGACAGTCGCCACTGGCAAGCTTAGCTTTCGGCGATCACGAATCATCGCCAAATCACTATTGTAAATAGTAACCGCCAAATCAGTTTGGTCAGCTGCGCTCGATTTAACCAAATCCGCAAAACTTAAACTCGGCAGAATACTTAATAAAGCATAGGCGGCCAAAACGGCAAACGCTTTCAGTGTAGTTATCATTTTTATATTTTTGAGCATGGGTATCTTAGCCTATAAAGTCGGCGCTGAATTATGAGTGAATAAGAGTCAGTAAAAGACTCTCTGCAAAAATGTCGACCACATTTATTTTTTTCACCTCACTCTTATAGCTATAGCTTGAGTGAAACTTAGTATTAATGCCCCTTACTGACGATTTAATTCACCACAAACTGTTTTGTTGAGGCTTCTACACATCATTTTGTAGGGCTGATTGCAGATCAATCATGTCTTGCGGCATCTCAACTTGCCAAGACAAAGCTTCACCCGTAGTCGGATGGATTAGCCCTAATTGAGTCGCATGCAGTGCCTGGCGTTTAAAATTTTGCAAGGTTAGTTTCAACTCCTCACTTGCACTGGATGGAATATGCATTCGTTTTCCATAAACCGGATCTCCCACGAGCGGCAAACGAATGGAGGACATGTGCACCCGAATTTGGTGCGTTCTGCCCGTCTCGAGCGAAACATCAAGTTTGGTGGTATGACGATATTTAGCGCCAATTCGATAATGCGTAATGGCTGGCTTTCCACTGCCCACCACTGCCATTTTCACTCTGTCTTTCGGGTGACGGCCAATTGGTGCTTCCACCGTACCTCCAGCCACCAAGGTACCGTAGACAATGGCAATATAATGTCGCTTAACACTGCGATCAGACAATTGCTCTACTAAGTGTTGCCGGGCTATTTCCGTACGCGCCACCACCATCAGACCAGAGGTGTCTTTATCCAATCGGTGTACGATACCGCCACGAGCGATCAACTCAAGCTTAGAGTCGTAATGCAGTAATCCGTTAAGTAAAGTCTGGTCACGGTTACCCGCTCCTGGATGCACCACCAAACCAGCGGGTTTGTTAATGACCAAAATAGCCCCATCCTCATAGACAATATCAAGCTCAAGCGCCTGCGGTAAATGCGCCAAGGCTTCGACTTCAGGCACAGTGATGTCAATGATGTCACCTAGCGTAACGGCATCCCTAGGTTTAGGCTTTTTGCCATTGCAAATAACATGCCCAGATTTCAACCATTGTTGAATGGTTGATCGAGAGTATCCTTGTAAGTGCTTTGTCAGCACCTTATCAATACGTTCACCTTTATCCGATTCATTAGAAATGACTTGAATTTGGGTGCTGTTGTGTTTGGTTGTCGTGGTCATAAGAGGTAGAATAGAGACTTATGAATTATAAGTCAGCTGCCGCCACAATGCGCTTCATTAAACCTGCTGTTTCACTTTTCCGCAAACTTACTCTCATTGTCATTCTTGTCTCACTAACCAGCGCCTGCGGTTTGTGGAAAAAGGACAAACTTGAAGCTGACACTGAAAACCTAACTGCTGAGCAACTTTATGGAGAGGCCAAGCAATCCATGCTTGATAAAAAATGGATAGACGCAGTGGCCAACCTGCAAAAACTTGAGGCACGTTATCCTTATGGCAAATTTGCCATACAGGCCCAATTAGACACAGTCTACTCACACTACAAAGCCGACGACAATGGTTTAGCGATTGCGGCTGCGGATAGGTTTTTAAGTATCAACCCTACCCATCCTAGCGCCGACTATGCCTATCACATAAAAGGTTTAGCGAGCTTTGACGAAGAAGCGGGACTAATGGGGACACTAACCGGGCGCTCAAATTTAGTTGACCGCGATCAAAAATCGATCGTAACCGCTATAGTGGCATTCAAAACTATTTTGTCGCAATATGCCAATAGCGATTACGCTTTTCACGCTTCTCAACGAATTGCTTATCTTGAATCCGCACTGGCTGAACACGACATAAGCGTCGCTAAGTTCTATTTTGAACGCAGTGCTTATGTCGCCACGGTAAATCGATGCAAAGCAGCGATTGAATCCTACCCTGAACGCCCCCAGGTCGAAGATGCACTCGGCTTAATGCTATTGAGTTATAAACGCATGGGCATGGCTGACTTAGCCAGTGACACACAGCGTATACTGTCTGCCAATTATCCTAAGAGTGGCTATCTAACGGCTAAAAGGCCGAAAAAGAAACGCGCTTCAATTGCGCAAGCTTTTAAAGCCATTTTCAACTAGTTAATTGACTTTTGATCGTGCCATGGCTGCCCCAATTTAAGCCTACATCCGCCCCATGGATTTAGAAATCGTCATACTGGCAGCGGGAAAAGGATCTCGCATGCGCTCTAGTAAACCCAAAGTTTTGCATGAGCTCGGTGGTAAAGCCATGTTGTTACATGTTATTGATTGTGCCAAACAGCTTAATCCCCGTAACATACATATCGTAGTCGGCCATGAAGCTGATCAAGTTATTGAGCATGTAAAAAGGGTACACGGGAATGAGTTACTAAACTGGGCACACCAAACTGAACAAAACGGCACGGGTCATGCAGCTGCACAAGCGATTGATCAGATCAATCCAAGTTCGACGGTTATCATTCTCGCTGGTGATGTCCCTTTACTTACAGTTGACACTATCACGCCGTTAGCCAAGGCCTATGATGGCATCAATTTATTGACCGTGAATTTACCAAACCCGTCTGGTTTTGGCCGAATAGTGCGAAAAGAAGACGGCCGCATTACAGCCATCGTAGAACACAAAGATGCCACTGATGACCAATTAGCCATAACCGAAATAAATACGGGAGTGATGGCCATGCCTGCAATCCGTTTAGCGACTTGGCTCTCCAAATTAGGCAATAACAATGCGCAAGGAGAATATTATCTGACTGACGTTATCGGCTTAGCAGATGACGAAAACATGCCCATCAATGGCATCCTCGCTAAGGATGCAAACGAAGTCGCTGGCATCAATAGTCGAGCTGAACTGGCTCGACTCGAACGAATCTATCAATTCGAACAGGCTCAACAATGGATGACGAATGGCGTCAGTTTCGCTGACCCAAACAGGGTGGATTTTCGCGGTGATTGCGAAATCGGCGAGGATTCTTTTATCGACGTCAATGTCATTTTAGAAGGCAAAGTAAACATTGCTTCGAACGTTAAAATCGGCCCTAATTCTATCATCAAAAATACAACGATTGGTCCTAACACCCGAATCGAAGCCAACTGCGTCATTGAAAATGCTGTTATAAGCCAAGGTTGCGTAGTCGGGCCTTTCGCCCGCCTTCGCCCAGGTGCGGTTCTGGCCGCTGGCGCAAAAGTGGGCAATTTTGTTGAAATCAAGAAAAGCCATATTGGTAAAGGCAGCAAAGTAAACCACCTAAGTTACGTGGGCGACAGCACCATTGGAGAAAATGTAAACATTGGCGCTGGCGTTATCACTTGTAATTACGATGGCGTCAATAAGCACCAAACCATCATTGGTGACGATGTTTTTATAGGCTCAGATTGCCAACTGATCGCACCACTAACAATTGGAGCAGGTGCTACAGTAGGTGCTGGCTCTACCATCGCTAAAGATGTACCCCCTGAGACATTAACCTTATCGCGAAGTCCTCAACGCACTATTGAAGCTTGGCGACGTCCCAAGAAAGAACAATTTTAATCAGCTAATATTATGTGTGGAATCGTTTGTGCAGTTTCAAATAAGCCTGTTCTTCCTCTCCTGCTAGAAGGCTTAAAGAAGCTTGAATATCGTGGGTATGATTCTGCGGGAGTGGCGTTATACGACCCCCAAGACACCCATACCCCTTTTGCACGTACACGCAGCGTCGGACGCATTGCTGCACTCGAGTCAGCACTCAATGCTAAGGCACCCTCGTCAAGCACTGTCGGCATTGCCCATACCCGCTGGGCCACACACGGCAAGCCCACTGAACTAAATGCTCACCCTCATATCAGCACCGACAAGATCGCCTTGGTGCATAATGGCATTATTGAAAACTATCAGCCACTTCGAGAAGAATTAATCGCTGAGGGTTATCAGTTTAAATCCGAGACGGATACAGAGGTGATGGTAAATGAAATTCACCGACAGCTGTCTAAAGGCAAAGACTTACTACAAGCCGTACTGGGTACCGTTAAGAAACTCGAAGGGGCTTATGCCATAGGAGTAATGAGTGCTGACGAACCACGGCGCATCATAGGCGCACGATCAGGTTCGCCGATGGTGGTGGGGATCGCTGAAGACAGCGCTTATATTGCCTCTGACATGTCAGCGTTATTATCTGAAACACGCGACTTTTACGTGCTCGAAGACGGTGATGTCGTGGATATCCAAGACGGTAATATTTCACTATTGGATACCGATGGCACTGAAATTACCCGAGAGATTTTTACCAGCAAGCAAAGCGCAGAAGCAGCGCAGTTAGGCAACTATCGACACTATATGCTCAAGGAAATTCACGAGCAACCACAGGCCATTGCCGACACGCTTGAAGGCAGAATTAGCGGCACCAGAGTATTAGAAGGAATATGCGGTGTTGGAGACAGTGCTATTTTTAGTGCGCTTAAAGCCATCCAAATCATTGCCTGTGGCACCAGTTACAATGCGGGCTTGGTCGCGAAGTATTGGTTTGAGAGTTTTGGAATCCCGTGCCAAGTGGAAATCGCCAGCGAGTTCCGATCGCGCACCCATGTGGTGCCCGATGAATGCCTTGTCATTACCCTGTCTCAATCGGGAGAAACCATCGATACCTTGTCCGCACTCAAAGTCGCGAAAAGAGCCGGGTTTAAGTATTCGTTAAGCGTGTGCAACGTCCCTGAGTCTTCATTGGTGCGTGAATCTGACCTAGTACTGATGACTCACGCGGGCCCTGAAATTGGCGTAGCCTCAACCAAAGCTTTCACCACTCAGCTCGCTGCTTTATTACTATTGGTCTGCGCTATTGGTCGTCATAATAACTTAGACGCTGAAAAAGAAGCAGCCATAATCAAAGAGCTCCGTGAGTTACCTGGCTTAGTGACAGAGGTGATTGACAAAAACGACGAAATTGAAGCCTTGGCTGAGCAATTCGCTGACAAACAACATGCTCTATTTCTAGGGCGCGGCTCGCACTATCCGATTGCGATGGAAGGGGCACTAAAGCTTAAGGAAATTTCATACATCCATGCTGAAGCCTACGCCGCAGGAGAACTCAAGCACGGCCCACTCGCCTTGGTTGATGAAAACATGCCCGTGGTCGCGGTAGCCCCCCATAATACCTTGATCGAAAAGCTCAAAGGCAACATTGAAGAAGTTCGGGCTCGCGGCGGTAAAATGATCGTATTTGCTGACAAAGCAGCCAACTTACAGAGTGCTGAGAATTGTCAAATTATTGATATTGCTGCTGTGGATAACATGATCGCGCCAATTATCTTCACCATCCCATTGCAACTACTGTCGTATCACGTCGCGCTCATTAAAGGCACCGATGTTGATAAGCCGCGTAATCTTGCTAAATCAGTGACCGTAGAATAATTCGATCATAAATTGCCGTCAATACTGTAAATTGACAATAAAGTATTCTGCCGAGTGCGTGGGTATTTATCCAGTTGTCGAAAGCAAAATATAAATGCTTCCGAGGCAATGAGACGTGTGTTTGAGGGTGAGGTCACCGACTCTGCTCAATGTTTCTGATTGAACTGCCTAAATTACGCTGATTAGTTACTTTATCAACAGTAATCAAACCTTCCTTGTTATTGAAGCGATACTTAAACCGCCATGCCTTCTTGCCTGAAGCGGGCACATACAAATACAAGCCTTCGCTATCGAATAGCTTATAGGTTTGTCTTTGTATTTTGCGTTGCATGCCTGAATATCAGTTAAAGCCATTTAGTTGGGGGTAAAATCCTTGCTTGTTTTTACCCCTACCTTTTACCCCACTTTTGCTTGGATGCAAAGGAATGCTATGATACGTTACTGAACCTGTATTCTATATTTTATAGGGTCTTGTGGACTTTATAGAACCCCTTTGAATCAATTATTGGTGCCGGCGGCCGGAGTCGAACCGGCACGAGCGTTAGCCCACTACCCCCTCAAGATAGCGTGTCTACCAGTTCCACCACGTCGGCAATAATTTTGGACTATTGAGTTTCTTCAGGAATAACTACCTGAGGCACATCATCATTACTGTCAGTCGTTCCAATACTTTCAGTCGTTATAGCGTCAAGGGCTTCGTCAACCGGTATACCTACAGCGCCAGTATCTTGCTGCTCAGTTGCCTCTCCCATTATACTCCCTTCCAACACGCTAGTGCTGCGGCCCGCATTGGCATAAACGTAGGCCAATACCAGCGTAGTAACAAAAAAGCCCGTGATCGCAATTGCGGTAGCACGAGACAGGAAGTTGGAAGAGCCTCTAGCGCCAAATAATGACTGAGAAGACCCACCGCCAAAGGCAGCACCCGCTTGGGCGCCTTTACCTTGCTGCAGTAAAACCAATGCCACCACACTCACCGCAAGCACAAGGTGAAGAATTAATAATAAATTTTGAATCATGTTATTTCTCTATATGGCGAAAGCCATTTAATTTGTTGAATGTCTGAATTATACTGCGGCTTTACATATGCCTAAAAAATCTTCTGCAACCAAGGCTGCTCCACCGATTAAACCGCCATCGATATCGTCTCGTGATATCAAATCAGCGGCGTTTGATGGCTTCATACTACCGCCGTAAAGTATACGACACTGCGCGGCAACATTGGCGTCTTGGGAAGCCATTAGTTGACGTATAAACGCATGAACTTCTTGCGCTTGTTCGGGCGATGCCGTTACTCCCGTCCCGATTGCCCATACCGGTTCATAAGCCACGACGCAATTAGCCAAAGCGGCGATACCAATTTTATCTATGACTGTTTGTAGCTGCCTGCGAATTACTGTTTCAGTTACATCCGCTTCGCGTTCTTGCAATGTTTCTCCCACACAAACCAAAGGCAACAAACCCGCAGCAAGTGCAACCGAAGTTTTTTCAGCAACCAATTCGTCGGTGTCACCATAAAATTGGCGACGCTCTGAATGGCCTACAATCACGCAGTTACAACCGGCATCTTTTAACATGGCGGCTGAAGTTTGACCGGTATAAGCGCCACTGGCGTTTATGTCTACATCTTGGCCACCGATAGATACGCTGCTGCCCGATAATATGTTCGCTGCTGATGATACCAATATAGCGGGGGGACACACTGCAATATCGACCTGACCGACATCACTTAAACCTGAGAGGATACCTTCACAAAGCTGCTCAACTGATTGTTGGCTGCCGTTCATTTTCCAGTTTCCCGCTACTAGTGGTGTACGCATTTCGTCGTCTCAAATAATATCTGATGCACCCATACAAACAGGGCACAAATAAAAGGGACGTGATGTTACCGCTGAAACCGTTTGATTGCAACGAACAGTCTTGTCCAATATGAAATGATACCGAGCGAGGGGCTTGATTCTAATCGGAAATGATACCGAACTAATCTAAGTTTCTGTTCATGATGGTGAATGAATACCATTATGAATGACTCACATATAGATACCCTTGATAAGGTGCGCTTGTTTCTACAAGGCACTGATGAAATAGACCTAGAAATTAACGGTAAGCACAATCGTTATGATTTCATCAAGCGTACTTTGATACGATTCAAATACAGAAAATTGAATCGCATCGATAAGGGTCTTGTGCTGCTTCATATCGCACGCATCAGCGGCTACTCTCATGTGCAAGTGAAACACCTCGCTGCTAGCTACCTCAAAGACGGTAGAGTTAAATGGGGTCATCGCGCCACCAGAGGTTTTGCTAGACGCTATACCAATTAAGACATCAAGCTTCTGGCAGACATGGACGAGCTACACGGCACTTTATCGGGGCATGCCACCAAGAAGCTATGCGAACGAGCTTTTGTAGTCTATGAGCAAGCTGAGTACGCTAACCTAGCACGCATCTCGGTTTCTCACCTATACAACCTACGCCGATCTAAGCCTTACCAGAACAACCGTCGACACTTTGAAAAGACGCGCTCTAAATCTTCTTCTATCGGCCAAAGACGTAAGCCGCAACCAGAGGGTCAACCTGGTTATGTTCGTGTAGATAGGGTGCATCAGGGCGATATGGATAGAATTAAAGGCGTCTATCATATCAATGCCGTTGATGAGATTACCCAGTTTGAAGTGGTGTCTTCCACACAGAAAATATCAGAGCAATTCTTGATTCCGATTCTTACTCAAATGCTAGAGCAGTTCCCCTTTGTGATTAAAGGCTTTCATGCCGATAATGGCAGTGAATACATAAACCAAGCGGTGGTGAAATTACTGAATAAGCTACTGATCGAACTGACCAAATCTAGAGCAAGGCACAGCAACGACAACGCCTTGGTTGAGTGCAAGAATGGCGCCATCGTGCGCAAGCACCTGGGCTTCATGCATATCCCTCAAAAGTATGCTCCTGAGATTAATCAATTTGCTACTGATTTTCTTAATCCCTATTTGAATTATCACCGACCTTGTTTCTTTCCTGAGATCAAGATTAACGATAAAGGAAAACAAGTTAAAACCTACCCCTATCGAAACATGATGACACCTTATGAAAAACTCAAATCACTACCTAACGCAGAGTCATATCTTAAAGCTCATATCTCGTTTACAATGCTTGATGATATCGTTTATCAAATGACTGATAATGATGCTGCAAAACAACTCAATGAGGAAAAAACTAAACTCTTTAAAAACATCTTTGAACAGAAATGATTAATACCACTTCTCGGTATCATTCCTGTATTGGAATAGACTGGAACTCTATTGTTTAAACGTGCTTTGAAACGAAATTACTGGGTACTGCTCGTTCAATTCTGGATTGGGTTAAATCGCCCCTCATCGTTGAATGCGCCGCCTCACACGCCCAACCCAGTTTGATACCCAAACGCTAGCTTTACAACATACTTTTAATATCTGCTGCAAATGTGGGAAACACATATTTCTCACTGCTTAATTGGTCGGCACTTATACCGTGTCGCATAGCGAGTGAGAAGAGATGGATAAGTTCCTCGCCATGGTGACCAATAATATGCGCGCCCAATACGTTTCGTGAATCCTTCTCGACAATGACTTTTGCCCACGCTACCGATTCGGCACAAAAGCGAGAAGAAAACCAACCGCTCATATCTGAGGTATGAACGTCATATGCTTTACCGGAGGCCTCTGCTTCAGCTTTAGTCATGGCAATATGGGGTATATCAAGATGTTGGTTGGAAATTCAACCACTGTGCGCTAAAAGCACACAGAACGACTTGAACGACTGAAGTCGTTTACTCTTCAACTTTGAACAAATCCTTTCCATGTTCCTTTTGCTCAACATGCCTAGAAATATTTTCCTCTATCATCTTCGTAGATACGTTTCCTGTACTAACCACAAAATATCCCCTCGCCCATAGGTGCTGACCCTAAGTAACGCTTCCACAACTCCGGAAACGCTTGTTGAAGCTTTCTCGATCTCTTACCTTTCAAATACTGAACTAGCTTCGATACTGATATCGACGGATCGATTGATACCAATAGATGAACATGATCTATACTCACCACACCCGACAGAATCTCAGCATGCTCTTCTGTGCATATGCGCTGAATTAACTCTCGAAACCTCAAGCCAATTTCTTTTGTCAAAACCTGATAACGATATTTCGTGATCCACATAATATGAAGCTCTATACTAAATACGCTATGACTTGATTTCCTGTAATGCTTTGACATATCCAAAGCTTATCATGCTGAAGGCGAGGGTTTTAACCCAACCCAGACGTGAGACAACAAACTCATCAAATCTAACAAACCGAGACTTGATTGTCATAATGATGAACCCGGGATCATCATCTCCTATAGATGAGATTGATGATAATATTGTTGCTTCTAGCGCTAACCCTTATCCAACTCAAAAACAGGTGACTAGTGTAATGCAAAATACGGATTTTGAGTTTGCACGTATATTAAATCTTTCTGACGTTAGAATGACTCCATCGAATAGATTTTATGAATTTCTCGGATCAGACAAATCAGAACTTTTTCCACATTCAATATTTTGATTTTGAACGGAAGAGTGACATTGACGAGTTATTTATAAAAAATGTTCCAGTGATATACGCATGGGGTGTTAATGATGCATTGTTTGAATTAGCTGAAAAGGCGTCAAACACGTTGAATTCAGCAAAACCAGTAGGTTTAAGAAAAGATAATACACACTACGCGTATTACCATCCATTACCTCCTTCAACTCCAAAGCAGAAAGAATGGGTAACGGAAATTTCAAAAATGTTGAATAGCTTATAAAAAAAGAACGTGACGGAATTGTAAGAAATCTTAATTACTTGGGGCGACCATAAGGAAGTTATGGCACGTGCACTGCACGTTTACAGTATACATGTAGATTAGTATAAACGAAATTAGCTGCCATCCCTTGGCATAAACTATTGATTTCCTGTAAGAAATGGTGGGCCCGGTAGGACTTGAACCTACGACCAATGGATTATGAGTCCACTGCTCTAACCAGCTGAGCTACAGGCCCAAATCTTACTTAACTAATAGGGAGTATTAGTTTTCCACCAAAGTGGTGAATATTGCGCTGGTATAATCCAGCGCATTTTAATAACGCGATTTACGACTGTTCTAGGAAGTTTTTCAACTGCTCCGAACGACTTGGATGACGTAATTTACGTAAGGCTTTCGCTTCAATCTGACGAATACGCTCTCGCGTTACGTCAAACTGCTTACCCACTTCTTCTAAAGTGTGATCGGTATTCATATTAATACCGAATCGCATTTGAAGCACTTTCGCTTCACGCTCTGTCAGCGTACTAAGAATGTCTTTAGTGGCATTCTTCAAACCTAAGTTAGTGGCATACTCATCTGGCGCTTGAATGTTTTTATCTTCGATAAAATCACCCAAGTGCGAATCATCATCGTCACCCACCGGGGTTTCCATAGAGATCGGTTCTTTGGCAATTTTGAGCACCTTGCGAATTTTGTCTTCAGGCATCTCCATTAGTTCGGAAAGCTCTTCAGGTGTAGCTTCACGGCCTTTCTCTTGCATGATTTGACGAGACATGCGATTAAGCTTGTTGATCGTTTCTATCATATGCACAGGAATACGTATCGTTCTCGCTTGGTCAGCGATCGAACGAGTGATCGCCTGGCGAATCCACCACGTTGCATAAGTTGAAAATTTATACCCACGACGATATTCAAACTTATCTACCGCCTTCATCAGGCCAATATTGCCTTCTTGGATTAAATCTAAGAACTGCAAGCCACGATTGGTGTATTTTTTAGCAATAGAAATAACCAGACGCAAGTTAGCCTCCACCATTTCTTTTTTAGCACGGCGTGCTTTCGCTTCGCCAATAGACATCTTTCTAGCGATCTCTTTAAGCGTAACCAATGGTAAGCCCATGGCTACTTCTACATTACTCATTTGCTTTGTATGCAAGCGCAGATGGTCACTGTAGTGATTTAACTTGGCTTCGCACTCAGGTGCTGCCTTTTTCAGTTCAACTAACCAAATTTCTGAGGTTTCGTTACCATGAAATGCTTTTGTAAAAGTTTTACGTGGTACTTCACATTTTGAGATACACATGCCCGCAACTTTACGTTCGAGCTTACGAGTTTTGTCCATAGAGCCCCGCATCAAATCGTTCAATTTCTCAATCTGAACCGGCACAATTTTAAGCAGCATGAGTTCAGCAGAAACTTTATCCCGCTGATTAACCGCTTTAGCATCACGCTCGCCTAACTCTTCAACAATTTTTGTATAGTTGTTAAACAGTGTTTTAATCTTTTTGAAACGCTTAGCCGCTTCTACTGGGTCTGGCCCGGTATCTTCCTCAACCTCTTCGCCTTCTTCGCGAGGAGGGGGCGGCAAAATAATATCGGGAAGTACCTCATTAGGATCAATAAAGTCGACCAAGAAATCCCGCAGCTTCATTTCTTCAGAGCGGATACGGTCAATAATACGCACCACTTCTTCGATGACTCTCGGGCAGGTCGTTAAAGCACCATTACGTTGCTTTAAACCCGCTTCAATACGTTTGGCTAAACGAATTTCGTCTTCACGGGTAAGTAGTTCAACTGTCCCCATCTCACGCATATACATACGCACAGGGTCTGTGGTTCGGCCAAATTCGCTCTCCACTGCCGTTTTCAATACCGCTTCCGCTTCTTCAACAACCTCTTCATCTTCTGGATTGTCTACCTTTAGCAATACCTCATCGACATCGGGTGCCTTATCGAAAACTTCGATGCCCATATCGTTGATCATTTTAACCACCGCCTCAATTTGGTCGGTGTCGTGCATGTCTTCAGGCAGATGATCGTTGATCTCTGCATAGGTTAAAAAGCCTTGCGATTTTCCTTTCAGAATCATCCTCTTCATCGCAGATTGCTCTGAAGCCTTCGGCTGCTTTACATCTGGATCATCAGACCCCTTCACCTCTTCGACAACAATCCCGTCTTCTGAAGAAGCATCCACCCCTTCATCATCGATCATCGCATCATCTTCCATGTCGTTATCTTCTAACGTATCTAGTTCTTTAGATTCAGTTGTCATCGTGTGTATTTCCGGTGGGTTTGCCTCGTCAGGCAAGGATTTTTAAAAAGCGCGTAACTATAACTCAGTCACAAAATCAGTGCCAGCTCCAAAAACTGGAATACGCAATAAAATCAAACGTTCACTGCAGCATTTTGATATGTAAATAATATAGTGTGCGCTTGGGCTTTTTAAAGATCTAAGTCACAAGTTTGTAGTGCAAATTCCGTTTAATCAAAGGCGGCTTAGGTATAATCGCCCGCTAACGAACACAACCCGTAAGAAGATGAGTAAACAATTAAAACTGGGCATACCTAAAGGTAGCCTAGAAAGTGCCACTATTGACTTATTTAAACAAGCTGGGTGGAATATCCGCACCAAGTCACGCCATTATTTCCCCACGGTGAATGATGAAGACTTGTCTTGTAAGTTAATCAAATCAAAAGAGATGGGGCCCTATGTTGAAGCGGGCGTTTTAGATTGTGGCCTAACAGGGCAAGATTGGATTTTGGAAAGCAAGTCAGATGTCATTGAAGTGTGCGGGCTTAATTATTCCAAAGCATCAAACCAAGCTTGTCGTTGGGTGTTGATTGTGCCGCAAAATTCTGACATCCATTCTATAGAAGATCTAAACGGCAAAACCGTTGCGACAGAGCTCACTGATTTCACTACGGCCTATTTGAAAGACCGAAACATCGACGCAAAAGTACAGTTTTCTTGGGGCGCCACTGAAGCAAAAGTAGTCGAAGGATTAGCCGATGCCGCTGTAGAAATTACCGAAACCGGCACGACGATTAAGGAACACGGTTTACGCATTGTAGAAGATTTGCTGCGCACACATACCGTGTTCGTGGCGAACAAAGCGGCCATGGAAGATCCTTTCAAAAGGGAGAAAATAAATAACATTGCCCTAATGCTGGAAAGCGCGATGGCTGCAAGGCAAAACGTTTTGCTCAAAATGAATGCACCAACCGCTGCACTCGAGAAAATCGTTGAAGCCTTACCTAGTCTACAAGCACCGACCGTCAATCATTTACATAATCAAGAATGGGTAGCCATTGAAACTGTAGTGCCACGCATATCGACTCGCGAGCTTATTCCAAATTTAAAAGCAGCCGGTGCCGAGGGAATATTGGAAGTTAATCTAAACAAACTGGTTAACTAAAACTAAACATCACAGATACTTAGCCTTCTATAGAGAGGACGAATCAATCAGCCATAAAAAAAGCAGCGTGTAGACGCTGCTTTTTTATTCGCGCCCGAAAGCGCATTAGATACCCAAACTTAAACTAACTGCTTAGGCTAGCCGCCTAAGTAAGCTGTATCTGAAGATTCCGTTGGACCCACTGCCCAAGCGCCACGCATTTTTGCATGGTTAACTGCTGCATCGATAGCCGCTTGACCTGAGTCACGCGGAATGTCGAATACTTGACCAGGGTAGATCAAATCAGCATCTTTAATTTCGCTAGCGTTAGCCTTGTAAATTAAAGGCCAGTTGAAAGCCGTACCATAGATTTGGTCTTGCTTAGAGATGCACCATAAGTTGTCACCTGAAGCGACGGTATAGCTAGCTACATCAGTTGACTCAACAGCTGCTTCGGTTGCTGGCTCAGCAGCCGCAACAGCCGGTGCAGGCGCAGCTTCCGCTGCAGCATCGCCAGGATTAACTTTGGCACTGATACAACCGCCACTTACGGCGATAGCGAATGCTAGAGCTGATAGCTTTAGTACATCTTGTAATTTAGATTGGTGCATTAAATTTCACTCGGTTCAATTTTAATAATTCGTTGACTTTTTTGGCTTTAAGCCACAAAAGCGCCTATTGCCGACTAGTTTAACGCTTTATCCCTCTATAAATCAACATAGTTACTGTAAAATCACCTGTAAATACAAACCGTTCCAATCAGAACATATAGCATCACTTTGAAATCATCCAATTATTTAGCGAAACACTATTCAATCCCTCTTTGTTTTAGGAACGCGTTCGCTTCATTAAACAAAATTCTTCTAATATTAGCCCTAGCAGCTAGTTTCTCAGTTCGTGCACAGCCGACCTATTCTAAAGTAGTGATCTTTGGTGACAGCCTGTCGGACACTGGCAACATCTCAAGTGTCATTGGTTCTCTACCCCCACCTTTTTACAATAACCGAATCACAAACGGACCCGTGGCAGTGGACGAACTCACCGCTAAACTAGGGCTGAATGCTACCCCGTCTTTACATTTATCAGTCGCTGCGAATGGCTACAATTATGCCGTAGCGGGTGGAAAAATAGTGGGTAACGGCACCGAAGATTTGAGCGCGCAGATCGGTGCATACTTGAATCGTACTAACTCGTTTGTTGATTCCAACGCACTATTCCTCTTAATGCTAGGGGGTAACGATTTACTCAGCATAAGAAGAACCTCTTCTACTAACAGCGGTAACTTACAAATTGAAAGTACCATTATTGCCTATATTCACCAAATACAGCGGTTACTAAATGCTGGGGCGAGATATTTCCTGGTGGCAAACGCGCCAAACATTGGCCGTATTCCTCAGACATTGGCGCTGGAGTCTTCTTTCGCTGGCATTTCAGCTCGCGCGCAATCTTACTCCCAATATTTCAACCAACGGCTAAGTTCAGCACTAACAACGCTGGCCTTTACGGGTGATTCGAATGTTATCCTATTCGACTTTTACGCCACCTTCAATAGCATAACAAACAACCCCAGTGCCCACGGGTTTAGCAATGCCTCTGAGGCTTGTTTTATTATTGCCTCACTGTCGTTTCATCCAAATTGTAATTTCAGCCGGTTTGTTTTTTTTGATGACATTCACCCAACTGGCAAGGCCCACCAACTATTGGGCGAGGCTATGTACAAGCGTCTTTTAGAGCCGACATCAAGTAATTCCAATGGGTCAGTTGTATCACCCATCTATTTACTATTGCTAAGCGACTAAAATGCACGACATCGTTTTAGCCACTCTTAACGCGCGCTATATCCACGCCTCTTTCGGACTGCGTTATTTAAAAGCCAACCTGAAAGAGCTCGAAGCAAAGACAGCGCTGTTAGAATTTACGATTGATCAGAGGCCGCTCGACATCGCCGAACAATTGTTAGCACACTCACCCCGAATTATTGGCCTGGGCGTCTATATTTGGAACTGCACTCAAACTGAAGAAGTGGCCAAACTACTTAAAGTACTAGCGCCAGAAGTGACTTTGGTGCTGGGCGGCCCAGAAGTCAGTTACGAGCAAACTGAGCAGTCTATTTGTGCTCTCGCAGATCATGTTTTAAGTGGTCCTGCGGAAGCCGCATTTTATGAATTGTGCCACAACGAATTAAACGGCCTGACCTCGATTGAAGGATTTAAGGTAAACCTCTCTCTTTCTGATATTACGCTGCCGTATCATTTGTATACCGACGAAGACCTAGTCAATCGCATCTTGTATGTTGAAGCCTCTCGCGGCTGTCCGTTTAAATGTGAGTTCTGCTTGTCCGCCTTAGACAAAACTGCCAAGCCATTTGCGCTTGATCGATTTCTTGAAGCAATGGGCGTGTTATACGACCGTGGCGCGCGCAATTTTAAGTTTGTGGACCGCACCTTTAATCTCAGCAGCAAAGTCAGTGTGCCAATAATGCAGTTTTTCCTCGGTCGTATGGCCGAAGATTTATTCGTGCACTTTGAGGTGATACCCGATCGACTGCCTGATGCACTTAAAAAAATGATCGCGCAGTTTCCGGCAGGCAGTCTACAGTTTGAAGTGGGTATACAAACGTTTAATCCAGCGGTACAGACACTCATTAGCCGCAAACAAGACAACGACAAAACATTAGAAAACCTAGGCTGGTTATGTGGGAGAAGCCCGGCCTATATCCACACCGACCTCATTTTTGGTTTGCCGAGTGAAGCCCTCAAAAGCTGCGCAGATAACTTTGATAAATTGGTTAAAATTGGCCCTGATGAAATTCAACTAGGCATATTAAAACGCTTGCGTGGCATGCCCATGATACGTCTAGAACAACCCTATCAATTGCGTTTCAACCCAAATCCGCCTTACGAAATATTATCGACTTCCACCATTGATTTTGCACAAATGCAAAGCTTGAGAAGATTCGCTCGCTATTGGGATTTAGTCGGCAATGCCGGGCGTTTTAAATCCACCCTCCCGTTGTTACTCGGTGACCGACCCTTTGAACGTTTTATGCGGTTTAGTGAATGGTTACACGCCACTACCGGACAAACGCACAAGATAGGACTGAAGCGCTTGTTTGATTTGCTTTTTAGTGCGCTCTCAGAGGTTTTCAATATTCCTTCAGAACAGATAATAGAGACACTAGAAGCCGATTATCAAATCAGTGGCAGTAAAGGTTTGCCACAGTGCTTGGTTAAACAACAAAGCCAACACAATCGACGAACAAAACGCGGTCAAAACAAGCGCCAACTTACTCACTTGTTAGAGAACTAAAGCCCCCCGACTATAGCCCTAACTGTTACAAATCTACCCTGGTTAATTTCATCTCTTTCTCATCCCAACGCCAATTATTGGCGTGGGTAATTTGCACCCCTCCCATCCAAAAGCCTTCAGAAAATTGATTAAAGATGTCCATTTTACCGGCTAGTATCGCTTCACCCGCTGCCGTCACATTCAGTAAAGCATGCTTATCATCTGGTTTTTTTGTAAGCGAAGGGTTAACGACGTCCTACCGAGCTGAAGTATAAAAGTTTATTATCTCGTTTTAATATTGAAACGAGATGATGACAAGACGAAGCAAAGAGCAGTGGCGAGAGTTAATAACGGGGCAGCAATCCAGTGGCTTGAGTGCAGTGGCTTATTGCAAGCAGCATGATATCAACCCCAAGTATTTAGGAATTATAATTGGTTGTTTGATTGGAATGTTTCCACTATTTTTTCTTTAATCTAAAAAGGCTGTTACTCCGAGAGAGCCGCTATTTTCGACTGGCTGAAAAGGCCAAACTGAGACGGTCGCTCTACCCTTAGAGTTATTTAGCGAACAAACCATGCGATGCCCCCTGTTATGTGCATTTGCCAAATTCATATAGCTATCTCCAGCCATGAATCCAGTTACTGTCATTTTTTAATTCATTCCAGTTAATTGGAATGGATCGTTTAGACATTACCGCTTCTATGCTGCATGAAACGACCAATTCTTCTTCAATTTCAACTTCAGATACAATGAAGTGCTTCTCCTTATTACTAGGAGTCACAGCCGTCCACTTACTGCCGAGCAATTTTTTGGGATTTATTCTATTCATTTATCAGAACTCGATTAAGCACCTAACATTTAGCATCTGCGGTTGATCAGCAGTCCCATGCGTTTGTTGGTCGATATTCATAAGGGGTATCGGTGTGGGTTGATGACATAAAGGGTGACCACTAACGTCGAACAATACCCTTAAATGAGCCCGTAGCGAGACATATTCGCTTCACAAATTCAACTCAAGAGCTGGGGCCAAACTGGAAGACGTGGTCGTACCCTCTAGTCAAAGTATATTCTTCTAAACTTACAGAAAACAATCGACAGCTGACATGCGATAACAAGTTATCTAGTGTCGAATTCCTAGAAAGGATTGCCCTACGAGCTTGTTCTTGTGCTCTGCCTTCAAGCAAGTCAGCCACCCCAGTCGCGGTAAGTGAATATCCGTCGACGTGATCCTGGATGTTGCCTCTGCAATTGTCCCATATCATGCTAACTTTTGGGTTTGACAGCATGTTACGAAACTTACGGGTGTCCATGTAAGTTGCGAGGTAGATTGTAAAGAGATCTGCGCTAAACGCATATGCCATCAGGTGCTGGCATGGGCATATTTCATCCATCGTCGCTAGTACGCACTGAGCCTGTTGTCCAAGTAGATCGGCAATCTCCGCGGCTAGCTCGAGTTTTTCCATTAGTATGGCTATCTATTATTTGTCCGTAATGAGTGGCGAACTCAAAGTATACAACAGGCAGTCAGGTTATTCGTGATTATTGAAAACGACCGTTTTTGAGAATAGATATCTCATGCTTAGTTCTCGACTGTTTTATTGGGTTTCCAGTTATCAAAAATAGTTCTCACAATGAATTCTTAACAGTTCAGTGATTTAACGAGTTTTGAGAAAGATTAAGAGAAACACCTTTTGACCAAAAAGTCACTACTGGTATTTTTGGAGGCTATTCACACAAAACCCCTAATATCTATATTAGTTTTGTAGTATTAGCAGAAGAAACAAGAAGATCCATCATCAATGATGATGCACCAAGATGAGGTGCAATACAGATTGTAATGTCAGGATATTGACCTGCGGTTTCATTTACTATGCTAGGTATATCTTCAATTACATGTCTTCCTGAATTTAGAAAATATGGCAAGATAATAATAGATGACGCGCCATCATTAACACATTGTTTGATACCTTCGGGTATCAGCACTTCCGCTAACTCTAAGAATGCTGCGTTAACAATACTGTATTGTTGCGAACAGTTTTTTCTAAGTTTATCTGCGAGTAAGATAACCTCATCGTTTGATAGCTTTCGTTGGCTGCCATGAGCCACAAGTAGTAATGCTTTCATTGTTTATCCCATATTTATGTATTTTATAAATCTAACAATAGTTAGATTTCATATTGACGTGTAAAAACACGTCGGTACCCCTATTACGTAAGACGCCTAGATAGATCGAGCCTTCATCATTTGATAGCGTATCAAAGCTTGATCTCGGCTTTTAGCTAAATCAATAACCGGTGACGTACCACTTTTCTGCGCGATTAACCAACGATCAATGTAAACATTTTTTGGGTCAAATCGTTCAGCTTGCCGCACTGGGTTAAATATTCGGTAAAAAGGCGCTGCATCACAACCGCATCCAGCTACCCATTGCCAACCCATACTGTTGTTTGCTAGATCTGCATCCACTAAGGTATCCCAAAACCATTTTGCGCCATGCAACCAATGCACGCCCAAGTTTTTGGTTAAAAATGACGCTGCGACCATACGTACTCGGTTATGCATAATGCCGGTTTCCCAGAGTTCCTGCATACCTGCATCAACAATGGAAATGCCGGTTCTACCTTCTTGCCAGCTTGAAAGCCAGTCAGAGTTGTTTTCCCATACTCCCAATTGATCGAACTTTCCTTGCAATGAATATTGGTCACTATGCGGGTTGTCATACAACAAATTTAATGCAAACTCACGCCAGCCTAGCTGCCTAGCTAAGGCTTCTGCCGCACCGGCAAGTTGTGAGCCACACTCTCCTTGCATGGCGGGCCATAAATCATGGATCATCTGCCCTATTGATATTTCACCAAAATGCAGAGCTGCTGATAAGCCGCTGGTGCCGGATAATGCGGGAAAGTTACGATTCTCAGGATAATCTGCTAAATTAATTAACAGCGAACTCCACTTTTTCTTAGCAGTCACTTCGCCCGCAGACCAATGCGAGTGCAGCTTTTCGTGCCATTGATGCTTATCTAACAAATTTAGCTCGTTCAAAGTACATCCTATTTTTGAGTTAGCATATTCAACGTTATTAAGGTCACCACCATTCTTAAGCGAAGGCAAACCAATGTCACTGATATAGCTAGAAAGCGCGCGCCAAAAAGGCGTGAACACCCTGTAAGGCAAGCCTGATTTATTAAGTATTGTGCCGGGTTTAAATAAGCTGTAGTCATGATAAATGTTGACCGTTAGCCCTTGTTTCAAACAAGTTCGTTTTAACGCTTTATCACGTTTTATTCGCGAAGGCTCGTATACACGATTTAGGAAAATAGTCGATACCTGCTCACCTTGGGCCAACGAAATCAAGTCTTGCTCAGACTTTCCTGTCAAGTAAAGAAGTTGATGGCCTCTTAAGGCCAATGAGGCTTCAAGCTTTAACAGTGATTGCTGCAAATACCAGCGGCTTGCACCTCCTAAACGCCAAGGTTGGTTTTCGTTGTCATCGTGCAAGTAAACCGGAATCACTACTTCTCCAGACTCTATAGCCGCATTCAGAGCTGGATTCGCTTCGAGCCTTAAATCGCGACGAAATAAAACGATCACTGGCATGGCTATTTATCGGAGCAAGGCTTAAGCGACGTTGTTGTGAACTGGCACTTTGCTGACAACCAAGTGTGTCGCCAATGCCAGTTGCTCACCTAAGGGGATAATGCTCTTTTCAAGCAATTCCTCGCGATAAGAAATTGATAAACTACCCCCGACAAATAAAGGGCATTTAAGCTGACTACCTGCTTTCGCCAAGTTGCGCACAAGAGCAGCAGGTGTTTCACCTATACCGGCCGCAACAACAACCGCTTTTGCGCCGCTTCGGTTAACTATATATTCAAGCGATTTTAACGGCATATCTGCGCCAAGATATACAACACGATAGCCTCGACCCATTATAGACAAGGCGAATAGAAGTGCGCCCATTTCGTGGCGATGGCCTGGTGCGCAACAAACGACTAACTTTGGACCAGTTGCTAAACTAGCATTATGGTGTAAGCGCGCACCCAGTTTATTTCTTAACCATGCTGAAAAATAATGCTCTTCGGCAATGCTATTCTCATCTTGCTTCCAACGTTTGCCTAATTCTTCTAATGCAGGCACGATCAAATGAGTCGTAAGTAAATCTATGGGGTATAAAGAGGACGCCTCATTGTAGGACGAGTCTAGTTTTTCAGTACTAAAGTCACTCACTGCCTGTAGTAACGCAGATAAGTAAGACTGCCAGGGTCCGGGAAGTGAATCGGTTTGCAGTTGGGTTGTATCCCCTTCTTGAGTACTAAGCTCAGTCACTGTAGGTTCAACCCATTTCTGAATGACACGACTTGCACTGCTAATAGAGTGGCCGCCATTTAGCAGGACTAATATACGTTGCACCGATTCAACATCTTGTTCGCAATATAGACGATGTCCTTTTGGAGTGCGTTGTGGTTTCAGCAAACCGTAACGGCGTTCCCAGGCTCTAAGAGTGGACGACCCCACTCCTGTGCGCTCGGTTAACACCCTAATAGGAAAGAACTCTTCTTTTTCTCGCATATAGCTAATTGTCACCCATTCTTCTAATTTTGTACAAGTAATTTGAGTATTGTATAAGTTTTTAGAACTCGCAATGAAGCACTGCTGATTCAAAACATAAAAGCTGACTAGACTCCGCTAAAGCTTTTGTAGCTCCGAGTTAAAGCTAATGGCTTGAGCCCTGGGCTTGATCAAAATCATCTGCACTGTACTGATATAATTTTCTCGGAACCCACCTTCGCAATAACAAAGATAAAACTCCCACATACGGATAAAACTTGCTGGGTATCCTTGTTGTATGACGGCTTCAAGTGTCTCAAAGAAACGACTACGCCAGTCAGATAAAGTACGTGCATAATGCAACCCAATATCCTCAAGGTTCACCACTTTCATATCCGTTGACGTCGCAACCGCATTACTCATTGCAGCAATAGATGGTAAAAAGCCGCCGGGGAAGATGTACTTTTTAATAAAGTCGACTTCTTTAATCGCGCTTTTGTATAAATTATCTGTAATAGTGATTGCTTGAATACACATCGAACCATCTTCTTTTAATAACTGATTACATTTTTCAAAATACGTATTCAGGTATTGATGGCCTACCGCTTCAATCATTTCAATAGAAACCAGTTTATCGTATACCCCTTCAAGATCTCGATAGTCTTGTAGCAATAAGTTGACTTTGTCGGACACCCCTTCAGTCTCTATTCTTGCTTTTGCAAAATGATACTGCTGTTTAGAAATAGTCGTAGTGGTAACATGACAACCATAATTTTTGGCTGCATGTATAGCAAACCCCCCCCATCCGGTACCTATTTCAATTACTTTATCTTCAGCAGATAATTGTAGTTTTTGACAAATTCGATCTAACTTTGCTGTTGCTGCTAGCTCTAAAGTAGCTGACTTAGACGGATAAAATGCGCTAGAGTACATCATGGTTGAATCTAGAAATAGTGAGAAAAACTCATTCCCTAGGTCATAGTGAGCAGAAATATTTTTACGGCTACCGTAAATAGAGTTACGGCTAAACCAATGAGCGACTCGGTGAAGTGGTTGCGTAATACGTGAAATCCGCTCATCCATGGAAGCTAAAACATGTTTATTCTGCAGCACTAAACGCACTAGACTAACCAAGTCGTTACAGCGCCAAGCACCCTGCATATATGCCTCCCCCGCACCTGTAGTACCCCCTAACGCCAGATGACGCCACGTACATGGATGATCAATGTGTAAACTAACACTGTCTGACTCTCGCGTTTTCATGTTGCCAAACTCCAGACGGTTAAGTGCCTCGTAAACTACTAACTTACCAGTTTTAATTTTTTTAAGTTGTTTGTATACCAAATTACGACAAAGTGTATCTATGACGCTTGTTTTCATTAGTATCGTTGCATTGTCGTATATAGAATAATCTGGTTGTTTCATGCGGTTAAATTGACCATTATTTGTTTATCTCGGCTTTACTTACATAAGCATAGTAAGGCATTCTTTTTAGCCACAGGCTCAAAGCCTCGAAGTAAATTGATGCTAAAACTTTAAGAGTCATCAAAGGGAAACTAAGCAATACGTTACGCATATTGGCTGAAGTAATATCATGCTGCTCCAATGTCAAGGTGGCATCGAAAACCAGCTTGTCGTCTTTAAGATTGGTGATGCAGATGTCTATTCGATCTCCAGGCTTAGTTATATGCCAGGTGTATTCCATGTCCATTGGCAAAAATGGAGAAACATGAAATTCTTTGGACTTCTTGAATGTTAGCACTGTCGTGGCTTGATCTCTTTCTTGTGCCTCAGAACAAGGGAGCACATAAACATGCTGTTCTCCCCAAGGCGTATTATTAACTTCTACGACAATACTGTGTAGCGAATTCTGGTCTTTGTGGTAGCAGTAATAAAAAGAAACCGGATTAAACCCAACCCCAAAATAGCGCAAATGAGTGAGGAGACAAACCCGTCCCTCAGGCCGGTCACCGCAATAGAGTTCAACACAATCAAGCACTGTGTCCTTTAAATCGCCCTTTCCTTTCATATGATCCGAGCGCTTGAACTGGGCTAGGTTAAACCGTTCGTTCGACCACAACCAAAACCGTGCAAATACGGTAGGCAACTCATCAAGGTCAATGAACAACATAAACAGGGTATAACTAAACTGGTGCTCTTTAGGCGAGCTCCTGCGATGCTTAACTAAACCTCGGTATAAGCTACTATTCATATAGCTGTTGTTTAAAGAGGTTTACTGCGGTGAGAGCACTGGCCACACCGTCTTCGTGAAAGCCATTGCCCCAATAAGCGCCGCAAAAATAAGTGCGATTTACCCCATTTATCTCTGACAACCTTGCTTGCGAGGCAACACTTTGTGATGTGTAAACTGGATGGGTATAGCTAATTTTCTTGATAATTTTATTAGGGTCAATTGCTTCACTATGATTAAGCGTTACATAAAAATCAACTGGTGCTTCAAGGTTTTGCAAACGATTCATGTAGTAAGTTAACGCCACTGCTTTAGAGCAATCGCCACGCTGATGATAATTCCATGCTGCCCAAGCTCGCCTGTTGCTTGGCAATATTGAAGTGTCTGTATGCAATATCGCTTCATTTGACTGGTATTTGATATTCCCCAGCACTTGTTGTTCTAACGTACTCGGCTGGCCTAACATAGCCAGGGCTTGATCGCTGTGCGTGGCTACAAATACAGCATCGTATTGGTCACTGATACCGCATTTTGTGTGTACAGTTACACTGTTGGCAGTTCTCTCTAATTGGGTCACTTTACAACCTAGTTGAATACGCTCCTTAAATCGTTCCACCAATGGCGCTATATACTGCTTAGAGCCACCCGAAACCACCAACCACTGAGGTTGATCTGTAACCGTTAACAGCCCATGGTTATGAAAGAACCGTATGAAGAAATGCGCAGGCATCGCACGCATCGTGGCAGGGTCTGTCGACCAAATTGCGCTTCCCATCGGAATAATGTAATTATCAATAAACTGACTCGAATAATTATTGCGCTGCAAAAATTCGCCCAATGAAACCTCAGTTTGCTCCTGTTCCACCGCTTGTAACGCCTGTCTATTGAAACGCAGTACATCTATTATCATTTTAAGAAAAGAGATGTTCAGTAGATTCTTACGCTGTGAAAATAAGGTGTTGAGAGAGTGGCCGTTATATTCTAAGCCGCTCTCATCATCCTTAACGCTGAAGCTCATTTCAGTTGCTTCAAACTTAACCCCTAGCCTATTGAGCAACTTGATAAATCTAGGATAGGTGCGTTCATTGAATACAATAAAACCAGTATCTATCGCAAACTGCTGGCCATCCCAATTGATGTCGTGGGTGTGCGTATGACCACCAATTCGATCACTTGCTTCATACAATGTCACTTTGTGCTCTTTACTCAAAAGATGGGCCGCAACACAACCCGAGATCCCAGAACCAATTACTGCTAGATTCATTCAATTACCTCAAACATTGTTAAGTTAGCTATCCCAATTTTGAGGCACTTTAACCAGCTTCGTGTCATCGTAACCTAACTCAGCAACAAAGCTTTTCAGCTGAAGGTAATCGGAGTCACTGAGTGCACTATCCCGAGCCATAATCCAGACATAATCTAAAGCTTGCCTCGCAACAACCACTTGGGTGTAATCTTCATTTAAAAATACAATTCGATAATCTGATTTAAATGGCCATATAAACTGCATACCCCAAATTGCATTAGTCACAGTGTCACGAACAAACCCCAAAAGCTTGTATGATTTTTGCTTACCATTAAAGCTATTGGCGCGAAAAGTAAACGTGGTTTCCACTTTGCCTTTGTCATTCAACGAATAACTTTCAATGGCATTATGCGCACCTTTTTCAAACACCGTGGGTATATTGGCAATGACATACCAGTCGCCCATAAACCTCTTTAGATCAACATAATCGACCATCTTCATAGTTGGTTGTGTGCTGCATGACGTTAATAATAAAACACCCAGGCACAGCCCTAAATAGCTGACCGACTTACCTTTTAAAATGCTCACTTGCTTTTGCCTAGATTATTCCTGAGATAGCTCAATATCCTCCCTCCTTTAACCTTTGTTTTAAGCGCTAGCCATTGGTCGCTTTGATCATACCAAAGCTCAATATCGGCCTCTTCTGCGCGAAGTAGATATTTTTCAGCGGGGTACAACAACCCCTGTATCTCGATCAGAGAACTACCAATCAGGGTTAACTTAGCCCTAACGTATCCCCCTGTTTGCGTGTTAAGCAAATAGTCAGTTCGCAAGCGTTCGACATCCCAGTAGGCGAAGCTTCGAATACAGCCACTTAACTCTTTCGAGCCTTCGTTATTTTCTATTGTTAACGATCCATTTTCACCTGTTCCATTTGAGCGTATAAAAAGGATATCACCGTTTTCCACGGTCTCAGCTACAATGCTGCTCAAACATTTAGCTGTCCATACTTCTTGCGCTTTATGTAGATATTTGAACACATCTATAAAGAGATATTTAACGTCAAACTTCGCTTCTACATTTACTCTCTCCCCCGTGGGGGTTGTCGTTATTTCAACCTCGTGATAACCAATTTCTTTCTTATCAAGGTAGACATTAAATTTCATTTGCTGAAGCGCTTCTTTATCGACAACTTGCGTAGCAGATGCAACAGTGATGGTTGAAGCAACAAGCATTACTAGGGGGAGAAACCACAACGCTTTTGACCTATATAGAGCTGTAATTGAAGCCTTGATCGAAAACAGACCTAGTGTGTTAATTAGTTTAATCAATTCCTACGCCTCCCAAAAATGTTAGGAAAAAACGCATTAGTCGACTCAATATAAGCCTGATAATCAGGGCGGCGCTCAGGTATGTTTTCTTCCATTAGTGACACCCCTGAAACTTTCAGCAGCAAAAAAGTCATCAAAACTGGTGCATAAACTGTCCAGCTACCTCCTGCGCTTACTGCAAACAAATAATAAGACCACCAGATACAGAATTCACCGAAGTAATTAGGGTGCCTAGATAGCCTCCATAGGCCTTTGTTTAGCACCTTTCGATTGTTTGCCCCACTACGCTTAAACCGAAAAAGTTGCCAATCCGCTATCGCTTCAAAACCAAAGCCAAATACCCAAAGAGCAACCGCCAAATAATCTAACCAACCCAGCGTTGCACCTGGCTGCAGTCCAAACCACAATGGAATGCAGATAATCCACGCTAATACAGCCTGCAAGCCAAACACAATGTAGATGCTTTTAAACTCAAAATGGGGTTCATTATTTTTGCGAATCTGTTGATACCTATGGTCTTCTTTTTTGCCATGATTACGAATACTTAAATGTAGACTTAAACGTATCGACCATATCGCCAACAAAACCAATACAAGTATTTGTTTTGTGCTGTGCGAAGAACCAGATGAATTGACAAAAATGATCGCAGCGGCCAAAAACATTAACGACCATAAGCTGTCAACAGAGCTTACATCCCTGCGATAAAGACTATAAAGCCACGTTAGAAAGCCCGAGCCCAGCATCAACCAAAGTGCACTTAAATAATCAGCCAACATAATAATCTACCCGTCTAAGCATCAAAGTTTAACTCCGTCATATCGTTGCGCACACCAAACCATACAAGGGGTAAGCACACCCCAACCTACCCCCAATACAATCATCGCTAGGGGCACATCAGGAATATGTACCGCGTTTAGTTTAAATCCCGCGTAAAAAGCCAACGGCCCTCCTATAGTGCCAAACAATATAGACAAGGCCCAACGTCCTTTCATCCACCTCAAACTAACGTTCAGAGTGGTTGCAAACAAAGCCCACATTAAAATTATCCAGTGCGGGGCAATCACACTACCCAGTTGTCCGTATGAATAAACCAACAAACCCCATTGGTAAATAACACTTTCCCATATCAGACCAATATACAGTGCACATAGAATGAGCTTTACCTCAACGAGCGGTTTACTACTAAGGTAGAGATGGATACTCACAATGATGACGGCGACAACAGAAGCAAGCACATGCAGCTCAGTAGCGCCGAGTAACACGATTGAGAACCAACCTATCTGAAACAGAACCAAGTTAATTATCACCCTTGAAAACTCAATACCCATTAGGTTCATTACTATTTAAGTGGGCTCTTTTTTTAAAAATAAATAATGGCCAACAAACCATTCGTTCCCTTCGTTATAAGCGAATAGCTCCGCGCAAGCCATATAGAACATACGCCAGCGCATCCACCAAATTTTTGCATTGTGCACACCGTACGTCTCAGAAAAAAGAGGCAACAGCGCTTCTTTATTTTCATCCATTTTCTTTAACCAAGCATTACTGGTTCTAGCATAATGTGACCCATTCCACTTCCAACGTTTTTGTAGCGTTAACTCGCCAGCAAAGGCCAAGGGTAAATCATAACTGGGCATTAATCCGCCAGAAAAAAAGTAGCGGCTCATCCAGTCAGAATCACCCTTATCTTCAAAAAAATACGGTACGCTCTTATGCGCAAAGACGTGCATAAAAAACTGACCTTCTAGAGTCAGCCAACGAGAGACTTTGGCAAATAATTGTTCCCAGTTGCGCATATGTTCGAACATTTCAACAGAGACAATCCGATCAAAGGTCGACTCTGTTTCAAATTCATTCATGTCTACTGTCAATACTTCTACATTATGTATGCCTTGCTCTTGAGCTCGTTGTTTAATAAAGACAGCTTGAGACTTGGAATTTGATACTGCGGTGATTTTACTATTAGGATAATTGGACGCCATATAGAGCGTAAGTGAGCCCCAGCCACACCCTAGCTCCAAAACATTTTGCCCATCCTGCAGTGCTGCGTGTTCAGTAGTCTGACGTAATGCTTGTTCTTCAGACGCATCTAAATTTACTGTTCCATTGGGCCAGAAACCACAGCTATACTTCAGTTGCCCACCGAGCGACTTCAAGAAAAATTCAGCGGGTACTTCGTAGTGCTGCTCATTTGCTTTTTCAGGCACATCGGCTATGGCTGATATGGTCATTGCATCCAAAACCTTTCGCGTACTTGCTTCAAACATTGAGGGGCTTTCTGCGTTTATCTCTTTCAATCTTAGATTTAAAAAATATCGTATTCCAAGTCTGATTACTCCATCCGAAAGCCAACCTCCTTCAGCCAGTTTATTAGCGATTCTCATTACCATTATTTGTCGCCTGTGTGTTCAACCATTTGAATTACTTAATGCCTGCTTCGTTACGTAAGCTAATCATCTCAGAAGTTCTATTATACATTTATTTAATTTTTTGTACAAAAATTATATATATGTATTGTTTTTTGTACAATAAAATAATACAGTATAAGAATGAATAAATCAAACCAAGCTATCTCGGTGGGCATCAGCAGTTGCTTAATGGGGATGAAAGTAAGGCATGATGGCGGTCATAAGAACTTTGGCTTTGCCATGAATAATCTAAAACCCTATTTCAACTTCGAGACATTCTGCCCAGAAATGGCTGCGGGTATGCCTGTACCCCGTCCGGCAATACATCAAATCAAGACCCCAAGTGGCATTAGATTGGTCGATACAAAACACCATAAGCTAGATGTCACTGACGCGATAATAAATAACGCTAAACAGCCCATCGAGGCAATGTCTCATCTAGCGGGATATATTCTAAAGAAAGATTCACCTAGTTGTGGCATGGAACGGGTGCGCGTTTATAACCACAAAGGTCAACCAGAAAAGACGGGAATCGGCATATTTACCAAGATGTTATCTGATACCTACCCCAATCTACCTATAGAAGAAGAAGGCAGATTAATGGACCCTGTTCTAAGAGAAAACTTTGTTGAACGCGTATTCACCTATCAACGATGGGCAAATTTCAGTGCTGCAGGCCATACGGTGCAGGGCTTAATTGCATTCCACACACAACATAAATTTAGCGTATTGAGTCACAACGAAGTGAGCTATCGAAATCTTGGTAAATTGGTCGCTAAAGCGAGAAATAACAACCTGGCCACAAGTTGTGAGCAATATATAAACGAAGTAATGTGCACATTAAAACAACCCGCGAACCGTAAAACCCACACCAATGTACTGATGCATCTTATGGGTTATTTTAAGTCCACTACTTCATCAGAAGAAAAACGGGAGCTACGAATCATATTCGATAACTACAGATTAGGAATGATTCCTCTAATTGTTCCTATTACGATGCTTAAGCATTATCTAAACCGCACATCTCAGTCATATTTAATGAACCAAACATACCTCAACCCTTATCCAAACGAATTAAGCCTTCGTAACAGCCTATAAATCTAACCGATGAATGTCACATTATTTGGTGCAACAGGATTTGTAGGTGGTTACCTTAATGATGCTTTGTGCAAATTAGGAACGCCACCTTGCGTATTCGTCCGCCCGCGCTCCATAGATAAACTTAGAAACACTCAAAAATGTAGAGTAGTTCAGGGTACCATTTCTGACTCGAAAGCTATCGAGCATGCATTAAAAGACTGCGAGTGCGTAATTTATAACATTGGTATATTAAGGGAATTTCCCAATCACGGAATTACCTTTAATACCGTTCATCTTCAAGGTGTTAAAAATGTCATCGAAGTGGCTACTCAGCAAGGTGTAAAGAGGTTTATTTTAATGAGTGCAAATGGTGTTCATGCAGAGGGCACAGAATACCAGCGCACTAAATACGCTGCCGAACAAGCTTTGAAAAACAGCGGCCTTGATTGGACTATATTTCGCCCTTCTGTACTCTTCGGCGATCCTAGAGGGCGAATGGAATTCGCGACCCAGCTCAGTAACGAATTAATTGCTCCGCCCTTTCCTGCACCGCTGTTTTTTAGTGGATTGTTGCCTTTTAGTGCCGGAAACTATGAAATGTCGCCTGCCCACGTAGACGATGTCGCGCAGGCCTTTGTCGCCGCAATACGTGATGCAGACACCATTGGTAAAACCATAAAGCTTGGGGGAAGTGCCACCCTAAGCTGGAAAGAAATTATCACTATCATCGCGCGCGCTCAAAATAGGTCAAAGCTGAGCCTGCCCGTTCCCACTGCTTTTATTTACCCTATAGCAAAACTACTACAACGATTTGAGTGGTTTCCCATCACCCCTGATCAAATTAAAATGCTACTAGAAAGCAACCGCTGCGATACCGATGGTTTTAAGTCTTTAAGTATCACTCCGTTAGCTTTTAACGTCGAAAACCTACAGTATTTAAACGAAGGCAAACAATAAGCCCTATTTATTGGTAGGATCTTTTAGAGAGCGCCTTTCTCCGTTTATTGATGAGCATTCACTACTGTCCGGTTAAGATTTATCAGAAACGCTCGAAAGCTAATCTCCATCAGTGATTGCGAGCGTTAATAGCGTTTGATCTCTGTGGTGGGTTATGTTCCTCTGTTGGGGTAGATCCTAATTACTGTGTAATGTCGGAGAATGACATTTTTTAAGAAAGGCAACACCCTTAAATCTTCCGTCAACGTGTCCATCCAAGGGTTCGGGTTGGTGTTACAAAATGCCTGCCATGCTCACTTGCCTAACACAAATTGCGACTCACTCAGAGACTGCTTGTGGCGATCTAATTGTGTCACTTCCTGTGGACTCAGATAACCTAAATAGTTGTCCTTACAAATCATACTATATTGTGTACCTCACTGGTATCACGATAGTCACATAGCCAATCCAATATTTGTAATATCTGTAACTGATCATAAAGATGATGCTCGAACCACAAAATAACTTCATCAAAATGCTGATGTTGTTTGAGTTGGTCATCGCGTTCTTTAAAATCTGTTTTAACTCTTTCAAGTGGCGCCCATCCTTGATCAGCGATAAATTGCGCTCGAATTGAAGAGAGCGTTGAGAGTGATAGCCCTCCGGTACCGGCCCATCATGCAATACATCACGCCACGGCAAATACACGCCCGGTAGTGCGCCTTCGCGCATTAGGTTGACGGCAGAATCACCGTTGGTAATGTTAAAAATTTTTTTCACTCTACTTCACTTTGAAAAACTTGCCAAGCTTGCTCTAAGCGTTTGGGGGATACCTTTACAGGGAGGCCCACTGTTTGAGCAAATAAAGACAATCTAAATACCTCAACCAACCAACGATATTCATCTAAGGTTGCTGATTCTGAATGTGCCTCATAACTGTCTAAATATCGGCCCCAGTACGGTTGTAATTGCGCTAATTTCGCCAAGTCACCGCTGACGTCAAACTGGCATCGTTCCAAACGCACTAAACAGCCTTTCAAAAATTTCGGATACCACAGTAGCTGCTGATAACGCACTTCACTAACGAAGCTTTCATAAACTAAAAAGCCTAATTGCATTTCGATGTCGGTCGCTATCGTGGAATTAAGCTTGCCTTTTAGATCGTCAAACGCCACTCGTACTTTACTGGCTTGCGTTAGTACCTTTTCCAATAGCGCGCAGTATTGTTCGCTATCAGCTATCCATTGTTTTGCCACAGTGTCAGCGCTAGCTGCGTAGCTCTTTTTATCTCGAATATTCTCAGCAGTTGATTTAAATGCTTCTAACAATAGGGCGTCAACAATTTCTTGTTTCAACTCATCGCTGTTGCCAATACCTACATATCGCAGCGCAATGTTTTTCCAATAAGCTAACGGCTTTTTTGCCAAGCCCAATCCCACTGGGTGAGACAGGCAAAACAATCTCACTAGCCCTTGTTGATGAAACCCCGCCGCTTCCACAGCACTGTCAAACAACTGCACCCCAACGCTTTCAACATTATCTACCAACGCTGGATAAGCGGTTGTGACCGCGCCTTGCTGCAACACTTCAATGGACTTAGGTAAGGCGCCAAAGTCCCACTGGGTTTTACCACTTTGTACAATTTGATGATCTACTCGCGCAATTTGTTGTTTAGCCTCACCGCCGTAACGCTGTTGAAGCTGCTGCAAACTATCAGCCGTTTCAATTTCATCGCCTTCTTCGTCAACCACCGCCAGCTTAATCTTTAAATTGTTATCCACTGATGAAACATCAAAATCAGTCGCACTTACTTTTATTTTCAGAGCTATCGATAGCGCATCAGCTAAGGCTTCTTCAAGCACTCTTGCATCACGTTCAACTTCAGCTTGAACTCGCTTTACCGTTTCGGCGATAGGCACGCACAGCTTTCTCAAAGGCTTCGGTAAGCTACGAATTAGCAACTCCAGCTTTTGCGGTAAGTAGCACGGCACCAAGCGATCAAAGTCAGCAGGCGTTAATTGATTGAGCAAAGGCAAAGGAAATTTGGCAGTGATACCATCATCAAATTCACCTGGCTTAAACTGGTAATTCAAATCAATTCGGTTGCCGCGAATTTCTATCGCGTCTGGCAGACTTTGTTGCAGCTCCATACTGAGCTCCCGTTTCATCACTTGTTGTTCGTCCATCAATAAAGCCGCTTGTTCAGCGTCGCTGGCGGTTTTTAACCACTTCTGCAAACTGGCTTGGCCAAACACCTTAGCAGGCAACAAAGCGTGATAAAAAGCATATAAGGCGTCGGGAGCCACCAGTACATCGTGGCGGCGCAACTTGTGCTCCATTTTGATAACCGAGTCAATGACCTGCTGGTTATACTCTAAAAACGCAGGCGGTTTTTCTAAGTCGTTACCCACTAACCCATCGCGAATAAATAACATGCGGGATTCAATGGGATTTATTTTTGAATAGGGGGTGCGGCGCGCTGAGTAAATAGGCAAGCTCATTAGATAAGCTCGCTCAAAGGCCATCACTTGCCCCGCTTTAGCCGACCAAGTGGGCTCCGAATATTCGCGGCGCAATAAATGTGGCGCCAGCTCTTCTATCCACTGGGTTTTAATCGGCGCCACCATTCTGGCATAGAGCCTTCCAGTCTCTACCAACTCTGCGGCTACTATCCATTTCGGCGCGGCTTTGAACATTTGTGACCCCGGGAAAATAGCACACTGCTTTGCAAAAGTGCCTTGGTAATCTCCCTTATCACCTTTCATGGCAACTTGGTCTATCAAGCCGGTAAGTAAGGCTTTATGGATGGCGTCTTCGTTATTGGCTGTGCCTTTAGTGTGCTTTGATTTGCCCGGCTTTAAATCGGCAGTTAAACGCTTCACCAAGTCACCCCATTCTCTAATTCTAGGGATAGACAAATAGTTACGCTCACACCACTTGTTAAACTTGTTGCGACTAAGTTCCTGCTGCTGAGTTTGCAAGGTATCCCATAAAGACAACAAAGCCATAAAATCTGACCCATCACCGCCCATTTGTTTATGGTGCTGACGCGCCGCTTCCATTTTCTCAAACGGGACCAACCTGGGGTCTGCAATTTCTAGAGCAGCCGCCAGAACAATGGCAGATTGCAAACAGTCTTGCTCGTTGGCTGCGGCCCATAATATACGGCCAATACGCGGGTCAACCTGCATCCGCGATAAGTCTTTACCGATAGGCGTCAAACTGCCTTGTTCATCTAGCGCACCGAGGTATTGCAGTTCTTGTTTTGCGCCATTAATTTGACGCCGCTCGGGCGCATCGATAAAGGGGAAGTGGGCAATTTCGCCTAAGCCTCTAGATAGCAGCGTTAATAACACGCCCGATAAGCTGGTGCGTTTTATTTCTGGTGAAGTGTACTCGGGCGCTGAATCAAAATCCTCTTCGCTAAATAAGCGAATGCAGCGACCATTCTTAACGCGGCCACATCGGCCCATTCGCTGATTCGAGGCCGCCTGAGAAATGCGCTCGATGGGCAGAGCGTTTACCCGCCTACTGGCATGATAGCGGCTAACCCGTGCGTAACCCGTATCCACCACATAATCGATACCGGGTAGGGTGAGCGAAGTTTCAGCTACGTTGGTGGACAAGATGATTCGCGGCGCACCTGAAGGCCTAAACAAGATGGCTTGCTCTTTGGCGGGCAGTCTCGCGTAGAGGGGTAATATTTCTATACCTCGCTTAAGGTGCTTACCCAAAAAGTACATCACTTCGCGAATTTCACGTTCGCCAGGTAAAAACACCAAAGTATTGCCTACCTTGGTTTGAAACAAGGTTTCAATGGCACGCAATATGGCTTGATTGGTTTCTTTGTCTGAACGCTCTTTCTCGTTCTCTGGCGCTTGATAAATCAACTCCACCGGATAAGTTCTACCGGACACTGTCACCACAGTCGCATTATCAAAATGTTTTGAAAAACGCTCAGTATCGATGGTCGCGGAGGTAATGATCAGCTTTAAATCGCTGCGCTTCTTAAGCAGCTGTTTCAAAAAACCCAGCAATAAATCAATGTTAAGTGAGCGCTCGTGAGCTTCATCAACAATGATCGTATCGTACTGCGTTAAGAAACGATCACTGTCCGATTCAGACAACAGCATGCCATCTGTTAATACCTTGATATAGTCTTGATCAGAACATTTTTCTGAAAATCGCACCCGAAAACCCACCCCTTTACCGACCTCACAATTTAGCTCTTGCGCAAGACGTTCGGAAATAGATCTTGCGGCAATTCGCCGAGGTTGAGTATGCGCGATTTGTCCGAAGGTGCCTTGTCCAGCAGCTAAGCATAGCTTAGGTAATTGGGTACTTTTACCGGATCCCGTTTCGCCGGCGACCACCACCACTTGGTGCTGCTTGATCAGTTCGGTCAACTCATCCGCTCTGGCGCTTATGGGTAGGTTTTCGGGGTAACTCACTGCAAGTTTGTTTTGCAGTCGCTGTTGCGCCTGTTTCATCGACGTTGCTACCGCGTTTGAAACCGTTTTTCGCTGTTCAGGTGTTTTTGCTTGAGCAATACGCCGGCGTAACTTGTGACGGTCACGTATCATGCATTGATTAAGTGTAGCGAGTTGTTCCATGGTGTAAGTAGCTAGACGCTCATACAAAAAAACCGCGCACCCCATAGAGGTACGCGGCTCATTTTGACTTTAAGAAACTTGTTAGAACTATTCAACAACCGTCGCTGAAGTAATCACAATGTCTTCTACTGGTACGTCTTGGTGACCATTTTTCTCGCCCGTCGGTTGCTTAGCCATGGCGTTCACGACGTCCATGCCATCAGTAACCTTACCAAAAACCGCATAGCCCCAACCGCGAGCATCTTTTGATTTATGGTTAAGAAAATCGTTATTGGTTAAGTTAATGAAAAACTGTGAAGTTGCTGAATGTGGATCATTAGTACGTGCCATCGCTAAAGTACCCAGGTCATTCTTTAAACCGTTATCTGCTTCATTCTCAATTGATGCTCCATTTGATCGCTCATTCATACCAGGCTCCATCCCACCCGCTTGCGCCATAAAACCAGGAATCACTCGGTGGAAGATCAAACCGTCATAATGGCCCGAGGTTACGTAGTTAACAAAGTTTTTAGTGCTATTTGGTGCATTTTCAGCATCTAGCTCAATCATGATGTCACCTAAAGTGGTGCTCATTTTAATAGTGGGGTTCATAGTGGTGTCCGCAAAAGCATTTGAAAAGGAAAGGGAAAAAGAAAATAAGGTCAGGGTGAAAATAACTAATGCGCTAACGCGCCGAATCATTGTTTCCATAGTGTACTTACCGAAAAATAGGTTAAAAGTTTGTAGGGACTTATTCTACCCGAATACGCTGAATACTCCGCGCCTTCTTGGTGGTTTCATCAACGTCAATTAGCGCGCCGCACAATGCAGCAGGGCCGGTGGCCGGATCGAAACGGCCACGTAGTTTGGTTACATAACCTTCTACAATAATATCCGAGTTCACCCCGATCACAGAATTATAAGCGCCTGTCATACCTAGGTCACAAATAAAAGCAGTGCCATCAGGTAAGACTCTCTCATCAGCGGTTTGAACATGGGTATGGGTGCCCCATTGAGCGGCAATTTTACCGTCCACAAACCAACCCATTGCTATCTTCTCGCTGGTAGTTTCGGCGTGAAAATCCAGCAAAATTAAGCTATCTTCCTTACCATGCTCTTCTAGTAAAGCAGTCATGGCTTCAAAAGGGCAGTTCAGGATGGGGTGCATAAAAACCTGCCCCATTAAATTCATCACCGTTACCTTTACCCCATTTTGGGCGGTTACGGTGACTACTCCTGAGCCCCGCGCTCCTTTCGGAAAGTTGTGAGGCCGCAACAAAGTAGGTTCATCATCGATAAACTCCAGTACCTCTTTCTTGTTAAAGATATGGTTACCGGAGGTCATGACATCAATATTCAGCGCACATAACTCTTTATAAACACCACGAGTGATACCTGATCCACCCGCAGCGTTTTCAATATTCACCACAGTGAAGTCAACGTCATGCTGTTGTTGCAGCTTCGCCAAATTGGCCTGTAATACGCGACGCCCTGGTTTAGCGACAACGTCGCCTATAGCTAGTATTTTCATTAAATAAGTTAAAAACGTTTTATCTCTAGATCAGTGACAATACCATCAATGGGTACATCCCAGCTGGCAAATGGTAGCTGTTCTACTTTTTGGAATTGGTGCGCTAAACCAATTAGTTTTGGGCGACGATATAAGGGGTGACGCATAGTGAATTCCAAAGTCCGATCATAGTAACCTCCGCCCATACCCAAGCGATTGGCTTGTTCGTCATAGGCAACTAAGGGCATTAGCAAGCAATCTATTTTGCTCGTTTTAATCAATTCTTTGCGAGTGCACAGCGGTTCTGGAATACCAAACTTATTCGGAGAGAACTTTGTATCTGGTGTGACTTCGCCAAACGACATCGGCCGGTCATCCCAATGCGACAAAATGGGTAGATAGCATCTTTTTCCCACGGACCAAGCCCACTTCATCGCTAAAACAGGGTCAATTTCACCGTCACTTTGTAGATATAGCCCCACCGTACTGGCACTGCGAAACGCGTTTACCGACTTGAGGTTAGCGCGTAATCGATAAGCCGCCAACTGATGTTCCTCCACAGTGACCACGCGGCGCTTTTTACGCATGTCTTTACGTAATTGGTTACGGTTCATTTAGGTAAGTTTTTAATCAAGAAAAAGATAAAGTGCGCTACCCACCTATGCCGTGGTTCCTCCGTACCTTGAACCGGAAAGTTCAAGTGGGAGCACCGGCTCGAGTTCGGGCTTTCCGCTGAGTTTAGTTACCTAAAAACACGGACATGCTACACCCCTGTTGCAATCCAGCTCCCGGTAAGGTGTTTAGGTTCAAAGGGATTGGGATTCGCTCACTAACATCGCAGGTAACGCAGCCGTAGTTTAACAAACCTTTCCTGAAGCGTTGCTGTTTTCACAGGTCAATACCAAACTCTCCGCAATAAACTGACTGACCGAGAACTGCTGTTATTAATGGATAGAGAGGAAAAGGTTACGCCTTATTTTTGTTTGCCAGCAATTCATTAATTTCCTCAGATTTAAACTGCGCTAACATGGGTACTAATGAAGGAATGCCTGACTCAAAGCCATCAGTTTTAGCACCTTGTTTTAAAAGAAGTAAAATCGCTTCTATATTTTTGTACTGTATTGCCAAAAACAAAGGGCTTTCAAAAATGCTCTCGTACCCATTAATGTTACTTCCTGCCTCAATTTAGAAGTGAAATCGCTAATCGTAGGAGTTTAAACCACCTAACAAAAATCATTTGTGAAAACAATTCCTCTCTTTTTCGCTAAGGCTTTCGCACTAAAATTAACTTCCCCTTAAAAAAAGGCCTCCCCGCACTTGGTGACAGGAAGGCCAGATACCTAAAAATACAAGTTAAAACTATAAATCAGAATTTACACCGCCAGTGGCTTCTACGCCTTTTGCTTTACCCGCACTTAGCACAGGATAATATTGCGTAAATACAAAATCATCAGCGGCTGCGCCTTCATGACAACTGTTACAAGATGCCGACGGAAAAGCGGCAGCCGTTGTATTTAAAGATTTATGGTCTGGCGTTGAGAAACTAAAGTAAGCCCAGTTGCCTGGTTCTGATCCAAAGTGCTTGCTACTTTTAATTGTTGCTTCTAATCCAACAAAGCTACCTTGGAAATAACCAGAACCACTTACTGCAGCCTTCGAGCCGACTGAAACCAATTCTTTAATTAAGATAGTACCGTCGCGAAAGTTACCCGTATCTTTCCAATGGCTCCAACTTTCTGGATCAATATAAACATTGTGAAACTCAGGGAAAGCTGCTTTGCCGTTATTCATATCGTTAGGCGTTACTGGCGTACCGACGTATACCCATTCTCGATAGCCAGTTGGGCGCTCTAATTGCCCGTCTTTCATATTGAAATACTCTGCTGCACTCACACTCGTTGACAATAAAGAAATCAGTGCTATAAATAGGAATCCCGATGCGACGGGCTTGTTAATTTTACGAATCATCTTTGTACCTCGTTGGTTAAAGTTACTTTTTTCTAAAATGGATTGTTCAGACAACTATTTTACGACTACGGCCACAAGTACTAGGTATCCCAGAGAACCATACCCATGACTGATCGAACCAATAAGCCTATTCATTTTGACGTTTTAAGAGACATCTTAGACACCCTGCGTTTTCGTGGCACCATGTTTTTCCATTCCGACCTAGCGGCCCCATGGGGCGTTTCGTTTGATCCAATGGACATTCCGCGATTCCATATCGCCTTGGCTGGCCGTTGCTTCATCGGCACCGAAAACGATCATTCAGTCACCTTCGATGACATGGAAATTGTCATGATTCCTAACGGGAGCGCGCATTGGATAGCTGACCAAGTCGGTAGAAAACTGACCAAAGGCACTCAGGCCGCTCAGGCATGCGAATTAGGAACGCCGTTATTTCAATCGGGAGAAATCACCAACAGGTTAATGTGCGGCTTAGTTCAATTTGATCAAAGCATGTCACACCCACTATTACACTCCTTACCGCAAATATTGCACTTCCCGCATGCGCAAATTAGCCGCTCAGCTTGGGCAACTGCACAGCTGATAGATAATGAAATTCAACGCGTTGAAAATAACTCTAGCCCGATAATTGATCGCCTGTCGGAGGTATTATTCATTCAACTGCTTGAAGAGCACATTCAAAATGGCCATGAAAAAATACCTTCTTCGCCGCATTAGGAGACCCTCGATTAATGAGGGCGCTTAAGCTCATCCATGAAAATACCGAAACCAGTTGGACATTAGACACATTAGGAAACAATGTTGGCATGTCGCGCACCACCCTAAACAGGCACTTTCAGCACACCATTGGTGTCAGCGCGATGACCTATATTCAAGACTGGAAAATGACGAAGGCGTTCAGCTTAGTGAAAAACACCAACCTGTCTTTTGAACAAATTGCTTACCAAGTGGGGTTTACCTCTGCGAGGACGCTAAGTAAAGCCTTCAAACGTCAATTCGAACAATCTCCCAATCAGTTACGACAACAAGTTGTCACTATCTAGACAGCCAAAACTCGAACTCTCTTATCTAAAACCAGCTACTATCGTCAATTCGCCTTTAGTTTTACTCAAACACATCTATAATTAAGCCATGCTTTTGGACAGCCTACAACGCCCGCTACACGATTTGCGTATTTCGGTTACAGATCGCTGCAACTTCCGTTGTAATTACTGTATGCCCAAACATATTTTTAAGCCTGGCTATAAGTTCTTAAACCGCAGCGAGCTACTGAGTTTTGAAGAGATCGAACAGATTGCTAGAGTATTCGTTGGTTTGGGTGTGGAGAAAATTCGTCTTACCGGCGGCGAACCGCTAATTCGTCGAGACTTAGAAAACCTAGTCGCCATGTTGGCCGCCATTCCAAACCTCAAAGATTTAAGTTTAACCACTAACGCCTCGTTGCTCACACTTGATAGAGCGATTGCATTGCGTGAAGCTGGCCTAAAAAGGGTGAACATCAGTTTGGATGCGATTGACGACCCCACATTTAAAGCCTTGAACGATATGAATTTCCCTGTGGGTAAAGTGCTCACAGGTATTGGTGCCGCGCTAGAAGCGGGTTTTGAATCTGTAAAAGTGAATATGGTGGTGCAAAAAGGCGTTAATGACCACAGTATCTTGCCGATGGTAGAACACTTCAGGAACAGCAAGGTCATTCTACGTTTTATAGAATACATGGATGTAGGCAACGCCAATGGCTGGCAACTGAGCGACGTGTTCACCGCCCAGCAAACATTAGACCTCATACAGACTCAATATCCAGTTGAAGCGATTGGCGCTAACTACCTAGGTGAAGTAGCGAAGCGCTGGAAAGTAGTCGATAGTAGCGAGAGCAAATTGGAAATCGGGCTAATTTCCTCAGTATCACAAACCTTTTGTCATGAGTGTTCTAGAGCAAGGCTGTCAGCTATTGGACAAATATACACCTGCTTGTTCGCGGGCGAAGGACAAGACATTCGCAGCATCCTTAGAGAAGCGAAGTCACCCGATGATTTGCGCAACGCTGTAAGTGCGCTCTGGCAAAAGCGCAAAGATCGTTACTCCGAAGAACGAGCCTCTAATAAGGGCAGCAGCCAAAAAGTTGAAATGTCGTATATAGGTGGATGAAACGGCTTTGGTTATAAAGCTGTTATCAGTTTGTTATTTCGTCGAGACGTTTCGAAAAAGAATTTTTCATTTTAACTTATTGATATAAATAACTATATTATTTATTATTGAAGTTACCCTCTCTTATTTGAACTAAAGTTTTCACTGCCTTTCATAGCCATAGCTGCAGAAAGCTACTTAGCTATGAACTGAACAATCGTTTTTTAGAATTTAAAATCTTAACGAAAAAGGCGAACTTATGAAAAACTCAAAACTTAAATTTACTATTTTAGCCGCTGGATTATTAGGCGCTGCTGTATCAGTACAAGCAATGAAAATTACGGCTGAAGATGTCGATTTAAACGCGGATGGTATGGTCACTGAAGCTGAAATCATAAATGTGATTAAAGGCCACTTCATGGCCATGGATGCCGATAACGACAAAATGGTGAGCCATGAAGAATGGGCGGGCAAAGACAGTAACCGCTAATCCAAAATTGGCATTAGGCAGTGCGTGTGCACTACCTAAAGTTACTAAGCTTGTTGGTACGTATCCAAAAAGTCACCCAATTTTAATATAGCCTCACGCAAATCATCAACGCGTGGCAAAAATACTATTCTAAAGTGGTCTACATCGCTCCAATTAAATCCTGTACCTTGCACTACGAGTACTTGTTTTTGACGTAGGTATTCCATCACCCAAAGCTCATCATTAGTAATTTTAAACTTCTTTTTATCAATCTTTGGAAAACAGTACAGCGCGCCTTTGGGTTTAGTGCAAGATAAGCCAGGTATTGAATTGATCATTTCGTAAGCCACATCCCGTTGCTCTAATAATCTTCCACCGGGCAAGACTAAATCCTTGATACTTTGTCGCCCACCCAAGGCAGTTTGCACGGCATACATTGCAGGCACGTTGGCACATAAACGCATCGTCGCTAACATGTCCAAGCCTTCAATATAATTTTTTGCTGCTTTCTTATTACCGCTTACTACCATCCAACCAGACCTAAAGCCGGCTAAACGATAAGACTTAGATAATCCATTAAAACTAATGCACAAAACATCTTTGGCTAATCTACCCACTGGTATATAAACTGCATCGTCGTACAATATTTTGCTATAAATTTCGTCGGCAAAAATGATTAGGTCATATTTAGTCGCCAACGCGACCATCTCTTTCAGTAATACCTCGCTGTATACCGCTCCCGTTGGATTATTCGGATTAATAATGACCATTGCCCTGGTATTAGCAGTGACTTTTGACTCCATGTCTTCTAAATCTGGAAACCAATCCGCCGCCTCATCGCAAATGTAGTGTACTGGCTTGCCGCTACTTAAGGTGACCGCGGCTGTCCATAACGGATAATCGGGTGCAGGTATGAGTACCTCATCGCCCGCATTAAGCAAGGCCTGCATACTCAGTACAATCAGTTCACTGACACCATTGCCCAGATAGATATCGTCGATATTTACACCTTCTATATCTAGATATTGGCACTCTTGCATAATGGCCTTGCGAGCAGAGTACAGCCCTTTTGAGTCTGTATAGCCTTCCGCATTTCTAACGTTAGCGATAACATCCTGCATTATTTCATCGGGTGCATTAAATCCAAATGGGGCAGGGTTGCCCACATTTAATTTCAAGATCCTCTGGCCTTCATCTTCTAATTGCTTGGCCAGATCTAGAACAGGCCCACGGATGTCATAAAACACGCCGCGCAATTTGTCTGCTTTGAATATTTCCTTCATGTTAAGAGTCGAAAATTTGACGAGTTATTATTTCAGAAAAGATTGGCTATCGTTGTTTTAAATCATCATAATTCCTGCAGATTTGCTGACTATAGCTAAACCAATACCGAACACGAGCGCATAAGCGTTAGGTCAAAGAATATATGTTATCCGTTCCTGAATTTGCTGCCCTAGGCGCTGCACTCTGTTGGTCTTTGAGTGGCATTATTGCCGCTAAGCCAGCTCGCCATGTCGGGCCTATGGCATTCGTACGAATAAGAATGTCCATTGTTGTCACTTTGCTTAGCTTATGGCTTATCGTGAACGGCCAACTAGGTACGCAGGTATTGCATCTGCCTTTGCCGCAGATAGGCGTATTGGCTTTGTCTGGCATTGTGGGTATCTGGCTTGGCGACGCGACGTTATTTATGTGCATGAATCGCCTCGGCCCTAGGCGAAGTGCGATATTGTTTGCCACAAACGCGCCCATGCAAGTGATATTGGGTATCCTTTTTCTAAACGAAACCCTTACCAGCACCACTTTCTTTGGCTGCGTATTGGTGGTTATTGGCACTTATCTTGCCATCGTATTTGGCAAACGTAAAACACAGCTCCACGAGTGGGAAGCTATTCAAGGCTTGCTCATCATCGGTGTTATATACGGTTTAGTTGCCGCTTTCGGACAAGCGGTAGGCGCCTTAATTGCCAAGCCAGTTCTTGAAGCGGGAGTTACCGCCATTGGCGCCACCACTATTCGTGTTGGTGCAGCAGTGGTAATCCTGTGGTTATGCTTTTTATTACCCCTGCCCCATCAACGCATTCTAAATAAGCCTACGCCTCGTATCTGGCTAGGCATGATTGCCAGTGGAATGTTAGGCATGGCGGTGGGAATGAGCTTATTACTTTACGCGTTAAAGCATGGTGACTTAGGGACGACCGCCATTCTTTCATCGGTATCGACTACTCTGATGTTACCCCTATTATGGATAGTGACAAAAGAGCGACCTGCGATAGGTGCTTGGGCTGGTGCGGCTTTGGTTGTACTGGGAATAGCCGCGATTAAAATGGGCTCAACTTGAAAGCCTTGCATCACTTTGCATGTAAGGCATGAAACTGATCGATCTAGTTGGCCAGTGAGTTTTCTTCAAAGCCCGAACGCTTTTTTCGCAATCTATTTACTTGTTAAGCGCTTTCCATACCCCAGTGGCAAGCCCTGATAGGGTGTAAGGCTTGGTCAATATTTCATATGTAAGCTCAGTGATATAATTAGTTTCTACAGTGGTTAATGCCTCGCTTTTGTCGATATAGCCACTGGTCATAAGCACTTTTACTGCAGGGAATTGCGTGCGTATCATCAAAGCCAGGTCATGGCCATTTACTCCTTCTGGCATAATTACATCGGTGAACAACAAATCAATCCCAGTGTCGCGTTTAAGTATTTCCATCGCCTCTTGGGCATTGCTGGCGGTGACGGTCTTGTAGCCTAAACCTTGAAGAAATTCAGCTCCAACATCGAGCAGGCCTGCTTCATCATCAACGATTAATATTGTCTCATGGCCACGCTCAGGAGCTAGCGGCATAGAGTGTTCGTTTGGTTTTTCCTTATCCTCTTGACCTTTTGGGAGATATATTTTGACTTCCGTTCCTTGATCAGGCTCAGAATCAATGGTGACAAACCCTCCTGAGCGCTTTACGAAACCATAAACCATACTTAGACCCAAACCTGACCCTTTATTAGTCTCTTTAGTGGTAAAAAAAGGTTCCATTGAGCGTTTTTGTACATCCGCGGTCATACCGCTCTCGTTATCACCAACCGAAAACAGCACGAACTCCCCGACTATAGCTTGGGGATTTATATCTAAACAGCTTCGCGCAAACACCATTTTGCTTGTTTTTATAGTCAACTGACCCCCTTCAGGCATGGCATCGCGGGCATTGAGTGAAAGGTTTAAAATCACATCCTCAAAGTCCCCTTCGTCTATGTTAACTGGCCAAAGATCTTGCTCTAACACCACCTTGGTCTCGATAGTGAAGTTAAGAGACTTTGGAATCAGGATGTTCATTCCCCTAATTAACTCATTCAAAGAAACACGCTTTGAAGCCCTTGCGGTTGTTTGGGCGAAGCCAAGCAGCTTTCTTGTCAGTTTCTTGGCCCGATTAGCACCGCTCTCAGCAGCATCAAGATGAAACAATGCTTTTTGATTACCAGAGATATCATTCCTTAATAGCGCTAGGTTTCCTAAAGCAATGGCAAGGATATTATTAAAGTCATGAGCAATGCCTCCAGTCAATTGACCGACAGCGTCCATTTTCTGAGAACGCTGTAAACTCTCCTCCAGTTGTTTAGTTTCAGTGATATCCGTCACAATTGCACCTAGGCCATTCACTTCTCCTGCAACATTGAACACCGGAAATTTAATAGTAAGCAAAGTAGGTAGTTGCCCATCAGAAACCAATTTAGCTTGCTCTTCCCTGACCTCCGATTTCCCTGAATTCAATACCGCTTTATCATGTTCCCTAGTAGAAAGAGCCAATTCGGAGTCATGAACATCGACAGGGAACAACCCCGCCAAGTGTTCATTTTTAACGCCAAAGATTTTTTTCGAAATGTTTATTGACAGTGCGCATAAGTTTCATAACCACCGATATTATGCGCATCGTAGCCTAGGTCAGATAAATATTGTTGGGCGCCTCCGCTACGTGCACCAGATTTACAATATAGCAACACAGGCTTATCTTTTGGAATTGCATCAAGTGCATTGCTAAGCAATCCCAAAGGAATATTTTGTGACTGCGGGATTGCACCTGCTGCATGTTCGTGTGGTTCGCGCACATCTATCAACACACCGCCTTCACTGAGAATTTGTTTTATTTGTTCACAAGACATAGTGGTTCCTCTAGCTTCTTAGGCCGTAGCCTTTTTTAATCATTACTAAGTTCGCTATGGCTAATGCAATTATAAAACCAATGATGATTAGGTAAGACACCCACAACGAAATGTCTGAAATGCCCAAAAAGCCGTATCTAAAGGCACTAATCATGTACAAGATGGGATTAAGGTGTGAGACGACCTGCCAGAACTCAGGTAATAGTTTAATAGAATAAAACACACCACCGAGATAAGTTAGCGGCGTCAGTATAAAAGTAGGAACGATAGAGATATCGTCAAACTTCTTGGCTAACATACCGTTAGTAAAGCCGCCAAGGGAGAATAACACCGAGGTGAGTACAGTAACGCTTATCAGCACTGGGTAACTATAGATCTGTAGTTCGCTAAAAAACAAGGAGACGATGGTGACAACGATACCAACGCAAATACCCCGCGCGACACCCCCCGCAACATAGCCCAGCAATATAACCCAATCGGAAGTGGGCGAGACTAGCAATTCTTCTATCGATAATTGAAACTTAGAACTGAAAAATGAGGAGGCAACATTTGCATAGGAGTTGGTAATAACGGCCATCAGTATGAGCCCTGGTACAATGAAGTTCATATAGCTAAAGCCCTCCATCTCACCAATTCTTGAACCGATTAGGTCACCAAAAATAACAAAATATAGAGTAGTCGTGATCACCGACGGTACGATAGCTTGTTGCCAAATTCGTAGAAAACGCACGACCTCTTTTCGGCTGAGCGTTTTGAATGCAATTAGATTTACCCCTTTCATGATGCGGTCTCCTCACTCACTAAATCAATAAACAGCTGTTCCAAACGATTAGACTTACTACGCATACTGCTCACCATTATGTTTTTTGAGCTCAGCCATTCAAATACCTCATTTAAGGTTTCATTCTTTGGGAGGTCTACTTCTAGATTGCCTTCACCCGTGCTACGAATAGTATGCGGCGAGTGTTCAATAGAGCCTATGTCGCCCTCTACGTCCAGCACATAGGTTTCTTTTTGTAAGCCCTTTAGTAACTGCTTCATTGACGAATTGTGCACCACATTGCCTCTATCTATAATCGCTATATTGCGGCATAGATTTTCAGCCTCTTCTAAGTAATGAGTAGTTAAAACAATGGTTGTGCCCGCTTCATTTATTTCTTTAAGAAAAGCCCACATCGTACGCCGTATTTCAATATCTACCCCAGCTGTTGGCTCGTCAAGGATGAGAATCTTGGGGTGATGGATCAAGGCTCGTGCGATCATTAAACGGCGTTTCTGCCCTCCAGATAAGGTACGAGAAATAGAAAAACGCTTTTCCCACAAACCTAGCTGCTTTAAATATTTTTCAGCGCGTTCTTCTGCCACATCAGCCGTTAAACCGTAAAACCCCGCTTGCTGCATCACAATCTGCATAGGGTGTTCAAACACGCTGAAGTTCACCTCTTGCGGCACCACACCTAAGTAAGATTTTGCTAAGGGAAAGTTAACGTCGATGTCCGCATCATAAATATTAATTTTGCCACTGGATTTGTTTACCAGAGAGCAAAGAATGCCGATAGTGGTGGATTTTCCTGCACCATTAGGCCCAAGTAACGCAAAAAAATCGCCTGATTCGATTTTTAAATCAATGCCTTTTAGCGCTTCAAACCCATTTGCATAGGTTTTGCGTAAATTTTCGATATTTATTGCGGTGCTCATAACAGGTTCTGCTCGGGTAGACGATGAATCTAAAGCTAAAGGTTCGCTATTTCAAGTAACTGTTGCCAGGTGTCTTGTTTTTGCGCCAAACGCAAAGTCGCATGCGCCGGACTGCTAGACGGCAGTTGCACAATCTTTAAATTATCTTGATCGAAAAGGGACTTATGGTGACGCCTGAATATGCTGTAGGCCGCACCGCCATTTAAGGCCACGGTTTTAATGCTAGGTTGATTAATAAGCAGTTTTGCTACCGGGTTGACCACTTCAGTTGTTTTAACTATGGCTGAATCCAGGCTGCCTTTTCGTTCGCAGGAAGCCAAGACATCCCAAACAGCTACTTTTTGTTGTTTTAGTGTCGCGATATTCTCTAGATAGTCGGCCGACAAAGTAAAACCGAAAAGCTTGGCAACAATTGGCCAGAAGGCGTTTTGCGGATGCGCGTAGTACTGTTGATACGTTATGGATTTAACACTGGGCATCGAGCCCAATATTAGAAGCTTCGGCGTATTGCCCAGAATAGGCGGCAAACCAAATATTAGATCATCAGCCGTCACGCTATGACTGCTCAGTTGTTGAGCAGCGTATTAAACAAGAAAATTAAGAAGCTTCTGCCCGCTGTTTTTTGTCTTCGTAGACGAAAAGTGGGCGCGTGCCTTCTAAAATCACAGATTTATCAATGATGATTTTCTTAACACCCTCTAAGGAAGGCAATTCATACATCGTGTCTAACAAAGCGCGCTCAATGATTGAACGCAACCCGCGAGCACCTGTTTTACGTTGCTTGGCTTTATCGGCTATGGTCTTGAGCGCATCTTCACGAAATTCTAAGTCGACACCATCAAACTCAAACAGTTTTTTGTACTGCTTAACCAACGCATTTTTGGGTTCAACTAAAATACGCATTAATGACTCTTCCGACAACTCTTCTAGCACGGCATGTACTGGTAAGCGGCCAACAAATTCTGGTATCAGCCCGTAGCGCACTAAATCTTCTACTTCTAAATCATTCAGCAACTCGCCTTGACGGTCTTCCGCTGTTTTGTCGTTAATTTCAGCGCCAAAACCAATACCTGATTTTTCTGTTCGCTGTTGTACTACCTTTTCAAGCCCGGCAAACGCACCGCCTACAATAAATAAGATATTGCGGGTATCAACCTGTAAGAACTCTTGTTGTGGGTGCTTGCGGCCACCTTGTGGTGGAATCGAAGCCACCGTGCCTTCGATGAGCTTAAGCAATGCTTGTTGCACGCCTTCACCCGATACGTCGCGAGTGATTGAAGGATTGTCTGACTTGCGCGAAATTTTATCTATTTCGTCAATGTAGATTATACCCATTTGGGCTCTTTCTACGTCGTAGTCGCATTTCTGCAGCAACTTCTGAATGATGTTCTCAACGTCCTCACCAACGTAACCAGCCTCGGTTAAGGTGGTGGCATCTGCCATGGTAAAAGGGACGTCTAGCTGACGAGCAAGTGTCTCAGCCAATAATGTTTTACCGGACCCCGTTGGGCCAATCAGTAAAATATTACTTTTAGAAAGCTCTAAGTCTTCGCTAGGGTCTTCGTTGAGTATGCGCTTATAGTGATTATAAACCGCGACCGATAAAACCTTTTTCGCATCTGATTGACCGATAACAAAGTCATCGAGAATCGCATGAATTTCTTGCGGAGAAGGAGTATGCGAATCAGACACATCTGGTTCGTCATCCGATTCTGCTTCTTCACGAATAATGTCATTGCATAAATCAACACACTCATCGCAAATAAATACCGAAGGACCGGCTATCAGCTTACGTACTTCATTCTGGCTTTTACCACAAAATGAGCAATACAGTAGCTTATCGTCTTCGTTGTCTTGACCCTTATCTTTTGCCATTTGAGCGCGCTATTTATACAAATATTTGGATACAAAGGAGTATGTGGCAGTTCGACCTGTTATTTCAAGGCCATATAGCCACTTTATTGGCGATTAAAGCAACGACAAGCCCAATAAAAAGTCGCCGTAAATAACTTAACTTGGCGTTTATTAGCCCTTGGCGTTGCGCTTTTCTAGTACAGAATCGATTAATCCATAAGCAACTGCTTCTTCAGCGCTCATGAAATTATCACGTTCGGTATCTTTTTCGATCGTTTCAACAGGCTGACCTGAGTGGCCGGACATTATTTGATTTAGCTCATCACGAATTCGTAAGATCTCTCTAGCGTGGATATCTATATCCGTTGCTTGACCTTGAAAACCGCCCAATGGCTGATGAATCATGATACGAGAATGAGGCAATGCAAAGCGCTTTTCTTTGGCGCCCGCTGTCAATAACAACGCGCCCATGCTGGCCGCTTGACCTATGCAGGCAGTACTCACATCCGAGTGAATAAACTGCATGGTGTCATAAATAGACATTCCCGCCGTAACCGACCCACCTGGGCTGTTGATATAAATCGAAATATCCTTTTCAGGATTTTCTGATTCAAGGAACAATAACTGTGCGACCACCAAGTTAGCCATGTAGTCTTCTACTTGGCCTACAATGAAAATTACACGCTCTTTAAGCAAGCGTGAATAAATATCAAATGCACGTTCGCCGCGGCCTGTGGTTTCGATAACCATAGGGACCAACCCGCCAGCTGCCTGGATATCACCGTTGACACTTGCGCGGGCAGTTTCTTGGGCTAACTCACGCCCAGTCATTGATGTTAGGTCACCCAAATTAGGGCGTTCAAATCTAGTCATTTTTCATGAAGTCTTCATAAGATTGCTTTACCTTTTTGATATTAGCAGTCTCCAGTAGTTTAGCAACCACTTGTTCTTCTAAAATAACGCCGCCAATTTGGTTGCGTTGCGCTTCATCATTCATAACGTGCTGAACATAAGCTTCTGGCTCAGAATAACTGCCTGCCATTTCAGTAATGCGCTGCTTCATTAGATCGTTATCAAGTTCAATTTTTTCAGCCTCAACGACTTCCCGAACTAACAAACCCAGTTTCACACGCTTTTTAGATTCTTCTTCGTAATTTTCACGTTTTACGAAGTCTTTAGCTGGCATACCTTGCGACTCCAGCTGCTTGGTAATTTGTTCCATTGCACGCTCAATTTCCTCATTTACCATCGATTGCGGTAATGGAAAGTCCGCGGTATCCGCTAAGGCAGCCATTACTTGGTTGCGAACATCACTGCGTAACTTCTGGCTAAGCTCTCTGTCTAAACCTTTACGCACTTCAGTCTTCATGGCATCTAGTCCGTCGGTGACACCCATGCCTAAGGCAAAAGTATCATCTAATTCTGGCAAACTGCCTTTACTTACGCGATTAACCGTAATCACGAATTCAGCGGTTTTTCCCGCCACTTCCTGACTTTGATAGTCTTCTGGAAAAGAAACTTGCACGTTACGCTCGTCACCTTTTTTAGCGCCCATCACGCCTTCTTCGAAATCAGGCAAGAACTGGCCTGCACCTAACACGATTTGTGCATCTTTCATTTCGCCGCCTGCAAATGGCACACCATCTATAGAACCAGCAAAATCTACAGTAACTTGGTCACTGTCTTCCGCTGCTTTATCCGCTTCTGCATAAACCACATTACGTTCGCGAATTGACTCTAGTGTTTGGTCAATATCAGCATCGGTAACGGCGACGTCTGCTTGACTAATCTCTACTTCCTTAAGGCTAGGCGCAGCGATTTCAGGAAATACTTCAATCTCAACTTCGAAGGTAAACGGCTTATTTCGCTCAACTTGCGTCGGTGTAATATTGATCAAACTAGCTGCGTTAAGTTCTTCTTGTTGTAGCGCTTGTGGATAATATTGATTGATCAGCGTATCCATGGCATTGCGAGCCGCTTGACCACCGAATTGCTGTTCGAGCATTTTAGCGGGTACTTTGCCTTTTCTGAAACCCGGGATTTTCGCATTGCCTTTGAACTTATTTAATTCAACGTTAATATGCTTATCAAATTCTTCCGCGGCGACGCTAATAGATAACTTGCGGCCAATGCCTTCTAGTTTTTCGACTGATACTTCCATCGTGATTTGAGTATTTGAATAATTAAATGGTGATAGGGGAGGATACACCCTAAGAAGGGAAAAATGGTGCGAAAGGAGAGACTCGAACTCTCACAGGTTACCCTACTGGTACCTAAAACCAGCGCGTCTACCAATTCCGCCACTCTCGCAAAAACTTTTCAAACTTGTTAAGGCTATGGTAGTGGGCCTTAACAACAAATATGGGGTGAACGATGGGGCTTGAACCCACGACCGCCGGAATCACAATCCGGAGCTCTACCGACTGAGCTACGCTCACCATATACCCCCCAATCAGGGAGTTTTACGGATGTGCTGTGACACCCACTTATACCATTATAAAAATGGTGCGCCCGACAGGAATCGAACCTGTAACCTACGGCTTAGCTTACCACTACGGTTTTCACCGCCAAAAGCCAAATGTAACTGGCCCTTGTTTGGGGTCTGGACTATATCTTCACCATTTCAGGTGGGACACGTATAGTCTCTACGGATCCCGACAATTCAGTGCATACCCAGTCACAATGCGTTAGCAATGTGACCGCCTTCTGCACCTCGCGGTTTCCTCGGTATTGCCAGAGCCGCCATTAATATCGAAAAAATCAATACTTATAACGACTGTAAGGTTTCACCGATACAGTATCCTCCACTTAACGGGTTATGTTTCCCCGATAAGGCTCCTATCTGCTAAACACGCTCATATTTTATATGAGGTATTTAAGGCTTAAAGGCCGTTGCTCTATCCGATTGAGCTACGGGCGCCTAACTTACACAACTGAAATCAAAAAAAATACAATTTCAGCCTTCAAAAAAAATGGTCGGGGCAGAGAGATTCGAACTCCCGACATCCTGCTCCCAAAGCAGGCGCGCTACCAGACTGCGCTATGCCCCGATCGCCTTATTTTGCTGGGCGAAAACCGTGATTTCACGCGCCAACTAAAATAGGGTCGGCGACTATACTGAGTTCATTTTAAAAGGTCAACTCTTCTGCGAGCTTGTATGCCGTTTTTCCACACCTTAATTTCGCAAACAAACTTCGTAATTTGGAGGTCGATCTAAATTTTTATTTCAATCTGTAATTTTGAGAGGCGCGTTATTATGTATGACTGACAGCAGGCGTTCTTTCATTCAGCGAAAATTCGCCCCTGTCTCTGCGTTTCCTCAAGGCCGTTTGCTGTCCGCTAACACCGACGCTTCCGTCAGCAATTAAAAACAGCCGCATACACAACCTAAGAAATTAATGTGTCCACGATACTAGCGCGTTACCGACTCAAGGTGCTAGCGACTCTCCTTCGTTGACGACTCAAACTATCGCATTGGTAGATATATGAGACAACTGACCTTGCTGCGTCTTACTTCATTTTGGTTAATGAAATCTAACACCCAACCTGAGAAACATTATTAGCAGGGCAGCCGCCATTTTCGTCCGCTTCTGATACCACACTATCGATAAGGTCGCCCCCTATCTTTGACAATAATAATTTGCAGTCAAAGGTACTGTAATCTTGCGACAAGGTAATACACATATCAGACGTATAGGTATCAGGGTCCCCCTCCAGCATTCGCTTGAGATAGCAAAATTGACAGCACCCCATCGCTCAACCGTTTTTCTAGACTAGGGATACTGGTTATCACTCCGCCTATACTTGATTGACCTCTATAATCTCGCTGCAAAGGCGCAGCTGTGGTTGTCGCTGTTACTGTAGTCGTCTGAGGGTGAGTTGGCAGCAAGACTGCACAACCACAGGAGAGTCCATTGATTAGGAAACTGTAAAGCCCCTAGGCGCTTAGTACAAGCTTACGTCTATTGAGTGTTATTCTAGTGGACATGACATTTCTTGGTAATTTGGGTTGATTATTTAGCAACTCAGCAAACATGAATAGCTGCCAGAGGTCGCAGTATACACCGCTATACCGCTCTTCTCAATTACACCAAATACAACCCTAGTGGGTGAACTTGCCGCTTTCAATGCGCTCTGCTTCCATTAATTCTACCTCTCTGGCCCCTGATATTACTATTTGCGAATCTGGCACATAGTTAAGCTCTTTATCACCATGTTCATAAGGCACAGAATTCAAAATAACCCGCATGGTATTGATGCGCGCCGCGTGCTTGTCGTTGGCGCGAATGACTGTCCACGGCGACTCAGCACGGTGGGTACGTTTAAGCATTTCGTATTTTTGATTGGTGAAGTCATCCCAACGCTCTTGGGCTTGTAAATCAACCTCACTCAGCTTCCACCCGCGCAGCGGGTCCGATTTCCTTCGTTTGAATCGCTTGGCTTGTTCTTCTTTGGTAACACTAAAATAGATTTTTACAATGATCGTGCCCGTGCGCACCAAATCTTTCTCAAACCCTACCACGCCCTTCATGAATTGCTGGTATTCTTCTGGGGTGCAAAAGCCAAAGACCGGCTCTACCATGGCGCGGTTATACCAGCTACGATCGAACATCACGGTTTCACCGCCCCTTGGGAAGTGTTCAACATAGCGCTGAAAAAACCATTGCGTACGTTGCATTTGGCTAGGCTTACCCAGCGCCATTACGCGGTAACGTTTTTCATTCATGTACCTCGTAACGCGGCGAATTGTGCCGCCTTTACCCGATGCATCGCGCCCTTCAAACAATATAATCATCGGCCGCTTGGTTTGCTCTAGGTAATTCTGCATTCGAATTAACTCAGCTTGGTAGGGGCGTAACTCGCGTTCTAGTTTGCTCTTAGCAATCGCCTTACTCGCTTTTTCTGATGTGTATTTCTTTAGCTTTCGTCGTAACTTGGTATTCTCTACCTGTAACCCTTCTAAACCGACGATGGGCGATATCTTGTTAATTTTTTTTGCGTTGGTCATGCCGTTAGTATAACTGACTCAAAACGGTTCTTTCTTCTGTACCCACTTTCCGTTAAAGCGCTGCGCCAATGATATCGTCTAGTTGATCAGCCGATAACAAGCCTAATTTCTTGCCAATCAATTGGCCTTCTCTGTCATATACAGAAGTAAATGGCAAGCTGCCGGGATTGCCTAAAGCCTTCATCCAGTCCATACCCTGAAAATCACCGGCTAAAACTTGCGGGTAATTAATGGGCATTGAATCTACAAAGCGCATCACGTTGCCGGGGGAGTCGTGGGCGACGCCAATAAACTGCAAACCGTCACCCCCTTTTTGCTGCTGTAAATCGATAAAAAGCGGTATTTCTTCTCTGCAGGGTTCGCACCAAGGAGCCCAGTGGTTTACCACCACTACCTTGCCTAAGAACTGTCGCAGGTTTTGTGATTGCCCCTCTAAATCCTGCCAAAGTAAATCCGGCAACTCTTTTGCATAGCCCTCAACAGGTGCTTGGTTAACTTGATCGGCAGTTTTAGTACTTTGCATCTGAGCGATAAATTTGCCTGCTAGCAGGCCCCCCGCCCCGATCGTCAAATAGATTAATATAAGTTTTACTTTATTAGGCATAGCTCAAATAGTCAGCTTCTTTTCCATAAATACACTAAGAGGGTCAGAGCCATAACACCCGAATTTGTGGCGCGTTTTATAGCCTAGCTTTTCATACAATGTCACGGCTTCCGGCTGGTATACCCCTGTCTCTAGCCTCACGCAGCTTATGCCAGATTCAAGTAGGTGACTCTCTAAAAATTGCATCATCAGTTTTGCCAAACCTTTACCGCGCTGGTCTGGAGACACAAAAACTCTTTTAATTTCACCGTAATCACCGTCATTATGCATGGCTTTTACAGCGCCGATCGCACATAAGGAATCTCCATCATATACCCCCGCAAACAATACACCCGGTTGCGCTAAAGTTTCTACAGGGTCAAAATGATTACTTTCTGCCGGGTACATTGCTTCCATGTAGCTGTCTAATTGCCCCACTAACGCTCTCACGTCATTCCCCAATGGTGACATTTGAATCACTTGCATAAGGCTATCGAAAAATTGGGTTAGATACTGTTCGCTAAATACTGTTCAGGTGCGCCAAGAATTCGGTCGCATCTTTATACCCATAAAAACTTTTGCTTTCTAGCAGTTTGCCATTGGTGTCGATAAACAGCATTGCAGGGGGACCATAGACTCCGTAACGTTTTTTCAGCGCTTTTCTGTCGGCATTATTCGGATCGGTTAAGTCAACTTGAACGGGCATAAATCGGGCCGTTATCGCGCTTTGCACCTGTGCATCCAAAAAGGTCGACTTTTCCATCCTCACACAATCCACGCACCAGTCCGCATAGTAATCAATCACCACCATCTTGCCTTGTGATTTTGCTAACACTAATTTCGCCTCTAACGCTTGTTCGTTATCCACTCGTTCAAACAAGTGGTTATTTATCTGCTCATTAGTGTTCGAGGTAATCGCCTGCGAATTAAATAGGGTTTTGGGTAAAGGGTTTAGAATATCTCGCTGTCCAAATAGCCCCCCTATCAAGGCTAGGATACCCCAAACTAACAGCATCGTACCTATGCCTTTAATCAGTTTTTGCCAACCCGTCCCGGTTTCAGGCAAACTTTGCGTTGCGCCAAAATAAATCGCAACCACGATAAATAGCGCCGCCCACAACAATAATACTGGCACTTGGGGTAATACTCCTAACAAGTATATAGCCACCGCTAGCAGCATCACGCCAAAGGCATATTTAACCTTATCCATCCACATACCCGCTTTTGGCAGTAGATGTCCCGCACCCAAGGACAATAACACCAAAGGAATGCCCATGCCTAACGCCATAGCAAACATGATAAGGGCGCCCAGCACAGCTGAACCTTGAGCAATAGCAATACCTAAAAATGAAATCAGAACAGGTGAAACACAAGCGCCAACAATCAGAGCTGATACCAAACCCAATACAAACACCATCGGAAAAGAGCCACCCTTAATACCTTGTGATTTCTCGTGTATCCGCGATTGAATAAACGAAGGCATTTTAATTTCATACAAGCCAAACATGGCCAAAGCCATGAGCACAAAAACAGTCGCCATGATGCCAATCGCCCACACATTTTGAAAATATGCCTGTAATTGATCACCCGTAGCGCCCGCAAACGCGCCCATTAACGCGTAGGTGACCGCAGTACCTAATACATAAACCACACCCAGCCACGTGGCTTTACTTTTCGACACTTGTTCCCCTTGTCCAGCGATAACACTAGATAAGATAGGGATAAGTGGCAATACGCACGGCGTAAAGGTTAAACCAATGCCAGCGACAAGTGCACCAACTAACAATAGCCAAAGAGATTTTGAGGCTAACGCGGGTTTTTCTAATCGATCGTCGACAACACCTTGAGCTGGTGTTGTTAAATCTGTGTTTGCCTGCGCTGCTTGAATTAATGAAGGTAACGACAGCGTGAATGATTTTTGCACAGGCGGATAACAAATCCCTTGCTCTGCACAACCTTGGTATTCCGCCTCGACTGTCAATTCACCACCTTTAAAGTTCTTTAGCAATATCGGCAGTGCAAAATCTTTTTGATGTACGGTCGTTTCACCAAAGTATTCGTCTTGTTTTAGCTTTCCTTCTGGGAACTGTAATTCTCCCACTGGTGCTCCAGCCACACTAAATTTTATTTTATCTTGATAGAGGTAATAGCCCTCGGTGATATAAAAGTTGCCCAGTAATTTACTGTCGCCATCGGGGGTTACTAACAAATCAAAAGCCTGTTCTACCAGCAAGAAATCATCTTGTGCAGCCTCAGCACCTAACAAGCTACGTAGCTCATCTAAACTGCTTAGCTCTACACTTTGTGCATTAGATTCGCCGTTAAGCACCAAACCTGTTTCTATAGTTGAGGCTCTGCTTGAGGTGCTAGTGGTAGTGGTAGTGCCCGCAACCAAATTAACGGTATGCATTATGGGGGGATAACACACACCCAGCGGCTCATTGCAGCCTTGACCACGAACGTTTAGAGTGATTTGTTGCGGAGCGAACGTTAAAGGCAACTTCACCTCTACGGTGCCTTCAAATATCTCTACAACGCCAAATAAGGGATCTTTTTTGTTCTTCCCTTTTGGCCAGGCAGCCTCTTTCAAAGTTGCTTCTGAGTCCATTACTGAAAAATTGAATTTGTCAGCATACATATAATAGCCATCAGCGATGACCCATTTAAAGTCAATTGCGTCAGCGCTCAACTGGGCGCTGAAAGCAAAGGCGTCTTCTGGGGCTAGTAATTCTTCATCCTGTCCCTGCGCCAAATTAGGCCCACTTAAAATCAAAGCTAGCAGGGCAACCGTGTTTACTACAAGTAGAGGTATTTTTTTAAAAGATCGAAACATGGTTTGAAAGTTCGTCGATTCAACGCTAATTATACTCACTGTTTAGACACTAAAAACAAAGGCTAGTTCTAAGTTAGTTCCACATATAAATAGGGGAATGCGTCAAACAAGACTAGTAACTAACTGTATGGCTAGCTTCCTATTATATTGCATCAGAGTTCGATTCGCGCGCAGAACTGCGTCTATATTTTAGGTGGTTTTTGCCCGCTATGATAAACAGCAAGTAATTTGCTAGAATTCAGTCTGTGTTTTTGGGTTAGCCGTTAGATCACGCTGTGGGTATTACGCTATTCGATGGTGGCCAGTCGACCTACGCACTTCCTTTGCAAGTAGATCGATGCGAGAAATTAGGTACTAGGTTGTCTAAATCCGTTTCGCAATTTTACGTTATTGATTACAGGCGATAGAAGCGTTAATCCAAGTCTTGAATCAGATTTTTAAGATAAGCGATCCGCGTATTCATTTCTTCTTCTAAATGCATTAGTTCATCCATAATAACTTCCTTGCTATCACTACGAGAATGCTTACTTTTAACCACTTGTGATAATTCGCTGATCACTTTATTCAAAAAGGGTGAAATCTCATGCACCATTTCCGTTTTGTTTTGCCCTCGATCTGTCACTACCATTTTTTCAGCACGACCGAATTTATACTTCCTACTAACGGGTAACAATGAACCTTTAGCGCGCTTGTAGACGATACGTAAAATATCGACGTTATTTATATTCTGAAGCGAGTATCTCGTTATTTGAGAAGGGTTGGTCACGCCCATTTGTTTTAGCGATGGATAATCTGACATTAGTCCTGTTGTTTAGGTTGGTTTATACGACAACTATAGGTCATGCCAATGACTTACACAACCATTACCGATTGCAACTTAGCTGTATTACCACGTTATTCGAATTTGCAGGATGGCCCGCGGACTCGCTTTGGCAACAGTGAAACAAATATCATTTAGAACCCTGCTATCACCCTCCACAGGGATTTGATCAAATTCGCTGAGCAACAAACCCGCTAGCGAGGCGTAGCCAGTAGCCGGCATGTTTAGGTTTAAGGCATCACTTAATTGATCTGGTGCAATATGTGCATTAACCAAATAGTTGCGCGCACCAATTTGTTGAATCATGCTAAGCGGGCTTGGGTCTTTATCGTGTTCGTCTTCAATATCCGCCACTACCTCTTCCATGATGTCTTCTAAAGTGATCAACCCAATCGCCATATTTTGATTGTCAGTTACAATCGAGACTTGGGCTTTTAGTTGGCGTAAGTCGCTAAACAAATCTGCCACGCTTTGATCAGCTGAAGTTGTGTGTATCGACTGAATATAACGCTTAGCCGGTGCGCCTGAATCTTCACCCAGCATTTCTAGGGTGTTGATTAAGCCAATGATATTTTCCGGTTGTGAGTCAAATACAGGCAATCGAATGTGTCCACAAATCCGGGATAATTTCATGGCTTCACTTACATTGCTGTTGATGTCTAGCGCGTAAACATCTGATAACGGCGTCATTGCCAAATCTGCCGTGGTTTCTGAATAATTGAAAACCCGCTGAATCATGTCTTTTTCAATTTCATCTATGTCGCCTTCCACTAGGTCAGGTGTATTTACCATCGCAATAAGTTCTTGGCGTTGGATAAACGGGCTGGCTTCGTCCGGGGCATTGCGACTTACGAGTTTAGACACCCGTGAGAAGATATAAATAACAGGAGAAAACAGTATAGAGAACAGCCAAAGACCATAAATTATCTTGGGAACGATGCTGTGAGCTTTTTGTTGGAATATGCTCTTCGGGATGATTTCAGAAAACAGCAAAACCAACGGAATCATAATTAGCACAGCGTAAACACCGCCTTGTTCCCCTAAGTGCCTTAAGCCGTAGGCGGTGGCAATCGTCGTATTAGCAACGGTTGCCACATTGGTACCAACCAAGGTGGTAGATAACATCCAATCTGGGCGCTCTAACATTCTGAGAGCGTATCGAGAACCACGCGAGCCATTGGCTGATTGATGGCGTAACACGCCTTTTTCGACGCTGACCATGGCAATCTCAGATCCAGAGAAAAATGCCTGCATTGCCAAGAAAAATAAAACGCTGACGATAACCATAGTAAGCGTCATTGGCCTGCCTCTTTCGGGGTTGGATCCTTAAGCGTCGGCGGTTTGTCGAATTTTATTTCGATATCGCTTATACGATTGTCACGCATTGAGATAACCACCAGCTCAAGTCCGTCAAATCGGACACTGTCACCTTCGTCAGGAAGTTCGCCAAGGGTATGAAAAATAAGACCTCCAACAGTATCAACGTGCTCTTCACTTAAATGGGTATTGAACTCACTATTGAAATCATCAATTTCCATGATGCCATCAACAATGTAGCGCCCATCTTCAATTGAGAAGCTTGACCGAGCATCTTCTTCCGATGGGCTATATATATCGCCAAATATCGTTTCCAGTAAATCTTCCATGGTAACCAACCCTACCACGCCGCCATATTCATCAACCACGACGGCGATGCTAATCTTCTTATCGCGAAAGACCTTAAATAGGTCAGCCCCTGATTTAGTTTCCGGTACAAAGTAGGGCGCACGTAGTAAGTGCTTATAGTCATAAAGATGACGTTTATCATCAGTTAAGTTGACCCCCATCAGCTCACGTGCAAATAATATGCCCGTAATATCGTCCCGGTTTTTACCAAAGACCGGGATTTTTGTATGGCGGTGACTAGCGAAATTTTCTAGACATTGGGGCATGCTCATCTTCAGTGGAATTGAAGAGATATCGGAGCGAGGCGTCATGATATCTTCAGCAGTGACGTTGCCAAAGTCAAATATTTGGTGAATCATTTCCGCTTCTGTACTGTCTAGTGCACCCCTTTGTAACGCGTCAGCAGCCAAGGTACGCATCATGTCTTCCGTAATTAGATTACCCTCAGAACGTTCCTTACCAATAATTAAAGTGATAATTCTGTCTGCTATAGATCGAACAACGCCTCGAATCGGGGTTGTCAGCCAAGTGAATTTATCAATCAGCGGTGCCTGAAATATCGCAAACTTAATGTTATTACGGATAGCCAAGGTTTTGGGTGTGATCTCGCCAAATAGTAGTAGCAACGGCACCATAAAAAACAAATTCAGATAAGCGCTATCATCTCCATAAATTGACAGGATAATCGCCGTCGATATTGCCGAAGCCGCGACGTTGACGCTTTCATTGCCTATCAAAAGGGCAATAATTAAACGCCTAGGTTGCGAAAGCAATTTTTCTATTACCGATGCGCGCTCTGGATATTTGTCGCTGATTTCTTGTCGATGATTTCGCTTAAGCGAGAACAGCGCAGTTTCTGAACTGGAAAAAAACCCAGACAATGCTAGAAGCAGCGCTAACAGAACGACTTGCGTGATTAAAGTGGTGTCCATTCTGATTGGTAGAAGGTAAGACTAAAACTTGAATGACTAAGGAGTTTAGCCAAGCAGGGACTGTGTGGTTCCTCGGTAGAGGAAGAAGGCAACGCCATTACTAAAGTGAATTGTTTATGGCTGATAATTATAAAAGAGTTGACATAGGTTCGGCAAGTTAATGATTTAAATCTGTTACGAGTAAATTATCTGTCCTGATAATTAGCAAATGATCTGTCGGGATTTATCCTACCTCTCTTTTGGGAGGTGAGATGAATCAGACAACGTTTCTAAACAAGGTAAAACAGATGAGATTTGAA
>JBLIOD010000006.1:0-83270 GCA_047639475.1 Gammaproteobacteria bacterium
CAAAGTCTCTGGGGTACAACCAATCTTTGATGCAACAGACTTAGTAGCAGCCCATCGTGATGAATGTTCATGTTCGCTGGTTAATACCAACCGAACCGCGCGCTCCCGTACTTCGTGGGAATATCCAGGTCTTTTGTTCATTGACTAATCCTCTCAAGAAATTTAGTCTCCGACAACCCCGGGGCGAATCATTTTGTGCCCATTTATTTATCAAAGTGTAATTGGATAGCCCATCGCCCAAAATCACTAGTTGCATGCTCAACAGTCAAAAGCATTCGACGTCCGAAATAATCAATCATACAACCAGACGAAAATGAAGAGGGATTATTTTCTCTGTCGATACGACACAATGGCGCACTAGATTTTAAAAGAGTTAGTTCACGATCAGTATACATTTAGCTATTTCCTTTATTCCTCTAGTTAATAATCTACAAAAGCCTAGTTTATTAATTGTATAACGTCCAACTTTGGAACCTTAAAGTTTTCAGCGTTAGATCTGAACACTCTGTAATTGTTCTATCGGTGAAATCAATACTCACTACTCGTGTACCTAGCGTGACCTATTTGATAAAACGATACGCATAAAAAAGCGGAACCAATCTAAGTGACTGATTCCGCTCGTCTATATGGCGCGCCCGAGACGATTCGAACGTCTGACCGCCTGGTTCGTAGCCAGGTACTCTATCCAGCTGAGCTACGGGCGCGTATCCTTTCGTGTGCTAACCACTATCGTTAACACGTTTTACTTAATTCGCTTTCCCAGCGAAATAATGGCGGAGAAGGAGGGATTCGAACCCTCGATACAGCTATAAACCGTATACTCCCTTAGCAGGGGAGCGCCTTCAGCCAGCTCGGCCACCTCTCCTGATAGTCGTTATTAGATGTGTTATTTAAACGTTTCCAATATTGTCATCATCAGTCTCGTCTGAATCACTATCGCTATTACTATCGCTATAGGATGATTCTGACGAGCCTTGCATTTGCGCTTTCGCTTCTTGCTCGTGCTTAATGCGGTAGTATATTTCTTCACGATGTACTGGTACTTCCTTCGGTGCGTTTATACCTATGCGCACTTGTGAGTCCCGTACACCTAAAACGGTCAAGCGAATATCATCCCCGATATGCACCGACTCGCCAATTCTACGAGTTAAAATTAACACTGCTTTACTCCAAGTTATTAATCAAAAGGCTAACACTGCTCTGGTTGGCTACCTAGCCGCCCTGTTACTTTTTGAGAGGCGCGATTATATACCTTATAGATATATGATTGCATCACTTTAGGCTAATAAATTTGCAGAACGTTCCATTATTTATCTAACTCAAACGAAGCGTGTAAAGTTTGTACGGCTAAGTCGGTAAATTCTTTGCGAACAGTCACTGAAATCTTGATTTCAGAAGTAGAAATCATTTGAATATTTATTCCCTTTTCAGATAACGCTTTGAACATTTGAGTCGCAATGCCTTCATGTGAGCGCATTCCAATACCTACCACTGATATCTTCGCAATATCGTCATCCGCAATGACTTCGATGGCATCTAAATCATTTACAACGGGTTGTAGCAACGCAAGACAGCGATTCATGTCTGCACCCGGCACGGTGAAGGTGAAATCGGTTAAGCCTTCATCACTGATGTTCTGAATAATCATATCTACATTGATATGGTCATCAGAGATAACGCCTAGAATTCGGTGTGCAATGCCAGGTTTATCAGGCACGCCCCGAACCGTTACCTTGGCTTCGTCTTTACTCGACGTTATACCTGAAATAAGGGGTTGTTCCACTATATTTTCCTCATGAGTGATTAAAGTGCCAGGGCCCTCCTCAAAAGAAGACAATACACGAAGCGGCACATTGTATTTGCTGGCAAATTCCACAGAGCGAATTTGCAGTACCTTTGCACCTAAGCTGGCAAGCTCAAGCATTTCTTCAAAAGTGATTTTCTCTAAACGTTTGGCATTTTTAACTACCCTCGGGTCAGCCGTATAAACACCATCAACATCGGTATAAATTTTACATTCGTCTGCTTTAATAGCCGCAGCCAATGCCACTGCCGTAGTATCTGAGCCACCCCGCCCAAGCGTGGTAATGTTATTTTCTGCATCGACACCCTGAAAGCCGGCGACGACAACCACTCGCCCTTTGTCTAAATCAGCTTTTATCGGCGAGGCGTCAATATCAACAATGCGGGCCTTTCCATGCACGTTATCTGTCAATATTTTAACTTGCGAGCCCGTGTATGATCTCGCTTCAACCCCTATCTGGTTAAAAGCCATACACAACAAAGCAATGGTAACTTGCTCACCCGTTGACAACAATACGTCTAACTCTCGAGCGGGCGGCTGGTCATTAATATTATTGGCCAAACCCAAAAGGCGATTGGTTTCTCCGCTCATTGCAGAGACCACCACAACCATTTGGTTGCCCGCACGATTTTGCTCGGCTACCTTGGCGGCAACCGCATTGATTCGTTCGACACTGCCTATAGAGGTGCCGCCATATTTTTCAACAAATAGAGCCAATGAACTATGCTATGTAGTTAAATTCGGGCGCGGATTAAAGCGCGTTAGTTGACGAAAGTAAAGTGCGTTTTATCGCTAAACTGATTTCGGTTTTATCTATGTGGCTTCAGAGGCGGTTTCGATGGCTTTTTTAATGGCGTCAAGGGCTGCTGGCAATTGTTCTACATTTGAACCACCCCCTTGTGCCATATTCGGTTTGCCACCGCCACGCCCGTCAATCAGTGCCATCGCGGGCTTAATTAACAGTCCCGCTGGGTATTGCTGGCTCAATGAGTCAGCCACGCGCACCATAATACTGACTTTACCCTCGTGAGCCCCTGCTACCACCACAACACCCTCGCCAACTTGAGATCGCGCTGCATCAACCGTGCTGCGCAACGTTTTCACATCAACATTATCTTGACGAATGACCATGGTCTTAACGCCATTAATTTCATGCATATTATCTGCAGCCCCACCCCCACCACCTGACATCGCTAACTTTGATTGCGCTGCTTTTAGTTTTTTATCTAGCTCTTTGTTCGCTGCCAACAAGGTGGTGATTTTGTCACCCAAGCTTTCGCTATCTACTTTGAGCAGCAATGTTAGTTGCTGCAATTGCGTATCTTGTTTTTGCATCGCTGCTAATGCTAACTCACCGGTTAGTACTTCGACACGTCGTACCCCTGCCGCGATGCCTGTCTCGGACTCGAGCTTCAACAGGCCGATATCACCGGTGCGGCTAACGTGCGTCCCGCCACACAATTCCAAAGAATACTCCCCCATTTGGACCACCCGTACATCTTGATCGTATTTTTCGCCAAATAACGCTGCCGCGCCCTTTTCTTTGGCCGCGTCAATATCCATGTGAGAAGTGCTCACTCGGTGATTGGCATAGATTTGTGCATTAGAAATTCTTTCTATTTCTTGTATCTGTTGATTTGTTACAGGCTCAAAGTGAGAGAAATCAAACCTTAATCGATTGGCGCTGACTAAAGAGCCTTTTTGCTGAACATGTTCACCTAGAACATCCTTAAGCGCTTGGTGCAGTATATGGGTGGCTGAATGATTAGCCGCACTGCGCCGTCGACTGGATTCGGTAACTTCAGTGGTTACGGCGTCACCTACGTTGAATTCCCCAACGCTTACAGAACCAATATGGCCAATCACCTTATTAGCAAGATATTGGGTATCGGTCACTTCAAACACACAGTCGCCCGATTTTACCAATCCCAGGTCACCGACTTGGCCGCCACTTTCCGCATAAAAGGAAGTACTCGGTAGCACTAACATACCGGCTTCACCGGCTTGAAGTGAATCTACTTGTACGCCATCGTTGACAATCGCGACGAGCGACGAAACGGCGCTTAAATATTCATAGCCAACGAACTCCGTGCTGGCCACATCGACTTGTATTTGCGTGTCCATGGTAAAACGTTGCGCAGATCTTGCCCGTTCACGTTGTGATTGCATCGCTTCATCAAACCCAACTCTATCTAGAGAGTAGCCTTGTTCACGTGCGTAATCTTCGGTTAAGTCGTAAGGGAAACCAAAAGTATCATATAGTTTAAACACAACCTCTCCTGACAACTCATCGCTAGTAGCACGCAAAAACTCGTCGTCTAATATCTTAATACCTTGCTCCAAGGTCTCCAAAAACTTGCTGTTTTCTTTTTCTAGAATTTGCTCGATGATGGCTTGGTTTTTCTTGAGCTCAGGATAGGCTTCACCCATTTCAGTGGCTAAGCATGCCACCAGTAGATGCATAAAAGGCTTACGCATGCCTTGTTGATAGCCATGACGTATCGCCCGTCGAGCTATTCGTCGTAGCACATAGCCTCTGCCTTCATTAGACGGCGTCACCCCATCGATAATTAAAAACGAACAAGCCCTGATGTGGTCAGCAATAACGCGCAATGATTTGTTTTCGTCTGTTGCTTCCACACCCAGCGCGCGAGCAGCATCTGCTATCAGTTTTTGAAATAAATCGATCTCATAGTTACTGTGCACTCCCTGCATCACGGCCGCGATACGCTCAAGCCCCATACCAGTATCTACCGAGGGTTTTGGTAAGGGGTTTAAGTTACCCTCTGCGTCGCGGTTATATTGCATGAAGACCAAATTCCAGATTTCAACGTAGCGATCACCATCTTCTTCAGGAGTACCCGGCGGGCCACCTGGCACGCCTTCACCATGGTCAAAGAAAATCTCCGTACAAGGACCACAAGGTCCTGTGTCACCCATTGACCAAAAGTTATCTTTCGCTCCAATTCTTGAAAGGCGATCTGGATCTACCCCAATATCTTCTAACCAAATTCGTTCTGCTTCTGCGTCCTCATCATATACCGTCACCCAAAGCTTTTCAGCCGGCAAGTCATAAACCTCAGTTAATAACTCCCATGCATAGGCAATCGCTTCTTCCTTAAAATAATCACCAAAGCTAAAGTTGCCCAGCATTTCAAAGAAAGTGTGGTGCCTAGCGGTGTAACCTACATTCTCCAGGTCATTGTGTTTACCGCCAGCTCGCACACAACGCTGCGAAGTAACTGCCCGGTTATAGTTGCGCTGCTCTGAGCCTAAGAAAGTTTCTTTAAATTGCACCATTCCCGCATTAGTAAACAACAAGGTGGGGTCGTTACCAGGTATCAATGGGCTACTCGCCACTGGCTGGTGGCCGCGCTTTTCAAAAAAATCAATAAAGGTCTGGCGTATTTCGGAGGTATTCATGGTAGTTACTTTAATGCTTATTTAGCGCGATTAATTGCCAATCGAATATGTTCTGAGCTAAAGCCGCGTTGTTGTAAAAACCGGGCTTGCTTTGACCACTCTTTGTAATCAGCGGGTTTATCTTCACCGTATTTTTTTGTGCGTATTTCAATTAAGCGATCAAGCCATTGTTGGTCGTATTGCCCTAGATACGTCTCAATCAGCACTGAGTCAATTTCGTGTTGGTTCAATTCATGACGCAGCCTAATGGGCCCCACCCCTTTATTGAAACGAGACCGGCACAACATTTCACAAAAGCGTTCATCGTTAAGGTAGTCATCATTGACTAAATTGACAACTAACTGCGTCACTACATCGGGCTCTTCAGTACGCGACTCAAGTTTAACCACCAGCTCGTACCGACTGTGCTCTCTACGCGCTAGCGCTTGGATCGCTTTAGCCCATAAACGGCGGTATTCTTTTGTATCTCGCAAACGAGGGGTTTAGATAAAGTGAGTGCCCAGCTATGCTTCAGTCGCTTTTGCCGCCTTTTCTTTCGCTTCCGGCTCAGCAGCATCGGGCTCAGCGCCTTCGATCAGCCCTTTGGCTTGGCGAATTTTCAATTCAAGCTCTTCGGCAATTTCTGGATGCTCTTTCAAATAAATTCGGCTGTTGTCGCGCCCTTGCCCTATACGCTCTGTTCCATAGCTATACCAGGCACCGGCTTTATCAACCAGCTTTTCATCAACACCGATATCTAACAATTCACCTTCTTTAGAAATGCCTTCGTCATATAAAATATCAAATTCAGCTTGTTTGAAAGGCGGGGCTACTTTGTTCTTAACGACTTTCACCCGAGTATGGTTACCCATTATTTCGTCACCTTTTTTCAAGGCCCCGATGCGACGGATATCTAAACGAACTGAAGCGTAAAACTTCAAGGCATTACCACCGGTAGTGGTTTCAGGGCTGCCAAACATCACACCGATTTTCATGCGAATTTGGTTAATAAAAATAACCAAGGTATTTGATCGTTTGATATTGCCGGTTAGCTTACGCAGCGCCTGCGACATTAAACGGGCTTGCAAGCCCATATGTGAATCACCCATGTCGCCTTCAATTTCAGCTTTAGGGGTTAACGCCGCCACCGAGTCGATGACCAAAATATCAATCGCGCCTGAACGAACCAACATATCGGTTATTTCTAAAGCTTGTTCACCGGTATCAGGCTGTGAAACCAGCAGATCGTCAAGGTTAACACCCAGTTTTTCAGCATACGATGGATCGAGCGCATGTTCAGCATCAACAAAAGCAGCCGTGCCGCCATTTTTCTGGCATTGTGCGATACAAGACAAAGTTAACGTTGTCTTACCTGATGATTCTGGTCCGTAAATCTCAACCACGCGACCTTTAGGCAAACCGCCCAAACCTAACGCAACATCTAAGCCGATGGAGCCTGTCGAAATCGCATCGATTGTTTGTCTTGCTCCCTCGTCGCCTAAACGCATTACTGAGCCAGTTCCAAATTGGCGTTCTATTTGACTTAGTGCAGCCTCTAGGGCTTTTGCGCGCTTATCATCCATTGTGATTCTCTCTTAAAATGTTGTGTTAGATTACGCGTCGAATTATCCCATAAACACGGTTTTGATGTTAGCTCCGTTTCGCTTGGTTTGTAATTTAAACAGCGAATAATGTGTGCTCTACCACTGAATATCTTGCTCCGTTTCCTCGCTCAGTAGCTGCAACCATTTTGCATGTTCCGTTAGCTCCTCCACGGTAGGCAACGCCACCTTTAAAGGGGCTCGATTGATATCAAATTTGTGCACATGGTCCATTTGACCCTCTTCAGATTGCTGGTCTTTTTCACCCAGTAGATTCAATTGCCCGCCGGTCATTAACAAATAGACATCGGCTAAAATTTCTGAATCAAGCAAGGCTCCGTGTAATGTGCGGTGGCCATTTTCAACCCCATAGCGCTGGCACAACGCATCCAAGCTATTTCTTTGCCCTGGATGCAGCTTACGAGCCACCACCAAGGTATCTAATACCTCACAATAGTCACTTACCGTCCCATAATCCCCTTCCAATAATCCTAGTTCGTGATCAATAAAACCAACGTCAAATGCCGCATTATGAATGATCAACGTAGCGCCATTTATATAATCTAAAAACTCATTAACCACGTCAGCAAATACCTGCTTATCCTTTAGGTCGTTATAGGTATAACCGTGTATGTTTGCCGCGCCCTCATCAATTTCACGTTCGGGGTTAAGATATTTTTGAAACGTGCTACCCGTAAGGCGACGTTCAACCAATTCCACACAGCCTATTTCGATCAGTTTATGCCCTTGCTTGGGCTCTAAACCCGTGGTTTCAGTATCCAGTACTAAATAGCGGGTTTTATCTTCGTCAGCCATCTCGCTTATTCACCGTATTGTTCGTCTATCGCTTCATTCGCCAATGCGTCGGCGCGCTCGTTACCTGGCACACCAGCATGCCCCTTCACCCAGTGCCAGCTAACTGTGTGTTTTGCATTTAAGCTATCTAGTTCTTTCCATAGCTCAACGTTCTTGACGGGTTTCTTTGCCGCCGTTTTCCATCCGCGTTCACGCCAGCCAATGATCCATTTAGTAATACCGTCTTTGACGTAAACAGAATCTGTATATAGATCAACCTCGCAATTTCGCTTTAGCACTTTGAGTGATTCGATCGCCGCCATCAGTTCCATCTGATTATTGGTGGTTTCTGCTTGCGCACCTTTAATCTCACGTACCGTATCGCCATAACTCAATATAGCGCCCCAACCTCCGACGCCTGGATTACCACGGCATGCACCGTCGGTGTAAATTACAACTTGAGACATTAGCTTTTATTTATATCTGCCGAAATAGGGGTGAGTATTTTAAGCCAATCTCGCCCTAGGCTTGATTGGCGTTTGACGTTAATTTTGCTATAAATTTGTTTCTTCGCGACCAACACGTAGACGCCACCAGCAATCGGCCACCAACGTTCACCCGTTTTATTCAGAAAAGAGAGCTTATCTCTCATTTTTTGGTTCCGAATCAATGGTCGATATTCCAACATTGACACGCCTAATAAGGTAAAGCCCAGCAAGGCCAACCAATCTTGCACTACTTTCAACGGAATAAACCGAGCAGTGTAAGGCGCACGCTTTTTGATACTAAGCTTTCGACCCAAACCAAATAAACTCAAGGGGTTAAATCCTGTCAGCACAACAATGCCTTCAGCATTAAGCACCTGACTGGCCTCGCGCAGTGCAGTAACAGGGTTTTCACAATAATCTAACGTATGGGGCAACAGTATCAAGTCGATAGTGCTCTCGCCGAACGGCAAACTCTCTGGGGTGGCGACAATATCAGCATTCGGTTCTAAGTCAGTGCTAACACGCGCCAGGCACCCTACATTTAGCTGCTGACAGGTATCGATATTGGTATTTTGCAAGCACACGCCCTGCGGATAATACTTGGGCGGCACCAAGGCGGGAAATGAATCTATCTCAAGCTGTAATAGCTTTTGCCCCAGGTCTGTATCAAACCAACTAGTGCTAGGCTCAGATTGGCAGTGCGCTGGTTTGTCCATCTTGTGAAATTAAAGCCCGTCGTCGGTTGTGGTCAGCATGCGCTCATTGTAGCATTGCCCGCTTATCGAACCCAACTAACAAGATGCCGAATTCACCGACTATAGAACTCGCTGCTGATTTGATCTCACGGCCCTCTGTCACGCCCAAAGATGAAGGCTGCCAGCAATTATTAGCAACGCGTTTAGCCGCGGCAGGGTTCACCAACGAGCATATGCCATTTTCTGATGTAGACAATTTGTGGTCGGTTCGCGGCAACGAAGGGCCTATTATCGTTTTTGCTGGGCACACCGACGTAGTACCAACTGGCCCTGAGTCACAATGGCAAAGTGACCCCTTTGGCGCCCACGTAGAAGGCGGATTCCTGCATGGACGCGGCGCCGCAGACATGAAAGGCAGCATCGCGGCCATGGTGATCGCGATCGAAAACTTTATTGCAGAACACCCAGGTCACACGGGTCGTATCGGTTTCCTGATCACTAGTGATGAAGAAGGGCCTGCAGTACACGGCACCAAAGCGGTTATAGATGCTCTAGAAGCACGCAATGATAAAATTGATTATTGCATTGTCGGAGAACCTACTTCCACCGCCCTGCTGGGTGACACTATCAAGGTTGGTCGACGTGGTTCGATGAACTGTGTGATGAAAGTCATCGGCAAACAAGGGCATATCGCTTATCCACAACTAGCCAATAATGCGATTCACCTCGCGATGCCGTTGTTAGAAGAGATTCGGCAAATAAAATGGGACGCGGGCAATGCGCAATTTCCACCCACTAGCTTGCAATTCTCGAACATCAATGCCGGAACTGGCGTCACTAACGTCATCCCTGGTGAGGCCATCGTCACCTTTAATCTGCGCTTTTCTCCTGAAATAACCGATAAGCAAATTATTGAGCGTATTGAAGCCGTCATAGCCAAACATAACCTTGTTGTTGAGCTTGACTGGCGCTTGTCAGGCCATCCATTTCAAACGCAATACGCAAACTTAATCAAGGCGACAGAAAACGGAATTGAAAAAATCACCGGCCGCCGGCCTGATTTGTCGACTTCAGGGGGTACCTCTGATGGGCGTTTTATCGCACCGACTGGGGCTGAGGTAATAGAACTTGGCCCGGTGAATAAAACCATTCACCAAATTGACGAAAAAATATCTGTGGATGATTTAGATGAACTTGCTTTAGTTTATCAACAGATTCTTGAAGAAATTCTTTTGGTGGAGGCATCAACATAGCGTAGCAAGCGACGAAAAGACTAGGCGAAATCGAGCGAAAAAGCGCAGTGTATGTCTATTTACCAGTTCTCGAGTCCGCATTTTGAGCGAGCTTTTAACGACGCCCAGTTGTTTTTATGGCCTAGTGCCGTAGCCATTCTGTAGTCTCTAGCCGTTTTGCCCGCGCTGTCGTAACACGTGATCCATGATCACTAATGCAGTCATCGCCTCCACTATCGGCACAGCGCGAATGCCTACGCAAGGGTCATGACGGCCTTTGGTGACCACTTCAACTTCATTGCCGTGCCGATCAATAGACTGACCCGGTGTGGTGATACTAGAAGTCGGTTTAAAAGCCACTCGAGCCACCAAATCTTGCCCGCTTGAGATTCCGCCCAGCACTCCCCCTGCATTATTCGAAGCAAACCCTTCTTTACTAATTAAATCACGATGTTCAACACCGGTTTGTTTTATGCTTTCAAATCCTGAACCGACTTCTACGCCTTTAGCTGCATTAATACTCATAAGCGCATGCGCGATATCGGCATCTAAACGATCAAACACCGGCTCTCCGATACCTGCTGGCATGTTGTTGGCATGCACTTCTATACCGGCACCGACAGAATTACCGCCTTTACGTAAACGCTTTATCTCTGCTTCTAGTTGCTCAACAGCGCCATTGTCTCCGCAGAAAAATGCGTTCGTTTCAACTTCTTCCCAACTGTTGAGCGCCACGTCGATGTGCCCCATTTTGTATAAATAAGCGCGCACCTGCATCTGATATTGCTCAAACAGATATTTCTTGGCAATCGCACCTGCCGCTACCCGCATTGCCGTTTCACGTGCTGAAGAGCGACCACCACCGCGGTAATCACGAAAACCATATTTAGCTTGGTAGGTTAAATCTGCATGCCCGGGACGGAACTGATCTTTTATATTGGAATAGTCTTTAGAACGCTGGTCTTGATTACGAATAAGTAAACCAATCGGCGTACCGGTGGTTTTCCCTTCAAACACGCCAGACAATATTTCCACTTCATCTGCTTCTTTTCGCTGTGTGGTGTACTTAGACTGACCTGGCTTGCGACGGTCTAAGTCGCCCTGTAAATCTGCTTCGCTAAGGACCATACCCGGCGGGCAGCCGTCTACAATCGCACCCAGAGCTACCCCGTGGCTTTCGCCGAAAGTGGTGACGGTAAAGCTTTGACCTAATGTATTTCCTGGCACAGTTTTTTAGTCGCAAATGGTAAGGCTTAATTGTATCGCGCCATTCAAATTAAATCGCGCGTTTTTCCATTCTATTTGCCACGCCCTTTATCCCCTAGGATTAGAGTAATGCTTTAACGCCTTCACGGTAGGCCTTTCTAACAAACAGTAAATGCCACCGCCTGCCGCCCAGTTGGTGCCATAAATACGCCGCCCGCACCCCCGCGAATAAAGCGCTACGCAGTTTAGCGACATTGTCTTCAGATGAGAGAGTACCCTTTGCCCCTTTCACGATGATTCGCGGCGGCAATAAACTCAATGTTTTTTGATAGAGCGTGCCTAAGCGCTGGTATAAATCGGCAACTTCCTGCGCATCAACTTCACCCTCTTCATCAAGGATTAACGTTGACGCGTGCGCGACGCTCAGCTCCTCAAGCCCTTTGCCGACTAACGGCCGCGTATGACCGGCAATATTTAATCGAGTCGCTAGTTGGTCCATAGACATCATGTAGCGGATTTGAGATTGAGCACGAAATCCCGACAAACCACCCAATAACTCGTTAAGGGTTTTTAGTCCGAGCGCTAAATCATCCAATTCACCGTAGGTTTCTAACACGCTGCGCGCGTCTATATTCAATACGCTTCGAGCCGAGGCAATTAGTGCTGCATCGTCAATGCCATCGCCATGTGCAAGCTGTGTCACTAGGGCGGCGGCTTGGCTTAATGCCGCCAAAGCCATTACTTTTTCTTTATTTACATTTAAACCAAACATTCAATCAGTCCAGTACCTGTTGATAAAACGCCATTTCTTTTTCTAAGGCGTCAATTCGGGTGGCCGCTTGACGAAATCCATGCCCTTCGCCGGCGTACTCAATATATTCATGCGGGACACCGCCTTTTTCAAGCACGCTCACCACTTCGCGAGAAACGTCCGGCGGCACTACTTTATCGTCTAAGCCTTGGAACAAAATAACGGGAGAGCGCACCTTATCCATATTAAAAATAGGTGAACGGCTCTGATACCGACTGGTCGGCAATTTCGCTGACACAGGGTCAAACGCCTCTCCGACCAGTTTATCAGTATAGTGAGATTCAAATTTATGGGTGATTTCGCTCAAGGTAATCAGATTGCCGATGCCATAATAACAAGCGCCAGCACAGAAGGTATTAGGATACTCGGTTAGCGCACGAAGTACTGCGTATCCGCCGGCGCTGCCGCCTCGGATACACACCTTACTCGCGTCCACCCTGCCCTCATTAACAAAGTGTGTAACGGCATCGACAATGTCACTGGCATCTACTTCTCCCCATAAGCCTAGTAGGTGTTGGCGGTACGCCCTGCCTAATCCAGTACTGCCTCGATGATTCACATCAATAACCGCAAAGCCTGAACTAGTGAAGTACTGCACCAACATCGATAAACTGGTGTCAGCACGAGATGTTGGCCCGCCGTGCACCATCACCACCGCAGGGGTGGGTGGGTTAGTTCTTGAAGCCTCCGCGCTATGAGGCGCATAAAAGTTGGCAAAAGCCTGTGCGCCGTCTTTGGTGGCAAACGCAATCACTTTAGGCACTGATACCGACGAAGGCTTTAATAATGCTGACTGGCCTCGTTTCACGCTGACTTGTGGGTTCTCTAAAACTGGCTCTATCTCGATCAATTCGCTTTCACGGTCTGCATACTGCGCAACCATGGCCACCTTGTCGCCACAAGGTGACAGGCTTAGGTGACTTAGTCTGGAAAACCCCTTCGCTACACACTTTATGCTGGGCAACTCGAGTGATATCAACATTAATTCGTCTTGACCCTGAATAGTACGTACAGCGACCAATGACGAGCTAGACAGCTGAGTCCAACGTGTTTGGCCAAAAACCCAATGGGCATCACCGTATTCAGCAAGGTCTTGTGTAAGCGGGGAGAGTTGGCCTGCTTGCCAGCGAAACAAGTTCGAATAGTTATCAGGCGACTCCGACACTGCCTCACCGTCTTTCGCATAAACTAGCGAACCGTCGTCCAGAAACCCTAACTGGCAAATAGAACAACTGGCATTGCCATCAACTAATTGTTCATTAGTAACCCGAGTGGCCTCACCTTCGCGCACCAAATCAGCAATATAGACCTCACTGCTATCCCATGGCATGTCGGGGTGGTTCCACTGAAACCAAGCCAGTTTTTTGCCATCCTTCGAGATGACAGGACAAGCATAGAAATCTGCTCCCGAAACCAGTACTTGCGGATCGTTACTGGCAAGTGATAGGTTGATTAAAGTAATACAATTGAGATTCTCCTTATCTCCTAGCAATTCTTGCACAGCGACCAAGGCCTTGCCACTTTCAGATACCGATATATCGGCGTAGCCTATTGAGCCCTCTACTGGCTGGCACAGTAGTAACACCTCACAAGGCAAAGGTGATTTTAGTTGATCTACATTAGGCAAGCGCTGCGCATAAATAAGCCCATCGCTATAATTGTTGAAATAAACCGTGTCTTGATAAACACAAAAAGCTTTACCGCCATACTCATGTACGGCCGTTCGAATTTGATAAGGACTGGGCGTAATCACGCGATCTTGCTCAGCGTGCTGCGTGACAACGGCCAAACGGCCTTTGTCCTGGGTTAACGATTCAAGCCAATAAATCTGTCCACTTGAATGATAAAACGGATAAGCCGGCGCTCCTTGCCGGCTAAATATTTGTTGAGGCGTGACAGGGCTACGCCATAGCGATGGCTCAGTCATGCCTCGGTCGACCTTGCATCAATAATGACTAGGCATTAAGCACCGATTGCATTAATTCGCCTATCTTCGCTGGGTTTTCAGTAACGTGAACGCCTGCATTTTGTAAGGCTTTGATTTTTTCTTCAGCCGTTCCTTTACCACCAGCAATAATCGCCCCTGCATGCCCCATACGTTTACCTGGAGGCGCCGTGACACCCGCAATAAAACCCACTACTGGCTTGGTCATATTTTGAGCAATCCAGTCAGCGCACTCTTCTTCGTCGCTGCCGCCGATTTCTCCGCATAAAACCACCCCTTCAGTGTCAGGGTCATCGTTAAACATCTTCATCACGTCGAGGTGCTTTAATCCGTTAACAGGATCGCCGCCAATGCCAACGCAAGTGGATTGCCCTAACCCTAAACCGGTTAATTGATGTACTACCTCATAAGTTAGCGTACCTGAACGCGATACCACGCCAATTTTACCCTTCTTATGAATATAGCCCGGCATGATGCCTATTTTTAGCTCTTCTGGGGTGATAACACCCGGGCAGTTTGGCCCAATTAAAATCGTATTGCTGTCACGAAGGCGATGACTGGTCGCGATCATATCGCGCACCGGAATACCTTCAGTAATGCAGATAACCAATTCAATTTCAGCTTTCACGGCCTCGTCAATCGCAGCAGCCGCGTAAGGAGGGGGCACGTATATGACCGAGACGTTACAACCGGTTTCTTGCTTGGCTTCAGCAACAGAATTGTAAACCGGCACGTTCTCTACCATTTGACCGCCTTTGCCTGGCGTAACGCCAGCAACGTAAGCTTTGCTACCAAAGGCATATTCAATACTGTGCTTGGTATGAAAGGCGCCAGTGTTACCCGTAATACCTTGGGTTAAAACTTTCGAGTTTTTGTCTATTAATATTGCCATGTTATTGTACCGCCGCCACTGCTTTTTTAGCTGCATCAGACATGGTGGTTGCCACTGTCAATGCGATGCCAGAGTCTTTTAGAATTTGTCTGCCTTTGTCTACATTGGTACCTTCCAATCGAACAATAAGCGGTATTGACAAGCCTACTTCGGTCGCCGCTTGCACCAAACCCTCAGCAATAACATCACAGCGCATAATGCCGCCAAAGATATTCACCATAATGGCTTTCACTTGCGGCGTAGACAACATAATCTTAAATGCGCCCGTCACTTGCTCTGCCGTTGCGCCGCCGCCTACATCCAGAAAGTTAGCAGGTTCGCTACCGTAGAGTTTTATGATATCCATGGTAGCCATGGCTAGGCCCGCGCCATTGACCAGGCAGCCGATACTGCCATCTAAGGCAATATAATTTAAACCGTATTCTGATGCGCGTATCTCGTTGGGATCTTCTTCATCAGTATCGCGAAGCTCCGCCCAGTTTGGGTGTCGAAAATCCGCGTTATCATCAAAATTAACTTTTGCATCCAACGCGATGACTTCACCCTTACCCGTGACGACTAACGGGTTAATTTCCATCAAGGAAGCGTCTTCTTCCATGAATGCTTGATATAGCTTCAATAGCATATCAGCAGCCTCAGCCGTTGAGGCTTCGGGAATACCGATATCTCGACTCATTTGAGCCGCTTCATCACGGCTTAGTCCTTCTGATGGATCTATGAAAACTTTAAATATCTTCTCGGGAGTATCGTGCGCCACTTCTTCAATCTCAGTGCCGCCTTCAGAACTGCCCATTAAGGTTACGCAGCGACGAGAACGGTCTACCACCAAACCTAAATAAAGCTCTTGGGCTATATCTGCACCTTCTTCTATATATAAGCGCCTCACTTCTTGACCTTCTGGACCCGTTTGTGGAGTAATCAGCGTTTTGCCTAAGATCTCTGTCGAGTATTCACGCAGCTCATCTCTGCCTCTCGCTAGTTTGACGCCGCCTGCTTTCCCTCGACCGCCTGCATGAATTTGTGCCTTTACTACCCAGAAATCGCCGCCCAATGTGTCACCTGCTTGCATTGCTTCTTCAACGCTAAAACAGGGAACGCCACCAGGAGTACGTATGCCATATTCACGTAAACGCGCTTTGGCTTGATACTCATGAATTTTCATTTGATATTGAAAGTGATATTCGAGCGGATATTGGAACACAGCCACCGATGTTTCTCAACAGCTGTACCAAAAAAGAACCTATATTTCTAAAGCAGGCTCATTAGTTTTCTGAAAGTGCCGCCTTTTTTAGCCGACACAGGGTTCAGCGGCCCCCTATGTCCATTATTTTAAAGCTACGCTTTCTTCATTAAAAAATGAAATTCAGATCCTTCTTCGCTATTACTTAGCAATTCATTGCCGGTTTGCGAAGAGAAAGCTTCAAAGTCTTTCACCGAACCAGGATCTGTTGATACGATTTTCAATATCTCTCCTTCGGTCATCCCATTAAGTGCTTTCTTCGCACGTAAGATTGGCAATGGGCAGTTTAAGCCCCGAGCATCTAATTCTTGGTCAAAATCAGCCATTTAGTTTTCCTAGTTAATTCACTTAAAGTTCACGCATTAGAACGTACCATTAGGGCATTATGACTTCAGTTCAGCAATATTAAAGAACTAATTGCATCATTCTCAGTCATACAACAAAACCACACTCTGTGGCCTTTATGCGCCCAATGAGTATATTTGAAACACCCTGATTAGTAAAACTCGAGCGAGCACCTAGGCATGATATTTTTCAAGAATTTTAAAATTAAATTAACCAGTTGGCTGATCGTTTCGATGTTAATCGGTATACCCTTTTTTTCATACCCCACTACAGCAGAAAACCTACCCGAATTGAATGACAGTGCCAGCCAAGCACTTAACGCACAAGATGAACTGATCTTAGGAAAAAGGCTAATGGCCGATGCGCGAGCGCGCTTGAACCTCATTGACGACCCTATCCTAGAAAGTTACATCAAGGCATTAACACATCAACTTGCTGTTCACAGCAGCCGCACTTTGCCTGACATAAATATTAGTATCGCATTAAATCCAATTATCAACGCCTTTGCTGCACCGGGCGGGCAGATTGCTATAAACACCGGCTTACTCACAGCTACCCAATCAGAGGGAGAGTTTGCCTCGGTAATCGCCCACGAGATCAGTCATCACAGTCAACGACACATTCCTCGTATGTTAGAGAATGCCAAAAAGGCCAGTTTGCCTTCCACCGCTGCGGTGTTGGGTGGTTTGTTGATTGGCGGTCAGGTGGGTATCGCTACCATTGCTACAGTACGTGCTGCAGTTCTTTCCAATCGACTCGCCTACAGCCGAGGCTATGAGCAAGAAGCAGATGCAGCGGGCATGAAACTATTGGCTAAAGCCGGTTTTGATCCAACCCAAATGCCTACTTTTTTTGAGCGACTCGAAAAACAAAGCCAGATTCAGGGGGGCGAAGGGCCAGAGTTTTTACGAACCCACCCCTTATCTGGCAACCGTATTGCTGAGGCCCATTCGCGGGTAAAGTCATTAAATCTATTTGTAGAAGACCGCGCTGAGCTAAGTACCTTGCTTAATTTTGAACTGGCTCAAAACAGAGCGATTGCCCTATACGGCGAACCACTAGATAAAATCACAGACACATTTAAGTCAGCATTAAAGCTAGCCGACAAAGACAGTCGCTTCGCTCCCGCTTATGGATTGTCTTTGGCCTATTTACGAAGTGGTGACACTCAGCTCGCTGCGCAAAGCATAGACCAGAGTTTTGCTAACGAGGCTCAACATGACTTAGCCATGCTCACTCAAGCAGAAATTGCGATAAAAGACGACAACAAACCCGCCGCAATCGGTTTGCTAGATAAACTTATTGTTAAACACCCAAAAAACTTGGCTGTTGGATTAACCCGCGCACGTACACTGAAACGCATGGGCCGATTAGATGACGCCTTTCAGCAGGCTCGGAAAATGATGCGTACGTTTCCAGACCAACCGCAAGCTAAGCTGTTGCTTGCAGACATTGCAGGCGCTGATGGAAATTTGGCACAAGCCGCGTTCCATAAATCTGAGTTTTACTATAACTTAGGCCACTATAAGAAAGCCGCACGCGTTCTCACCCCATACGCTTCACTACAATCTGACGACATTTCAAACTACTTGGCTTCCAGTATAAAGGACCTGCAACATCAAATCAGTCAAGCAGACGCCAGAGCCACCGCGCTAAAATTATAGTTCCTCTTCCCTTAGCGTTACTTGGAAGTCTCATTGCGATTAGTGAATCCTCATATTGCACTGACACTCACTTTTGTATATCCTGTTTCCATACGGTGAATAGACTGACAAAAATTTTTTACTCTGCTTGCCAAAAACTTGACTAAATCTCATTTGGAGGAAAACTATGCGCGCGAATCGCATTCTCTCTTTGGTTGCTACCGCCTTGCTAATAGGTGCCAGTGCAAGCTTTTCTAGCCTATCTATTGCGGATACTTTGCCTACAGAGAAAGGCTGCAAAAAAGTAGCGGACCCCAGCGAAGTCATTCAAGGTTGGTGCTTGGCCATTACTCGCAAAAAAGGTAACTGTTTGGCTTGTCACAATATGGTCGTAACTGGTTGGCCCAAAGACCTGGCCACCGGCGGCAATATAGCGCCGCCTCTGGTCGCCATGAAAGCCCGTTTCCCGGACAAAGAAAAATTACGTGCACAAATTTACGACGCAACGGCTAAAAACCCAGACTCAATGATGCCACCTTTTGGTGCGCACGGCATACTCAACGATAAGCAAATAGACAAAATCGTCAACTTCTTACTGACCATTTAGGTTGACCTTACTATCATAAAATAGCCCATTAACACCACACCGTTAACGAGAAACATCATGAAACGTCGAAGCTTTTTACAAGGCGCTATCGCCACTAGCACTCTGTCCACTCTCGCCAGTGCAGGCTTACTAATACCGCAGGCAGTACTAGCAGCCAACTACCCTGCTGCTGCATTTGATACTGAGAATAGTGCAACAGCGGTAAGCAATCTCTTCGGGTCAACTGACGCCGCTGACAGTGCCAACATTACGCTCAAGGCACCTGAAGTTGCTGAAAATGGTGCAGTAGTCCCGATCAAGGTAAGCACCAATGGCCCGACTGAAATGATCGCGGTGGTAGTAGAGGAAAACCCTCGACCATTGGTTATGTCTGCCACCTTCGGAGAAGGCGCCAGCGGATATCTTAGCGGCCGCATCAAAATGGGGAAAACCTCAAAGGTGGTGGCGTACGCCAAGATGAATGGCCAAGTGGTTAAAACGATGGCTGAAGTTAAAGTGACAGCAGGCGGCTGCGGTGGTTAACACTGTTAACCTCTATTAATACCGTTTAGTTACCCATTAACCTAACCGAAAAATCAACATGAGCACCAAGATAAAAATTAAGCAAAAACCCGAAGGGCACGACGTCTTAGTACTGACTAAACACCCTATGGAAACCGGTCAGCGGGTTGACAAGAATTCCGGTGAAATCGTGCCCGCCCACCACATTACCTCAATGCTGTTTGCGGTCAACGGGACTCAGATAACTGAGGTTTCGTTAAGCCGTGGCACCTCCGCCAATCCGTTGGTCGCCATAAACTTGCAAAATTTAACTTCGGGAGACACGGTCTCTGTTTCGTGGGTCGATAACCTTGATGGCAGCGGCGCCGCTGAAGCTACCGTTAAATAACTTATTCTAAATTGAAAAACGAATTCGCAAACTCAAGACCATAATTGAACATAGTGTTAACAAATGCTGAGGGAAAAACAATGAGAAAACTAATCACCGCCCTAGTCACCACTGGCTTAGTTGCTGTAATCGGCGCAAGCCAAGCAACCCCGTCTATTCAAGAAGTTCGCTCAGACATCGAGGCATTTCAAAGCTACTTCCAAAACAAGTTTCCCAGCCTAAGCCTTGAGGATTATAAAGACGGGGTAAACGCACTACCCCAATACGCCCATAGACGGGCTAACTGGGAAGGTTTAATGGACTTCCCTCCTTTTGAGGAATTAGCCGAGCAAGGTGTAGAAGAATGGTCAACCCCATTTGCTAATGGCGCCACATACGATGATTGCTTTTCAGGCAAACCGGCCGGTAACCAGTATCCTTACGTGGATAGCGACGGTGCTTTACACACTATTGAAACCGATATTCGCGATTGCTTGAAAAACAACGGCGAAGAAGGCATGAAGGGTAATAGTCAAAAAATGGCCCGATTAACTATCGCCTATAAAATGCGAGCCAACGGACAGCCGGTGGATATTGATTACTCTTCAGAAACCATGCGTAATTACTACGAAAAAGGCCGCCAATTTTACTGGGCAAAACGCGGCCAACTTAACTTTTCCTGTGCTGATTGCCATGTACTTAACGCTGGCAACCAAGTGCGCGGTGATGTACTAAGCGCAGCTTTAGGCCACGGCACGGGCTTTCCCGTCTACCGTAGTAAATGGGGCGCTAACAGCGGCAAAAAACCATTGGGCACCCTACATCGACGTTATAGCGGTTGTAACAAACAAGTGCGTGCTAAGAACTTTAAGGCCCTAGGAGAAGAATATCTCGCAGTGGAGGTTTATGAAACCATCATGAGCATGGGTGTACCGATTGAGGTACCTAGCCAGCGGCAATAGCAGCACAAGTTCAACCCAAACGATAAAAACCAGCCTAAAGGCTGGTTTTTAATAATTCTGAATGGTTGGAATCCCCACGTTAACGCTACTAGTATCCTTCTTTACGCCTCTACCAAAACACAATTCAATTTCAATGGTTAACACATTCTCGGCTTTGAGTTGGGCTTCTAACCGAGCAATTATTCGTTGATAAATGCCCTTGGGCATTAAACCCCTACGGCGATCAGCGTGAAAATTTGCGCCGTCGATTAACTTGGCATCCTTGATTAGTTTCTCCACGGAAGTGTATTCCAAATTGACACGCTCTGAATCTAGCACCACGTTACTCAAGCCCAGTCCCGCTATGTGATCACCCACATCCGACATCGCATACTTAGGTTGAAAGTGAGGTTTAGAATCTTCACTAGCAATCAAATCGGCTAAACTTAAGGTGGTATTTTCACCATAGAAAGAAAAAAATAATTCCCCGCTTGGCTTTATGGAATCAATCGCCTGTGGCAGTAGTGCATTCGGATCAAACCAATCAATCAGGTGCGAACAAACGACCGTATCAACTGGGACAAAATTTTCCAGGCAGCCTATCGAATCAAGTTTTGCTAGTGGAAATTGATTAACGATCTCATAGCTGCCCTTCATTGCGTCATACAGCTGGTTCGAACTCGGCCCTAAAATGAGCGCAGAGCTATCTCTAGACTTCCCTGCGCTGCCTCCTAGACCGCGAGCAATACGGCTATGCATCAAGTCATCACTATAGGTTCTGAGGAAATCCTGTTCCTGGAGCGGTTTTAACTTGCTTAGCCGGCTCAATCGATTAAGATAAGGTTGTTGCGAGTCGATCATGGAATCAAGTCACTAAAAGGGAGAGAAAGATGGCACAGTTTAAAGCAATTCAATCGTTTACCAAAACACTAAAGTCATATTCTAAAGCTACCATACCCACTCTCTGTGCGGTATGCAATCAGTTCTGCAAGGAGCATTGTTGTCAAAGTTGTTATGGCCATTTTGGGCGCAATTCCATTTGCTGTAACATTTGTGCCGAACCTCTATCAGCAAACTCACTATACAAGTCTGAAAGTGTTAGCAGCGACATGATCTGTGGCCGATGTCTATCGTCTCCGCCCCAGTATCAGAAGGCCATCTCTCCCTTCTTATACAGTGACGATATTAGAAATCTAATACTTCAATTCAAGTTTTCAGGCCATCTAAGTTTAGTGGGCTTTTTTGCCGCCGAATTAGCTATAGCTCTCAACAACGAGCTCTCAAAAAGTTGTTTTCCTGATGTAATTATTCCTATCCCCTTACACGAGGCTCGACTCAAGCAACGGGGTTACAATCAAGCTCACCAACTAGGACATCAATTGGCAAAACGACTCGGAATTCCACTAGACACTCGTTATTTAAAACGGATAACCCAGGCAGAACCACAAGCAGGTTTAAGCAAGCAAGGCAGGGCCAAAAATATTGAAGGTGCCTTTATCATCTTAAAAGGCAAGGCGCTTCCAACCACCTACCGACATATCTTGTTAATAGATGATGTGATCACTACCGGGGCGACCATTAACGAAGCGTGTAAAACCTTGGTCCAATGTCAACGTAATCATTCAATCACTGTTTGTTCCATCGCTCGATCACTTGCCTTTAACTAGAAACTTAACAAACAAAACTGGCTACTACTCTAGACCCTGCATACTTGTGCGAGCACAAAAAAAGGCCCGCAACAAGCGCGGGCCTCTTTTAACTGTAAAGCGATAAAAGGCGCTAAGCCCTTTTACTTTACTTTTTAAAGCTTACAAATTGAGGCAGCCCCACAAGTACCGCTTGCTATCCATGATAGCGCGCCATTGGTGCTTGTAGGTGTAAGGATGTAAGTATAGCCAAGGAGAGTATCATCCATTCCTTCACCCATTACAGCCTGGGCTGTTATTGTTCCTTCAATTCCTGCAACAGCGCTTATTGTAACAGTATCTACAAGCGCGCCGTTTGCTACAGCGACTAAGTTTACACCCGCTAAAACAGCAGTATCACATGCCCCTCCAAGAACCCCAGACTCTGCGTGACATAATTCTATGGCTAGCTTAACCGGCGCAGTCGCATTGATAACTTCTGTAAATTTTGCTCTACCTGTATAGCTCTGGTAAGCCGGTAAGGCAATAGTTGCTAAAATGGCGATGATTGCGATAACGATCAATAATTCGATTAGGGTAAAACCGCGTTGTACTGCTTTGACGCTCTGTTGTATTTTATTCATTTTAGATATTCCAAAGTTAATGTTGAGGTGCTTTTTTATACTTCTCTAAAAGTGATTTAACAACATATGAGCACTTTAGAAGTGATCGAGAATATAGCAAACTGAACCCCATATTTCAAGCAAACAATTTTCATTACATCTGGCTTTATACGCCTTTAGTCTACCTTAATCTGCCGAACATCAAGAATAGTGGTTTTCTAATTATCTGGGCATTATGCGGTTAAATATTGCTACACTAACAAGTTAATTATCTGATTAATTTGTTAGAATAACAAGCTGGAAGAATACGCAAAATATTAAAATCAGCTGATACACACCTTAAAGCCATATGAATAAACCTAAAACAAGGGAAGAAAAGAAACCAAAAGTACTTTTTGGTTTGGCAAAGCAGATTGTAACGCAAGAAATTGCTTCTTTTACATTGGCGAGCCAACTGCAATCAGAAGCTGAAAAAGCGGGGCATACGTTTTTTGAACAATGCTTTCAGCATGAAGATATTAACAAGGATGCCCTGTTGCAACTTGCTGCTAATGAGGCGGGCATGGCGCTGATTGATTTAAACAGCGTCAATTTAGATGCATTGCCCCTCGCGCTATTAAGTGACGAACTAATCACTAAATTTCAAATGTTGCCACTATTTGGCCGAGGTGACATGTTAAACGTGGCAATAGGCTCGCCGCATGCAAGGGTCGCGATCAGCCAAGCGCGGTTCCAAAGTTCTAAACGCATAAAAGCGGTAGTTTGTGACCCCAATAAGTTGCGCGTACTGATCACCAAATTAGCCGCGGGCGCCAATGAAGGCGCACTCGACGACTTCACCGACGACGTCAACCTCAATGAAATTGATATTGACCTGCTAACCGATGACGGCAATGTGCTGGAATCTATGGTCAATTTGGACCAAAGCAACCCGATTGTTCGTTATGTAAACCAAATCCTTCGAGACGCTGTCACAAAAGGCGCGTCCGATATTCACATTGAGCCTTATGAACACTATGCCCGAATACGATACCGTATAGACGGTGTTTTACACCCCGCGGGAGAACCACCAATCAAATTGGCGCAGAATATTGCCTCCCGAATAAAGGTTATGTCGCGCTTAGATATAGCAGAACGTCGATTGCCGCAGGATGGACGCATCAAACTGAATTTCTCACGCTCTAGAACGATCGATTTTCGTGTTAGTACCATGCCCACTGTCTTTGGAGAAAAGGTAGTGCTGCGTATATTGAACCAGGGCTCTACTCAACTTAGTTTAGATAGCTTAGGCATGGAGATGCACCAGCTAGCCCAATATAAACATGCCACCGCTCAACCACATGGGATGGTTTTAGTAACTGGTCCAACGGGTAGCGGCAAGACGGTTTCTTTATACTCTGCACTAGCACTTTTAAATAATCCAACTACCAATATCAGTTCTGTAGAGGACCCTGTCGAAATATATGCTGATGGTGTCAATCAAGTCACTATCAACGAAAAATCCGGATTAACTTTCGCGAGAACCTTGCGCGCATTACTACGGCAGGATCCTGACATACTAATGATTGGTGAGATTCGTGACTTAGAAACAGCTGAAATAGCCATTAAGGCTTCTCAAACAGGTCACCTGGTTTTGTCCACCCTGCATACTAATGATGCGCCTAGTTCTATTACCCGTTTGTTGAATATGGGAATCGCGCCATTTAACATTGCGTCAACGGTTAACTTAGTGATCGCACAACGTTTGGTAAGACGGCTTTGTGCCTCCTGCAAACAAAAAACTAAAATTTCAGCAGAAATATTGCTCAAAATGGGTTTCACCGAATCTCAAGTTAAAACTGGCACTATCCACGAAGCAGTGGGTTGCAGTAACTGCTCAAAGGGCTATCGTGGAAGAACGGGTATATTCGAAGTCATGCCCATATCAGACGCCACCAGCGAATTAGTGATGGACAATGCGACTGAAGCACAAATAACAAGACAAGTTAGATCAGAAGGCGTATTGTCCATAAAAGAAGAGGGCTTCAAAAAGGTAGCAACTGGTATAACCAGCATTGCTGAAATTGAACGAGTCACCAAAGGATAAAATTTCAACAATAATAAAGTCATGGCAAAAGCACCCAAAACTAAAAAGGTAGTTATCTTCGACTGGAAAGGTCAAAATCATAATGGTGTTCGTGAAAGTGGCGAAATAGAGGCGACTACGCTCAAGGAAGCCCGAGGGTTAATCCAAAAAAGAGGAATTAAATTAAAGAAAATTCGAAAGCAATCGCACCCTATTTTTGGTGGTGATTCAGTTAAGAATAGAGATGTGGTTGTGCTTAGTCGCCAATTAGCGACGATGGTAGAGGGCGGCATCCCCATTGCCCAAGCCTTATCCGTGGTAGGTCAAAGCAGTGACAACCGCGCTGTTAAAATTTTATTAGCCAAAATGAGAATGAATGTGGAGGAAGGTGAAGACTTAACCTCAACCTTGCGTAAACACCCTAAACATTTTAATTCACTTTACGTAGGGTTGGTAAATGTCGGCGAAGAGTCAGGTACGCTCGGCCCAATGTTAGGAAGAATCGCAGCCTACTTAGAAAAAGCAGAAGCCATGCGGCGCAAGATAAAATCCGCATTGATGTACCCTGTCATTGTTATGTCTGTTGGACTAATCATTGTCGCAGGCTTGCTTATTTTTATCATTCCGCAGTTCCAATCACTGTTTGAATCCAATAATGCAGAGCTGCCACTATTAACCAGTATCGTTATCACTGCTTCGGAAACACTCCAAGAACATTGGCTGCTGGTCGCTATCTTGATCTTCATGTCTAACATATCTTCTAAGTATTTTTATAAGAAGAGCTTTTCATTCAAACACTTAGTGGACCGTCTCATGCTAAAAGTACCCGTCTTTGGTCCACTAGTTAGAAAAAGCATTTTAGTGCGAGTCACCCGCACAGTGGCCATCATGTTTAGAGCGGGTATACCGATGGTTGAAACTTTGGGCGTCATTGCGCCGGCATCAGGCAACGAAGTATTTAGGCGCGCATTGAGTCAAGTTCAAAATGACATCGCAACAGGCCAGCCACTTGAATCTTCATTACGTGAAGCCAAGCAGTTCCCCAGCATGATATTGCAGATGGTCAGAACCGGTGAAGAAACCGGTGAAATGGACAGCATGTTGGATAAGGTAGCAGAGTTTTACGAAGACGAAGTGGACAATACCATTTCTGGAATCAGCGCCTTGGTTGAGCCGATTATGGTCGTTGTTTTGGGAATACTCATTGGTATCGTGGTTGTTGCTATGTATCTTCCGATCTTTAAACTCGGCGATGTGTTCTAAAACAGCTCATCTAGTTGAATCCCTCAGTTAAATAAAACCAAAGCGTGAGCACTTTGATTGAACAGCTCTATCTAACGGGGCCGCTGTACTGGTTGACTTTATTTATATTCGGGTTATTGGTTGGCAGCTTTTTGAACGTCGTTATACTGCGGCTGCCCAAACAAATGATGCACGAATGGACTAGTCAGTGTGAAGCCTTGCTAGCAGAGGAAGAGGAAGGCGAAGAGGAAGAGGAAGAGGAAGAGTTGAGCAATGCCGCCACTGTTTCGAGCCCGCCTCCTGGCATCGTATTTCCCGCTTCGCATTGCCCAACTTGCAAAACGCCGCTGAAGTGGTGGCACAATCTACCTGTTATTAGTTATATCTTCCTAAGGGGTAAATGTTTTGCCTGTGAAAAACCCATTTCATTGCGTTACCCGCTTATAGAGCTACTCACCGCCGGCTTAACTGTTTTAGTGGGGCTATATTTCCCAACCACCGCGGTTTTACCTTGGCTTTTACTGCTTACTTGGTGCCTTATAACGCTGAGCTTTATCGACATTGATCATAAGTTACTCCCTGATAACATAACCCTTCCCTTGGTATGGTTAGGGCTGCTATTTAATATTACGGCTAACGGCTTTGCTTCACCGCAAGATTCAATTATTGGCGCGGTTATTGGCTATATGATTTTATGGACAGTTTACCAAGTTCATCATGCCGTCACCAAAAAGGAAGGCATGGGTTACGGTGATTTCAAGTTACTTTCTGCAGCGGGCGCTTGGTTGGGTTGGCAATATATTCCCATCACCTTATTACTATCCGCCGGTGCAGGTGTCGCGATAGGCATTTCATTGATGTTAATAAAAAAGCAGGGCCGTGACCTTCAAATACCATTTGGCCCTTATATAGCCGTGGCTTTTCTCATGGCCTTAGTGTGGGGCGATCAACTCCAACGTGCTTACTTCAACTTAATCGGTCTCAACGTTTGATTTATAAGGTTGGCGTAACTGGCGGAATTGGATCTGGAAAATCGAGCGTTACCCAGCACTTTGCCGACTTCAATGTCCCTACTTTTAGCTCAGATACCATTGCCCGTGAATTGTGTGAACCCGGTCAGGCGTCCTATGTTGAGATAGTGGGTACTTTTGGACGCCGTATCTTAAATGAAGATAATACCCTCAATAGAGCTGAACTCGGGAGTATCGTATTCAATGACAAGGCGCAATTGAAACGCTTAGAAGCCATTCTACATCCCGCCATATTTAAAACCATGCATGAGCGCGCGCAGTCAGCGCAATCACCCTACTGTATATTAGACATTCCTTTACTGGTAGGCACTAATGAACAACTAGCTGTTCATCGTATTTTAGTGGTTAACACCGACGCTGAATTACGAAAGCAACGGGTTATGCAGCGCAGTGGCTGGTCTGCTGAAAAAACGCAATCGGTTATGGATAACCAACTCTCTAACGCTGAACTTATTTCTGCTGCTGACGACGTTATTGTTAACAACGCAACCCTAGCTGAACTAGTCCCGCTAGTGAAAAAATTGCATCAAGGTTATTTAACGCTTGCTCGAGCACGAAACTATTAGGTTGAGGTTAGCTGGCTAATGCCTGATTTGCCAAGTTTAATAAAGGCACCGCAGCTTCCAACAAATCTAATTCTGCTATGGCCGACGGCTCTGCCCAAAGTGTCGTTTGCCCTTCTAAACCAATGGGTTTACCTTCCCATTGCTGACAGAGGTAAGTATGTAAACGCACATCAGCGTGAGCATAATTGTGTTCTAAAACCGTTAATGGTTGCTGTGCAACAAGTGTTATACCTAACTCTTCTTTTAGCTCACGCACCAAAGCGTCAACAGCGCTTTCTCCCGGTTCTAACTTACCGCCTGGAAATTCCCATTTTCCTGCGCAATCGGTTCCTTCAGGCCTTTGCTGAGCAAACAATTGAGCATGTTCGTTTATCAATATACCGACGGCCACATCAATCCGTTTACGCGCCATCAACTCAATCTTATTAACTGCGGTAGTCCGCATTAATCTCTATATAACCGTGAGTAAGATCACAGGTCCAGACTGTGGCGCAGCCTTTACTCTCACACCCCAGATCAACATCAACAACAATATTTTGTCCAGCCAAGTGTTTGTTCACTTTGGCCTCTTGGTAGTCTGCTACAGGGCCATCACCGGCAGCGATAGCAACGCCGCCCATGCTTATAGCCAATTTATCTAGCACAATGGGTTCATCGGTCTTACCCACCGCCATCACGATTCGCCCCCAATTTGCATCTTCTCCTGCAATGGCCGTTTTTACCAGAGGTGAATTAGCGATGCTTTTGGCTACGACCTTTGCTGATTCATTTGTCGCAGCACCTGAAACATTGATGGTGATAAACTTTGAAGCGCCCTCTCCATCTTTGGCTACTTGTTGAGCGAGATCAATCATAACGGCAGACAAGACCGATTGGAAGTTTTTAAAATCTGGCATACTTTGTATTAACTCCGTCGCATACCCCTCTCCTGTCGCAAACAACAAACAAGTGTCTGAGGTAGAAGTATCTGAATCAACCGTCATACAGTTAAAGCTCTCGCTATTGGCGTTACTGAGTGCGTGTTGCAGGCTGGCCTGATCAACTTTAGCATCAGTAAAAACATACGCTAACATCGTCGCCATATTAGGCTCAATCATGCCCGAGCCCTTTGCCACGCCGGCAATATTGATGGTCTCGCCATCTATTTGGCATTGCCCGCAGGCCAACTTGGGATAAGTATCTGTCGTGCCAATCGCGTTGGCCAAAGACAGCCAATTCTGATTGCTGTTCAAAATAATTTTATTGTCGATCGCTTTAAGCAGCGTGTCGACTTTTAGCTGTTCTCCTATTACCCCAGTAGACGAGACAAATATTTGTTGGTCATCTATCGAACCAATTTTGTTAGCAACCGCTGAAGCCATGGCCTCTACGGCTAATTGCCCTTGTGCTCCGGTGCAAACATTGGCATTGCCTGCATTCACCACCATCGCTGTGGCTGATTTATCCACCGTTTGACTGCTAAGCACTTGTCGAGACCAAAGCACGGCAGGCCCGGCAGTGTTAGATTGTGTAAAGACACCCGCTGCTCTGGTATGCGGTCCACAGCACACGACGGCTAAATCATCTCTATCCTGATAACGTTCGCCGCTGGCAGCAGTCGCTATTTTTACCCCTTTCACTATGGGCATCGTAGGCATACTAGCGGGTGCTAGCGGTGAAACCTTTAACATAGGCGGTACTTAGAATAGGTTAGGCCAACGCACCGTGGCATTTCTTATATTTTTTACCAGAACCACAAGGGCAAGTATCGTTACGGCCGATTTTTGGTACTGACGGTTGTGCTTTTTTAGCAGCTGGTGCAGGCCTGGCAGTTGGTGTAGCAGCTTGCGCATTCTGTACCGCAGTTTCAGCAGCAGACTCCGTGTTTAGCTGTGGGTGATTAAATTCCATCTCTTGTTGCTTTCGTTGCGCTTCCATTTCAGCCACTTCTTCTTCGCTGCGCAGCTGTACTTTGGATAACATGCCCACCACTTCGTACTTAACCACATCTAACATGTCTTCAAACAAAGTAAAGGCTTCGCGCTTGTACTCTTGTTTCGGGTCTTTTTGCGCGTAACCACGAAGCCCAATACCTTGACGCAAATGGTCCATATTTGACAGGTGTTCTTTCCAATGTTCATCTAATACTTGCAGCATTACCGCCTTCTCGAGGTGGCGTACCGCCCCTTCGCTGGCCTTGGCTTCTTTAGCTTGGTAAGCCACAATATATGCTGCTTCGATTTTGTCGCGCAGGGTTTCTTCGTACAGGCTGTCATCTTGAGTTAACCAGTCACTCACCGGCATCGTTAAACCAAATTCGCGGGTAATTGAATCTTCTAAACCTGAAATATCCCACTGTTCTTCTAGCGATTCTGGAGCAATATGTTGTGCAAACACTTCACTGACCACTTCCGTTGTCATTGCCTGAATATTGTCAGATACATCCTCAACGTCCATCAAATGATTACGTTGTTGGTAAACTACTTTACGTTGTTCGTTGGCTACATCATCATAATCTAGCAATTGCTTTCGCATATCAAAGTTATGCCCTTCTACTTTACGCTGCGCATTTTCAATGGCTTTGTTTACCCAAGGGTGTTCAATCGCTTCACCCTCTTCCATACCCAACTTTTGCATTACGCTGGCAATGCGTTCAGATCCAAATATGCGCATCAAACTGTCTTCTAAAGACAAATAGAAACTACTGCTGCCAGGGTCGCCTTGGCGTCCGCAACGACCTCGCAATTGATTATCCACGCGGCGTGACTCATTTCGCTCTGTGCCGACAACATACAAGCCCCCTGATTTTACAACCGCATCATGTCTTTCTTGCCAAGCAACTGTGAGCTGCTCAATGTCAGCACTGTCACCCGCCTTTTCAATGTCAGACTGCAAACTGCCGCCCAAAACAATATCAGTACCACGACCTGCCATATTGGTTGCGATGGTGATAGCACCAGGACTACCTGCATTGGCAACAATATCAGCTTCACGCTCATGCTGTTTGGCATTTAAGACTTGGTGTTCAATTTTTTCCTTGGTCAGCATCTCAGATAATAACTCAGATGATTCAATAGAAGCCGTGCCCACCAAAACTGGCTGACCACTCTCGACACTTTGCATAATCTGATCACGTATAGCAGTAAATTTCTCGTTCATGGTCCGAAAAACCAAATCAGCGTGGTCTACACGTGTCAGTGGTTTATTGGTTGGCATAACCACTACTTCCAAGTTGTATATTTGCTCAAATTCAGGGGCTTCGGTATCTGCTGTACCTGTCATGCCTGACAAAGACGAATACAATCTAAAGTAATTCTGGAAAGTAATCGAAGCCAAGGTTTGGTTTTCGCGTTGAATCTCCACACCTTCTTTTGCTTCGACTGCTTGATGCAAACCATCAGACCACCGTCTTCCTGCCATCATGCGACCCGTAAACTCGTCAACAATGATCACTTCATTTTCTTGCACGATGTATTCGACATCTTTCGTGAATAAGTAATGTGCTCGCAAGGCAGCATAAAGATGGTGCATTAAACTCACGTTATTCACGTCATACAAGGAACCATCTTCACTCAGTAGCCCTGCATCACTCAATAGCTGTTCCGCTTTTTCGTGCCCAGATTCCGTTAAAGTAGCGCGCTTGGCTTTCTCATCTATAACGAAGTCCTTTGGATCTTCTTCATCCGTTTCTAGTTCAAGGCTTGGTACGATCTTATTGATAGCCTGATACAAATCAACATTGTCATCCGAAGGCCCTGAAATAATAAGTGGTGTACGGGCTTCATCAATCAATATTGAGTCAACCTCATCAATTACCGCAAAACCCAGCCCGCGTTGGGCGCGCTGTTCAGCGCTAAACGCCATGTTGTCGCGTAAGTAATCAAAGCCATATTCGTTATTCGTGCCATACACGATATCGCAGACATAAGCCTTTTGCTTCTCTTCTTGAGGTTGGCCAGATTGAATAACCCCCACGCTCAAGCCCATGAATTCATAGACTTCACCCATCCATTCTGCGTCGCGGCGAGCCAAGTAATCATTCACTGTAATGATATGAACGGCTCCGCCACTTAAGGTATTTAAATAGGCAGGCAGAGTGGCAACCAAAGTTTTACCTTCGCCCGTTTTCATTTCAGCAATCTTGCCGTCATGCAAAACTATACCGCCTATCATTTGTACGTCATAATGGCGCAAGCCTAAGGAACGCACCGCGCCTTCACGCACGGCAGCAAAGGCTTCAGGCAGCAATTGCTCCAAGGTCTCACCTGACTTGAAACGATCACGAAAAACGTCGGTACGACCGCGTAATTCTTCGTCAGATAAAGCCTGCATTTGAGATTCATAGGCGTTGATTTCATCAACGCTCTTGTTCATTTCTTTTAGTAACCGTTGATTACGGTTACCGAACACTTTGGTTAGCGCTTTTGTCAGCATCTAATAACTCACTTTTCGAATTGTTTTTGTCAGGGCGCTGCTCGCAACTCCGTGTGAACCCACATGGCCACTATGGATCCTGGGGGAGTTTAAGCAGAGCGTTGCATTATGTTGAACTAAACACCATAATGCTTTCTATCCCTTTATAAATAAGGCTGTATTATCCACTTTCCAATGCGCGAATTCCAAGTTATTCAAGATTTTTTGCCTGATTTACAAACTAAATCTAGTGATCCTCCGGCAGATTATGCCGCACAGCAAAAAGTACACACCATTCTCAACAAACTGTTGGGACAAAGCGCTCAATTTTTAATGCCCACCTTGTTTCAATCTGGTCGACTGCTATTAATAACCAAGGCTCCTGTATGGGCTGCTCACATAAAAAATAGACAACAAAGCATCACTGACGAGGCCACGATACTTAGGTTAAAGATTACTGAAATTGTGGTGAAAGTTCAGCCAGTAAATCAAGCCAGCACAGAGCAAGCGTTACCTGAAGTGAAGCGTGCTTTATCGACTGCATCACTCGATTCGATTGCAAAAGTCAGCGATGAAATTGAAAACCCGAAGCTAAAAGAAGCCTTTTCCCGATTACAGGCGAGAATTAAAAACTCAAGAGAAGGAGCTTAAACTACATTTACCATAGATTAGATGATCGCCAGCAGGTGCTAGGCAACCAGAGGAACTATACTGCTGCTGCGGCAATTCCAGGAACAAAGGCAATCGGCGCTTCAAGTTCTTCTTCGATAGTGATCAATTCCCAAGCAGATTCATCTGCCATCAATTGTCGAAGAATTTTGTTGTTTAGTGCATGACCGGATTTAAACGCGCTAAACGCGCCGATCAATGGATGGCCAATAGTGTATAAATCACCCACTGCATCTAAAATTTTATGCTTCACAAATTCATCGCGATAACGCAAACCATCGTCGTTCAGGATATGAAACGCATCCATCACTATCGCGTTATCGAAACTTCCACCACGCGCCAAGCCGGCGTCACGCAAGGTTTCGACATCTTCCATAAAACCGAAGGTACGGGCTCGGCTCACTTCTTTAATGAAAGAGGTGGTTGAAAAATCAACCGTAGCACATTGCTCAGACTTCTTTAAGATCGGGTGATCGAAGTTAATGGTAAACGTCACCTTGAAACCTTCGAATGGTTCAAGCTGCACCCACTTATCACCGTCTTCAACTTTAAGTTTTTTCTTAATGCGGATGAATTTCTTCGCGGCGTTTTGCTCCACGATGCCTGCAGACTGCAACAGAAACACAAAGGGGGCCGCACTGCCATCCATTATCGGTACTTCATGCGTGCTTAATTCTACCTTGGCGTTGTCCACGCCCAAGCCTGCAAAAGCCGACATCAAATGTTCAATCGTCGTTATTTTCGCACCGCCAGCTTCAATGGAAGTCGATAAACGGGTGTCGGTAACGTTATCTTGTTTGGCAGGAATTTCCATTACGGGATCAAGATCAACTCTATAGAATCTAATACCATGATCAACAGGTGCAGGTTTCAAAGTTAAATACACTTTTTCACCAGTATGCAGCCCAACGCCGGTCGCGCGAATGACGTTACTTAAAGTTCTTTGTCGAAGCATTAATAGAGGAGTTTCCGAATAGGATATGGCAAGCTAATTTGGCGCCGATTTTATAATAAATCAAACTGTTATTGTAGGAGATTGGTCCAAAACTCGCCTTTTAGCTTGCTATTGAAGCTTTAAGAGGCATTTTGACAAGAATTAACCAGCCTTTTCTTTCGAATGCTTAATCCACCAAAGGATTAAAGTAATTTCTTCCGGGTTTACCTTTGCGTATTTCATCAATCAATAAATTGAAATGGTCTTGGTTTTCGATGAAGTTCAAGGTTTCAGCATTCACTATTAACAGGGGTGAAGCATAATAGTTTAAAAAGTATCGAGAATAGGTATCTGACAAATCCTTAAGATAATCAGGGTGAATTTGTTGCTCATACTCTACGCCTCTGCGCGAAATACGGCGCTGCAAGGTTTCAGTCGATGCCTGTAAATAAACCACCAAGTCTGGCACAGGCACTTGTGGGGATAGCGCTTGATATACTTCGTCATACAGATCTAGTTCATCGGCTTCTAGGGTTAACTCAGCAAACAACGGATCTTTTCCAAGCATAAAATCTGAAACGACCCCGCTGGAAAATAGATCGGTTTGACTGAGGCCCCGCAGTTGTTTTACTCGTTGAAACAGGAAGTACAACTGCGTTTGCATGGCATACTGGTCAGGCTGCTCATAGAACCGTTCTAGAAAGGGGTTTTCAGCAGGCTGTTCCAACAACTCATCAAAACCGAACTCTTTGGCTATACGCTTGGTGAGCGTGGTTTTACCCACACCAATGGGACCTTCAACAACGATATGACTCATAAAGACCTCCCGATGCTTACTTTACCCGCATACCAGGCATAGCGCCGTCGTCGGGGTTAAGCAAAAATATATCCTCTCCTCCTGGACCTGCCGCCAACACCATGCCTTCTGATACGCCAAAACGCATTTTACGCGGCGCCAAATTGGCGACCATCACGGTCTTTTTACCAATGAGGTCTTGCGGTTGGTAGGCAGACTTAATGCCAGAGAATACCTGTCGTTGTTCACCGCCCAAGTCTAGGGTGAGTTGTAATAATTTATCGGCTCCTTCTACTGCTTGAGCATCCACTATGTCGACTACGCGCAAATCAATCTTCGCAAAGGCGTCAAAATCGATTACGTCGCTTATCGGGTCATCAGCCAATGGTCCGGTGACAACGGGCGCGGCTTCTTGCAATGTCGTGTCACCCTGCTTTGATTCTTCTATCATTTGTTCTACTTTATCTGCGTCCACTCGCGTCATGAGTGGCTTAAATTTATTGATTGAATGGCTCAACAATGTCGCATCGTAATCGACCCATTGCATTTCTTCGATATTCAAAAAAGCTTCTACTTGCTTTGCCAGCTCAGGCAATACTGGCTTTATATAGTTAACCAGCACTCTGAACAAATTGATGCCCTGCGTGCACACGCCTTGCACCTCAGATTTTCGCTGTTCGTCTTTGATCAACACCCATGGCTCTGCCGCATCGATATATTGATTCGCCAAATCCGCCAAACGCATGATTTCGCGCATGGCTTTACTGTATTGACGGCCTTCGTAAGCACTGGCAATTGAATCGCCTGAAGCGGTGAAGGTATTGAACAACGCCTGGTCCGGCAAGCTCTCCGATAATTGGCTATCGAATTGTTTAACAATGAACCCAGCGCAGCGACTGGCGATATTAACCAATTTGCCCACCAAGTCCGAATTAACCCGCGCTTGAAAGTCACTAAGGTTCAAATCTAAGTCGTCAATGCCATTGTCTAACTTGGTAGCGAAGTAGTAACGCAAATACGCTGGATTTAAATTATTCAAGTACGTGCGCGCCATAATAAAAGTGCCTTTTGACTTCGACATTTTCTGGCCATCCACGGTTAAAAATCCGTGACACCACACACTGCTCGGTGTTCTGTAACCTGCTCCCTTTAATTCAGCCGGCCAAAACAAAGTATGAAAGCGCGCGATATCTTTGCCAATGAAATGCACCATTTCACATTTACTGTTTGGCGCCAAGAAGTCATCAAACTCCAATCCATCTGTGCGATCACAGAGGTTTTTGAAACTGGCCAAATAGCCAATGGGTGCGTCCATCCACACGTAAAAATATTTGTCTTTCTCACCAGGGATTTCAAAACCCCAATAAGGCGCATTTCGTGAAATGTCCCAATCAAACAAAGTATCTTCAAATAGCTCCTTTTGCTTATTCGCAATCTCTACTTGCGTGTGACCAGCGTCTAGCCAGTCTGCCAAGAAATCTTGAAAGTCACTGAGCTTAAAAAATAGCTGCTCAGAGTCACGTTCTTCAGGCGTCGCACCCGACACCACTGAAACAGGGTCGATTAGATCTGTTGGGGAATACGTTTCACCACACACATCGCAGTTATCACCGTATTGGTCAACAGATTTGCAGTTTGGACAGGTGCCTTTTACAAAGCGATCTGGCAGGAACATCGCCTTTTCAGGGTCATAAAGCTGCTGAATGGTTTGCCTTTTTATATGACCATTTTCCTTGAGCTTCAGGTAGATCTCAGAGGAAATTTCACGGTTCTCATCAGAATGAGTGGTGTAATAATTATCAAATGCCACGCCAAACTCACTAAAGTCAGCATAATGCTCCGCTTGTACGCGATCTATTAATTGTTGCGGTGTAATGCCCTCAGCTTCAGCTCGCAGCATAATCGCGGTGCCGTGCGCATCGTCAGCACAAACAAAATGACATTCATTACCGCGCATTTTTTGAAAGCGCGTCCAAACATCAACCTGTATATATTCAACTAAATGGCCAATATGGATAGGCCCGTTGGCGTATGGCAATGCACTGGTTACCAGAATTCGTCTCGACTGTGCCATAAGGCTTAATATTTGCGTGGCTAAAGGTTATAGTCAGGGGCCTAAATCACAGATTTGTTTTGGCACCGAAGAGGTGGCAAATTATACGCAATTGCAGCATTGAAAACACTGGCTTGATAGTCTAATTACAAGCCCCATATGTTTACCTATATTCTAACGAAACACTCCATCGGATCACAGTATGTCTCTAGATAAAAGTAATATTGAGGCCAGCCTCAAGTTGTTCATAGACCCACATAATGGCAAGTCGCTAGTTGACAATAAAGCCATTAGTGATATACGCATTGACGGCGGCAAAGTCGCAGTAGATGTGGTGCTTGGCTATCCTGCCAATAGCTATCATACCCAATTGCAAAATGAACTAAGCGAATTGGTTTCAAAGCTGCCAGGTGTTGAGAACGTCATTGTGTCGGTCACGTCCGACATTAACTCCCATGCTGTGCAAGAAGGCACCAAGCCAATTGAAGGTGTTAAAAATATTATCGCAGTGGCCTCTGGTAAAGGCGGCGTCGGCAAATCGACGGTATCTTCCAATCTTGCCTTGGCTTTGGCGGCCGAGGGTGCAAGCGTCGGTATACTCGATGCAGATATCTACGGCCCCAGTCAGCCACGCATGTTTGGTTTGAGCGGCCAGCCCACCTCTGACGGCAAATCGTTGCAGCCAATGATCAGCTATCGAATTCAAACCATGTCGATTGGCTATCTGATAGAGGAAGACACCCCCATGATCTGGCGCGGGCCAATGGTGACGCAAGCGCTAGAGCAATTACTACGCGATACCCGTTGGAACGATTTAGATTACCTCATTATTGACTTACCACCCGGTACCGGTGACATACAACTTACTTTGGCACAGAAAGTTCCTGTCACTGGCTCCGTCATCGTGACAACGCCCCAAGATATCGCACTAATTGATGCTAGAAAAGCCGTCAAGATGTTCGAAAAGGTAGAGATTCCTATCTTAGGCATAGTAGAAAACATGAGTACCCACGTATGCACTAATTGCGGTCATGAGGAACATATTTTTGGTTCTGGCGGTGGTGAGGAAATGGCCAAGGACTACGATATTGAATTATTGGGCAATATCCCCCTTGATGGCGCCATCAGGCAACACGCCGACCAAGGCAAGCCCACGGTAGTAGCGGACCCAGATGGCAGCGTGGCGCAGAGCTACAAGGCGATAGCCCGTAAAACAGCTGCTCGCTTAGCCGATCGCAAGAAAGATTTTTCAGCGGCTTTCCCCAATATTGTTATTCAGCAAAACTAATCACTTCTAATCTATGGCAATTAAATCAGATCGCTGGATCAAGCACATGGCTAAAACCACGGACATGATTTCTCCGTTTGAGCCGGCCCAAGTTCGCCACGGCGAACACGGTAAAGTTATTTCTTATGGTACCTCGAGCTACGGTTATGACATTCGTTGCGCCAATGAGTTTCGTATTTTCACCAACATTAACTCGGCCATTGTTGACCCCAAGAACTTTTCAGATGATAGCTTTGTAGAGTTTGAAGGAGACGTTTGCATTATTCCGCCTAATTCATTCGCTTTAGCGCGCACAGTCGAATACTTTAAAATCCCAAGAAACGTACTGACCATCTGCTTGGGTAAAAGCACTTACGCTCGTTGCGGCATTATTGTTAACGTAACGCCGTTTGAACCTGAGTGGGAAGGCCATGTAACGCTGGAGTTTTCTAATACCACCACCCTGCCCGCTAAAATTTATGCCAATGAAGGCGTCGCACAGGTACTATTTTTCGAATCAGACGAAGAATGCGAAGTATCGTATAAAGACCGCGGCGGCAAGTATCAAGGCCAACAAGGCGTGACTTTACCTAAGGCTTAATAGCCGTTTAATACTTGCTCGTTTTAGGATTAACGGCGTATCAAAAGCGTGACCAAAAAAACACGCTATTTATATCACTTTTTTAGCGTTCACCAATTGACCTAAAGCAAGCGGGTGAGTATCATCGCGCGTCTCAATATTCCTTGATAGCTCAGTTGGTAGAGCAAATGACTGTTAATCATTAGGTCGCTGGTTCGAGCCCAGCTCAAGGAGCCAAATCCAAAAAGCCGCTAAGTCTCTTAGCGGCTTTTTTGTACCTATCTAAATCGTAATTTCCTTGTGTTCACTGTAACTTCTTCATTTTCACTTAGCGCTTTGCTTTTCCAAGTAGGATACAATTTTTTTAATAGTAGAATGCTCACTAACCGAATCTGATACTTTTATTGTCAACCAACGCGGTAACTTTACTTTACGCTTAAACGGCATCACCACCGCGCCGCTACTCAGCAAGTCTCCGACTAAACATTGGTGCCCTATCAAGGCCCCCGCCCCATTTTTGACTTCTTCTACGGCTAGGCTATAGAGTGAAAACTCCGGTCCTTGAAGATCAGTTCGGTGCATTTCTTTGCTGTTACCGAGCCACTCTCGCCAATCTGCATCCCACAAGCTGTCATGAAACAATGTGACTGTCTGCTGAGTTTGCTTATCCCTGATGGTCTTTAATAATGAGGGTGCACAAATCGGAAAAATAACATCCTGTTCTAATATGGTAGAAAATTCGCTTTGCGGCTCTTCTTCAAAGTATATACATAAATCGAAGCCATTGCGTTTCATATTGGGCGCCTTATCCTGCGCTGAAACGGATATGGCCGTTCCCGGTAACGCGTTCCTAATGCCGGGCAACAACGGCGAAAGCCAAAACTGCGCAATACTGGGCAGAGCGGCAATTTGAATTTGATTCGGGGCGGAAATAGATCGCAGGCGTTGCGCCGCCCGACCAAGGTGATCAAAGGCATCGATTAAATCGGGTCGAATGCTTTCGCCGATAGGCGTTAGTATCACACCCTGCGCCTTGCGCTCAAAAAACTTCGCCCCTGCCCATGCTTCCAGCACCTTTATTTGTTGCGCAACCGCAGCCGGCGTCACAAACAGTTCGTCAGCCGCCTTAACAAAACTCTCTAGACGAACCGCCGCTTCAAATGCGCGTAGTGCATTTAGTGGAGGGAGCTTTGATGACATAATTTAATCTGAAGAGAAACCTTAAAGGCATAGATATTATAGGCCTATAATATAGCTATACTAGTTTGCGACGTCCAATCCTATCGAATAGGCTCTCGTTGTGGCTTTCAAAAGCCGATTGCTTCCGTCAACCTCTTAACCAAATCACGTTGCCATGGCCTCATTCTTTACCGCTACTGTAAATACCACTGACCCGCTCGTCGCCGACGCCTTGAAAGGCGAATCGTTTCGGCAGCAAAATCAATTAGAGCTGATTGCCTCAGAGAATATAGTAAGCCAAGCCGTATTAGATGCATTGGCGCACCCTATTACCAATAAAACCTTAGAGGGATATCCTGGCAACCGCTTTCACGGCGGCGGCCAGTTTGTCGATATCATCGAGCAAGCGGCCATTGACCGCACTAAAGAATTGTTCGGCTGCAACTATGCTAACGTACAACCCCATTCTGGCACGCAAGCTAATCAAGCGGTGTTCTTTGCCACCTTACAACCCGGTGACGCCATTTTAAGCCTAGACTTGGCAGCAGGCGGTCACCTAAGTCACGGCGCAAAGCCTAACCAATCTGGTCGATGGTTCAGTGCCAATCATTATGGCGTCGATAGGGAAACAGGGCAAATTGACTATGACGATATTGCGCAAAGAGCCGAAGACGTCCAACCTAAGCTACTCATCACTGGCGGATCTGCATATCCACGTAGCATTGATTTTAAGCGCCTTAGTGAAATAGCCAAGTCTGTGGGTGCGCTATTTCTAGTAGACATGGCGCACATCGCCGGCTTGGTGGCCGCAGGCGTCCACTCTTCTCCCGTCCCTTATGCTGATTTCGTCACCTGCACCACCACCAAGACCCTGCGCGGGCCACGCGGTGGATTAATACTGACCAACAGCGAGCATTGGGCCAAGAAATTTCAATCAGCGGTGTTTCCTGGCGTACAAGGGAGTTTACACACGCAAATAATTGCCGCTAAAGCCGTTTGTTTGGGTGAAGCCTTGCGTCCTGAGTTCAAAACCTACGGCAAGCAGATTATTGATAATGCCCGCACTTTGGCTACAACGCTTAAAGATCGGGGCGTCGATTTGGTTAGCGGCGGTACTGATACCCATATTGTATTGCTTAACCTTGCGGCTAATGGCCTGCTCGGCCAAGCGGTGCAAGATGCACTGGGTTTAGTCGACATCACTTCCAACAAGAATCCTATTCCCTTTGATTCCAACAAACCTTCTCAGTGGGTTGGCCTGCGTTTAGGTTTGGCCGCGGTAACGACCCGTGGCTTGGGGACTCAAGAAATCAAACAATTAGGCGGTGTCATTGCGGACGTTATTGCTGCATGTGAAGACAGCACTTCCGACCATATAGAAGGCGCCAAACAAACTGTGGCAAATATTTGCGCACAGTTTCCTATTTATCCCATCAGCTAAAACCCATCATGCAAGTTATTATATTGGGCAGCGGTGTCGTCGGGGTTTGCAGTGCTTGGTACCTTGCCGAACAGGGGCACAGTGTAACTGTCATTGATCGTCAATCGAGCGCTGCGTTAGAAACGAGTTATGCTAATGCAGGACAAATCTCTCCGGGTTACTCAGCGCCATGGGCGGCGCCGGGCGTTCCGCTAAAAGCGATACGTTGGTTGCTAGATGAGCTTGGGCCTTTAAGGGTCAGTGCCAAATCACTGTGCACACCGGATTTACAAAAGTGGCTGATTAAGCTGTTATTGCAGTGCAACCACAAATCCTACGCGGTTAATAAAGCCAAGATGCTGCAAATTGCGACTTATAGCCGAGAATGCTACGAGACACTACGGCAAACGCATCAATTCGAATACGATCAAAGTAGCAAAGGTACTTTGCAGCTTTTTCGTTCAGACAAGCAAGTAAAAGCATCGCAAGCAGATATAAAAATACTCGAAGATTGCGGAGTAGACCATCAATCTTTAAATCTTAATGAATGCATCAACTATGAACCTGCACTGCAGCACGTAGCGGATAAATTTGTGGGTGGATTACGCCTGCCGAACGATGAAACTGGCGATTGCTTCAAGTTCACTCAGCTGCTTGCGCAGGCTTGTAAAGATAAAGGTGTGCGGTTTTTATTTGACACTACTATAGACAAAATTGCCACCGAAAAAGGGCTGGTTAAAGGCATAGAAGCCAATGGAGAAGTCTATACAGCGGACCAGTACGTATTGGCGTTGGGTGCCCACTCACCATTATTAGCCAAAACCCTTGGCATAAAGTTACCCATCTATCCCGTAAAGGGTTACTCCATCACCCTAGACATCATTAATGAAGAACTCGCGCCTCGCTCAACCATTATGGACGAAACCCATAAAGTGGCCATCACTCGCCTGGGAAATCGGATTAGGGTAGGCGGCACAGCAGAGCTGTCAGGGTATAACCTTAAAACACCTGAGAGCAGGAAGAGAAACTTGGAGCACGTGATCAATGACCTATTCGGCGGGGCAGCCACGGAATCTGGTTCTGAGTTTTGGGCAGGGCTACGGCCGATGACCCCCAGCGGCGTGCCGATCATCGGTAAAAGCGAAATCGGCAACCTCTATCTAAACACAGGCCACGGCACCCTTGGCTGGACTATGGGTGCAGGATCAGGAAAACTATTGAGCGACCTGATGAGTGGTATACAACCCAAAGTCGGTGTTCTTAATTATCAATCACCCTATTGATTTGTGCTCTAGCGCGTAGGTTATACTTAGGTCTTGTCCTAATCACTTCTAAAGAGTTTGCATTATGTTTAGCCCAATACAGATCCCTTTTGATTCCGTCATGTTATTCAATGTTGTTGACCTGAAGGAAGGGGTAACTATCGAAGACGTAGAGCTAACGCTGGGTGAAATGTGTAACGTGGTGAAAAATGCCTACGGAGATGAGCAAGGAGGCTTTCTCGCTGGACAGGTTTTTAAGTTTTCCGGCTTTGTTTCCAATGAAGGGTCATTCACCGATAGCCCCGGCAGAAAGCAAGGTGATTTAGCGATCGTGACTTACTGGCGTTCATTTGAGCAACACGAAAAATCTCATGCCGACAAAGCGTTTAAAGAGAAATTTGACGAGCTAGTAGAGGTTTGCGACGACGCCTACGAAGTGGGCTATGAGTTACTTTGGCAGGGAGAAGCTGAAGACCAATAGCCACTATGTATGACTAAGGTCTGCGCGTATTTAGAAAGTAACTTACCGCTCTTTTTTGTTTTCTACTCAAAGCGCTTTTAAGCTCTGGGTTATTTTTTAATGCCGCTAAAAATTGCCTATTATTTACAGAGCGTGAAAGCAAGTCTTGCATGGGCCAGTTTGGACATAGAAGCTGGACTTCTAACACCCGTTTCCCTAAATCATACTGCCCACTATAGTAGGGTGACGCCCCACTATTGCGGCCATCTGCGAACTGATCACTTCCTGAACTAAAGGCTGTAAAAGTAAAAACACAAATAAGTAATCCCCCAAAAGCGGGTGGCATCAACTTATTCAATGATTAACACGCACTAACTAGCCTTGGGTGCTTTGATAATTATAAAGCACCACCCCTGTTGCTACCGACACGTTCAAACTTGAAACGCTGCCATGCATAGGAATACTGACCAACTCATCGCACTGCTCAGCAGTTAAACGCCGAAGCCCTGAACCTTCAGCCCCCATTACAAAAGCAATAGAAGCCGGGTATTTCGCACCCATTACCGAATTGCTAGAGTCTGCTAGGCCAACCAGCCAAATGCCTTTATCTTTAAGTAGCCTTAATGTTCTGGCCAAGTTGGTAACATAATAAACTGGCACCGAATCAGTAGCGCCGCTGGCGACTCTGTGAACTGTTTCTGTCATGGGGCACGCACCGTCTTTAGGTACGATGATTAAATCTGCTCCCGCACCATCTGCTGTGCGAATACACGCACCGAGATTATGCGGATCAGTGACTTGATCTAGGACAAGAATGAATGGCTTGTCTAATTTATCGACTTCTCGCTCTAGGTCATTTTCATGCGGCATTTGCTGTGGTGTTACGGTTAACACCACGCCTTGATGGTTGCCGTTGTCTGTTAGTTTGTCGAGCTGTTTTCGATCACTTTTTTCTACTCGAATATTTGCCGCAGACAGCATGTCCAGCACTTCATCTAACCGTTTATTCTTACTGCTGCCATCCAATTGAGCTAGCTGTATCGAATCTGAGGCCCGTTCAATTCGTGATAAGGCCGAATGAACGCCAAACACTAGATGGGCTTTTTTAGCGCCTGTCGCTTTTCTCCTTGGTCCTGATGACTTACCTGATTGATGTCTATTTCTTTCTTGCACGTCTACTGTTCTTCGTTTTTTTAGGTGTGGCTAGACCGGTCTTGGCTTTGCCTCTTATCTTGAGTTTATGCTTCTTCTTCGGTGTCTCGTTTGAGTCCTCGTTGGGGCTTGTCTTACTATCACCCTTCGGTTTTCCCTTGCTCTTGCTGTCACCCTTATTCTTACTTCTGTTTTTTCCCCAAGGGCTTTTATCGTCTTTGCTTTCAGTCGTTTTATCGCCACGGTTTTTAGCACTGCCACTGCTTTTGTTGTGAGACTTCTTAGGTCGTCGACCATCACGTCGACCTAAAGCCCCCCCCTCTTCGCCGGCCAGTGCAAAATCGATTTTACCTGATTGCGGATCAGCACTGACAACCTTGACCGACAATTTGTCGCCTAAGCGAAAGCGTTTTCCTGTTCGCTCCCCTGTCATTTGGAAACGATTCGGATCAAAGTGAAAATAGTCGCTTCCGAGTTGGGTAACGTGAATCAATCCATCCACAAATACTTTATCAAGCTGGACGAATAGACCAAACTCTTTAACGCCACTAATTTTACCGCTGAACTCTTCGCCAATATAGGCTTGCATGAACTCGGCTTTAAGCCAGTCAGACACGTCCCGCGTAGCTTCATCAGCTCGTCGCTCAGTACGTGAGCAATGCTCACCCATCTGGCTTAAGCTTTTGCCTTTGGGACCAAAGTGCTCCGTGGCGCCTTGGTTTAATACACTGCGAATTAAGCGGTGTACAATTAAATCAGGATAGCGACGTATTGGTGAGGTAAAGTGCGTGTATTGCGGATAGTTAAGGGCAAAATGTCCCGCGCTCTCTGAGCCGTAAACAGCTTGTTTAAAACTACGCAATAACACCACCTGAATTAATGGCGCTAAGTCAGCTTGCCCTTCTATGGCCTTTAATACTTCAGCGTAATGTTCTGCGCCTGGTTCGTCACCGCCATTTAGCTGAATACCGAAGCCACTTAGAAACGCCCGTAAGTCGGTTAACGCTTCTTCATCTGGCCCTTCGTGGTTACGGTAAATGCCCGCCTTGCAGTTTTTATCAATAAATTTGGCCGCACAAACATTCGCCGCCAACATGCATTCTTCAATAATGCGGTGTGCTGGATTGCGGTCACGTTCTACGACCTTTTCAATTTTCTGATCTTCGTTAAATACAAACAAAGGCTCTGGAAAATCAAAATCAATGGTCCCGCGAGTTTGCCTCTGCCCTTGCATAGTCTCGTAAAACGCATATAGCTGATCTAACGACTTGCATAAGTCTCCACGCTTTTCGCGAGCTTGTTCATCTCTCTCTACTACTATCTGTGACATTTCATCATAAGTCAGCCGACCATGAGAAAACATCACCGCGGGGTAGAATTGATATTGCTGCACTTCCCCTTCAGGTGAGTAATGAATATCGCAGACCATGCAATTTCGGTCTTCATCAGGCTTTAGTGAACAAATGCCGTTAGAGAGTGCCTCAGGCAACATCGGAATAACCCGGTTGGGGAAATATACTGAGTTACCGCGGTCATAGGCTTCTGTGTCCAGCGCCATACCGGGCTTGATGTAATGGCTCACATCGGCGATAGCAACAATTAAGCGCCACCCCGATTTTGTTTTTTCTGCGAATACTGCATCGTCAAAGTCGCGCGCATCAGCACCGTCGATAGTGACTAATGGTAATTGCCGTATATCGGTGCGGGCCCCATTAGTGTTAACGTCGGCTTTAACACTCGTTAAGCTGACACCCATTTTTTCGAGTTCTTGCTCTATCACGTCACCAAACTTGTTTGGCAATTCATGCTTACGAATGGCAATGTCCGTTTCCATTCCTGGCTCAAATTCATTGCCCACCAACTCAATCACTTCACCCACTACATGGCGATGTTCGATTGGGTGCTGTGTAATTTTAACAACCACCACTTCACCATTTTTGGCATTCAAGGTGGCATTGGCAGGGATCACGATTTCCTGTGTTTCACGTACGTCATCTGGCTTGACGAAATGGGCACCTGCGTCTTTGTAATAGCGCCCAATGATTTCTTTATCCGGGTCAATAATGGCTTCGACTATGGCACCTTCTTTGCGGCCACGGCTGTCTATCCGCCTAACCACGGCCAGCACTTTGTCATTATGCAATACTTTCTGCATCTGACGGGGGTGTAGATATAAGTCGTCACTGCCATCGTCTGGGATGACAAACCCAAAGCCTTGTGCATGGCCCAATACGCGCCCTAACACCATGTCCATTTTTTCGGGTAGCGAAAGTCTGTCACGTCGGTCGCGCAGTAGCATCCCGCCTCCCGCCATGCGATTAAGGCGGCTTTCGAAGCCTGGGGTTTCTTCTTTACTAATTGAGAGGTCTTCGAATAGGTCATCAACTGCCATTGGGGCACCGTGATCACTCAAAGCTTTAATGATTAATGAGCGCGATGGCACGGGAACACCCGTCTTGTCTGCGCTGCGGTAATTGGCCTTATCAGGCTTAGATTGGTCTTGTTTGATTTTATTAGGCAAAAACTGCCTCCTTGTTGTTGATTCGCTGCATGAATAGATCCCTATTATGCGCTTAAATATTGATGCTTGCGAAGGGTTTAATTGGAGTAGATACGGGCTTTATTGGCCGACATATTGCGGTGCCGAGATGGCACATTGGGTAAACGCGCTAATTATAAAGGGTTAGCTGGAGACGCTTTGCGAAGATTTTTTGTCTTCCGCTAGAGGCTAACAATCACCTAGGAAATGTCCGTTTTCGGATTGTTCACCCGATTATATGGGGTAGGACATCCAGATAACAAGTTATATGCAATGCACGAATACTTAACCGTTATCATTGCCAGTGAGCCTTACTGTGGATTACTAAATCAGCAAGCCTTCCACTTTAACGCCGCCTGCTGCCAACTGTTTCTGGTAGTAACTGGTTTTCATGGCGATTTCTAATTCTTTATTGCTCGCATAATTGCGCCCGCCAAAAGATGGCTGCCATAAATGCTCGGGCTCCATGCATAAGTAAAAAAATACTTTATCGTGCCAAGGTGTTAAGGCTTGATGCAAGTGACTAAACATATCTACTTTAATATCTTCCGGATAAGCGTACTTTCCCGCGACCTTATCGAGCGGCATTTGTAGAATTTTACTTTTGAAGCTACGTTTGCGAATAGTGCGCATGACGTCCTTGGTGTAAGTGAGCGTGCCCATCGAAATCATTGCCACCTGATTTGGTGTGAAACGGCGCGTCAAGCTTTCAGCAATTTGTGCATAGTCTTGCTTGAAATTGTCGTACCAGATCATTGGGTGGAAATGAAACCCGACCAAGTTACCCTTTGCCGCCATTTTCTCAGCGCAGGTAATACGGTCTTCTAATGAAGCACTTTGATGCTCTTCGTAGTCCACAATCACTTGCGGGTTAAGCGACCAAGTACTTAAAATATTTTTGGGCACATCGTTATCTAACAACCACTTAATGTTTTTAGATTTGGTTTTAAATTCTAACAATACATTGGGATTGTCTCGGGCGAACTCGCATAAGGCTTCTAAGTTGCCATTATGATTGCCCCACATTAATGAATCGGACGACTGACCAGTACCGATGTGATAAAGCTTGTTTGGTTCTAATTGAATGCCCTTTAACTTCTCAGCAAAGCCCGAATCAAAGCGTACCTCGTTTTCATGATAGAACGACTGGATAGAACAATAGCTGCAATCAAAGCCGCAACGCTCTACCGCATCCAAGGTAAGCAAATTACAGCAGCGGGTTTTCTCAGAAGCAACGGGGCAATAGCCCAAGCCCAGATTTGGTTTTTCAACACTGACCAAGTTTGGCTTAATTGCTTTGGGTTTATCTTGCGCGCCAAATTCGACGTAGGTTTTAGGCTGATTGGTGATTTGTTCGAAGGCCAGTCTTAATTTGGCGAAAGCCTGCTTTTTAGGTATCGCTTCACTCGGCCACAGCGTACTAATCGGCGCTTCTTTGAACATCTCCAGGTCATTGCTGATCTGACAAATTTCACGCAGTTCTTGCTGCGTGAAGCGATTTTCAGTTGCCGTGTCGCTTATGAATTTCTGAATGTCTTCAGGCAGTTTATGTAGCAAAGTTTGCGGCGCGATGGAGGCAAACTTTTCAGCGTAATTTTCGTGTTTTCCCATAATGATAACCCTTATCGATGCACGTTTATTTGGTCACGCATGGCTTTGGCTTCATTGGCCGCCGCTGCCGCAAAATCTTTTCCACTGCTGGCATAAATGATGCCGCGTGAAGAATTAATCATTAAGCCCAACCCTTCACTGTCAACCCCGTGTTGCATCACCGCGGCCAGATCCCCACCTTGAGCACCGATACCCGGCACTAACAATGGCATGTCGCCGACTAGTTCACGAATCTGTCCCAGTTCTTCAGGATAAGTGGCGCCAACCACCAACATCACTTGTTGGTCCTTGTTCCAATCAACCGCGCGTTTAGCCACGTGCCAAGCGAGGGGTTCGCCATCTGCTTGTAAACTTTGAAACTCACCGCTCCCCGAGTTGGACGTTCTACATAAAACCACCACGCCTTTGTCTTTATAGGCCAAGTAGGGTTCGATTGTATCGCCGCCCATATAGGGGTTCACCGTTAAGGCATCTGCGCCATAGCGACCAAATGCTTCTACCGCATACATATCGGCTGTGGCACCAATATCGCCGCGTTTGGCATCCAAAATAACCGGGATCGTGGGGTAATGCTGTTTGATATAAGCAATGGTTTTCTCAAGCTCACCTTCGGCGCCCACGGCAGCGTAATAAGCAATTTGCGGTTTGAAGCAACAAGCGTATTCTGCGGTGGCATCTACTAACTGCTTATTGAATTCGAAAATGGCTGATCGCTCTTGACCTAAGTGCACTGGCAAACGCTTTATGTCTGGGTCTAAGCCCACACAAACTAGGGAATTTTGTTGCTGCCATGCCGTCTTTAAGGAGTCAATAAATCTCATGGCTCGAGTTTAACAACTTCGCGTAACAAAGACGTAGCAAATGCGCCTTTTGGGAGCGTGAAGTTTAGCGTAAGCGTACTATTTCCTTCCCAGTGATACGCCAAGTCTTGCGCTATTAATCTAAGCGCTCGTCTGCTTTGTTTGAGACCTTGCTTACACAGGCCATCCGCAAGCAGCACATTTTGATCAATAACAGATTGCTCCAGCGATGCAACCGCTCCGGTTGTAACCAACTCCCCTTTGCCCCACATTGCACCTGATGGATGAATATCCTGCTCTGCTAACCGCCTAATAATCTCACTGTCTATTTCCTCACAAAGGAAGTAACTATTCGAGCCAGCTAGACTCATGGCGTCCCCGACTAAAGCGGTATCCCAAGTACCTTGTGCAATACGCTGGGCAAGAATCAAGTTATACAGGTACGAACGGGCAGCCGATAAGTACATACTTCTGGCCGTGCGGTCCGGTTTTATCTGACCAGCAAACAACTTCAAGGCTTGCTCAACATTATGGCTATTGTTACCAAAACGTTGCGGGCCAAAGTAATTAGGCACCCCACTCAGAGCAATTTGATCAAGGACTTGGTTCAAGGTGGCCGTTTCGCCTAGAATTTTTCTGATAACCAGTTCAAACGAATTGCTTTTATGCGTGCCGCGCTTGAGTTTGGAATGGTGTTTTAGCGACTTCAGAACCCGCAGCTTTTGATTATCTAGACTAGCTAAATCGGTGGTTTCTGCTGAACCTGGCACACTAAACCACTGCTGGGTAATCGCGCGTTTATCCTTTAAGCCGCTATACCCAATATCAGCTATTCTTACCGAAAAATATTGCGCCAGTTGCTGCGCGACGTTAACCGTATTGAGATCTTGCTTTTCTATATAGAGCCATAGGTGTGATCCTTCACCAGACGGTGTAAAACCCAAGTTTTCGACCACCTTGAAATCTTCGATAGCTTGACGTATCTCGCCTGTTACCTGAGGCTTGTGCAGGCTCACAAATTGATTAAAGTTAATAACGTGCATTAGTTGAAGAATTAACAAGCTCAGTTGACGATAATTAGTTTACCATCGACTTAAGCAGAATAAGCATTTCACACTAACTATTTCACTTATGACATCTACTTCAATCATTATCGAACCCGAACAAGCCCAAGTGTTTATAGAAGATCACTCACCGATCATTGTTGACTTGTCTCAAGCCGAGAATTACCTACAAGCGCATATTCCCAATGCAATCAATCTTGATTACAGCTTGCTAACCCACGGCCATCCGCCTGCTCCTGGTAACCTTCCAGAACCAGTACGGTTACAGGCTTTGCTTGATGCACTCGGTATCGCCAAGGAAAACAAAATTTTAATTTACGACAGCGAAGGCATGGGGAAATCTAGCCGCTTTATCTGGGTACTAGACTGTGTTGGCTACAACGGCTATAAGATGATTAACGGCGGCTTACAGAGCTGGGCAAGTGAAGATTACGCACTGGATAGCGCGGTAACGCTGGCTGAAAGTGAAGAGCAAGCCGCCATCACAATTAATGCTCACCCTATCGCCACTAAAGAAGACGTGCTGGAGGCTATAGACGCTCCGGGCACAGTCATTTTAGATGTTCGTACTGCAGCAGAATATTCAGGTCAGCGCGGTGGCTCAAGGTTTGGACATATACCCAGCTCAGTGAATTTGAATTGGCTAGATACAATGGACCCGAACAACAATCAAAAGATACTGCCTGCGCAGCAGTTGTTATCAATGTACGAAAAGATCGGTGTCACCCCAGATAAGCAAATAATTGCTCACTGTCAAACTCATCATCGTTCATCACATACCTACGTACTGCTTAAGCATTTAGGGTTTACGAATGTACGTGGTTACGGCGGCTCCTGGGCAGAATGGAGCGCAGATATGAGTTTACCGATAGTATAAAATAGGTTTATAAGGGTAAATACCACCCAAAATCCATCTGTTGTATACTAACTAAAAGCAGTCAGCGCATATCTCACAATGGTGCCTTAACGCTAGTGGGGCGTGCTAATTTTTGTAACAACAGAGGAAGACAGCCATGCGAGTAGTAAAAGATATTTTGACGATTAAAGGCGGCGACGTTAAAACGGTTGACGAAAGCGACACGGTTTACAGCGCAGCAGAAGCAATGGAAAGCAATGGAATCGGTGCATTAGTCGTCACAAAGAACGGCACCTTAACCGGCATAGTTTCTGAGCGAGATTGCGTTTGCAAACTTACTTTATTGCGTAAATCAGCGGATGATACACTCGTATCTGACATCATGACACGGAAAGTACTGGTGGTGAAAGAAGGCACCCCGATAAACGAGTGTATGGCCTTAATGTCCGCAAAACACTTACGTCATCTACCCGTAATGCAAGGCAAAGTGCTGAAGGGCATTATTTCGATCGGTGACGTGGTGAAGGAAGTGATACGCCAACAAGATTTAGAGATACAACAGCTTCAAGGCTATATTTATTCTTGATTCTAGGCTTCTGCCGAACAACGGCGAACAACTACACCCAAACCCACATGATCATCGGCACACTAACGGCGATGATAACAAAATCTAACGGCAGGCCCATTCGCCAATAGTCGCCGAAGTTATAGCCACCCGGCCCTAAAACCAAGGTGTTAGACTGATGGCCGATTGGGGTCAAGTACGGTGATGCAGCGCCAATAGCCACCGCCATCAAAAAAGGGTCCGCGGAAAGCCCCAAACCCGCAGCCATGCTAAAGGCAACGGGCGCCATTAACACCGCAGTGGGTGTGTTGTGAATCACGTCCGACATAATCATGGTGGCGGCTATCAACAAGGCTAACAAGCTCCAAAGTGGTATGTCCGATGCGACACCCAGAATACCGTTGGCAATTAAATCTGTGCCACCAGTTGTTTGCAAAGCTTCACCAATGGGAATTAGAAAACCCAAAAGAACGATAATGGGCCATTCCACGCTTTGATAAGCTTCTCGTAACGAAACCAAACGCGAAAAGACCAACGCCCCCACCACGGTTACAAAGGCAATGTGAACGGGTATCCAGTTCATTGCTGAAGCAAAGATACCCAGAGCGAAAAATAGCGGCGTCAATAAAGCTCCGCGGCGTTGGGTTATTTCGAATCCTCTGTTTTTTAGCGCTAAGCAGCCTAAAGACTTGCACAGCCGTTGCAATGCAGGCGTCTCACCTTGCAGTAACAACAAATCACCCGTTCTAAATTTTATAACCTTTAAGAGTGCGCTAGAAGGTCTATTTTCACGTGCCACCCCAAGTAGGTTTACACCGTATTCCTCGTGCATGTTAACGCCACGCATTGATATTCCTTCTATCATGGAATCAGGCATAACAACGGCTTCGATTACTCTAATGTCGGGAGACTTAAGCCATTCGGGATCAAAAATTTCGGATCCAGCCTCTACTAAACCCACATTCTCGAACAAAGGTTGTAAGGCTTCACTCTCTCCTTCTACTATTAAAATATCCTCAGTATAGAGTTGCTCGATTGTGTGTGGCGCCAACCTCCTTCGAGCCTGTCTCACAATTGCCATCACCGACACTTCCTGTTCGCACAATTTCTCCAGATCACCTACCGTCTTTCCGATTAAAGCTGATTCTGACGGAATCCGAAGCTCCGTCACATATCTAGAAATGTGGAATTGATGCGGATTGTCTTCGTCAGACAGATTAATGCGATTAGGCAACAACCGCCAACCAATAGTGATTATAAACAATATACCGCAAATCGCTACTGGCAAGCCTACTGGTGTGAAGTCAAACATACCAAATGGCTCGCCGCTATTATTGGCTCTAAACGTGGCTATGACTATATTTGGAGGAGTGCCGATCATAGTGACCAAGCCGCCTAACAAACTGGCAAATGATAAAGGCATTAACAAGGTAGATGCTGGTCTGCCCGCTTTTCGGGCATCGCGCATGGTAATGGGCATCATTAAGGCCAGCGCGCCAATATTGTTCATAAAGGCTGATAGAAATGCCGTAATTCCGCAATTCGCCAGCATTTGAGTGAACATTTTGCCTCGAAACAAAGCCAGGTATTTAAGAAAGAGTTCTACCACTCCGCAAGACTGCAAGGCCTTGCTTATCACCAACACACAAGCAACAGTGAAAACGGCTGGATGAGCAAAGCCTTCAAAAGCATGGTCAGTCGGTACAACACCAGTGTAAACACCCGCGATCAGGGCAAAACCTGCCACTACATCGTAACGCCAATAATTAACCACGAATAAAACCATGGCAATTAACAAAATGGCAAAAACGCTAATTTGATCAAGCGTCATAGTTTAGATTTACCTGCACATAAATAAGTTTTATATTGTTACTCGATAAGGCTTTGCGGTCAAGATTCAAATTCAAAAATCACGCTTCGGTTCGCCGTTGGCGTAAATTGAAAGCTAGTTCGAACGGGGTTTTTTCGATGCCAATAGATTAATCACTAGGCCACTCAGTATTAATGCCGCCGCTAGCCATTTCCACCAATACAAAGGCTCGTTTAACCACCAGCTAGAAGCCGCTAACCCAAATACCGGCACCAGTAGTGCCCAGGGCGTAACTAAAGCAGCGTCGTACTGCTCTAGTAACTTGTTCCACAAGCCATACCCGATTAGGGTATTGCCAACTGTTTGCCATAACACGATTAGCCATGTGTCCCATCTAGCATCAATCAGTCCATTGGCTATGGCCTGCGGACCTTCATAGTACAAGGACATCAGCAACAAAGGCGGGATAGCAAATAACGAAGACCAAGCGATGAAACCCAGTATATCCACCCGACCTACCTGTTTAACCACAATATTCGCTGCAGCCCAACTAAGCGCTGCGAGTAACACCACCATCAAACCAATGCTCGATGTTTCACCATCGGTATAGATCATGATAATAACCAGCCCCATCGCACCAATGAGCAATGCACCGACTTGCATCAATTTGAGCTGTTCTTTGAACACCCAGAACGCCAGCAGTATGGTGAAGAAAACCTGTATTTGTATCACCAAGGATGCCAACCCAGGGGTGATATGCCCCTGCATAGACCAAAATAGTAGACCGAATTGGCCGAAACCAATAAGCACGCCGTAAGCCATTAAATATTTCCACGGCACTGGCGGCCTTTTCAGGATAAAGACCAAGGGAACCGCCACGAGAGTAAAGCGCAACGTCGCAAATAAGAACGGCGGCAGATCTGCCAACCCCAACTTAATGAGCACAAAGTTCGTACCCCAAACAAACGCCACTAACATAGCTGTTAGTTGATGAATTAAACTCATTTTAATTGGCGCTCAGTCTTTAATTGGTGAGATGGTTCCGTTGCTGGAAGATGACGGTTTTAGTTATTTCTTAAGAATGACTTTTTTCCGAGGCGACAACGTTACCTCATCCACCACGGTCTCGATCGGCGCATCTACTAAATGCGCCACCAGACCTCCAATCGTATTTGGATCGATCGAATTCATCTCATTCTCTCCTGGCTGAAAATGTAAGCCATCAAAAAATGGCGTATTCACCATGCCCGGATTGATAATCGTCGCCCTCACCCCTGAAGTACCGCACTCCTCATTTAACGCTTGTACAAAACCGCGCAAGCCGAATTTAGAAGCACAATAAATTGTGCCTTGCCTCCCACCTCTTAATGCGGCTTCCGACCCCATGTAAATCAAGATAGCACTATTTTGCTGTTTAAACTGATTGATCAACTGTTTAGTCAAAACAATTTGACTGGTTAGATTAAGGTCAATTTGATCTCTAATTTGTTGAGTAGACAGCTGCTCTAAAAAACCAAACTTACCTGCGCCCGCACAAAATACGGTGCCCAAAAAACCGCCTTTTTGTTGCCCTAAGGCTTTCAGCTTTTTGGCGTCATGCTCTATTTGACTAATGTTCGACAAGTCCATGTCAAACCCGCTAAACCGAGGATGATCAATTGTTTGTGTGCTGATATTACGTGACACACCTATCACCTCGTGCCCTGCTTTGAGCAAAGCATAACTGACCGCACGGCCTATACCGCTACTCGCGCCGGTAACGAGAAACAGTTTAGTCTCAGTTGCCTTTGTCATTGACTCGGCTGCTTAGTCCTTACTGATTCTAGTCATGCCACCCATATAGGGCAGTAACACTTCAGGCACGGTAATTGATCCATCCACGTTCTGGTAGTTTTCCATTACCGCAACCAAGGTTCGGCCGACTGCAAGACCCGAGCCGTTGAGGGTATGTAAGAATTCGTTCTTACCGGTATCTGGGTTCTTCCAGCGGGCTTTTAATCGACGAGCTTGAAAATCGAGGAAATTAGAACAAGAAGAAATTTCACGATACGTGTCTTGCCCTGGCAGCCACACCTCCAGGTCATAGGTTTTTGCCGATGAAAAGCCGGTATCTCCTGCACAAAGCACCACAACGCGGTAAGGTAGCTTAAGTGCCTGCAAGATAGCTTCTGCGTGACCAGTTAGCGCTTCTAACCCTGCCCAAGAATCTTCGGGTCGAGTAACTTGTACCAATTCTACTTTCTCAAACTGGTGTTGACGTATCATGCCGCGAGTATCTCGCCCATAAGAGCCTGCTTCGCTTCTAAAGCAAGGTGTATGTGCCACTCGCTTTATTGGCAATTCTGCTTGATCAACGATGGTATCTCTAACAATGTTGGTGACCGGTACTTCGGCTGTCGGGATTAAATATAACTTGGGATCGGTTTCAGTGGCAAACTGGTCTTCTTCGAATTTGGGTAATTGACCGGTGCCATACAAACTATCAGCATTGGCTAGATAAGGTACATAAACCTCGGCATAGCCGTGCTGCTCGCTGTGGGTGTTCAACATAAATTGCGTTAACGCCCGCTGTAGTCTCGCAAGACCTTTGTGTACTACTACAAACCGAGAGCTGGCGATTTTTGCCGCCACTTCAAAATCTAGTTGATCCAAGTCAGTGCCTAAATCAACGTGATCTTTTACTTCAAAATCAAACTGCTTGGGTGTACCCCAAGTGCGAAGCTCAACGTTATCGCTTTCATCTTTTCCCGGCGGTACATCTGGATGCGGGACGTTAGGAATAGTGAGCAAGTAATCTTGCAGCTTTTTTTGTAAAGCGCTCAGCTGCACTTCTTTTTGTTTTAGCGTATCGCCCAAATTAGCCACCGCATCTAATAACGGCTGTACATCTTCGCCTTTGGCTTTGGCCATACCAATGCTTTTAGCACTGCTGTTACGCTGCGCCTGGAGTTGCTCGGTTTCGCTCTGCAAAACTTTACGTTCGGACTCTAAGGATTCAATTAAAGCCACGTCTAAAACAAATTTTCGTACTTTAAGCGCGTCTGCGATGGCTGTGGGATCATTCCTTAAAAGCTGCGGGTCGAGCATTACTACCTCTTTTGTTAACCAGTTATCATTTTACCAACAGCGATACCAATGGCCACCGCGACGACGCAAGCAATTAAGTTCGCTGCCATATTACCAACGGCGGCAAGCCACTGGGAATGCTGCACAAATTGAATTGTTTCTAATGAGAAAGCAGAAAAAGTGGTGAACCCGCCCAATAAACCAACCATTAAAAAATGCCGGTGAAATTGAACGTCTCCTCCCCTGCTTTCAAGGACAATCCAAACAAGCCCTATTATAAATGATCCAATGACATTTACACTTAAAGTGCCCAAGGGAATTAAGCTCGTACTGCTTTTATTAATCGCTGCCCCCAACATAAAACGCCCCATAGACCCCAGTGCACCACCCAGTGCAACTGCAATTAAATTATTCATTGTTTTTTTTCGCGTTGAGGTTAAGGTCAGATAAGCGGGCTAATTTCTGCGCTATTTTTATTTCTAAGCCAGAATCCACCGGGTGATAAAGCTGTTGTTCCCCCAATTCGTTCGGAAAATAGTTTTGGCCTGCGCTGAATCGCTCGGGCTCATTGTGGGAGTATCGATATTCTTTGCCATGCCCCATCGATTTAGCCAATTGGGTCGGCGCGTTCCGTAAGTGTTCCGGTACCGCTGCTGCGGGTGTCGATTTAGCTTCAGCCAACGCACTGTTAGCGGCCATATAAACAGCATTGCTTTTCGGTGCGGCGGCCAAATAAGCGACGGCTTGCATAATAGCGAGTTCACCTTCAGGAGATCCTAAACGGTCAAAGGCCTGCCAAGCATCGATGCTCAATGATAATGCGCGCGGGTCGGCATTACCTATGTCTTCACTCGCAATGCGTACTATGCGGCGCATTAAGTAATGTGGGTCAACGCCGCCTTCGATCATTCTTGCTGCCCAATATAACGAGCCATCGACGCTAGAGCCTCTGACTGATTTGTGCAAGGCTGAAATTTGATCGTAGAAGTGATCACCCGCTTTATCAAATTGCCCCATGCGACGGGTCACCACCAAAGCCACGTGACGGGCCTTGATGGTGTTATCTGGATCTTGTGAGGCGAGATCAGCGGCCGTTTCTAAAAAGCCTAGACAACGTCTTGCATCGCCGTCGCTGGATTCTACCAACGCTTCGGCTGCTTCATCTTCTATTTGCAATGCCAGCTCCGCTAAGCCGTTTGAGTGCAGTAGTGTTCTATCGATCAATTGACGCATATCAAGCGCTGAAATGGCTTGCAGCACGTACACCCTAGCGCGAGACAACAAAGCGTTATTAAGTTCAAAAGCCGGGTTTTCGGTAGTGGCCCCTATTAGCACGATGGTGCCGTCCTCCACATGCGGTAAAAAGGTATCTTGTTGGCTCTTATTAAATCGGTGCACTTCGTCGATGAACAACACTGTCTGCTTATCATAGGCCCGATTAGTCGTGGCGACTTCTATCACCTGGCGAATATCTTTCACCCCACTACCCACAGCAGAGAGCGTGTAAAAATCGGCATCAGCGCCGTGCGCTGTTATGCGAGCCAAGGTGGTTTTACCGGTGCCCGGAGGCCCCCAAAGCACCATTGAATGTAGGTGCTTTCCAGTCAGGGCGCGATATAAAGGTTGCTCGGGTTTGAGTAAATGAGTTTGACCGACCACCTCGTCAACCGAAGCAGGCCTCATCCTTTCGGCTAACGGGATTTTCCAATCGGTCATCTAAAAACGGGGTTGCCTAATTAGTGCGAGCTATGTGATTTGCTCAGGAGTTATTGCGTTTCATCAATGACATCGACACCAGGCTCAGGGGCGAACGTAAATTGATCGCCCGGCAAAGAAAAGTTTTCAGTGCCATTGCGAAAATTTATTCGAGTGGTTTGGCCTAAGTTGTCAAGTAATTCCATGATACTCATGCGCTGATTCAAGAAGGCGATACGTATTTGTTCAAAGCTAGTCTCACTTGATTTTGGGGTCACTTTAATCCACTGGAACCCCCCCTGTAGACCCACTTCTTCTAAACCATAGTCGTCACCAATATCCGCACCACCCGACAACAAGATAGCGGGGGACTGTCCCAATGCCAATTGTTGGTCACGTACAATGACTTGTTTTAATTCAAGATCATAAATCCAAACCTTGTTACCGTCTCCTACAATCTGTTGCTCTAACGGAGGCGCGTAATCCCAACGAAACTTGCCTGGTCGTAAAATGGACAAGGTTCCAGAAGCTTCATCGATTTGCCGTAATTCTTCATCCAAAACAACTTGGTCAAAATCAGCTGTGTAAGTGCTTACTTGATTGAGAAAGCGATTTAACAGGCGTTCACCCTCTTGGGCCAAGCCAATGTTTGACATCAGCAATAAACTGATAAGCAAGGTTTTTTGTAACATAGAAATTAATGCGGTTCTGATTATTTAGGATGAAGTTTTTGGGTGACAGCTATTGGCATATATTAACGGAGTCTAACTTACCTATGCATTAACCCACTAGAAAGGTGGATTAACACACCCCAAGGGCTTGGTTCGCTGGGTATACTGGTTAAAGGAGATAGTGAAACACTAAAGCCGTTGCAATTTTTTGGGTATCGATAATTTCCCTAAAGTCTTTGCGCTATTTTGGCTGGACGATGCGGCAGTATTTGCTTGAGCAAGCTTCGCGGCTTCCCTAGATGCTTTAAGTCGCTTTACTCTCAAACGTTGTTGCACTTGTTTTTCGCTTAATTCCGTTGATTGCGCTAAAGAGGCGTCATTCGCCGTAGCGTCGTAAGAATCTGGCTCTTCTTTTGAATAATAGACGGCCTCATTGGTCGATGCCATCTCAACCGATTCGTCCATTAAATTTATCAGACTGCTATTTGGTAATTGTTGTGATAATTCCAAGGACTTACGCTTCATCTTGACTGACTCAATCTGGCCGTTTCTATCTACCAATACTTCACCAGGAAGTACTTGATGCAATATCGCACCGGTATCACCTATGGCCTCCCCCACAGCCAGTACCGCTGTTTTTCCGGGCTTTATTTCTATCATCGCAAACCCTGATTCAGGTGTAGCCCCATCAATCACACCTGTTAACCGGATGTTTAACTTAGTTTTAGGTGCAGCCGGCTTTGGCTTCTCGACGACGGCCTTTGGTGCGGATGTTACTTTGGGTATTTCCCCCATGATATGCGCCTGAACCACTTTCTGTATATCAGCCTCTAAAGGCGCCGCCGCTTGCGTAGGTAGATCACTAAACAAATAGTCATTGCTACCAGCGACAGCTAAGAAGTGCTTCTTATAGATGTGTAACCCCACCAGTACCAGCAAGGCTAGCGCGATCGCTAATGCAAACCAGTTTATTGTTTTAGTGAGTTGGGCATGGGACATGTTTCAATTTTACCTGATTTACCGCCCTAAGAACCAGAAAAACTCTTGTTTGAAGTAATGCAGAAAACCGTACCTTCCTAAAGTTTAAGTCATTTATAACAAGCATTTAACAAGATCATTACCCCGACAAACTGCGTTCGGCATTTAGACAAAGTTAAGCCTAAAGTCAGCTCCATAATGCTGGGGTATCGAACTAGGCTTGATAAATATTTAGTTTTCACCGAAACTGAGACGATGCGATTTATCGACTCTCATATCCACCTAGACTTTAAAGCGCTAGATTCGCGTCGCTTTGACTTAATGGCCAGCGCAGAGGAAGCTGGTGTAGATCGTTATATCGTACCCGCCACAATGCAACCTAGTTGGGCCGTTATCGACGCCTTACAAAACACCCATAGAGAGGTATCCGCCGCTTACGGCTTACACCCCTACTTTATCGACTCCCACCGGCACGAACACTTAGAAGAATTACACGATTATTTAAGTATGCCCAACAACGCCGTTGCAGTGGGCGAAATTGGCTTAGATTTCTGCCTTGCTGAATTGGACCGAGTTAAGCAACGAGATTTTTTCAAGGCGCAGTTAATGCTTGCGCACCAATTTACTTTACCCGTCATTTTGCATGTTAGAAAAGCTGTAGATGACATTATCCAGTGTTGCCGCGAAGCAAACATTGTAGGGGGCATCGCACATAGTTATAACGGCAGTCTGCAGCAAGCCAAGCAATTGCTAGCAATAAATATCAAGCTGGGATTTGGCGGTGCCATCACCTACTCGCGAGCTAAGCGATTGCATCAGTTAATTCGCGATCTCCCTCTCTGCGCGTTGTGCATTGAAACTGACGCACCAGATCAAAGTGTTTTCCGATTAAATGGCCGAGTAAATGAGCCTGCAGCCTTAATCGATGTATTTAACGTCATATGTGATCTGCGCCCGGAACCCCCTGACGAAATTGCCGCCGCGTTGTACCAAAACACAACAGCTGTTTTAGCGCTGAACTAAAGGCAAAAGAATCCAATTTATTGCACTTCAAGCATTAAAACCTCAACAGTAGATTGTTAGATTCCTGCTTCTTTATTCTTAGCTCAAAGCCCACTGCATAATGAAGCCCTATGCTGATTTACCCGAGTGCAGCACGAACAATTATTGGCGCAATATAACGCTGAACATCAACGGCTTAAAAAGCATAATTTAAGTTTAGACATGACGCGCAGCAAGCCCAGCCCAGAGCAGCTTGGTTTAGCTAACGACTTATTGTCAGGCGATCAATATATTACACAAAATGGGTCCGACTGCCGAAACTATGGCGGTCTGGACGGCTTACCTGAAATGAAGCAGCTGTTCGCAAACATATTGGAAACATCTGCCGACAATATCATTGTGGGTGGCAACTCAAGTCTGACAATGATGTACGACACCCTAACACGAACTTGATTGTTCGGCAAACCTGAAAGCAGCGTATCTTGGGCAGGTAAAAAAAGCGGTTTTTATGTCCAAGCCCAGGCTACGACCGACATTTCACCATTACCGAAACGTTGGGGTTTGAATTAATACCCGTTGCCATGACCCTCAATGGGCCTGATATGGATACGGTTGAAGCGCTGGTCGCTAAAGATGCCAGCATCAAAGGCATCTGGTCTGTGCCCAAATACAGTAATCCAACAGGGGTGACCTACAGCGATGAAGTAGTCAGCCGTTTGGCCAACATGCTGAGTGCTGCGCAAGACTTCACCATCATGTGGGATAACGCTTGCGCCGAGCACCATGTAAACGGTGAATTATAATCCGTTATGGATATTATTGAAGCTTGTCGCCAAGTCGGTACACCTAACCAACCTTACGTTTTTACATTCACCTCAAAAATTAGTTCCGCTGGCGCTGGAATTGCTTGCTTTGCCTCCAGTCCTGAAAACATTGCACTGGCCAAAAAAAACATTTCAGCACAGAGCATCGGACCAGACAAACTCAATCAATTGCGACACCTAAATCTATACAAAGATATTGGCCACTGCGAGAACATATGAATAAGCACGCCGCCTTATTAAAACCCAAATTTGACCGTGTTGATGAAATACTCAGCATCGAGCTAACAAGCACTGGCAGCGCAATATGGACTAGGCCAAACGGTGGTAACTTCACCAGCTTAGACATGACAATGGGGTCAGCCAAACGGGCGATTGAATTAAGTGCAGTGGTCGGTGTTAAGTTAACGGGGGCTGGAGCACCGTTTCCTTACGGCGATGACAAGTTGGATCATAATATTCGTATTGCCCCGTCTTTTCCAAGCTTAGATGAAATTGACTCAGCCACCAAAGTACTCGCATTATGCGTTAAAGTGGCTGCATTAGAAGCCAGTTTGGAGCACAGCTACCCGTCACAAGCTCGAACCTAAACACCCTAACCAGAATACATGGTCATCGATGGTGAATTGTTTTCAATCCGTCGAATTAACGGTGATTTAGCCTTCAGTGGCTCGGGGAGCTTAGCCCGTGCGCTAGCTGCTTGGTCTTCTGTGTCGAATACCCCGTAGAAAACGGCATACCATGGTTCATTCTTCGATAAATAATAGAAATACGGTTGATCCAACTCATCGAAAATTGACAAATTGTCTATATATTTTTCCACCTGCGCAAAGCCCTGCACGCTGACCAGTTGTACCGTGTAAGCAATGGGCCGATTGGTGGTCTCAACCAAGTTATCGGCCTCAGCACTAGGCGTTAGGGCAAGTGTTTGTGCTAAAAGGCTTTGCTCTCGCTGTGCTAAATTTTCCACTTTAGCATTACTTCGTTGCAACTGTGCAGTGGTTTCTGCAAACTCATCTTTTAACTGCTTTAGAGCTTTAATGAGTTCCATCTGCAATGCTTCAGATTTTTTTATGGCTTGGCGTTGCGCTTCGATCTGCGCATTGGTTTGTGCTAACTCGGCAGTTGACTTGAGCACCTCTTGCTTACTTTGCTCTATTTTGGGCAAATCTGCCGTTGCAGTCGAATTGCTGTTGCTAAAGTCATGCACAATAGACTGCGTTGGCATCTGAGTTTTTACTAGCGTTGACTCATTAAACGAAGTTGTCGACTCACCGCCGAATAACCACAATGCCAGCAATAAACAAGCGCCGATACAGGCAAATAAAATCACGACAAAGCTTGGACTTCTAGCCGCACCCACTTGGAGTAGTGGGTTTTTCATCGATCATTTTCCATGTTAAAGCCCATTTAGGTTCTTGAAAGCCTCTACAAGTAAAATGATTGAGTTAAAAAGCCGCACACATAAACCAAGTTTAAACCGTGCGGCTGATCGATCATAGCCCTTCTTTACTCACTTACTTTAACAATTTTTTACTCTGATGGGCTGACCTTTGCATAGGCTTTCGCGTTAATTTCCTCAACCTCAGCAGCACTTAAGCCAGCTGCCACGGAATATACTGGGTCTTCAATCACGTTTACTTCTACTAAATTACCCGCTTTTTTCAGTAATAGTCGACACTCGGGGCTTAAATGACGAAGATGGAGTTGCTTACCTGCCCTTTCGTATCTAACCGCCAACGCGTCAATCGCTTCAATAGCTGAATGATCAGCCACACGGGAATTTTTGAAATCAATAATGACATCGTCGCTATCTTCCCGAGGGGTAAATAACTGCTGGAAATTATGCGTTGAGGCGAAAAATAAGGGACCCGATAATTCATATATCTTGGTGCCCGAGGCATCTACAGATGACTCCACATTAATTATCTTGGCGTGACTCCATGCGAACACCAGCGCGGACAAAATCACACCCAAAATAACTGCCACCGCTAAATCAGTCAACACCGTGGTAACGGTAACGGCCAAGGTAATTAAAATATCACTCATCGGTACTTTACCGACTAAGCGCAAGCTAGACCATTTAAAAGTACCGATAACTACCATGAACATGACACCTACTAACACCGCAATAGGGATTTGCTCAATCAACGGCGCCCCAACTAAGATGATCAGCAATAAAACAACGGCAGCGGTAATACCAGATAACCGGCCCCGACCACCAGATTTAATGTTAATGATGCTTTGACCCACCATTGCGCAACCGCCCATTCCACCGAATAACCCGGTTACAAAGTTGGCAAAGCCCTGCGCCCAACTTTCTCGATTCGCTTGTCCGCGTGTATCCGTTAAGGCGTCAACGAGATTTAAGGTTAGCAAACTTTCAATTAACCCCACTAGCGCCATCACCACTGAGTAGGGCAACACAATTAAAAATGTCTCAAAATTGAAAGGAACCTGAGGAATATGAAAGCGGGGTAAATTACCCGAAACTGACGCGATATCTCCCACGGTACGGGTGTCTAGTTCCATAAAAATGACTGCCAAACTGATAACCACTATCGCCACCAAGGTAGACGGAATGGCGGTGGTTAACAAGGGCAAAAACTGGATTATAGCCATCGTGATCACAGCCAGTAACAACATGACCATCAGAGGTGTTCCCGATATCCATTGCGAGATGCCCGCTGCATCTTCAAATTGAAACTGCTTGAGTTGGGCAATAAAGATCACCAGAGCCAAGCCATTCACGAACCCCAAGAATACCGGATGTGGCACCAAACGAATGAACTTGCCCAGCCTAAGTACGCCAAACATCATTTGTAACACACCCATCACCACCACAGACGCAAACATATATTCAACGCCGTGCTGCAAAATTAGACCAATCATCACAACTGCAATAGCACCAGTAGCACCCGAAATCATACCGGGACGCCCGCCCAACATGGCAGTTATTAAGCCCATAAAGAAGGCCGCATATAAACCCACTAAAGGATGCACTCCTGCGACAAGTGCAAAGGCAACTGCTTCAGGAACCAAGGCCAGGGCGACGGTTATACCAGACAAAATATCTAGCTTCACATTAGTAGGGCGGTTTTGGGCAATCAGCTCAAACATAGGTTTTCAAGTGGGTACAAAAAAGAGCAGCGATTCTTCCACATGTGCCCTCGCTTAACCACCCTTAAATCCACCTAAATCGGCACAAGAGGGCGTTAACTCATAGATCTTTACCCTCACCCAACTCAAATGCACGAATAAGGGGGTTCAGTAACAACCCAATCACGGTTAACACCTCTTATCAGGTCGATCCTTAGAGTAAGGAAAGGCTCGTATAAAAGTGTTTAACAACGTGTAATTCGTGCAACAACATTGCCACTCAATTAATAAGCTAGACTTTGCCTGAATGACACTAATTTTATTAGCCTTAGGTGATTTTCAGGCGTACTATTGCGCCACTTTTTTGAGACATCAAACATCGCCGAAATGGATAGCATCTTAATCCGTCTTTTTCCATTCATTAGTTGGTTACGCAGCTATAACATTGAGACACTAAAAGCCGATTTTCTGGCGGGCATGACAGGTGCTGTCATCGTGTTACCACAAGGTGTTGCCTTCGCGACCATTGCAGGATTACCGCCTGTTTATGGCCTCTATACCGCGATGGTCACCCCCATTATTGCGGCATTATTTGGCTCGTCGTTGCATTTGGTGTCTGGCCCAACCACGGCAATTTCAATCGTGGTGTTCTCTTTGATCAGCGTCCACGCTGAGCCGGGCTCAGCGCAATTTGTCAGCTTGGCTATCACCCTCACGTTTCTAGTAGGCATCTACCAGTTGGCTTTTGGCTTAGCGCGTATGGGCACTTTGGTAAATTTTGTCTCGCATACCGTGGTGATCGCTTTCACTGCTGGCGCTGCAATACTTATTTTTACCAGTCAAATAAAGTACGTACTCGACATATACATTCCCAAAGGCGAGTCATTTTTACACACCTGGCGCGATTTATGGTTAGGCTTAACCGACACCAATTTAGCGGCGCTAGCAGTGGGCATTATTACGCTAGTGATTGCGGTGGTGATGAAAAAGGTATGGCGCCAATCACCGAACCTGTTAGTTGCACTGATCGTTGGCTCTTTGGTCGCCATGTTCATGGGCGGCGCAGATAGCGGCATTAAAATGGTCGAGGAAATCCCCGCACAACTTCCGCCTCTTTCCACACCAGATTTATCTTTTGCGACACTCAAAATGTTGGCGCCGGCTGCTTTTGCCGTTGCGCTGTTAGGCTTGATAGAAGCCGTTTCAATCAGTCGCTCTATTGCTTCCAAAACAAACCAACGAATTCAGCCCAGCCAAGAATTTGTCGGTCAAGGCTTATCGAATATTGTCGGCAGTTTTTTCTCGAGCTATGCAGGTTCGGGGTCTTTCACACGGTCAGGAGTGAATTATGCTGCGGGCGCGCAAACGCCCATGTCAGCTATTTTTGCGGCCTTATTGTTAATGCTAATCGTATTATTGGTAGCCCCGTTGGCCACTTACATTCCCATACCCGCAATGGCAGGTGTGATATTGGTTGTGGCCTACAATTTAATTGATCGTGGGCAAATTAAACACGTCATTCGCAGCAGTAGAAACGAAACCGCTATTTTGCTGGTGACGTTTTTGTCGACTTTGTTCTTAGACTTAGAGTTCGCCATTTATATTGGCGTACTCCTGTCCTTGGTATTTTTCTTAGCAAAAACAGCCACCCCTGATGTGGTGACACTCGCACCGGACATAGACGACCAAGATAACAACAAAAACGTATTAGTGGATGCTGCTAGAAAAGAACTGCCGCAGTGTCCGCAACTTAAGATTATCCGTATAGATATGTCTATCTACTTCGGTTCACTTAATTATGTGCAATCAAAAATGGCACAAGTGGTTGAGGAGCAAGGTATCCGGCATATCCTTATCGTTGGAACCGGTATCAATTTTATTGATTTAAGTGGCGAAGAGATGCTCGCTAACGAAGCTCACCGTTTGGAAAAACTAGGTGGCGGTCTGTATTTTACTGATTTAAAACCCAGTGTATTGAAGTTCTTAGAGCAATGCCATTTCATTGAAGAACTGGGTAATACACATTTCTTTGAACGTAAAAGAGACGCCATCAAATTCATATACACGCAACTAAGTCGTACCAAGTGTAGTGAATGTACTTCCCAGGTTTTTGTGGAGTGTAAAGCTCCGCAAGCAACCAATTTACTGAACCACTAAACGACTTAGCTTAGTGGTTCGTATCGGTTGGCATTTTATTCATCATAGAATCAGGCCAGTTTGCTTAGCCGCAAACCATCTATAACACTAAGCAATCCAAAATGGTTTAGCCGTTTCTATTGCGACCTGTTTAGTCGTTACACCAATATCATCTCGCTGCTGCGCGGTAAGCAAAGAAAGATGATGCCGCTGCTTGCTTCGCTCATTCCAAATTTGAATCAATTTTAGAGGTGATTTAAAAAGGGTTTCGCTATACAACTCTTCTGCTGCTTGGCCCAAGTTTTTGGCTAGGCTTTCAGAATGGACATCATTGATGCATAAATTTTGATAATTTGACATACTAAGCTCCTCGGTTAAAAATTGACTACATTTCGTGACTTAATCACCTTGAAACCGTACTTTAAGCGACTAGATCGGTTTCGACAAACGACCATTTTTAATATTTAACATTAGTTTTTATTATCCGAATGCAACGTCACTATCCTCCTCTTAGTACTTTACACGCGTTTCGAAGCGCAGCCCATTGCCTCTCTTTTACGCTTGCTGCTCAGGAACTGAGCGTCACCCAAGCTGCGATCAGCCATCAAATCAAATCCTTAGAGTCAAGCCTAGAGCAACGGCTCTTTGTTAGAGGAAACCGCTCCCTGCAGCTCTCAGATGCCGGCAAGCACTTTTTGCCCTACGTCGATCAAATATTTGCAACGCTAGAAGAAGGCTTAGATCACTTAGCCAACAAACCAAAATTGGCACCCTTAACCGTTTCCCTTCTCCCCTCATTTGCTTCACGTTGGCTGGTGCCGCGGCTGGGTTTATTCTTACAACAGTTTCCAGAGGTTGATTTTCGACTCGCGCCCTCACGAGGGCTAACCAACTTTGCCACTGAGAACATCGACATCAGCATTCGTTACGGCTCAGGCAATTATCCAGGGCTAACCAGCATTCACCTATTAGAAGAAGATATTTATCCAGTGTGTTGCCCGAGCATCATGCAGGGCAAACATCCATTGCTTAATCCAAGTGATCTGAAACACCATGTTTTATTGCATGATGACGGCCACGGGGATTGGCACAAATGGCTAGTAGAAGCCAAAGCAAGCGATGTAGACTCTTCCAAAGGTCCGGTTTATACTGATTCAGCGATGGCGGTCCAATCTGCACTAGAAGGCGATGGTATCGCCCTTGCACGCAGTCAATTGGTCTTAGATGATTTGGCAAAAGGACGTTTAATTCGGCCTTTTGATATTTCACAGCCCACTGGGTTCTCCTATTTCATCGTCTACCCCGAAGAGCAAATACCTAACACAGCGATGCGCGCGTTTATTGGATGGTTACAACAACAAGCAAGAGAAAGTGAGATCAAGTATCGCAATTAATACCGTCTATCAATAAACGTTAAAGGCCGCCCGCAAGATCTAGAAAATTTCCCGTTGAAAACGAAGCCTTATCCGAAGCTAACCAATAAATAGCCTCAGCCACTTCGCTCGGTTGCCCCCCCCCGCTTCATAGTCACCTTGGCTTTCACTCTGTCAACTCGATTGGGTTCACCACCATCGGCATGCATCTCGGTATAGATAAACACAGGACGAACGCAATTCACTCGAATTCCCTCTCCTGCCACCTCGACCGACAGCCCTTTGGTTAAGGTGTCGATCGCGTCTTTGGAAGCTGCATAGTCAATATACTCATTGGGTGACCCACGGGTCGCAGCGCCAGATGAGACATTAATTATTGCCCCGCCATCGCCGCCCATTTTAGTGGACATACGTTTCACCGCTTCACGGCAACATATAAAACTACCCGTTACATTGGCGTTGAATATCGCGTTAATTCTATCTGCGTTCAAATCCGCCAGCCGAGTTTGCGTTTTCAAAATACCCGCATTGTTAACCAATACTGAAACAGGACCTAACTCTTCGTCCACTCACTTTATTTATTCGATTGAGCACATATGGCCGGGCGCGTATCCAAGTTGCCGCATAGACTGCAAGCAAGCCAATAGATATTTTCAACAAGAAGGTAATGCCCGCGAATATCTGCCCCAACACCAGACGGCCCAGGGCTGTTTCAACCCTACTTTCTGTTTCGCAAATAGCGCTTTTTACGTTCCGCTTTTTTTGCCAATTTTTGGGCTTCTTTATCTTCCTTTTTGGCATTCATCTCCGCTAGTTCTAAACTGATCACATCTGGGTTTTCTAACGTCAGCCCCCCTAACACCCCAGAACGAATATCCTTAATGAATATGTTACAAGTGCGTTCGATATCAATTTTTCCGCCAGTCTTAATCGCGCCTCTATAGGCCGCTATCGCTTGAATTAACCCATGATTATCTTCAGGCATGGTATCGAGCTTATAACGTTCGGCTAAACGCTCAGGATACAAATCTAACATTAGCTCTGCGGCGTAATAGGCCAAGGTATCGTAGTGCACTGCGGTGTCTTTTATAGCGCCAGTCACGCCCAAGCGTAAACCACTATAACGGTTTTCAATGTTGGGCCAAAGCACGCCTGGCGTATCCAACAATAGAATATTATTTTCCAATTCAATGCGCTGTTGACGCTTGGTTACCGCAGGTTCATTGCCGGTTTTGGCAATCGTTTTACCACTGAGAGCATTAATAAGAGAAGATTTACCGACATTGGGGATACCCACTATCATTACACGGATCGGTTCTAAGCGATCCAGCTTGTGTGAGAATAGGCCTCTACACACACCAGTCAATTTTTTGACTTCGCCTTTACGATGCATCGTTATGGCGCGACTCGCTATTTTTTCATTCTCGCTAATATGCGCCAACCAAAGCTTGGTCATTTTGGGATCGGCCAAATCCGCCTTGGTCAGCACCTTCAATCCAGGTTTATCACCGCGCACTTGTTCTAGTACAGGATTTTGACTACTGTAGGGTATGCGTGCATCCAACACTTCGATAAACATATCCACCTTATTCAAGGTTTCTTTTATCTCTTTGATGGCCTTGTGCATGTGGCCGGGAAACCATTGGATATTCATTGTGTGAATTACCTTATGAGCCTTTTAAGCTCGTCTTTAAAATAGTGCGCTACCCTACCCTAAATCGCTTAAAATCAAAACCCAATTTACCCAGAACCTTGCCACCCAATTTGTTGTTATGCAAACCGAATTCTTAGACAACTTTGCTCACAGAGCAAAACAACAACCCCAAACGATTGTCTTACCTGAGGGCACCGACCCTCGCATTTTAGAGGCTGCTGCACACTGCGCCAGACAAGGCTTGGCTCGCCCCATCGCTTTAGGGATCAGTGATGAGATTAACGCCATATGCAAAACACAGGACATTGATCCTGATGGCATAACCATTGTTGATCCATGTCGCAACGAGCAGTCAGCGAGTTACGCTGAACTACTCTATAAATTGCGTAAAGCCAAAGGCATGACCATGGAGCAAGCCAGTACCTTGATCACCCAACCCATCGTATTTGCCAATTGTATGGTCCGGGCGGGAGATGCAGACGGATGTGTAGCAGGTGCACAACATGCTACCTCAGATGTCGTACGTGCTGCGCTGCAAATAATTGGCGTAGCGCCAGGCGTAAAACTGGTGTCTAGTTTCTTTATCATGGTGCTTTCTGATGCTTGCGCTTCTCCCGTTGTGTTTGCCGACTGCGCGCTAAATATTGCGCCTAACGCCGAACAACTTGCTGACATCGCTACATCCAGCGCTCAGAGTGCTGCGCAATTACTGGGATTTGACCCCAAGATCGCCATGCTATCGTTTTCCACCAATGCCAGCGCGGCACACCCCGAGGTTGATAAAGTGCGTAATGCCACTGCGTTAGTGAAAGAGCGACACCCTAGTTTACAGGTGATTGGTGACATTCAATTTGACGCGGCATTTAGCGCCAAAACCTTGACCGGCAAGTGGCCTGAACCTGATTTCGATGCCCCAGCTAACGTATTTGTTTTCCCGAGCTTGGAAGCTGGCAATATTGGGTACAAAATTGCCGAGCGACTAGGCGGCGCATTGCCAATTGGCCCGGTACTACAGGGTTTGAATCAACCCGTTAATGATTTGTCACGCGGTTGCGATGTTGCAGCGGTCATAAATACGATTATTGTCACCGCGGTGCAATCTCAACAACGATAACGGTGATATGGCCCCCGCCCTTGCTTAGCTTACTTGCTCAGGGTCAATCTTCTCGAAGATAATATTATCGACGTATTTCCTGGCCGCTTTTAAACGACTAACGTTGTTAATCGTCCAACTGATCATCGGCATATTTTGTTTTCTAAAACGCCGCATACGCCAATTAGGTAACATGTCTATTTCGTAGGAGATAAAATTTGGTCGGCTTTTGTAATTTAACAAACAATGCTGATAGACAAAACGTCGCCAAATGTTCAGTTCGCCGTCTAAGTAGCGCTCAGTATTTTGGCCACGCAACATATTCGGTCGGTTATTGGCAAACCACTCTAAGCGCAAAGGGTTAAAGGCAAGCAAGGCAAAATCGCCCCTGTAGTTATCTAACTCGTTCGCCACCGCAGCGTCTAAATCATCCGACCCCCCTTCTAAGCCTTTAATCTCAACCAGCACCGGCACCTTGCCACCGACCAGCTCTAACACCGTTGCCAAGGTTGGAATAGATTGGTCCGTTCCTTTTACCTTTAGTTTACCGAGTGCATGCGCAGTTTGATCTTTAGTTAAACCATCACCATTGGTCAAGTGCTCTAGGCGCTCATCGTGAAATACCATTACTTTCTTATCCCGGCTAAACTGAACATCTAACTCGATACCATACCCTTTATCAATCGCTTGCTGAAAGGCTTGCAGGGTATTCTCAGGTGCGCCATCTTTATCATGCAAACCGCGATGGGCAAAAGGAATGTGAAACAGCCAGTGATCTTTAGCCAACTTCATCTTATAAAACTTATGCTGCCAATTGAATCACGTTTTTCATTGTCACTTGGCGTGCCTGTTCATCAACGTCGAGTACTGACTCTAAACAGCGATCCGGACTATAGGCGATTGTTTGCATCGCGTTATCTACTAAGCGTGAGATTTCGGTATAACTAATTTGCTTATTCAAAAAAGCCTCCACCGCAACTTCATTGGCAGCACTCAAAATAGTTGGCATGGTGCCGCCTTGCTTGGCTGCTTGAGTAGATAACTTGAGCAAAGGGAATCGCTCTGCATCAGGTGCACTGAAGTCCAAGCGTGACAGCGCGATGAGGTCTAAAGAAGGCACACCAGATTCAATTCTATCTGGCCACCCCAACGCGTGCGCGATGGGAGTTCGCATATCAGGGCAACCCATTTGCGACAGAATAGACCCATCGACATATTCAACCATCGAATGGATGGCGCTTTGTGGGTGAATAACAATCTCGATTTTTTCGGGCGGTAATTGAAATAACGCACAGGCTTCGATCAGCTCCAAACCTTTGTTCATCATAGTCGATGAATCGACAGAAATCTTCTTGCCCATATCCCAATTCGGGTGGGCACAGGCTTGCTCAGGGGTTATTGCTGCAAATTCACTCAACGGTTTGGTTCTAAAGGGCCCGCCAGAGCCAGTGAGTATCAACCTCCTCACCCCCTTGGCCAGTAAATTATTGTCTTCGTGGGAATCTAGCTGGGTTGGCAAACACTGAAAAATTGCATTGTGCTCACTGTCTAACGGTAACAAGGTAGCCCCGGTGGTTTTAGCAAGGCTGACAATCTCATCACCTAACATCACCAAAGGTTCTTTGTTTGCAATCAACACTGTCTTTCCTGCTTCAACCGCGGCCAAGGTAGATAGTAAACCCGCTGCACCCACAATACCGCTGACGACGACGTTAACCTGTGCGTCACTCGCTAACTGACTCAAGGCGTCCACCGATTGCAATACTTGCGTTGCGCTATTGTGGCCTTTAAGCGCTGAGCGGAGTTGATTGGATGCAGTCAGGTCGGCCATAACTGCATAACTAGGTTGAAAAGCCAGGCATTGCACTAACATCCCCTGCCAATCCGTGTTGGCACTTAGGCCAAAGCAAGCGAATCTATCGGGGTGTCGCCCGATAACGTCTAGTGTACTGACGCCAATTGAGCCAGTAGAGCCGAGGATGACGACATTACGCTTCATCAAATGAAGGCAATCAATGGCCAACAGAGTGCGAACAAAGGCAAACCTGCTATCAGTCCATCTACCCTATCCAACACCCCTCCATGCCCGGGAATCAGATTGCCACTGTCTTTCATATCAGCCGCACGTTTGAGTTTGCTCTCACTCAAGTCACCCACTACCGAAATCAAGCTCACCGCCACTGCCAACACCGCGACCAACCCATATTGCGCGGGTGAGCGTATGATAGAAATAGCAAAGTAACAATAAACCAAACTGATGATCGCTGAGCCTATTGCCCCGCAGGCTACGCCTTCCCAGGTTTTACCTGGGCTAATAGTCGGTGCTAGTTTGGTTTTACCATAACGCTTACCGCCGAAATACGCCAAGGAATCTGAAGCCCATACCATTAATAAGGCCAGCAACAATAAACCAGGGCTAATTGCATGCAAAGAGGTGAAAGCCATCCACGCGAACCAGAGCGCAAATACGCCTTTGATTAAACTCCAGCTACTGGGAGTCACAACAGGCCTACCGAGCACCGCCGTCTGCCCAAGCCAGTAAATGACACCACTGGCAATAATCCAAAAGCTAGGAAGCTTCAGGTAATAAGTGACGTAGGCTAGCAAACTTAGTAACATCGCCGCGCGAATATAATCTTCTAACGACTGCTTCGCCATGGCACTCCATTCGCGCAGCCCAACTAACATTATAATTAATACAGCAAGTGCGAAGAGCTTACTAGGCAACAAGAAGATGCCTAACAAAGCCACAATGGCCATTATTACTCCTGAGATAATTCGAGTTTTCATTGTTATTTTCCTTCTATGATTTGTTCACCGGTTTTACCGTAACGACGCTGTCGTCCCGCAAACCACTCTATCGCCTTATCTAATTGCGGCTCATCAAAATCGGGCCAATAAGTATCGGTAAAGTAAAGTTCGGCATAGGCGCATTGCCATAACAAGAAGTTACTAACTCGAACTTCACCACCCGTTCTGATCAGTAAATCCGGATCGGGAATGTCCGCTGTACTCATTGCCGCAGACAGGGTACTTTCGTTAATGTCTTGTACCTCCAACTCTCCCTTTTGAACTCGGTCCGCAAGTTCGCGTGCCGCTTGCGCGATATCCCATCGACCGCCATAATTTATGGCAATGTTGAGATTTACACCCTCATTAGCGCTGGTCAACTCAATGGCTTTGGCTATCTTGTTTTGCAGCCGTTTAGGAAACGCAGAAAGATCACCCAGAATGCCTAAGCGAATACCATTTTTGTGTAACCGCGCTAAATCATCGCCCAATACATTGGCTAGCAATTCTAAAAGTAGTTTGACTTCGGTTGGTGGGCGATTCCAGTTTTCGCTACTAAAGGCAAATATCGTTAGGTGAGAAACACCCACCCTGGCACTGTGTTCAACAATGGTTCTGACTGATTCAACGCCTTGTCGATGGCCAAATACCCTGGGCTTATTGCGTTGTTTCGCCCACCGGCCATTACCATCCATAATGATGGCAATGTGTTGAGGGATCAACTTAGCGATGATTTCGTCCGAACTCATTTGTTAGAAATTAGACGCTCACAATAACAATAATAACTATTGTACTAAGGCCTAAACTTCCATTACTTCCTTTTGTTTTTTGTCTACTGCGGCGTCCATTTCCGCAACGTACTGGTCTGTTAAAGCTTGAATCTGTGTTTGAGCTAGCTTTTCTTCGTCTTCAGAAATTTCTTTTTCTTTTTCCAAATCTTTCACTTGGCCAATGGCATCACGACGAATATTACGAATAGCAATTTTGCCATTCTCGCCTTCGTTCTTCACAATTTTGGTCATTTCAATGCGGCGCTCTTCTGTCATCGGCGGCAATGGAATGCGAATATGTTCGCCGGCAGTAACGGGATTTAATCCCAGATCAGATTCCATGATCGCCCTTTCAATAGCGGGCACCATGTTCTTCTCCCAAGGTTGAATAGACAAGGTTCTTGCATCCGCAACACCGACAGTTGCACACTGAGAGATCTGGGTTGGACTGCCATAGTAGTCAACCATAAGATGATCCAGTAAGCTGGTACTTGCCCGGCCTGTCCGAATGCGTACAAATTCATTTTTGATAGCTTCAACGCTTTTACCCATGCGGGTCGTGGCTTCTTTTAGTATTTCGTCGATCATGGCTTTATCCAATTATTTTGTTGATATCTCAGCTTAACGTAGCAACCGACGGAAAAACTAGGCAAAACTTCGAGAAATAACGCAGTGATTGTCAGCCACATGCGCATCGTGATCGAGTTTGTCGATGCCTAGTTAATTTCCTTGGTCTAGCGCAGTAGTTATACTGTGACCTCTAGTTATGTACCAGTGTACCCACTGGCTGCCCCATTATAGCGCGCATCAAGTTGCCCTCCTCGTGAAAATTTAACACGCGAATAGGCATTTTATTTTCGCGGCATAGCGTCATGGCGGTGCTATCCATCACCCCCAATTGTTTATCTATTGCCTCATCAAAACTCAACGTTTCGTAACGAGTAGCCTCTGGGTCTTTTTCTGGGTCAGCGGTATATACCCCGTCCACCCTCGTGGCTTTAATCATTAATTGCGCACCTACTTCTAACGCGCGCAAACTTGCAGCTGTATCGGTAGTAAACAAAGGGTTGCCTGTACCCGCGGCGAAAATAACCACGCGATCGTTCTTGAGGTGTTTCAAAGCACGCGGACGAACATAGGGCTCTACCACACCTACAATATGCAAAGCAGACATCACCCTTGCAGGTTGACCGCAAGCCTCAAGCGCCTGTTGTAAAGATAAAGCATTCATTGCTGTCGCCAGCATACCAATGTAATCTGAACCAATGCGATCCATGCCTTTCGATGCCGCTTGCATGCCACGGAAGAAATTACCGCCGCCCACAACAATAGCGAGTTGCACGCCAGTATCAACAATGGTTTTAATTTCGGCAGCGACAGAGGCGAGCATTTCTGCCTCAATACCGAACTTCGCATCCCCTGCTAATGACTCCCCACTTAACTTAAGTAATACTCTGTTATAAGCGGGTTTGGCCATGTTTAAATCCTTGGTTGTGTGTTGATCTGGCTCAGTAACTGAGCCAGATCATTTTTCTCAAAAAACCAGTCTAGCCTACTCTAGGCTTTAGCAGCTTGCGCCATTACTTCAGCAACAAAATCATCTTCTTTCTTTTCAATGCCTTCGCCAACTTCGAATCGTTGAATCTGGGTCACGCTAGCACCGCCTTCTTTTAGTAACTGCTCAACTGATTGATCAGGGTTTTTAACAAACGGCTGGCCCAGTAAGGTGTTCTCTTTCAAGAATTTCTTCATGCGGCCAACGATCATTTTCTCAATGATTTCGTCAGGCTTGCCACTTTCCTTAGCTTGAGCGATAAAGATTTCTTTTTCTTTCTCAAGCAATTCAGCTGGCATATCGGCTTCAGAGATACACGCTGGGTTGCTCGCCGCTGTATGCATTGCAATATCGCGCGCCAGCTCAGTGGTGCCGCCTTCTAGCCTAACGATAACGCCAATCTTAGCACCGTGCAGGTAAGCACCTAAAACGCCGCCATCGGCGGCAATCAGTTCAAAACGTCGAACGCTGATGTTCTCACCGATGGTAGAGATCAACGCTTGTCGCGCCGCTTCTACACCGCTAGCAGCCAGTGCGTCTAAATCAGCTGGTTTTCCCGTCAGTACCTTATTAGCTACATCGCTAGCAAAACCTTTAAATCCATCGTCTTTTGCAGCAAAATCTGTTTCAGAATTGATTTCAACAATGGCAATCGCCGAACCGTCTTCCGCTTCAGCACTCGCTATAACGCCTTCAGCCGCAATGCGGCCTGCTTTTTTAGCCGCTGCTGAAGCGCCCTTCTTGCGTAATCCTTCAATTGCCGCTTCGACGTCACCGTCTACTTCCGCCAATGCTCTTTTACAATCCATCATGCCAACGCCTGTGCGCTCGCGTAGTTCTTTAATAAGAGCTGTAGTTATTGCAGCCATAATAAAATCTCGTTTAGGTGTTCTTTAAAAATGTGTTTGTTGCAGCAGGCGCCATGTTAAAACGGCGCCTTACCGTGTCTACTTAGGCTAGCTTGGCAGCCTGAGTAACCCACTCTTCACGGTCGATACGACCTTTGAAGTTTAGCTCGCCGTCAATTTCTGCAATTTTCTCTGGTGTGAAAGCGGCGATTTGAGCAAAGGTAGAAATGCCCATTGCTTGAAGCTTGCCTTCAATCACTGGACCAATGCCATTGATATCAGTCAGCTTATCGGCAGCATCGCTAGCTGGGGCCTCAACTTCAGGCTCAACTTTCGCTGCTACTTTCTTCGCCACTTTTTTAACAACTTTCTTTGGTGCTGGCGCTGCTTCTGCAGGCTCACTCGCTTCAACCACTGGCGCAGCTTCAACAACCGCTTCCGCTACAGGTGCCGCTTCTTCAACAACTGCCGCTGGGGCTTCTTTTTCTGCTGCTAAGCCAGTTGCTTGCGAAGTTAACGAAGCAAGACGCGCATCGTTGATCATGTCTGCTGCTGCAGCTAGATATAAACGAATGGCTTTAATAGCATCATCATTGCCTGGAATAACGTAATCAATGCCACGCGGCGAGCAATTTGTATCCACAATAGATACCACTGGAATACCTAGCTTATTGGCTTCGTTAACCGCGATGTAATCATACTCACGATCAATGACGAATAAGGCATCAGGTAAAGAACCCATGTCTTTAATACCTGACAGGCTACGATCTAGCTTGGCTTTTTCGCGTGTAAACTGCAGCGCTTCTTTTTTACGTAGCTTGTTGATCTCACCAGAGTCAATCATGCCTTCCATTTCTTTTAGGCGCTTAACTGAGTTCTTGATTGTTTTGAAATTGGTTAACATGCCGCCTAACCAACGGAAGTTAACGTAAGGCATGCTGCAACGCTGCGCTTCAGTTTCGATAAGATTGCTGGCTTGACGCTTAGTACCAACAAATAAGATTTTGCCGCCGCCTGCTGCAACACCGCCTAAGTAATTTAAGGCGTCGTCTAACATTGGCTTAGTTTGCTCTAAATCAATGATGTGTAATTTGTTGCGCTCGCCAAAAATATAAGGCTCCATGCGCGGGCACCAGTAACGTGTTTGGTGACCAAAATGACAACCGGCTTCTAATAATTTACGAATAGTAATATCTGACATGTTTCTTTCTCTTTTTAGTAGGTTATTTCCTCCGCAGGGCTGTGTTACTAACTCATTGAATTGATTACAATGAGCACCCAAGCAAACAACTGAGTCCCGCGTGTGAATTTAGAGCCCTTTTTAAAGTTTGAGCTCCAGTAATTTTGAGCGCGCGATTCTAACCCAAGCCATTGCGTAACGAAAGCGATTCTGCGAGCATAAGGCCTGTTTTTTGAAAGTATTTATCTGCGACCCTAATTTATGATCAAAACTACCGAAGAAATAGCAAAAATGCGAGTTGCAGGGCGATTAGCCTCTGAAGTGCTCGACTTCATCACGCCGCATATCGCCGCTGGCGTAAGCACTGATGAACTTGATCAGCTTTGCCATAATTATATAGTTGATGAACAAAAGGCTATTCCCGCTCCTTTGAATTACCACGGCTTTCCAAAGTCTATTTGTACCTCAGTGAACAATGTTATCTGTCACGGCATTCCTGCTGATAAGCGCTTAAAGAAAGGCGACGTTATCAATGTGGATATCACAGTTATCAAAGACGGGTACCACGGCGACACCAGCCGCATGTTTTATGTGGGCAAACCCTCAGTTTTGGCTAAGCGACTTACAGAAACGGCCTACGAATGCATGATGCTAGGAATCGACCTGGCAAAACCCGGCATCACCTTGGGCGATATCGGCCACGTAATTCAACAACATGCTGAGGCACGAAATTACTCCGTGGTGCGCGAATATTGCGGCCACGGTATTGGCGCCAAGTTCCACGAACCGCCGCAGGTTTTGCACTATGGTAAACCCGGCACGGGCATGCGAATCGAAGAAGGCATGACTTTTACGATTGAACCGATGATCAATGCGGGCAAGAAAGAAACCAAGTTGCTACAAGATGGCTGGACGGTTGTTACGCAAGACCGATCTTTATCAGCACAATGGGAGCACACCATATTAATCACTTCCAATGGCAGCGAGATCCTGACTAAAAGCCACTAGGTTATTTGCAATGGCGCTCGCTAATTCTAGTTTGTTTGATGCTGTCGCTGTTAAACAGCAGTTTAGTGACGAGCAACCGCTGGTCGCGTTTAAGGCAGCCCTAAAACAAGGGCGGCAATCGTTGATTGCCATGCACCAACAGCGCCAACCGATCTCTGAGATCGTTCGAGCTTCTTCCGATCTTATAGACGACTTATTATGTTGCGCCTGGGATTCACTTTGCGCTGAGTGCTCACCCGCCCAGCTTAGTTTAATCGCAGTTGGTGGCTATGGAAGACAGGAGCTCAATCTCAATTCAGACATTGACCTACTGATTCTCAGTGAGCAGGCGTTACCTGACACGGCAACCGCCCAAATAGAAAGCCTGATTCAACTACTGTGGGACTTAAACCTAGAAGTCGGCCACAGTGTGCGCACTCTAGCAGAATGTGTTGAGCTGGCTAGCCAAGACGTCACCATCTTCACCAATTTACTTGAGGCCCGCCCTTTACGCGGCGATGCAGGCCTTAATCAACAACTTCAAGCCAGCATCCGCGACCAGGCTATCTGGCCCAACCAACGGTTTTACGAAGCCAAACTTGCCGAACAAATTGCCCGACACGACAGCTTTGACGACACCGCTTACAAATTGGAGCCCAACCTCAAGTCTAGCCCCGGTGGATTGCGCGACATCCAATCCATCAGTTGGATGGCCAATCGAATTCACGGCATTTCTAAACTCGAAGATGCCGCTGTTGACGGTCTGCTCACTCTCGGTGAACGAGACGTCTTAATCAAGCAACGAGATTTGCTGTGGCAAATTAGAAACTGTTTGCATGTGTTAAGTAAACGCGATGAAAACCGTATCCTGTTCAATTATCAACCCGAAATCGCAGAACACTTTGGCTTTAGCACCAATGAAGAACAGCTTGCGGTTGAACAATTGATGCAGCAATATTACCGGGCCGCAAAGGATATTAGACGGCTCAACGAATTTATTCTGCAACAAATTGGAGATAGCTTTAATACTGCGCCAGATATTGTTCATGATTGTGATGATTCGCGTTTTATGGTTGTCAATGGCTACCTAGCCCACAAGGAAAGCGACATTTTTGAGAAAGACCCCAGCGCCATGCTCGGCATTTTCTCTGTCTACCAACTCGATTCAAACATTAAAAACTTTAGTGCGGCCACTGTGCGCGCCATACGCACACGTCATCACTTGATTGATGACGCATTTCGCGCCGACCCGAAGAACCTGCAAACGTTTTTGTCATTTTTTATCGATGATCACGCGCTAACGCGCACCCTTCGCAAGTTAGACCTATATGGCGTTCTGGGCCGTTTTCTACCCGTTTACGGACGCATTGCTGGCCAAATGCAGCACGACCTTTTCCACGCCTACACGGTGGATGCACACAGTTTGTTTGTCATACGCAATTTGAGACATTTCGCTCAAAACGAATTTAACCATGAGTTCCCAGAACTAAGTGAAGTGATGAGCCGCACAGCGCTACGGCACCGCGTCTATCTAGCTGGCCTATTTCATGACATCGCGAAGGGCAGAGGCGGCAATCACGACAAACTGGGCGCCATAGATGCCAAAGAGTACTGCACCAAGTTAGGCATGCCACTAGAGGACGTCGAGCTGGTTTCTTGGTTGGTGTTACACCACTTACAAATGTCAAAGGTGTCACAGCGCGAAGACTTATCCGACGAAATGGTCATTCAAGCTTTTGCACAGCGGGTCGGTAACCAAGTCTATCTAGATAACTTGTATCTGCTGACAGTCGCCGACATTCGCGCCACCAGCCCAGAAACTTGGACAGCATGGAAAGGCCACTTATTGAGCCAGTTGTACAACAAAACCACCCGTCACTTCACCAACCTAGATGAAGAACGAGTCGTCGACAACAAAGCCAAACGCACTCGTCGTAAACGGGCCACAGCCACTTTATTGAAAGGCAAAGTCAACGGTGACACCCTAGCCCAATATTGGCTGATGCTGGACGACGATTACATCTCTTCCCATCGCCCCTCGACCATGGCGTGGCACGCAAGCCAAATTTGTTCTGCTTCAGCGCTTGATATGCCGGTGGTTGACGCCCGTTATTTAAAACAATATGAAGCGCAGCAATACGTTATCTACACCGCCGATTCTCCCTATGTGCTGCCTGCCGTTACCGGCGCTTTTGATAAACTAGGGCAAAATATCCTGCAAGCCAAAATTCACGCAGCCAACCCCGGTTTCACAATTCTGCTGTTCACCGTGTCCACATTGGCAAAGCTGCAGCAAACGCCCAGCAAGAAAACCTTAAGCAACGATGCGACTCAAGTAAGAGATGCGCTCATTTCAAGTAGCTTTAGAAGCCCGCCCAAGAAGTTGTTAATGCCGCGCTTATTAAAAGAGTTTGAACACGAATCAAAAATTGAAGTATCGCCCATCACCGACCTCGGCAACCTCAGCATTGAAATTGAAGCGCTAGACGAACCCGGCCTCATCAATAAGATTTCCAATGTCTTCGCTGAATGCCATGTGCGATTAATCAGCGCAAACATCACCACAGTCGGAGAGAAAGCCGAAGATACATTTTGGGTGGGCCACCCGTCTAAAACACAATCTTTAACCCGAGAGCATAAAGTCGCGCTGGAGATTGGGTTAAAAGCGCTCTTCAATGTAAATCGTCCAAAAGCGAAAAGTTGATGCGAAATAGACAGTCTGAAATCACCGATTTTCTGAACGACACCACTTGGGCTGACGCCACTGGCGCCCCCCTAAATCAAGATGCCTCTTTTCGCCAATACACACGGCTAACGCTCGGTAAGCAATCCGCTATGCTCATGGACGCCCTTCCCCCTGAAAAGCCGGTTGCGGAGTTTGACCGCATAGCCAAGCACCTAGCGTCACTAGGCGTAAGAGCACCGCAAAGCCTAAAGTTAGATAATGAAAACGGTTTGATGTTGTTAGAAGATTTTGGCGACATTACCTTTACGCAGGCGCTTAAGCGAGGTGATAGCGAATCGGCGCTATATGCCATGGCGACTGATTTACTAACTCAATTACACAGCCAGCCAACAGCGGCCTCCATCTCGCTACCCGCCTATGACCTAGACGTGTTACAACAAGAAGCGGCATTGCTACTCGAGTGGTTTTACCCTTATGTGATGCAATCCACCCCTTCCGCTCAGATAAGCCAAAACTACCAAAATGCATGGCAAGAAGTGTTTAAAAACTTAGATGATTTGCCGTCAACCATCGTACTACGCGACTATCATATCGATAACTTGATGGTTGTTGAGCAAGGCGGAACTACCCAGTGCGCCGTGTTAGACTTTCAAGATGCTTTACTTGGCCATCCAGCCTACGACTTGGTTTCCCTACTACAAGACGCGCGGCGCGATATTTCAGGTGCCTTGATTGAAGAAATGCTATCTCGCTATTTCTCTGCAAACAGTGGCTATCGCGCTGCGTTCATGCCTTGGTATCATGCCTTAGGGGCGCAGCGACATTGCAAAGTACTTGGTATTTTTGTTCGCTTATTCGAGCGCGACGCCAAGGGCGTTTATTTACAACACTTACCCCGCGTTGTACGCTTGCTTGCGCAATGCTTAGCGCAATCGAATCTAAAGCCTGTTCGAACCTGGTTCGAGCAACATCTAAATCTAGACAACCTTAATTTACCGCCAAACTCATAATGCTAGCTAAAAACGCCACAGCGCCTACCATCTATTTAAAAGATTACACCCCGCCCGTCTTCTTGCTCACGCATTGTGATTTAGACTTTACCCTGAGTTCAGATAACACGCTGGTAACTGCCCGTTATGACATCAACGCCAATCCAGAGAACGGCTCTGACACCTTGATACTCGACGGCGAAAACCTAACGCTAATCAGCATCGCAATAGATGGCGAAACACTGGCACAAGACCGTTACAAATATGAAGGCGATCTACTAAGCATTTTCAACATGCCTAGCTCTTGCAGCTTAACCATTGAAAACAGCAACGACCCCGCTGCCAACACCGCGTTAAGCGGTTTATACAAATCGGGTGACATGCTGTGTACCCAATGCGAAGCACAAGGCTTTCGGCGCATCACTTTCTCGCTTGATCGCCCGGATGTACTGTGTACTTACAAAGTGACCTTGCGCGCCAACAAAAGCGACTATCCGCTATTGCTGTCTAACGGCAACTTGGTTGATTCAGGTGAACAAGATGGCCTGCACTACGCCTGCTGGGATGACCCCCACCCCAAGCCCACGTACTTGTTTGCGCTAGTGGCAGGCGACTTGGCTTGCGACAGCGACACCTTCACCACCCAAAGCGGCCGTGTGGTTGATTTGCACGTACTAACGCGCCCAGAAGACGCCGACAAAACCCAGCACGCGATGGAATCACTCAAGCGCTCAATGTTATGGGACGAAGAAGTTTATGGCCTTGAGTATGATTTAGACGTGTACCACATCGTCGCCGTCA